>NZ_BPET01000072.1 GCF_019654915.1 Shewanella sp. MBTL60-007 | reverse complement strand
AGAGTGTTGATATAAAGAATTTCATTTTTCTAGATGAAAAGCACCAAACATTCCCATGCTCAGTGCTTTATGTAAACTTTTTATTCATTTAAATTTAAGTGAAACCCTTGGTGTAGTATTTATATTCATTTTTCAATATCATTTTTAAGGGTTAAAAGCATGAGATATATAAGGCCTAAAGGTGGGCATACTCCACTTATTGTTCCCAAGGTTGTGGTTATTATTGGCGTGTTTGTTTTTCTTTTGCCGAGATAGTAACTCAATGCTCCGATTATAATCATAAATGGCAATACGGCTATAAAAAACAATGTAGGACTTAATGTCATAATAATTACCTTTTATTTTAATTTAAACTTAAAGAGGATTGCGGCAAAGTGTTTCGGTGCTGGTAGAACAATCTGTTACCGTTATAGTTCCACGAGGTACGATTTTTGTTGAAGCTCCCCTAACTACTAAACCATATGCATTAAATGCTGTTAAAAGCGATTGCCATGAAGTGAGTGACATTCCTGAAACGTCATAACTTTTCTTAAATGGGTTGTCTTTTGTTAAGTCTACCTCTATCCCATTTTCACTTATGACTTTTACGAATTTCATATGGGCAACGCCGTCAGAATCTAGAAAATCAAAAACAGCATAAGCCTCACTGTCATCTGAAAAAGTAAACTTTACGGCTGGTGCATTAAAAGATATGCCTACAGATACGGTTTTAATTATTGCCTCAAAAGCAATTAAGAATTTACTAGCAACTGAGTTGTCAAAGTACGACAAAGAATCGTAGTGGCTTATAACTATTTTTCCATTATTTGGTGTAGCGACAATGTCGAATGCACTAGGTAGTATGTCTTCAGTGATTTCAACAGTTCTCTGTGAAAGCTGTTTCTCAAGATCATTAACGCCTTCTGCTAAATCTGTAAATAAGTTTAGCTCAGAGTTAGTTAAGCTTACTTCGTTAGCCGTTAAAGTATTTTCAAACCAACAGTCTTGAATAAAACCACCTTCGCCATCAGGTTCTCTGCCATTAGGGTCGCATACTGTTTCTCTGTTTTTGTAAACGCGGTATTTTTTGATTTCATAGTTTTCAAAGTTCATTACATTGACGTATATGGTTTCCCTATATATCGCATTTTCTTTAGCAAATTGGACAAATTGCTCCTTAGTTACACAGGTTTTGCATTCGATATGATAGTTATCGATTGCCAATGCAGAAGATGAAAATATAAAAGTAGTAAAAAATAATGTGGATAGTAACTTCATTTGGATTTCCTTTCCTAAATAGAGTTGTTTTATGTCACCATTATTACATGGCAAAATCGACCCTCTCACACTAATAAGAAGATTTCAATATGTAACTACTCATCTTTTCATTGTTGCTAAGCTGTTAATTTTGTTGGTTTTCTTGTTGCGTCCTTGTTTTGGGTTGTTGCTCTTGAGAGTTTTATATTTGCTGATTCAGGTTCTGTATCTGTCATTATAATATGTGGTCTAAGTGTAATTTTTTTGATTGTTATAGATTTCCTCATCTTTAAGGCACTTCTGTCCAGATATTAGTCAACCTAACAACTTCATAGACTAGAAACTACCTGAAAGCCTTAATCAAGGACGCTTTATCTCAATTTCATCGAATAGTTTTTCTCAAATTAATTGACTTAAAAATATCAAGTATTAGTGTCATAAATCTCAAACCAACCGAATTCAGATCTCAAACTTCGCGACGCGCTACACAAATTTCTCGCCTTCTCTATTACGACCTTGGTCTAAGGCTTTGTTTGAAAAACGCTCAAGGTTTACGTTGGCGTCAATTTGTAACTATCTGTTAATTATTGATTTTTGCGTTGCTAGCTTGAAAGTTTCCGTTGGCGTTAGACTAAGGTCTTGATTGTTGTTCCGTCTGTGCTTGTTAGATTAACTCATGACTTAATATAAAAATCAGCACATGGGAGTCACTATGAGTTTTGAAAGCAACGAGAAGGCAGAGGGATATTGGCGCGAGAATTTGCGTCTAGTACTTGGCTTACTAGCCATATGGGCTGCGGTGTCATTTGGCTGCGGCATTTTATTAGTAGATGTGCTCAATGAGATCCATTTCATGGGCTTCAAGTTGGGATTCTGGTTTGCACAACAGGGTTCTATGTATGTGTTTGTGGCGCTTATTTTTGTCTATGTCGCTAAGGCGAACGCATTAGATAAGAAATACGATGTTCACGAAGATTAAGCCCAAGCCATTATATAAGGAATCATGAGATGGATGTACAAACATTAACCTATCTGATTGTTGGGTTTACTTTTGCCCTATATATCGGAATCGCGATCTGGTCTAGAGCTGGGTCTACTAAAGAATTTTATGTTGCGGGTGGCGGTGTGCCTCCTGTGATGAATGGCATGGCAACTGCCGCAGATTGGATGTCAGCGGCTTCATTTATTTCGTTGGCAGGTATCGTTTCTTTCGTCGGTTATGACGGCTCAGTATACCTAATGGGTTGGACGGGCGGTTATGTACTGTTAGCACTGTGTATGGCGCCATACCTACGTAAGTTTGGTAAGTTTACCGTGCCTGACTTTATTGGTGATCGTTACTACTCACAGGCTGCTCGCACCGTAGCCGTTGTATGTGCCATCTTTATCTGTTTCACCTATATCGCTGGGCAGATGCGTGGTGTGGGCGTAGTGTTCTCACGATTCCTTGAGGTGGAAGTTGATACTGGCGTTTATATTGGTATGGCAGTGGTTTTCTTCTATGCCGTGCTTGGTGGCATGAAAGGTATTACCTACACTCAAGTTGCACAGTACTGTGTGCTTATTTTTGCATTCATGGTGCCAGCTATCTTTATCTCAGTGATGATGACGGGTCATATCATTCCACAAATTGGCTTTGGTGCCGAATTAGTCGACGCCGCGGGTAATGGCACGGGGGAATACCTGCTAGATAAACTCGACGGCTTATCGAACGAACTTGGATTTGCCCAGTACACCGAAGGTTCTAAGAGCATGATTGATGTGTTCTTTATTACAGGTGCCTTGATGTTTGGTACTGCGGGTTTACCACATGTTATTGTACGCTTCTTCACTGTTCCTAAGGTGAAAGATGCACGTGTATCTGCTGGTTGGGCATTGGTATTTATTGCCATCATGTACACCACTATTCCAGCACTATCAGCGTTCTCTCGTGTAAACATGATTGAGACCATTAACGGTCCAGAGTCTACAGGTGTAGCTTATGAAACGGCACCTGAGTGGATTAAAAACTGGGAGAAGACCGGTCTAATTTCATGGGATGATAAGAACGACGACGGCAAGATTTACTATGCCAAAGGCGCTGAAAATGAAATGAAAATTGACCGCGATATCATGGTGCTTGCGACTCCTGAGATTGCCAACCTTCCTGCATGGGTGATTGCATTGGTTGCTGCTGGTGGTTTAGCGGCGGCGCTATCAACGTCAGCAGGCCTGCTGTTGGTGATTTCAACCTCAGTGTCTCATGATTTATTGAAGAAAAACTTTATGCCAGATATCTCCGATAAGAAGGAGCTTATGTATGCACGTATTGCTGCAGCGGCGGGTATTGTTATGGCGGGCTACTTCGGTATTAACCCTCCAGGCTTTGTTGCTGCGGTAGTTGCAATTGCATTCGGTCTCGCGGCATCGTCGCTATTCCCGGCAATTATTATGGGGATCTTCTCTAAGACGGTAAACAAAGAAGGTGCAATTGCGGGTATGGTGACTGGTCTGCTATTTAGTGCCGCTTATATTGTTTACTTTAAGTTTGTAAACCCAAGCGCTAACACCGCTGACAACTGGTTATTCGGTATTTCACCTGAGGGTATTGGCCTTATGGGAATGGTTGTTAACTTTGGTGTTGCTTTTGCGGTAAGTAAAGTCACAGCGGCTGTGCCACAAGATGTTGTCGATATGGTTGAATCTATTCGTTTCCCTAAAGGGGCGGGTGGAGCACAAGATCACTAGTGAGTGACGACTGAAACAAATAAGAGCGCTTAGGCGCTCTTTTTTTTGGCAGGAGGAGTCGCGACAAAGCTAACGTATTGACCTTTAGTCGAATAGAGTGAGGCGGTAAAACCACGCTATAGTGCTCTATTATTGTTTGATTATGGGGTGGCTAAATGGATGCCAGTGAACTACAGCCCATCTTGCAGTTTCTGCAGGAAAGAGTGCCGTTTGGGTCTTTAGAGGGGGATGCATTATCTCGCTGTTGTCATGCATTAACTATAGGCTATTACAGCAAGGCTTCAGGTTTTGTCCCGCTCGACCCAGCTAACCCCCAGCTTTATATCGTTCGTAGCGGTGCATTTGAGGTGCGTGATAAAAATGGTGAACTACTCGATAGGTTAGGCGAGGGTGATTACTTCGGTTTTCCTTCGCTTTTATCTGGTGAGGATGCCAGTAACCGCGTAGCCATTTTAGAAGATGGGCTGGTTTATCACCTGCCTCCAGATATGTTTGACTTCTTGCGCCAAGAGAGTCGCGAGTTCGATCGTTTCTTTAACCGAGCTTTTGCTAAGCGGTTGCGGCATCAGGGGCGGTTTAAGGCAAAGGAACTCACAACGACGAGCAGAGTCAGCACCCTTATGTCCCATTCGCCATTGACGATAGATATGAAAGCGAGTGTGGCAGAGGCGAGCCGATTGATGCGCTCATCCAGAGTCTCGTCAGTCTTAGTCATTGACAATAATAAGCTTGTTGGCATTTTAACCGATAAAGATTTGCGTAATCGTGTACTCGCCGAAAATCTCGATGGAAGTTTGCCCGTGCATCAGGCTATGACGACTACGCCAGTGTCGATAGAGTCTAACTCTTTGGTGTTCGAAGCCATGTTGCTAATGAGCGAGCACAATATTCATCATCTGCCAGTGGTTGATAATGGCGTAACAACTGGTGTGGTGACCAGCACAGATATACTGCGGGGCCAGAGCTCTCAACCTTTACTGCTTATTGGCGAGATAGAGCGGCAGCAAGATCTGCAAAGCCTAATTCAAGTGAGTAAGCAGATCCCGCTACTGCTGCAAAACTTGATCAGCGCCGATGCCAGAGCCGAAGAGATTGGTCGAGTGTTAACATCGGTAACCGATGCGTTGACGAGGCGTCTAATCGTACTTAATCAGCAGATCCTCGGTGAGGCCCCTATGGCTTTTTGTTGGTTGGCTTTTGGCTCCCAAGGTCGGCAAGATCAAGCCGCCTGCTCAGATCAAGATAACGGCTTGCTACTCGCCCATGAGCCTGATGAGGCGGCTCAAGGTTACTTTGAAGCCTTGTCGCATGCTGTGTGTAAAGGCTTAGATGACTGCGGCTATATCTACTGTCCTGGCGACATTATGGCGCAAAACCCAAAGTGGCGTATGTCTCTGGATAAATGGAAGCAGGTTTTCGATAAGTGGGTTAATACGCCAGAGCCAAAGGCGTTGATGCATGCCAGTATTTTCTTTGATATGCGCAGCGTTTATGGTCCGCAAACTCTGTTTGATGGGCTGCAAGATGCCGTACTGAGTAACACCAAAGACAATGATATCTTCCTAGCAGGCTTAACCGGCAACTCATTGACAAGCGCGCCACCACTAGGTTTTTTTAGAAAGTTTGTGCTTGAGCGTGACGGCAGCGAAGTTAAAGGGATCGACTTGAAACATAAAGGCAACGCCTTGATTAACGATATCGCACGGGTGTATGCCTTATCTGCAGGAATTAAAGAGGTCAATACTGCCAAGCGTATACGTGCGTTGATGGACCAAAGCATCATCAACCGCAAAGATGCGCTCAACCTTGCCGATGCCCATGAGTTTATTGCTCATATGCGCCTTTCAAATCAAGGCTACCAGTATACTCAGTCTCTGCCAGTGACCAACTATCTTATGCCTCAAAACCTTTCCTCTTTAGTTCGTCACCAATTGCGGGATGCCTTCAAAGTGGTTCACGACGGCCAGGTTGGGCTAAAACTTAAGATGATGCGCAGTTATTAAGCTCGTTGACTGTGCTAAATGGAGTCGGTTGAGGCTGTAAAATTGAGAGAGCTCATTTGAGAAATTTGTATTTAAAGACACGATTGCAGCTTAATGCCTTACTTTGCAAAGATGTGGTTATTAGTGATTATAATCGAGCGTTAGTCCCGCAAATCTCTAAGCCGTTGTCGCAGTTGCCCTTGATGGCAGTGGATCTTGAGATGACAGGCTTAGATCCTCAATTCGATCAGATTTTGAGTATCGGCCTCATTCCAATTCATAACGGTTTACTGCAAGTTGCGAAGTCTCAGCACCTGCTCGTGAGTATCGATGGTAGCGTAGGCGACAGCGCCATTATCCATGGGATCCTTGATAATCAATTAGCAAAAGCGGTGAGCGCCAAGCAGGCCATGGCGTGGTTTTTAGAGCAGACTAAGGGACATGTGCTCGTGGCTCATCATGCGCCGTTAGATCTTTGTTTTTTAAAGGCTGAAATTCAACGTTGTTACGGCCAGACAATACAGTTTGTGGCAATCGATACCATGGCGGTAGAGAAAAAGCGCTTACTCAGGCAGCACGATGTGATTAAGGAGGGTACCTTAAGGCTTGACGCCTGTCGTCGTCGTTATGGCTTACCTGTATACGCAGCCCATAATGCTGCCGTTGATGCGCTTGCTTGCGGCGAACTGCTATTGGCGCAGATGGCAGGGATTGCGGGCAATGATGAGTTGAGTTTGTTCGACTTATTGGGTTAACTCTGTACAGCATTAGTGACTTTATTTGAGCTTTGCCCACCATTCTATCAGGACATTTTTAATCTCTTGTTTCTGGTATGGCTTATTAATAATGCCATTCATGCCGCATAGATAACACTGCTCAGTTTCTATGGAGGTCGTGCTTGCCGTTAAGGCGATAATAGGTTTGTTGTAGCCGCTGTTTCGCAATCGTTTAGTGGCTTCAAATCCATCGACTACAGGCATGCGACAGTCCATAAAAACAACATCAACCTCATGAGAGTCAAGATACTTTATCGCTTCTAGACCGTTATTCACAATGGCTGGCTTGATATTAAATTTTGCTAAGATCATCTCTATTAAGACTTGGTTGACAGGGCTGTCTTCCACAACGAGCACTGTCATTGCATCGATTGCAATATCGACTTCGGTAGTATGGTTTGGCTTTTGGCTGGTGGCTGCAAGCTTTAATGGCAGTCGAATGTTAAATTGTGTCCCTTTGCCAAGTTCAGAGCTTAGCGTCAGCTCACCTTGCATCTCATCGACTAAGTGTTTACAGATTGCTAGCCCAAGGCCGGTTCCCTCGTAAGCGCGATTGCTCGAGTTATTTACTTGAGTAAAAGGGTCAAACAAGGTATCAATTTTTTCGGCAGGGATCCCACACCCCGTATCTGTTACCGAAAAGCAGAATTGGCCATTTTGCCACTTTATATCTACGGTGATTTTCCCTGACTGAGTAAATTTAATGGAGTTGCCGATAAGGTTGACAAATAACTGCTTAATTCTATCGGGATCGCCGAGCAACTTCTCAGGTAGCTCCGTGTGATAGTTAAACGCAAAGCTAAGCCCAAACTCTGCGGCTCTTTGCTTAAAAATATCGTAAATCATGGTACAAACTTGTTTAGGAGAGAAGTCTATTTCCACTATTTGTAGCATTCCCGCATTCATCTTACTCAAATCCAGCAGGTCATTGATGATCACGCGTAACAGCTCACCGGATTGGTGCATGGTGTTTAACAGTTGCCGCTGATGCGGTGTTAAGTGAGTGTCGCTCATTAACTCTGCTGAGCCTAACAGTCCGTTTAACGGTGTTCTAAGTTCATGGTTAATCATGGCAACGAAGTCTCTGGTGGAACGTTCAGAGCTCTCGGCGCGTTGCTTCTCCTCTATGGTTTTCGCGAGTAGCTGTTGGCGTTTATGCGCGGCGCTTATCATTTCACAGAACAGTAGCAGCTGTTTTTCAATTGTATGTTGCCATGAGCGAGGGGCGTCTATGACTAAGGTTAATCCCCCTAAAATGTTAGCTTCGGCATTGATAATAATGTTGAGCTGTTGGTGGTCTTCACTCCAGCAGAGTGCAGAGTCGGCTTTGACTTGAGATTGGAATAACAGTCTGTTACCAGCGTAAAAGGTCTTGGATTTTTTTTCGGATGTGAGTGCATTAAAGCTGATTTTACAGGCTTTAATTTCATCTATGCCAATGAGGTCATCGAGTAGTCTTTGTAGTAATAGATCTGAAATCGGCTTTTGTAAAAACAGCTGGTTGAAATCAAGCAGGATAGACTCTAGATAGCTCTTAAAGTGAAACAGGGCGATATCCTGCTCAGACTTCTCTTTTATATTCATTAAAGAGTCTTCAACAAGCTGTTTAGCCGTATAAAGCTCACGACTTTTTTCTTCGAGCAGTTTTTCGGCCGCTTTTTTAGCGGCCTTTTCTCGCTCAATTTTCCGAGAAAGTAAGTTAACTTTTTCAGCTAATCTATTGAACTCATCATTAGGCATAAATCACACTCAAGCTATTCTAGGCAAGTGATAGTAAACCGAACTTGAGACTCATCGGCAGTAATAGGCTCCATTTCAATATTGATATTTTCACCAAAGTGCTCAGCGCAGCCTTGAATGAGCCCGAGGCACACATGTGACATGCAGCGAGCAGACTGGTAGTCCATAATCAGTTGTGTCTTGCTGGTAGAGATAAAGTCAAAGCTGGGTGGGTTGGCATTAGGGTAGAGCTTTTTCACTTCAACATGAATGTACTCTTCGACACTTTCAATAAAACTAAAGGTGGAGTCAGCCTTACCCTCGAGGCCTGGCAAGCTGTTATATAAGGTATTAAAGACGGATTGACCATAGATCCGTTGTAGCTCTTCAACCGATATTCCAGTTAATTTACTTAAACTGATAATGAGCTTGATTAAATCTTTATGATCATAAGTTCCAACACTGGTGTAGGCCCCGTCATTTTTATTCTCGTCTAACATTTTCTGGCAGACATCAAGCCCGAAAGTATTCTCTACTAGCTCTAGAAACTCTGCAAAGATAATCCCTTTCATTTATTACTCCCTTATAGAACCACTAATATTTAAGGTAGTGTATTAAAAGGGGTTATTCAATGTGTTAGGGCGCATTTTAGTTAGGGTTACGAGGTTTTTATAAGCTAATTTTACTCGCGTAAAATGGGGGAACTCCTAGAATTGCTCATCTGGAGAAAGGGTTCGTTACACTTTAATGCTTCATGGGCTGAAAGGCATTCCCTATATTATCCTATAGTTAGCTTGATTTGAGTTCAGTGGGACAATAGGAAGAACAGATGGCATTTCCGTTAATTTGGTTAGGTGCGGCGGCCGTAGGAGCCGCAATTGTTGCCGAAGAGCGAGAGAAGCAAAAGTCTATTGCGTTAAAGCGTCGGCAAGGAAGAGCAAACACAGAGCATCGCCAGGGACAATCGGCAGAGCTTGCTCCAAGCTTGTGGAAAACGGAGAATAAGATGGTCTTGCCTGAACCTGGTGGCATTGTCTGTTGTTTCGTATTTGGTGTGATTGAGCACACAGGGATCTGGGTAGGCGATAATACGCTGGTGGAGCTTCATGGTAGCGGTTTAGTGCGAGCTGTATCTGTTGAGCGTTTTTTGGCAGGGCGTACAGGAAGTCGGATCTATCAGGCCTGTAATCACCGGCACCAAGCCTTAATTGGCGAGCAAGTGCTTGATAGGGCTAAGCAGTCTATATTTAATTATCGGGAGTATGACTTATTCGATAACAACTGCCACCGCTTTGTCTGGCATTGCTTAAGCGGTGAAGAGGTGGCTTTGTCTAGCTTTAGTAAGCTTAACGATCGAATTGGTAGCCACTTTTCAGCGGCAGTTTACTGGGACGAATTGGATTTACCGTCCTAGCTTTGCATCATAGTCTTGCACCAAAGACTCATAAAAAACACCGAACTGGGTTCGGTGTTTTTTCTATCTACTGACAATGACTATAGCCAATGAGTAAGGATTAGCTTAGCCGCAGAAATGCTTAACTGCTTTAGCGACTAGCTCAATACCTGTCTTATCGCAAGGTGGTAGCTCTGCATCGCTAGTATTGATTGGTGTGACTCTGTCACCCCATTTGATCAATGCCGCAGCAGAAGTTAGGCCTGCGCCAAACGCACAAGACAAAATGGTTTGGTTAGGCTGGATCTTACCTTGCTCTAGGGCATCACAAATTGCAATCGGGATCGTTGCTGCAGAGGTGTTACCGTAGTTAGCAATGTTAACGACCGCTTTTTCTTTCGGGATCTTCATGCGGTTAATAAGCGTATCGATAATACGCTCGTTTGCCTGATGAGGAATAACCCAATCGATCTCATCTTTATCGATGCCGCACTTCTCAACCACTTTTGTGCTGAGTTTACCCATGCCAGCAATCGCGCGCTTGAAGATCTCTTGACCATTAAATTCGATGTAGAAATCCAAAGATGATGCTTCAAATCTGTCCATCGCAGTACCAAAGCCAGCCTTTAAAATATCGCGGCCATCGGGATCGTTATTAAGCTCGTAGCCTAATACACCAATAGCTTCATCAGTGGCTTCAAGTACAACGGCACCAGCACCGTCACCGAATAATACGGCAGTGTCACGGCGAGACCAATCGAGGAAAAATGATAGGCGTTCGGCACCAATCACTAGCACTTTTTTACACTGACCACTTCTGATCTGTGAGCTACCTAGGCCTAGGCCGTATAAAAAACCGCTACATGCAGCATTGATATCGAACGCCGCGCATGTTGCGCCCACTTCAGCTTGTACTGTTGAAGCGATATTTGGAATTAGGGTATCGGGTGTTGCAGTGGCGAGAATAATCATATCTAGCTCGCTACCATCGATCCCAGCGGCGGCCAGTGCACGCTTGGCGGCAACAGAGGCTAGTGCTGACGTATCAACATGGCTGATATGTCTTTGACTAATACCTGTGCGTGGTTTAATCCACTCATCTGAGGTGTCGATAAATGTTGCAAGATCATGGTTTGTTAGGGTGGCAGGCGGAACACACTTTCCCCAACCAGTAATAGTGGCGTACTGCATCTAGGTATTCTCTATAGATTAAAAAGGCAGAACCTTAGCTCTGCCTTATGGGATCTGTATAAGTGAAGCTTAGCAAGGATTATGCTAATCAAACAGTGAGCTAGTCGTCTTGTTGACTAACTAATACGCGAATCGCTTCAGCTGCATGTAAGATATGTGAGCGTAATAATTCAACGGCCTTCTCAATATCTTTCTTCTTACAGTATTCAAGTAGTTCACGATGATCTTGTTGAGCTTTAGGCACACCGCTTGCTAAAAATAGCTGTAAGCGAATATATCGGTCGCAGCTAGTGTTGAGGCCTTGAACAACTTCAAGTGTATGAGGGCGGTTTGCCGCACTATAAAGACAAGTATGGAATTGCGCGTTTAATCCGCTCCAATTTTCGACTTGGTCTTCATCTTGGAAGGCTGTGTCCATCTCTTCAAGAATATGCTCAGCTTGATTAAGGTCTTCTTCACTTAAATTCGGTATTGACTTAGCAAGTAAGTCGCCTTCTATCAGTGCTCGTAATTCAAAAAGTTCGGTGACATGTTCAGCAGATAACAGTGTCGCTGTGGCGCCTTTATGGGCTTCAAATTTAACTAAGCCTTCGGCCTCTAATTGCAGTAAGGCTTCTCTTACTGGAATTCTGCTAACATTTAACTCATCAGCTAAAGCGCTTTGACGTAAAGGTTTGCCAGCGGCAATTTCACCGGAAAGGATTTTTTCCCTAAGCACCTCAACCACAATTTGTGTGCGAGTTTTATGGACGATAGGTGTTGTTCTGCTCATAGTTCCCGATTTTTTTGTTATTTATACAAGTTGATCCGTCCTAGGGTACCGCTTATGTCAATATAATGAAAGGGGAACCGATAGTTCCCCTTCATATTTTGACCGCTTTAGAAAGTCTTTACGCCTGCATTTCCTTCTTGAACACGCGCAGGAAGTAACGCTTGTGGCATATTTTGATAGCAGATTGGACGCTCAAAACGCGCCATTGCAGCTGAGCCAACAGAGGTGGTGCGGCTGTCGGTGCTAGCTGGATATGGGCCACCGTGATTCATTGAGTGACATACCTCAACACCTGTAGGCATCTGATTGAAAATTAAACGGCCTACATTAAACGCTACTGCTTCAATTAGGGTTGTATTTTCAACAAGTTCTGCCTCTAGGCCATGTACCGTCGCTGTTAACTGTCCTTCAAGCTGCTCGGCAATGGATTGCATCTGTGCGCTATCATCACACTCTACCAATACCGCACATGGACCAAACACTTCCTGCTGAATGGCATTGGAAGCGATAAAGTCTGCAGCCGTCACTTTAAGTGCCGTAGGGCGGGTAAAGTGGCTAGCTGGCGAGGACTCTCCTTGAGCGATAAGCTCGATTTTTGGGTCTGCCAGTAGGGCTTCAATCTGGGCTTGGTATGTGTTGGCGATGCCAGCGGTAAGCATGCTTGCAGCGCTTTGAGAGGCGATCTCTTGTGCCAGTGTAGCCTTGTAGCGGTTTAATGCTTCACCTTTGACGGCAACGATAACACCCGGGCTAGTACAAAACTGACCGTGGCCCATTAACATTGACTGTACCTGAGTAGATGCAAGACTTTCAGCTTGTGCTTCTAAGATACTATTTAAGATAAACTGAGGGTTGATTGAACCAAGCTCACCATAAAATGGGATAGGTTCTGCGCGTGCTGCACATAGATCAGATAAGATGCGGCCAACTTTAAGTGAGCCTGTAAAGCCAACCGCTTTTATCGCAGGATCGGTGACTAACGCTGTCGATACTTCAGGCGCGAAACCTTGTACTAGGTTAAATACGCCGTTTGGCATATCACACTTAACAGCAGCGCGCTCGATTGCACGGCTCACCAACTCGCTGGTGGCTGCGTGTGCAGGGTGGCCTTTAACCACAATAGTACAGCCAGCGGCGAGTGCCGATGCTGTGTCGCCGCCAGCAGTTGAGAATGCAAGCGGGAAGTTCGATGCACCAAACACGGCGACGGGGCCTAGTGGCAGTGTTGTTAGTCTGGTATCTGGCTTTGGCAGTGGTTGTCTTTCTGGATTAGCGAGATCCACGTAGCGGCTATCGATAGGGGTTCTTAAGTTGCCAGCAAATAAACGCAGTTGGCCACATGTACGCCCAGTCTCGCCCTGTAGGCGCGCCATAGGTAAACCTGTTTCTAAATGGGCTGTTTCGGTAATTGCGGCAATATCCGTTTGGATTTCATCTGCAATCGCTTCTAAAAATTCGGCGCGACGCGTTGGCGCTAGGCTGCGGTATTGAACAAAAGCCTGTTTAGCTGCAGCTGTTGCACTGGCAACGATACTTTTATCGGCGTTAGCGAAGCGAAACGAGAGTGCTTCGTTTGTCACTGGGTTTGTACTGTTAAAGTCTGTTGACTCGTTCGTCCACGCACCATTGATAAAGTGTTGGCCAGAAATCGCAACTTGATTTGAATCTGTCATGTTTGCTCCTGAGTTTTAAAGCTCAATTAGAAATTTATAGGGTTACACTACTTGGAAGCCGAAGGCATAAGGGTCGCTATCATCTACTGTAATCGCGTTTTTGCCGATGATTCTGGCCCAGCCCTTGATACTTGGCATAATCGCTCTATGCTCACCAACTGTGGTTTCAGCTTCGATGCGGCCGACAAACTGGCTGCCGATAATGCTTTCATGGGTGTATTCATCGCCAACACTGAGTAAGCCTTTGGTAAATAACTGGGCAAGACGAGCGCTGGTGCCTGTGCCGCAAGGAGAGCGGTCGATGGCTTTATCGCCATAGAAAACGGCGTTGGCGCCATCGGAACCATCGCTGATGGTGTCCCCAGTCCAAAGTACATGGCTGATGCCACTAACTGTAGGATCATCTGGGTGAACACAAGTGAGTTGCTGCTGGGCGACTTCGCGAACAATTGGACTCCACTTTAGGATGTCTCCTGCGCTCCAGTGACGAAGTCCGGGAAAGTTCTCTTGCGGATCGACAATAACGTAATAGTTACCACCATAGGACACATCGACTTTTAATGTTCCCAGTCCTGGAATATCAAGAATTTTATCGCGATGTGCGAGGTAAGCCGCGACATTATAAATTTTGACCCAATCAACTTTCTGACCCGTCTGCTGATAATCGATGGTAATTTGTCCTGCAGGAACGTCGATGATGAGGCGACCTGGGGTCTTTGCGGTCAACAGACCCGACTCAATGGCCGCAGTAATTGTACCTATGGTACCGTGACCACACATAGGCAAACAGCCACTGGTTTCGATAAATAGGATTGAGGCGTCGGCGTTGTCAGAGCAAGGGGGATAAAGGAAGGCGCCTGACATCATGTCGTGGCCACGAGGCTCAAACATTAATGCTTTGCGGATCCAGTCGTACTCATTTAGGAAATGTTGGCGCTTCTCACTCATGGTTTCGCCAAGCAGGTGAGGGTGGCCGCTAGTGACCAATCTAACCGGATTGCCACAGGTGTGGGCATCAACACAAAAAAATGTGCCTTTCAGCATGTAAAACACTCCATTGTTATCCTGATCTACGTTAGCCGCTAATTTTAGTTAAGCCGCCAACGTATTTGGAGATCAGACTTTTTATTAATCGTTGTTATATTTTGTCTAGCTCAATTCGAGTTTCTAGTGCATCAGCAATGACTTAATCGGCTATTTACGGTTTTTACTGTGTGCTTGATGAATTCGTGCTTTTCTTCAGTGGTTAAAGACTCATTTTCACCGACCGTGCCTAAAGCAATGATTCCGTTAATACCATCTCTTAATAGGTCTTCTAACATACGAACATTTGCTTCGCAGTTAATTGAAGCATCTTCACTAAACTGTGTTGAGATTGCTGGAAAAACACCTTGCCAATTCACTTTCATATTAACTCACTGTTACTGCTGTGTAGCGTTTGGAGTTAGATGTCTATTGGTATATTGTATACTCACATGTTTAAATTGAAACTCTTTTGTTTAGAGAATGTATCTAAATAAATACTACTAAAACCACAAGAATTATTGTATACAGTATCCAAATATTAACTCTGGAGCAATGAAAATATGCAGTCGATCACAATAACCCCTAATTTATCGAGCAGTTTCAAGGATTTTGTCACCATTGATGCTCACACAGAAGGGGAGCCGTTAAGAATAATTATTTCAGGATATCCAGAGATCAAAGGCTCGACCATATTAGAAAAGCGTCAATATGTGCAGCAAAACCTCGATACATACAGAAAACTGCTGATGCATGAGCCAAGGGGGCATGCGGATATGTATGGTGCGCTTATCACAGAACCTGTCACTGCTGATGCAGATTTTGGCGTACTGTTTTTACATAACGAAGGTTATAGCAGTATGTGTGGCCATGGTATTTTGGCTTTAGTTAAGGTGATGTGCCAAACAGGAACGATCGATTTAGGTCAAGAGTCCCGTATCATCAAAATCGATGCTCCCGCTGGCTTGATCACGGCCAAGGCCTACCGTGATCCGCAGGGGAACATTCATGCAAGTTTCAAAAATGTGGACTCTTGGGCGGAAGCTCTCGATTGTAGCGTGACTGTCGAGGGCTTTGGTCTGGTGAACTATGATATCGGTTTTGGCGGCGCCTATTACGCCTATGTCGATGCCGATGCACATGGCATTAGTTGTGGGCAAGATAATGTCGCGCAGCTGATTGATATTGGACGTAGGATCAAACATGCGGTAATGGCGACTCACCCATTAGTGCATCCCCTTGAGGAAGACTTAAGTTTTCTGTATGGCACTATTTTTACCTCTAAAAAAGTGACAAATCCTGAAGCTCACTCTCGTCATGTGTGTATTTTTGCCGATGGTGAGGTGGATCGTTCACCAACGGGAACAGGTGTCGCTGGCAGAGTGGCTCTTTTACATGCCAAGGGCGAGGTTGAGTTAAACACGCCACTGATGATAGAAAGTATTGTCGATGGCAGAATGATTGTTAGTGCCTCGGCTGTGTCGGAGTTTCATGGGAAACAGACGGTGATCCCCGAGGTTTCGGGTCGCTCCTATATAACAGGCAAGCATCAGTTCTTTATCGATCCCGATGATGTGTTTCAAGATGGGTTTATGTTGCGTTAATTGGGTAAAAAGAGTTGAGTGGAGAAAATATAATGAGCACGAATACCCATCCAGGCACCTTGACCGTAGTTGGAGCTGGTATCGTCGGTTTAGCTGCGGCGATAGAGCTACAGCGCGCAGGCTTTGACGTAACCATTGTCGATAAAGAAGGCGTAGGAGCAGGAGCGTCAAAGGGCAATGCTGGTCATTTTGCCACCGAGCAAGTGTTTCCTTTAGCGGATCCCGCCATGTTACCAAAGCTGCCAGGTATGTTGATGGATCCGCTAGGGCCGTTTCGTATTCAACCTAGGTACTTTTTTAAGGCGTTACCTTGGTTTATGCGCTTCTTACACAATATGTTGCCTTCACGTAGAAGCCATAATAGTCGAGCGATTAAAGCCCTTAACCAAGATTCAATCGCAGCGATGAAGTCTTTAGCTGAGTTTTGTAATTGTAAAGAGCTGCTGACTTTGAACGGCAGCTTGCTGGTGTTTGAAGGCACGCCAGAGCCAGAAGTGCATAAAGAGTATCGTGCTTATGCTGATGCTGGGGTAGAAGTTCAGTTATTGAGTGCTGATGAAGTCAGAGCGTTAGAACCTTCGTTAAGTACAAATATCACTAATGCTTTGTACTTTACTCATGTGGGCCATACTGAAGATCCCTATCGTTTATGTTTGGCGCTAGAAGCCAAATTTAAACAGTTGGGAGGCAAGGTTGTTACCGAAGAGTTAGTGAAGATTAATAGCTCCAATACAGATTCGAATATCAGGTTAGAAACAAATGCCAGTAGCTATACTACCGAACGTTTGATTATTGCCTCTGGTGCTTGGTCGAAGCCTTTTGCAAAGCAGTTAGGCTATTCGGTGCCGTTAGAAACAGAGCGAGGCTATCATTTGATGATGCCGCAGCGAAGTCGCTTGTCTCGACCCGTCGCGTCCTATAACCGCAAGTTCATCATCACCCCAATGCTGGAGGGGACACGATTAGCGGGCACCGTTGAGTTCGGTGGGCTAAAGGCGCCTTTAGTTGAGGCGAGGGCGGATTGTTTGTTTCCTCATGCTAAAGCACTTCTACCTGAGCTATTTGCTGATGCATCCGTTGAGGACGGTGAGCGTTGGATGGGCTTTAGGCCTTCAATGCCAGATAGCCTGCCTGTATTGGGACGAAGTCAAAAACAATCTAACGTATTTTTCTCATTTGGTCATCAGCATCTAGGGCTCACTTGGTCAGCGATTACTGCTAAGTTACTCACGCAAGAGGTGTTAGGTAAACAGGCTGATATTGATTTAAGCCCCTATCGAATTGATAGATTTAGTTAGATTTAGTTTAGCTTTTAAAATATCAGTGCAAAGCTATCAACCAGCTCAAGTATGAGTAAATAAAAACCATCGACTTAGGTCGGTGGTTTTTATTTGATGGGAGCTTTTATTGATAATTGAGTCGTGTCAGTTAGTGGATTGTACTTTCTAACTTTCTAACTAGTTCAGCCACTTTCTTGGCCGACAACACTGCACCCTCGTGTAGACCGTCATAGAGATAGGCACCAACATGGTAGGTGTGGTTATCGCCATTAGTGTCGATAATGTTGCGGCGATATTGAAACGCATCGACGCTATAGAACGGCGTGTGGTGCTCAAATGTTTGCAGGATATTTTGTTCTGCGATCAAGCTATCAATGTTGTAGGCCAAGCTGTATTGTGACTTTGGCGGTAGATTACAGATCCGGGTTAAGCACGCGTTGTAGCCCCATCCTGCTTGGGTCTGAAAGAAATCAAACTCCGATGGTTGGCTTATACCAAAGCGGGGGTAAATTAGCGGATCTCGATGCAGTACTGTTTTGGCAAAATTAGCCTTCCAGGGGGAGAAGCACTTTACTTCTGAAACCGATGGCGCCGATATTAAGCGCAATACCTGATCTGGTGGAACGGCTAAAACGAGTTTGTCGAAATGCTCACTGCTACCATCGGCAAATTGCAGTGTGACGCCGCTATCGGATCGGAACACTGCTTTTATATTCGCATTAAGAATGACCTTGCCCTTTAAGCAACGCTCTATTTTTTCTATATAGCTGTAGACCCCGCCATCTACTCGTTTCCAGTCAGCCCAAAAATAGCGCCGGAAAATATTAAAGGCTAACTCTGCAGGCACCTTGGTGATGGTTTTGTAGGGGATTGAGAAGCAATACATAGTAAATAGCTTTAACCAAGTGTTCTTCACCTGATGTTTGCTGACGTAATCCGCAAAAGGCTTATCTCTAAGAGATGATGAGGGCTTGAGATAGAGCTGCAGCAATAACCAATTTGCAGAGAGATAAACATAAGTGAGTTTGAAAAACTCAACGATAAGTGCCAAGCCTTTTATATTGCCCGTTATCACCGAGGGGGAAAGAAAACGTTTCTTATTGCGCTTAAAGAGTGCTGACCCAACGTCCAGAGGTTCGAGATTGACGTTGAGTTCATCCATCAGGGATATGAAATGTTTAAAGTTACTGGAAAACTCAACGACACCGCCTTCTAGAGTGATATCTTGCGGGAGGTTGGGGATTTTTATGTTTTTGTTTACCGTGCGTATGTGGCCGCCTAGCATGGCTTGTTTCTCAAATACGTTCACAGTGTGGCCCTGTTTACTCAGGTAGTAGGCGGTTATCATGCCACTAGCGCCGCCTCCGATGATCGCAAACTTCATCCCGTCCTCCCCATGATTTTTTGCAAAGCCAATTAACTCAAAGGATGCGCTCACCGCTGAGGTGCTGATACAGCTTAGCTCCTGTCCAAAATGTGCCTGCAAAACCTGCATATCCAGATGATGCGTTACAGAAGTAAAACCCTTTTAAAGAGCTATTATGATTTAATCGCCATAGGTTGAAATTGCTTGGCGTCATTGCTGAGCCGTATGAGTTGCCTTCTGGACACCAGCAGAAGTCTTCATTTGTGGTTGGGCTACCCGTGCTCTTATAGGATAGGTAGTCCTTGAAGTTTGGCACGTAATGCTCCTCAACCGTACTGACTATCGAGTTGAATATCGCTCGTTTTTTCTGTCTATAGGCTCTAGGATCACGTGCCTTTAAGTCTTTAAAGTATTGATAATCGGCAACGGTGACAAACTCGATAATCTGATATCCCTCGGGCCTATCCGATGTGTCTTGCGTTAAAAAGTCAGGAGTGGACATAGCGAAACTAGGAGCAGAGTAATCATGATTATGATACATGGCGTCAAAGGCTTGATTAAGGTCAAGGTGACTGGTGTGGAAAATGTTCCACTTACCAAAGCCGTAGTCCGCTAAATTAATGTCTTTAACTGAGCAGTAGGCCATAAAGTTAGATGCAGAATAGTCATAGTTAAGTTGGCTTCTTAGCTTTAAAGAGAACTTCTCTATGCCGATGAGATGGGCGGCTTTTTTTGGATCCATATTACAGATGGTGCATTTTGCCGAGTAACGTATGGTTTCATTAGTCGTTAGATCTGTGGCTTCTACAGCCACAACGCGATTATCTTCTAGAATGAATTTGTCTACTTGGGTTTGGTACAGGATCTTACCGCCATTATCTTTTA
The DNA here is from genome assembly GCF_019654915.1 of Shewanella sp. MBTL60-007. Taxonomy (GTDB): domain Bacteria; phylum Pseudomonadota; class Gammaproteobacteria; order Enterobacterales; family Shewanellaceae; genus Shewanella. The sequence goes on along the minus strand of NZ_BPET01000072.1, from coordinate 5,718 downwards.
TGGTGTCGACTAATGAGTTGATCACATGCTCAAAATGATGAGTAGGATAATAGGCTCCTCTCTGATACCCGGTAAAAAGCAATACCCAAGCGCAAAATGACAACTGATTTGGTGGAAGTAGAAAATCGGGCCACTGAAGTGCGAGTAGAGTTTGCGCCTCCAATGGCAGCTTATGTTTGTCAAATACCTGCTGCAGAGTAAATCTGATGTTTCTATATGCAGTTGCGGCTTTTTCTAGATTTTTGAAGATATTTTTAAAGCGTTCGTCACCGGATAGCACGGTTAGCCCATCGGCTGTTCGTTTTACCTCATCAAAAAAGGCACGGCATTGCTTGGTATGCCTAGGAAACAGGGACTCTAGGCGGGTGAGCAGTAATTCTGAATCATAGGGAATATCGAGTTGATACCCAGGCATGCGCATATGATCGAAACCTTGTGGGTCGAATGACTCGAATGTGACCTTTTTATCGAGTTGTAGCTTCTTGAGAACTTGATTGACCGTTTCTCCTTCACCACAATTCCATACATAGTGAAGCTGGGCATTAAATTTGTAGTGCTTGCCCATAGGAAAGGTGTGCCCAAAACCACCGGGATATTGATGTGCCTCTAGGAGCAGCACTTTACGGCCCGATTTTGCACTCAGAGCGGCGAACACTAATGCGGATATACCACTACCGACAATTAAGTAGTCAGTATCCATTATCGACTCCATCTAGCTGGTGGGTAAGGCTCGCAATTTTAGCTTATTGGGCTGATTAAACCCGATTCCTTTTGATTGTAGTTTGCGAGGTGATAACCAGCAAATGAGAGCCCATTTTTAAGGGAGACTTATGCTGCACCAAGGCCGAGGTAGTGGTCAGATTGTTAGCCAGTATGAAAAATGGACGGTGGGATAGGCTATTGATAGATTAACGTCACTTTAGTTGGTTTACTCTACAATGATTATTGACTCAGTTTTTAGCTTAAGAGTAAAAGGATTAGCATGGACAAACTTACAATGGATAGCGCTCAAGAAGTGCTGCTTAAAATTACAAAGATAGTCGAAACAGAATGCAGTCAGGATGCCAGTGCCTTGTTAGATGATGGTTTTGTTTTGCTGGCAGTGAATACCAATGTGTTTGAAGATAGTGAGAATCGGTTTGTCTATGCTTTAGGATTCCCTAACCCAATTGATGAACTCAGCGATTGGGCTAAGTCCAACTTTTAGACACTATCCCTTAATGAAGAGTTCAAAGGGAGAAGGTTATAGGGAAAAGCCTTTGCCTAGATGCAGTGTTGAGAATGTGAGACAGAAGTCATGCTTCACCAATTTCGTCTGTATTAGCTTCATATTAATTGAAAAGGTAGTTAAAAATTTGCACCCCAAGTAGGAAAAGGCACAGCAAAGCGCCAGTAATCGGCCAGCCATTTCGTTTTTCTACCTTATCTCCAATCTTGTCTTTTGCCTTACTGTTTAGCTCCTCTTCAGCCGTTTGGCGCTGGACACGCCAAAGTGACAGATTAACTAAAGCGAAAATAATCAGAATAATAAAGCTGGTGGTTTTGGCCAGAGTGACAAGGGGTAGCCAAAGTGCGAAAAAACAAACAATTGCGGTAATGATGATGGTGGCGATGATCGGTGTCTTTGTCTTGCTGTTTACCTTAGCTAAAAAAGCTGGCGCGCGTTCTTGGTGAGCCATGCCATATAGTACTCGTGCAGCCATGATAATTTGTACCAATATGCCGTTCAGAATGGCAAATAGGCTGATGACACTGATTAAGGTTCCCGCCATGGGATGGTGTGGGATAAGAATATCTTTAAGTGGCGCATCTGAGGCGGATAATTGATTTAATGGAAGAGAGAAAACCGCGACTAATGCCACCATCACATAGAGTAAGCTGGCGCTGATAAATGCCAATATGATTCCCCTTGGCATGGTTTTGCTTGGAGACTTAACTTCTTCAACAATGTTGACCATATCTTCGAAACCGATAAAAGCATAGAAAGCGAGAAATGCGCCGCTGAATACTCCGCCGAGTAAGAGTGTACTTTCAGGTATAAAAGCTTGTTGCAGATCTAAGGACGAGGGCAGCGCGCTGCCTGCAATGGTAATGACCAGTAATAGTCCGAATACTTCTATGACGGTTAACACGGCCGCGAGCCAGAGTGATTCGGCAATTCCCCATATCGCGATAAGCCCGAGTAACAGCAGCATGACAGATATGCTGATGTGCCGTGGGATCTCGATGAAGTGAGATAAATAGCCGACGAAACCATTTATGAGTGTTGCTGATGACACTATGCCAGTAAACACCACTAGGTAACCAACAATGATGCCGTAATAACGACGGTGGAACCCCTGCTCTACATAACAGGCTTCGCCAGCACTTTGAGGAAAGCGAGATACCAGCTCACAGTAACTTAGCGCCGTGACATAGGCGATAATAGCAGCAACAATAAAGGAGAGCGGGGCGAGCATTCCGGCAAAGGCAGCCACTTTACCCACTAATACGTAGATCCCAGCACCGAGCATGGTACCCAATCCATAAAGCGTGAGCAGAGGTAAGCCTATTTTACGTGCCAAGGGGCTATCTATGGTTGAAATAGGAGCGTGTGCTTCGGAAGCTGATTTGTGAGTTTGCATGGGAACGGTATTCGCTGGTCACAACTACTTCTTTTAGTGTAGTACATTGAGCTAGCAGAAATACTTGATATGGGAATAACCGTTCTAACAGCATATTTAGTAGAGATAAGGCCAATATACACTTATCTCTAGTTTGTATGGCGGGAGTGTTAAGCTGCCATCCAGTCTTCAATCTCTTGTATTGTTCTAGGCACATCGACTGACAGGTTCTCAAAGCCCGACTCAGTGACTAAGATATCATCTTCGATACGGATCCCCATGCCACGATAAGCTTCAGGAATGTCGAGTGCATCTTTTGGAAAATAGATCCCCGGCTCGATGGTGAACACCATGCCAACTTCTAGTGTACGCCAGTTACCGTCTTGGTCATGGTATGGGCCTACATCATGAACATCCATGCCTAGCCAGTGGCCAGTTTTATGAACAGTAAAGCGTTTATAGCTTTCTGTAGCCATGATTTCATCAATGCTTCCGCTTAACAATCCAAGCTCCTTAAGCCCCTCGGCCATCACCTGCATGCAGGTTTCGTAAAGCGTGTTCCATGGTGCCCCAGGACGTACTTTTGCTATGGCCTGATCGAGAGCATTGAGCACTAATTGGTAGATGGCTTTTTGTTCCGACGAGAATCGACCATTAACAGGGTAACTTCGGGTAATATCAGCAGCGTAATGTTCAAATTCGCCACCCGCATCGATTAGCAGCATCTGTCCATTGGATAATTCGCAACAATTCTCTTCATAATGTAAGCAGCAGGCGTTGTTACCGCCAGCAACGATGCTGGGGTAGGCAACGTCATTGCAGCCAAACTTTGCGATAGTGAAGTCAAATAGTGAAGAGAGCTCTCTCTCATTGACGTTGGGTTTACACGCTTGCATCACGGCTTTATGCCCTGCGGTAGACGCCGCCACCGCGGCGCGTACTTTTTCGATCTCCTCAACGGATTTTACGACTCGCATACCATGCAGTACTTCGGCTAACGGCTTAATTGAGGTGAATTGCTTAGGTGTGTCAAATGAGCAGTGATGCCTTTGATAATTTACCCAGCCAATAAGCTGCGACGAAAAGCGGCCCAATTCATCATTGATATAGAGAGTGTCAATATCTTGTAGCAGAGGTAACAGCGTATCTTCGAATTCGGCAACGGTATAGGCTTTATCTGCACCGTGTTTCTCAATGGCACCTTCGATGCCTGCTCGTGCGCCAAAGCTGACCTCTTGAGTGGGGTCTTTTGGTCGACAAAATAAGATGTATTGGTTTACATCCCCTTTAATCAGTAATGCAACAGCATCGGGCTCATCGAAACCCGTTAAATAGAGAAAGTCATTATCTTGTCTAAAATGGTATTTGATATTTTTGCTACGTACTTTCTGTTGGTAGCCTGAAATGACGGCTAAACTGTTATTTGGTAACTGCGCAAACAGCTCATCGCGTCTTTGTTGGTAGAGATCAGACATCTTATTATTCCCACTGCGGCTATTTTTAACGGTTAATATTGACCGAATGATTAATGTATATTTTATCCATTACACGATATTCGATGCTTTATAGCAAGTTCACGGTGCAATTTGTTGTAATGAATGAAATAATAATAGCCATTGCATATAAGAGAGAATGTATTGTGAATCGAGCGGTATTTTTAGACAGAGATGGCGTTATCAATCTAGACCACGGTTATGTACACCAGGTTGACGATTTTGAATATATAGACGGTGTGTTTGATGCATGTGCGGCCCTTAAAGATATGGGTTATATGCTTGCCGTTGTGACTAATCAGTCTGGCATTGCTCGAGGAATGTATAGTGAAGATCAGTTTCATTCGTTAACTGAGTGGATGGATTGGAACTTTGTCGATAAAGGTGTTGAACTTGATGGCATATATTACTGCCCACATCATGCAGAAAAAGGCATTGGCGAATACAAAGTCGATTGTGACTGTCGTAAACCAAAACCAGGCATGCTTAATTCGGCAGCTAAGTTCTTAAAAATTGATCTTTCTAAATCGGTCATGGTGGGCGATAAGCGTGACGACATGTTAGCGGCTCAGGCGGCGGGCGTACCTATACGCATTCTTGTCAGAACGGGTAAGTCTGTTACCGATGACGCGATTGCTGCGGCAACCGTCGTATTAGATTCGATTGCTGATGTGCCGGCTTATCTTGCGAGTCAGGCCTAGCCTCTCACTAAGTGAGAGTAAAGACTGACTCTTACTTATAGTTTTACTTATATATGTACGAGTCAATCGGATAAAAATGCCCCATCAGTAGGGGCATTTTTGTTTTAAGGTATTTTAGCTCAATCTCTAAGAGCTTCACTTTGGAGCGGAGTTATTCTAAAGAGCCGCTAGCTGATGACCTGTATCTTTATCAAGTCTGGCTATTAAAGCGGCTGGTGTGCTGTTTAAAACAGCGTATCGTGCAAAGGATGTTCATTTGATTCGAATATTCTAATTTTATTTATTAAGCCCCTTGCGCTCGTCTTAAATCTCCCTATAATGCGCATCCACTGACACGGCACAGCAGGCCAACTAGACTAATGTTTAGAGATTAGAAATAGTCGTAAACGCTAGATAGAACGGGACTTGCAGCTAAATCAGCATCTCTTTATATCTTTATGAAAAAGAATAGAGGTGAGAGTTTAACTTCTCCGGAAACTAAACTCTGGTGACAACCGCTTTAAGAGCTTCGGGTAGCGACTTCTGATTAAGAAATCACCGCTTGAAAAACTTCTTAAAATAAACGCTTGACGCCAACAACGGGAAGTGTAGAATACGCAGCCCTAGCCACTTGAAGCGGTTCGTAAGAACGCCAAGTAGGCAACGCTCTTTAACAATATGACAAGCAAATCTGTGTGGACACTCACAGGTGTTGAGTTAATCGAAATTACATCTTAGATGTAATCAAAATTTTCTCGATGAACCACTGAGTGACCATAGCAATATGTAAACTTCATTAGCCTTAAGGTTGATGAAAAACAGTATAATTCATTGAGCAGGTCTTCGGACCATCAAAACTTTAATTGAAGAGTTTGATCATGGCTCAGATTGAACGCTGGCGGCAGGCCTAACACATGCAAGTCGAGCGGTAACACAAGGGAG
>NZ_BPET01000071.1 GCF_019654915.1 Shewanella sp. MBTL60-007 | reverse complement strand
TCTTTATTGAGGGGAAAGAAAAAGTACGTTTTAATTATAAGTAATTGAAAAATAATCATTAGCATGCTGGGTTGGGGATGCCATTTGTCGACTTTGACGGTTAGCATCGTCACTTTGCTTTGGAGATCTCATTTAACTCAATCAGCTTTTAAGGCTAGCTTTTAAAAGGCTTCTAGTGTGTTTTTGTCGTTTGAACTCTATTTAACACTCTCTATTTTATACTCCTATTGGCAAATTTTCCTGTGTAGAACAATACTTGAAGGGATCTATTGCGTTTAGCTGTGTTTTCGTCGGTTGGAATAAAGAAAGCGAGACATTTTAAACTCAATTAGAAAATTAACGCCAGCCCTCAAGGTGCTCCATATCACGGAGGTAGAGATGAAAAGCTTCAAGAATATATTATTTGTTAGTCAGGGATTGCCTAGTGACAGTGACTCCATAGGGCAAGCGCTGCGACTGTCTCAAGCCAATAATGCACAGGTGAAAGGCTTGATTGTTTGTCCTGCACTTTCGCCTAAGCTCAATGAATACCAAGACACCTATGAAAATGCGCTGCGGCAAACAGTCAATCAACAAATAGATAAAAGCAGGCAGGAAAATCATATTGCAGAGGCGGATGTTCCTCTGCCTGTGCAAGTCCTCAGTGGTGAAAAACCTGCGGTAAACATCATCAAAAACATCTTAAGCCATGAGCATGATCTGTTGATTAAAGATGCCGAACCTTTAGATGGCTCCGATGAAGGGTTCAAGGCTATCGATATGACATTATTACGTAAATGTCCATGTCCTGTTTGGCTTAACCGCTTAGTCCATCAACCGCTGGATAAACGTCAGGTCGCTGTTGCGATAGATCCCATCAGTACGAGTCTTGAAGAAAACGCGCTCTCAATAAGAATGTTGCAGCTCGCACGTGATATCGCCAACAAATGCGATTACCGCCTGCATATCTTATCTTGCTGGGAGTATAAACTTGAAAGTTACTTGAGAAACAGCCTTTGGATTAAAATCGATCAGGATGAACTTAACACTGAACTCGATGCCTCAAGAGTCAGTCATCGCAAAGCATTAGATAGCCTTATTGAGCAATCCGGCATTGGCGGTGACATTATCATTCACCATCTGCAAGGCGCCGCAGATGTGCAAATCCCTGAGTTTGTTAACGGAAAAGAGATCGACATCTTGGTTATGGGAACCTTAGCAAGAACGGGGATCCCCGGCTTTGTTATCGGCAACACCGCTGAGAATATATTACAATCGATTAAGTGCTCATTAGTGGCGTTAAAGCCCGAAGGCTTTGAGTCACCGATAAGTTAGCCTTGAGTGGATCTGCTATAGCCGCAGTTTAAAGTAATGACCATCCAAAAATAACAGATGTTCAGATAAGTGCCGGATGCCATCGCATTCGGTACTATCAATACCTGCTCTAAAAATCCTCTATCATCAATGGTAGCGAGATAAGCCTCGCGCTTTTCTTATGGGGCGATAACCGCTTAGCGCCAGCATATTATCCCACGAATAATCAAAACCGCCGTGACTTCGCGGCCTAAAATTGCTTCTGGATAGATTATATAGAACACAAAATAGTAGATTACACTGAAAAGCATTAAAATAGGGATGAAAAATAACTTAAACAAGCAGATTTTAATAATAAAAAAACAGTTTATACTCCTCGCACTATTATCACCAGTTTGCTTGTCTTTCGGCTTGTTTCTTAGCTTGTCTCTCAGCTTGCTTCTCTGTTTGATATCTTATGTTTTATGTTGAATGAAGACAGATATGTTTAAATACACACCTCGAGTTGACTTCCCTTTATTACTGGCTATTTCGTTGTTGATTTTGCTTGGCTCGCTCACGGTATGGAGCGCGAGCGGTTTCAGTGAATCGATATTAGAGCGACACCTTATCCGAGCCTTCATTGCGATTGGCGCTATCCTTGTTATGTCAGTCATCTCACCGCAAAGTTATAAACGAGCCACCCCTTATCTATATGCTTCGGCGGTCATACTACTGCTTGGCGTTATTTTTGCTGGTGATAGCACCAACGGCTCTCAACGTTGGTTGGTTATTGGTCCGATTCGATTTCAGCCCTCAGAGTTAGTCAAAGTGGCAATTCCCTTGATGGTGGCATGGATTTTAGTTGCTGAAGGAGGACGTCCTGATATTAAAAAGATCATTGTCTGTCTACTTGTCACCTCGATTCCAGCTGGACTGATATTTATTCAGCCCGATCTCGATGGGGCGATATTCACCGTTATTTACGCGCTATTTGTTTTGTACTTTGCAGGAATGAGCTGGAAAATTATCGGTTCATTTCTCGGTGGGGTTGCAATCACTATTCCTGTGTTGTGGTTCTTTGTCATGGAAGCCTATCAAAAAAAGCGTGTAACTCAATTTTTGGATCCTGAATCGGATCCCCTAGGTGCGGGTTACCAGATAATCCAATCATTGATTGCAATTGGTTCAGGGGGGATGCATGGCAAAGGTTGGACTAATGCGACTCAGGGGCAGCTTGGATTCATTCCGGAAAGTCACACAGACTTTATTTTCTCAACCTACGCTGAGCAGTGGGGTTTTATTGGATGCTTACTCTTAGTCGGAATCTATCTATTTATTACTGGGCGAGTCATTTGGTTAGCTTACCAATGTCATTCCTCATTCAATCGCTTAGTCAGCGCCACTTTTGCACTGAGTTTCTTTTTATATGCTTTTATTAATATGGGGATGGTAAGCGGGTTATTACCAGTAATGGGGAGTCCATTACCCTTCTTTAGTTATGGTGGCACAGCCATGATCACCCAAGGAATTTGTTTCGGGATCATTATGTCGCTGTGCTTACAAAAATCTTATAAGCCTTAAGCACGAAACTTTTATTCTCATATTTCAAATGATGGAATGTAGCTGACTTACGTGATCTAGCTCTCATTATGTGGGTCGTGTGATCGCTTAGTCGGCACATTCCGTAATTAAATTAGATTAACTGCTTTTAATCTTTGTCTCGGTTCGTATAATTCCGTTCCGGCTAGAACGTCTCGTTCACTGCCTTTATACGTTAATACAAGCCGCTACATGGATAAGTGAATAACCCACGGAGTTGGACCGGCAAAACTTTGTAAGTTTTTAGGTGCTTCATTCTTGTATCAATGGCCGGACACTCAAATCGCTCGACGCTAAAAGGTGAGGTTATTCCTAGCCTGTTAGTCGACGTCAAATGTCGCTTTCATTAAAGCATTCCCCATACGCTATACAATTGCGACCGCCTGCAACTTAACTCTTTATATTTAATAAAAAATTGTGATAAATTATGCAGCTGTTGATCAGTTTAGTCGGAATTTCCTTTCTAATTTTCTGTGGTTGGATTTTCTCTGAAAATCGCCATGCCATTAAGTGGCGCACAGTGCTGGGTGCATTTGCCTTGCAAGCCGCTTTAGCGGCCTTAGTGTTGTATGTCCCTATGGGGCAAAACATTCTTGGCTCGGTGAGTCAGGGGGTTGCTTCTGTATTAAGTTTTGCCGATGAGGGAATTAACTTCTTGTTTGGCGATCTTGCTACCAACAGCTTTGTGTTCGCTATCCGCGTTCTGCCATTAGTTATCTTTATCAGCGCACTGATCTCTATGTTGTATTATTTCGGCATTATGCAGTGGGTGATAAAGATCATTGGCGGTGGCTTGCAGAAACTACTCGGCATAAGCCGTGCAGAATCACTAGTTACTACAGGTAATATCTTTTTAAGCCAAGGTGAATCGCCACTGCTAGTGAAGCCATTTCTACCTAAGATGACCCGATCAGAGCTATTTGCGGTGATGACGGGTGGCATGGCATCAGTTGCGGGCAGTGTATTAGGCGGTTATGCAGGGCTTGGGGTTGAGCTTAAATATCTGATTGCAGCAAGCTTTATGGCGGCGCCTGGCAGCTTGATGATGGCGAAATTGTTAGTGCCAGAAACAGGCAATATTGAGCATCAACAAGAAGTGGATATGAGCAAGAGTGAACACGGTAATGTGATTGACGCACTCGCCTCTGGCGCGATGAACGGTATGCGTGTGGCGGTGGCCATCGGTACCATGTTGCTAGCCTTTATCAGTGTCATTGCCATGTTTAACGCGGGCCTTGAGCAAGTGGGTAACTGGTTTCATTTTGAAGGTGTGACCTTGCAAAGCTTGCTGGGCTATCTCTTCTCACCAGTGGCATTTCTGATTGGCGTACCTGTCAATGAGATGATGCAGGCGGGTAGCTTTATCGGCCAGAAGCTGATTTTGAATGAGTTTGTCGCCTTTATGGACTTCACGACGGTTAAACAGCAACTCTCGATGCACTCTCAAGTGATCATTACCTTTGCTCTATGCGGCTTTGCCAACATCGGCTCGATTGCGATTCAGCTTGGTAGTATTGGCGTGATGGCGCCAGAGCGCCGCAGCGAAGTGGCAAACCTCGGCCTTAAAGCGGTACTGGCGGCAACCCTTGCTAACTTAATGAGTGCTGCGTTGGCAGGTATTTTCATTAGTTTGTAGTTCAACTATCGTTGTATTTTCCTTGGGGAAGTTCAAACATCAAAAAGAGCAGCTTAGCTGCTCTTTTTTTGTGTTTAAATATCTATAAATCGAGTCAGTGTGACTAGTGTTTTTGCATTTGATACTTGCTTATCACATCTTGGGCAACGGCTTGTCCCCATTGCTGACCTGCCATCATTGATTCTTGCATGATAAGTGGCTGAACCTTAATGAGCTTCTTACCTGCTGGCGTGTCATAGAAGCTATTCAGTGCTTGTACTTCCTCTTCACTCAGGTATTTCTGATAGATAGGCACAGTCATTTCGACTAGATCTTCAGGGTTAAACTCTGCCATGTAGTCGCTCCAAAATGTTTCTGGTGCTTCTGGGATAAGGTTTTTAAGGGCTGGGAGCATCTGATTCATGGCTTGAATACCGAGCTCTCCTGCACCGGTTTTATGCATCAGTTGTTTAACGCTTTCTGCGGAAGCGGGCTCTGCAAAAGTCGTCGCTGAAAATGTAATCAGTGCCAGAAGCGGAAGAGTTGTGAGTTTCATATCGAGCGTCCTGCTATTAATGGAGTCTAATGCTTAGTCATTCGAATGCGTCATTCGAGTTAGCCGTTTTAATTGAAAGCGAGCTAATAAGCTAATTAGATGCTGACTAAAATTCGGCTAAAATTCGGCTAAAACTCGGCTAAAACTCGACAAAGGTTTAACTAAGTTATTAGATTGATGACGGTTTAATTTATGCTAACAGCATAGAGCACTGCACTTATGAGTGAAAGCGAATTATTAATTCCTATGACGTTAGTCTAATAATCGCACTTTAAAGGAGAGAGAGTTAAAGGTTAATTAAATTCCACAGAGTGGAAATGTGGGTTATTTATACAGACGTGAAGACTTGCTATCTCATCAAGGATAACGAGTCGAGTGACGGCTAGGTTATTATTTGCCTCTATATCTGTACCATCATTTGGACTGTCTTGATAGGCTAGCTTGATGCACTCCCGTTTGTTAGCGTCACGTGCAGTGTCTAGAGCAATACCGTTAATGGTTGCACCACTTTTAAGCTTGAGTGCTACAGGGTAACGATACAAACAGGCAATTTCGATATAATCGTATTGATTACAACTGATCATCTGTTTTCCTCCATTTTATTTAACGTTAACTAAAGCTAGGTGGCTCGACTCTAGAGTAGCACAGTTGATAAAGCCTCTGTGTCGACTTGGGGGGAAAGCGGAAACGGAAACGAAAGTAGGTTGCCAGTGAGCATGAAGATGGCGTTAGCTAAATATGTTTTACCGATTGATATTGAAACTCACGCTAGGCTAAAGCAGGAATGAAACTAATGCTCGCCTTGCGTGAGGGCTACTCACAAAGCAAGTAGCCTAGCAGTCAGAACTAGAAGTAGTAGTTTAGACTGATGTTGAATAGAGAGTGGAACTCATCGTTTTGGTTTTCAATACCAAGACCTTCTTGACCGCCAATCCATACTGCATTCTTACCGTAAATGTGATCTACGAAGATGAAGAAGTCTGATACCGCAATGCTCATACCTGTTGTGTTGATAACTGAGTCATTTAGGTTAGCGTTAACATCGGTATTTGGTGTCAAGTGGCTGTAGTCGTTATACAGAGTCACTGTACCCCAGTCATAACCGATAGTCTTGGCGATGTTAGCAGCAAAGATTTGACCTTTAGCAGCAACTTCATAAGCGCCGCCGCCCATCTTCATCGCGTACAGGCCATCTTTATTCGCCTGATACTGGTCGTAGTCATAGTCAACCATCTGTAACTGTAGCTGGTAACCGCTGTACTGCGCATCTAAGTGCACTGCATAAGCTGTCGATGTACCATGGTCATCGTGAACTGTATCGTATAACTGGCCGTATTCTAGCGATGCACCCACTTGAACCGTTAGTTTGTCATAGTCAAAAACGTATGACTGACGAATGTTGAACGTGTTGGTTTCTTCGTTGTTATACTCGGTGCCGTTAACAGTACCTGTAAAACCATCCGCGCCGTAACCACGGGTATCAGATGATGAGTATTCACTGTTCTTGAAGAAGGCAACTTCTGATGTCCAGTTACCAGTGCTATAGATAGCCTTAGCACCTAGATCGAAGTCATCTTCAAAGCCCATGTAGTAGTTGATACTTTCCCACCAGTTGTGAGAGATGAAGCTCTTATTACCGAATGGCTTGCTAACAACACCACCCTGGAACTGCCAATCTTCAACACCGTTGTACGCAGCATAAGCATACTTGATGAAATGGTTGCTTGAAGAGTTTTTGAAAACGTACTTAGCACTTGCTGTCCAGTTTTCACTGATCTGACTATCGATATCAAGTTCTAATGCGTCAAATGCGAATGTACCGCCATTTGATTTAGACGATTCGTTAGCATCATCAATGAAATATTTAACTTTAACTGCACCACCTAAATCAACAGAAGGTTTGAAATCATCTGCCATAACAACCGTAGGCGCGCCAAGTAACGCACCAATTAATATAGATAATTTTAGCTTTTTCACTTTTTATTCTCGTTTGTATAATCCGGCATTGGATTAAGGAGACGAATAATATCTACAATTGAATATTAGATTGTGACGGAATACGCAATCACGGCGGCGACAGTGCCTTGATAGATTAATATTGTGAGCTAGGTGAGATTTTTAAGGGGAACTTTTTAGCTTTGTAAATGCCTTTCCGTGAACTAAAACTAAGATGCGACAGTGTATTAGATGTAAGGCCCGACATGCGGGCCTTTATTCGGTATGTTTATTAGGCTTTAAAGCGGTTCTGCAGGTAATCGAACACCGCACGAATACCGAAGGCCTCCCCGCCGATTGGTCGGCCTGGTAGTTTGCGCACATTGTAGGCCATGACATCGAAATGGCTCCAACTGATATCCTTATCGACAAACTCCTCTAAATAAAGCGCTGCCGTAATCGCACCGCCAAAAGGTGTCGTCGCACAGTTTGCAATATCGGCAATATCACTACCCGTCAGTGCCATATAGGGCTTGTGTAGTGGCATACGCCATACAGGATCGCCTACCTTAAGACCCGATGCGGTAAAGCCTGCTGCCACTTCGTCATCATTACTGAAAAAACCAGGTAGTTCAGTACCTAGGGCGATACGCATCGCACCTGTAAGTGTGGCAAAGTCGATGACCAGTTCTGGTTTGTCGTTGTTGGCTTCGGCCAGTGCGTCACACAAAACCAAGCGCCCCTCTGCGTCAGTGTTGTCGATCTCAACGGTTATCCCTTTGCGCGTGGTGATCACATCTCCAGGTCTAAAGGCGTTAGCCGATACGGCGTTTTCAACGGCAGGCACTAGTACGCGCAGTCTTACCGGCAGCTTGTGAGCCATAATTAGCTGGGCTAGACCGATAACGTGAGCCGCTCCGCCCATATCTTTCTTCATCAAGCGCATGCCAGAGCCAGGCTTAAGATCTAGGCCGCCAGAGTCGAAACAGACACCTTTACCAACTAAGGTCAGTTTTGGTGCTGACTCATCACCCCAAGTGAGATCGATTAGACGTGGCAGGTTTTCACTGGCGCGACCAACCATATGTATGGTGGGGTAGTTTTGCTCGAGCAACTCATCGCCAACAATTTGGGTGACGCTTGCACCAAACTCCTGTGACATGGCGATCATGATGTCACCTAAGTGTTGCGGCATCATATCGGCAGCAGGTGTGTTAACCAGATCGCGCACCAGTGACACCGAGCGGATGAATTTATTTGCCTCGTCCGCCTGAGCTTGAGTCGGTACCACGAGAACGGGTAAGGCTTTATCACTCTTTTTATAACGGTCGAATTGATAAGCGCCTAAGCCCCAACTAAATGCTGCTGTTCTAATGAGCTGTTCATCGCCGTTAAGTTGATATTGTCCTGCAGGCAGTTGATTGACCAAATCCCCACAAAGCCAGTAGGAATCGTCACTGTCGCTGACAAAAATAACTTGCTCGAGTTCGCCTTCTGGGCCTGGAATTAAGCTTGCGCCTTTGCTTTTAAATTGGGTATTACTGAGCCAGTTTTGGATGCGTGGTGTCTGCTGATCGCGCCAAGCGGCAAATGTGTCGCTGTTAAAAATAGATAAAGGGATGCCTGAAGCACCAGAAATAATAAGGTTGCTCATGTAAGGACTCTTTTTGTTATTAAAAGATGAGGATTGCTTAGGGGTTAGAGTATCAGGCAATAGGTTTAGGATAAAGGTAACTACGGAAATTGAGCTGCTTGGCGCGGGACTCGAGTTTGACTCTACTCGCTCCTCGATAAGGAGCGCTTATAAGATAAAAGCTGAGGCAGGGTTATTTTATTTGCTCAGAACTGGCCTGTAATCTTGCTTCACTGGCAACGCGCCTGATATTGGCTTTACGCTCAGACATATTATTAAACGAGCTAGGTAGCACGTCGACGCCGACAAGCTTGCCGAGCTTAACTACCAGCGGAATCGTGATCGGCGCAAAGGGTAAAACGGCAAACATACCGAGGCCTAGGCCTTTTAATAGATCGGCAAATTGCTTATTCGCTTCGATCAGTTCCTCTTTCGATGCTTGTCTGCAGGTATAGCGCTTATAGGCGACTAACATATCTTTAGTCTCCTGCTTCTCTTGAGATAGCGCATCTTTTAACACTAACATATCGCGCTTTAGCCGCAGCCAAAAACGGCGCCTTCCGATACGGATAACGCGAATAGGGGCTTTATGTAGGTGGACGTAAATTTTCATGGCGGCGATTGTGGCACAGCTGACACGTTATACCAAACTCCAAAAGGGAATAATGGTTAATAAACGTGTCGCTGAGCGGTTTTTGCACAAAGTGCTGAGGGGTTAACCGGCACGTAGGCTAAGAATATCAGCCAATACTATGGGTTCTGGGTAGCGACAAAATGCACTGTCTTTTTGGTCGATAGCATAAATTGACATACGGTCGGCCAACTCGTTGCCCTCAATGCCAACGTGAGCAGCAACGTGCTGAATCGCCAATTTGTCTTTTAAGGTATCATAGAGTTCATGGGACTGCTGAATGATGTCTAAGTTTTTGATATCCCCAGCAACTTGGCGCTTCCAGCCTTTGGCTTTCCAGCCGTAGGCCCAATTAGTGATACAGTTTATCGAGTACTGGGAGTCACTTAAAATTTGCACAGTCAGCCCTTGCTTGAGCGCCTTGTCGGCAATCAGTAGTGCCTGATGCAGGGCATTTAGCTCGGCTGAATTGTTAGTGCCATTGGCGTTATAAAGGCCGTAATATAGCTCGGCAAGCTGGGCATTACGATAAACCGCGACGCCTGAGCCCGCTTCACCAGGGTTGGGTTCGCAACCCCCATCGGTAAAAATAGATAGATCGCAGCGGTTAAGATCGATATCGACACTGGCTTTGGCGGCTGTTTTGGCTTTGGCGGCACTTGGCGAAGGCTTTTTAGTGCCACTGTTATAACTGGGTGCCTTAGCAAAGGCGGCCTTAGCTTCGGCCTCAGTGGGGAAGGACTTATATTTGGCCTGTGGAAATTTGTCGACCTGTTTTTTAGTGTAATCCCAGCTAGTAAAAATGCCGGTTTCACGTCCAGCCCAGACCACGTAATATTTTTTAGCCATGAAGCTTATGTCCTAAATCTAAATTAATCATTGTTTGGCCGCCGCTGGCTCGGGGTAGCCACTAAATTGGGGTTATTGACCTTTTTTACAGTGCGCAAGTAGTTTTACAAAGAACTCGCTGCCTTTACGTTCGGCAAAGGCGATGTTGCGCTCAGGGATCGTTTCCGGCTCATTATAAGTCGATAGGGCTAACTCCATACTGGCCTCGCGAATAATGTGTAGCGTAGGATAAGGAGAGCGATTGGTATAGTTCGCTGCCGAGTCTTGTGGCTCATCCTCAAAGCAGTAGTCTGGATGAAAACTCGCGAGCTGGTATTCACCTTCATAACCTTGTTCAATCAATAGCTCGTTGGCGATATCGACTAAGTCTAAATAGAGATAGAAGCCTTCGAATCCACGAGGCATGATAAACAGAGTCGTTTCAATGTCTGGATTTTCATCGAGATAAACACATTCATCAATTAGTGCCTGCAACACATCTTGCATGCGTGATTCATCGATGACGGCATACCTGATACTGGCGCGTTCAACTTCACGGCGGGCAAAAGGGCAGATGTTATATTTCATAATCACCTGTTTTACCCAGTTTTCGGTTTCTGTTGCGTACGCTTGTAATTCTGGATCCATTAACTGAGTCATGGGCTATCGTCTTTGAAGGATTATGGCGCGATCATAGGTAGGATCGATAGCACAAGCAAGAGTGCCATGGTGACATTGAAGATTTTCTGCTGTTTTGGCTTCTTTAATATTCGCTTTAAGGCAACTCCAAACCCTAGCCAAATAAAGGCGCTGGGGACTGCAACCGCAAAAAAGACGAGAGAGATAGTCATAACTTGAGGGGCTAACGCTTGGCTCATGGTTGTGAAGGTGGCAACAGCGCCAATTCCCATCACCCAAGCTTTGGGATTAACCCATTGAAAGGCGGCGGCTTGTATAAAAGAGAGTGGACTAGCCGTTTCTTTACCATTCATCTTGGTGCTGCTGTTGGCGATAAGCCAAGCCAGATACAGTAAGTAGGCGATCCCTACATACTTAATAATTACATGTAGTAGTGGATAGGCTTGAAACACAGTGCTTAGACCTAATCCTATGGCTAGCACCATGGCTGGAAACCCTATACAGATCCCACTGAGATGGGGAATGCTGCGTTTTACGCCAAAGTTTACCCCGGAAGACATCAACATGATGTTATTTGGGCCGGGGGTGATCCCCGATGAGAATGCAAATAATGCGATGGTAAAAATGAGTTCCATAGCCCATAAGTCAACATGAAAACAGGCGCTCATTTTAGCGCGATAAAGCAAATGGGGTAAAACCAATATTTGGATGGATTGAGTGAATTTATTCTCAATGGTTCGACTTTAGGTCTAAGTAATAGCTTTTAGTTATAAGTGGTGAATGACTAATTACTTCTGCATAGGTATTCACTTTGATTGCGGTCTTAATCTCCACTTTCATAATCTCTGCTCCTAAGCCTCAGTATTTAAGGTAGATCTGTCATTTCTTTGACTCTTGAATGTTAATTCAAATATGCAGTTTTAAGTTGATACGCCAATCTGATATTGAGTAATTTTTAAGCTTGATTGTGAATATTGTATAAATTATAACTTTAATGAGTTAACAAGGTGTTAACATCTCACGCTGTGAAAACAATATGCGGCAGCGTTGGTAAAAGCCATCCATATCTCACTTTCCTGCATTAGGTGATTTAAGGACATAGTCGCAAACCATTGGAGTCAAACATGTCAACAGAATCATCTAAACCACAAGCTCAACGAGGTAAGTTTAAAGTCCATGCTTTAGCGCTTGCCTGTTCGGTAGTCTTCTTTCCTGGAGCCGTATTGGCGGCCTCTGAGCCGGCACCAACGGCTAAAGAGTCATCTAAAGCGGCTCATGGTAAAGAGTTGAAGAGCCGCTTTGAAAAAGGCGCCAATATTCCTGGGCAGCAGAAAGGGGCTGAAAAAAATCAACGCCAGCATCTTACAAAGGGGAAGGCTGAAAAAAAGGTTGAGGGGCCGACGGGCGTATCTGGTCTAGCCGCGGAAGCTGAAGAAAATGTGTGTAGCAGTGAGTTAGCCAGCCTAAGCGGTGAGGCTCTGTTTGACGCCGTTAGGCAAGCAGAGATCTCATGTATTTCTGAGTTGTACTCTAGAAATGATGCCGTTTCGGTTGCCGCCTATCAGACAGATAATGTGGTTGCGGTTGCTAATCGAGCTGCGGCCATCGCAGCTACTTATGACAGCAGCACAGGTTACGAAATGCGCAACTTGTTCTATTTCCTGCGCGGCGCATTTTACATTGAGTTTTACAATGATGATTTAACTTATAGCGATACCCAAGCCGCTGATGTAGTTTATGGTGCGTTAGTTGAGTATTCGAAGAACCCAAAGCTATTTGAAATCACTCATTCTGCAGGTGATACCCTGATGGAGTTCTTCACATCATGGGCGAGCGCCGATCATATTCTTGAAAGCGTGCCAGTGATCACAGATTACCTGCAGATGTTTAATGCAGACTTTTTAGCGAGTAATCGCCATCGCGCCGCGATGACTAGCGCGCTAACCACACTTTACTACGGTAGTTGGGCTGAAGATTACAACAGCAAAGCCATGGAGCATGGTGAGCTGATTGATGCGCTACTGAACATTGCCACTGCTGATTATATTATTAACTCTGACTATCAATATGAGTCCACCGATGCCTTCCATGAGTTTGGTCGCTTCTACGAGTATCAAGCATACTGGGATCTACCGCAAAGCTTGAAAACACGCCTCAATGACGGCGTAGAGCTCTATATGAGCAAGTTTGAGCGCATGTCTGCTGAGTGGGCTGACGGTGCTGGCTACCTAGATTATTACAACCCGGGTGAGTGTGAACAGTTCGGCATTTGTGGTTGGGAAGAGGAGCTTGAGCAAACGGCGCTACCCATCAACTATAGCTGTAGTGATACCATCTACATTCGCGCCCAACAGTTAACTAACGATGAGCTCCAAGCGTCTTGTGATCTGATGGGCGGTGAAGAGGTACTGTTCCATGATGTGCTTGCTACGGGTTATCAGCCAGTAGCTGATGACTTGAATGAAAGTCTTGAAGTGAACATCTTCGACAGCTACGACGATTATGCACAGTACGCTAGCGTGATTTTTGGGATCAATACCAATAATGGCGGCATGTACCTTGAAGGCACGCCATCACAAGAGGGTAATCAGGCACGCTTTATCGCCCATGAAGCTACTTGGACCGATGAGATCTTGGTATGGAACTTAAAGCATGAGTATGTGCATTACCTCGATGGTCGTTTTAATCTTTATGGTGCGTTCAATTATTTCGATATTGATACTGGCAAGTCGGTATGGTGGACAGAAGGTCTAGCCGAATATATCTCGAAGCAAAACCGTAATGACGGGGCTATCGAGATGGGGCGCTCACAAACTTATAGCTTAAGTGAAATCCTATCAAATACCTATGACAGTGGTTCTGATCGAGTCTATAGCTGGGGCTACCTAGCGGTTCGCTTCCTGTTCGAGAACCACAGAAGTGATGTAGATGCACTATTAGTACTCGCTCGCGGCGGTGATGCCGATGGCTGGTTAGCTTATATCGATAATACCATTGGGCAAAACTATAACAGTGAGTGGAACACTTGGCTGGCGTCAGTGACTAGTAATGATGACTCAATCAGTACTGGCATTACTCCGCCAGTTGACTCTGATGGAGATGGTGTCCCTGATAGCCAAGATGCCTTCCCTAATGACCCAACAGAGACTCGTGATACTGACAGTGATGGAGTCGGTGATAACGCCGATGCGTTTCCAACCGATGCCACAGAAACAGTTGATACCGATGGCGATGGTGTCGGTGACAATGGCGATGT
This sequence comes from Shewanella sp. MBTL60-007, assembly GCF_019654915.1. Lineage (GTDB taxonomy): Bacteria > Pseudomonadota > Gammaproteobacteria > Enterobacterales > Shewanellaceae > Shewanella. The sequence continues at coordinate 11,615 of NZ_BPET01000071.1, read as the reverse complement.
ATTCCCAACCGATCCAACTGAGTGGGCCGATAGTGATGGTGATGGAATTGGTGATAACGCCGATACCGATGGGCCAGTTGAGCATTGCGGTGCGGCGACGATTAACGACGGTAAGTTAACACTCGAGCAGACAGAGTGTGTTGCAGGCAGCGATATCAACTACTTCTATACTTACATCGAAGAGGATAACACGCCGCTTTATATCACTACATCTGGCGGTGAAGGGGATGTGGATCTGTTCTTCAACCAAGATATTTGGGCTAAGCCATCTGATTTTGATGCCAAGTCTGAAACCAAGGGTAATGAAGAGTCGTTAAGTGTGATTGCTAATCGTGGTTGGGTTTATGTGAGCCTATTAGCATACCAAGATTACCAGGGAGTCAGTCTTAAGGTCAGCTTAAACGACGCTGGCGATAGCGGTACGGCTCCTGTCGCAGTGGCCGATGCATGTGCGGCACAATCTCCTTATAGTTACGGTGGTGTCGAGTTTGGTGAAGCTATCTGTATTGCAGACGGTCACTCAAGCTATTACTTCTATGTACCAGCGGGTACGCAAGAGGTTAGTGTAGCCAGTGGTCATGGTAGTGGCGATGTGAACCTTTATGGCAACAGTCAGACATGGGCTGGACCAGATTCATTTGAGGTGAAATCCGAGAATCAAGGCAATGTCGAGAGCCTAACTATTACCGAACCTGCAGAAGGTTGGTATTACATCAGTGCCGATGGTGCACCATCGAGTGAAGGTGCCAGCTTAGTGGTTAATATTAAAAGCCAGTAATCAACTCGTTAACAGACAAAGAAGCCGATTCAGATGAATCGGCTTCTTTTTTGGTTGTTACAAACAATCAACAATATAAGGGCAATACAGCCCTAAAGGCTCGACAGCACCTTATGAGTCAGGTTAGGTTAATGTTTAAAGTGTTACGCTGCAATTCGATAATAAGAGGTGGGGAAACCTATGATTAAGAAATGTATCTCAATGCTAGTAGTAGGGTTATCGCTACTAGTTGGTTGCAGCTCAGCTAAACATGTTGAGGCTGAAATGGCCGCAACGCGTACGACTATGGTGACGACAGGTGATCTTGAATTGCTCAGTCACTCTACAAAGGCCTTTGCTTGGCACCCTGATATGTTTGCGGTTCACGCCAGTGATGAAGTGGATAGCAAAGCGGTGATTAAGCATATGAAAGCCGCCATTACTCAGGCGATGGAGGCAAAGGGCTACCATTTAGCCAGCGCTCATGAGTCACCAAGTGTACTGGTGGGCTTTGGCGTGGCGCTAGAGTCAGAGATGAGTGATAAAGAGATTTTGAAAAGGGCGGGCTTAGTCGCAGGCTTATCGACCGAAGGCGTAAATAAAGAATATGAAAAGGGCTCTGTATTAGTGGCGTTGTTTTCTCCCCATAGCACCATGCCTGTGTGGCGCGTTCTTGCTCAAGGATTTACCGATCTAGACAATAGCCCAGAGCAAAGAGAACAACGTTTTGAGCGTTTGCTATCCGCTATGCTTAAGCCTGTCCCAACTATTTAATGTTAAAGTAAACTAGAATAAGGGGATATTTCTCAATATTGCCATCGATTCGTATTGGTACCATTCTAGGTTCATAAGGATATTAAATGATATTACGACTAGTTAATGTTGCAGCATTGGTTCTCATCATGTTGGGCTCGTCAGTGGTACAGGCAAGTGATTGGATTCAGATCAGTGAAAAAACGGTTAACTACAAAACGGAAACCGACACAGTTACGCCTAAAAAAGCTGAAAAAGAGGTTAGTCATATAAAGCTTAAGTGTGTTCAAGGCACAGTTAATATGCATAAAATTGTATTGATTATGGCTGATGGTGACAGGAAAGAGGTCGACAACTTAGGCGTATTAACTAAGGGCTTATCAAGCCGCAGCATTAGCGTCCCCGATGGCGATCTAAAATCCATTGAATTGACCTACGATAGTGTCGGTAGTCAGACATTGGGAGTGGTTGGTGCGACTAAAAAGGGGAAGTTAAAGATAATGGGAAAAACCAGCGACGAGGGGTAAACCGACAATTTTTATCGCCCTTACTTTTGATATAGAAAGGCCCTGCAATTATTTATCAGTAATTGCAGGGCCTTTTAGTTAACGCTATGTGTTAAAAAAATCATGGGGTTAACGATCGTGTCTCGGATGACTGTCAGCTTAAGCTAGCCTTTATCTTAAAAAAGGACTAGTAACTTACACTCACTTCATAAGAGCCAAATTTACGCACATTGATTACCCCTGTATCAAAGATCAGATACTGACCTTTTATGCCCTTTAAAATACCCGAGACCTCAGGGTTTTTGTCAAAGTTGTGCGAGCTTATCTTGGTTGGAAACTCACTCACTGGGTAGTTGATGGTTTGAATCGACTCATCGAGCTGTGATACTGCAAACTCGCCGTGTTCAGCGGTGATCTCTTTTAAGCGTTCAGCTATCTGCGGAATGAGCGTTTCAGCTTGCTGTTTAAGATCCAGTTCATCGGCGTTACCTTTAAGCATCGTTCGCCAGTTAGTCTTGTCGGCGATCATCTTAGCCAGTGCCGTCTCGACTAAGCCAGAGAGCAGGCGGGTCTCTACCTTAAAAATTGGCAATCCTTGAGTCGCTCCCTGATCTATCCAACGAGTCGGCAGTTGCGTATGGCGTGTAATGCCCACTTTAACCCCAGAGGTGTTCGACAGGTAGACATAGTGCGGCACGAAGCAGTTTGCCTCTCCCCAAGAGGGTTCACGACAGGTTCCTGCGGCGTAGTGGCAGGTTTCTGGCTTCATGATACACATATCGCAGCTCGCCAGTTTTTGCATACACACGTAGCAGTGACCCTGAGAGTAGCTCTTTTTGGTTTTTTTGCCGCAACTACAACAGAAGATTTTTCCGGTATGGGTGAGCGTAAGCTGGTGGCCAATTAATGGATTCAAATCCAAGAGTTCTTCGCCAACAGGCAGTTGATATTGCACTACTTGGTTTTCATCCAAGTGGCTGCGCATTTTTCTTAAGGTTCCAAGCATGACATTTCATTTCTTATCGATGTTTTCACTAGTCTAACAGATTGTTAAGCAAGCTTTGGAATGGTTTTTTCGATTGCTAATAATGGAGTTTTTGATTTTTAGTCTTAGTTTTAAAAATTCTCAATGGTGGAAAAATTAAATAATGAATAGTGAGCCACTAGTGTTGGCTTCATAGGTATTTGATGACGGTTTTTGTTTTGCCCCAGCTAATCTATGAACCACTAGCTTCTTGCACCGTACTGTATGGAGAGGGTAACACTCTGTAATGCACAGCTATTCAGCTTGAACATCTTCCTCTTTCTTCTTTAATGAAAAGCTTATACTTTACAATTGGTTAAATCTTGTTTTGGAGCGATAACAGGGCTGTAATGTCTTTTAGGGGGGGAGTTCGTTAGTTTATCTCGCTTTGGCAAAAATCAAATAAAGCAGAGCTAATCATACAAGTTGGCTTTGGTTATTGGTTGCATCACACTCCATTTAATCTAAGTGTTATTTGTGTTCAATAGACTGATAAGTGTTTTGTTCGCATAACGGCCGCAGGTTTGCGTTATCAAGAACGGCTAGCATTAAAAATCATCGAATCACCGATCAAGTAAAAGTCGGTACCGATTATACTGCTGGCGTAAGTTGGATACGGATATGCTTAAGACAAGCACTTATTATCATATCTTGTCTTATCTTAGCTGTTTGAAGTAAATGCAAAAATAGATACTAATACACCACTAGCTGCGCTATTATCCCGCCCCCTGATTTGCTCCATACTGGTTTCGTCGCAATGAGCATACTTTTGCTGTACCAGCTTTTGAAGCAAGGCTGAACTGTGATTTAAAATGGCGTCTAATTGCGAATAGACGTAAGTTCCTATCTTAGAGATATTGCTGACAGCCTCGTGTCATAAGCAATGCGTTAATTAGCACAAAGTATGAGAAACATTACTCAAAGACTTGGGAGACTAAAGCTAGTTCTCCTGATGACAGCAGCTTCTATTTCAGTGTCTATTTTTATTACTTTTTTTGTATGTTATATCTGTTTACAGGGCTCTGTTAGCTATATCGCCATATTACTTTCAGTAATCATTCCTTTGATCGTTGCGCCGCTGTCTTCATGGCATTTGTTAGGGCTGCTGATGAAAATCGATAAGTTAGAAAAGGAGATGAGGAAGTTAGCATCGCTCGATCCATTGACTGAGCTCTGTAATCGACGGGCATTTTTTAATGATGCAAAATTGGCTATTCGTTGCGCCGAGCAGGAGCGAAGAGTGGTATCTGTGATTGCATTAGATCTGGATAGATTTAAGGCGATAAACGATAGCTATGGGCATAGCGCAGGTGACGCAGTGCTAAGGCACTTTGCTGCAACGATAAGAGCTAACTGTCGAACTTCTGATTTAATTGGTCGTTTAGGTGGTGAGGAGTTTGCTTTGTTGCTGCCAAATACATCGGCAGTTGCCGCCTATGCACTCGCTCAGAGGCTACATCTTGCATTAAGGGGAACGGTTGTTGCGTACGAACAGTCAAAAATTCTCTATACCGTTAGCATCGGAGTTATATCACTGGTTCCTCGAGAAACGGACACGATAGAGACCATGCTCAATAAAGCCGATCGGTCACTCTATCTTGCAAAAGAAACTGGGCGAAACTGCACTATGGTCTTTGATGGCTAAAGCGACTAAGTTTTTATCGCCGTTGAATAAAGGTGCCTATTGAATTTGGCATTCTCTCACTTGAGTCGACCTAGGACTGTTAACGCTAGCCGGGCACAATACTCAGCCTGGCTAGCATTAAATTTAAGCCGATAGGTTATCCAACACCACATCGTCACCTATGTCGTGAAGGGCTTGAGTTAAGCGCTCTTCATCTTGGCTATCTTGCATGCTGACATTAAATTCGGCTCTAAAAAGCGCGATTCCCGTGTGACTGGCGCTCTCGTAACGGGTACTCATATGCTCGATATTAATCCCAAGAGCACTAATCTTATTTGAAATTTCATGTACTAAACCGGGTCTGTCATAAGCGACTAAGGAATAACTGACCTGTTTGTTTCGAGTTTGGGCCTTACTGGTTTTGGCGTAGGTTAATGAGATATCCTCTAATAGCTCTAGGCTCTCTATGAGTTCATCCCACTGGGCTGCAGGTACTTCTAATAATAGGATTGCGGCAAAAATACCATCGATATGGCGCAGCTCGGAATCTAACCAGTTTCCCCCGTGGCGACTGACCGCATGGGCTATCTGTTCTACTAAGCCTTCTCTATCCTTTGCCTGCAAGGTAACTAGATATCTTAACATTTGATATTACTCCATTATTTATCATGCCAATTGGGTTGGATTTACTAGGTCTTACAAGGGGTTTCCGTCTAATATAGCCAGCATTTAAATCTAACCACTAGTAAGTCAACCTTTGTAACACTAATGTCATTTTTGCGTCATATAATGCACCACATTAAAAATACGCATGCTTGGAATTCGTTCTAGGAAAACTCACTAAACCTAGTGTTAGCATAATCGTTAATACAATCCCAGTTAAACTTTAACTGGCTAAAGAATAATCGAGGTTCTTAATGGAAACTCAGGTATCTCAGCCTGGAACTGCAGCAAAAAGCCTACTGATCAATAATGGTTCTTCGCGCAGAGCTATCAAGGATAAGGCTGCCCAAATTGGGGTGACAGTGGGCGGAACCATGGTGTTTGTCGCATTGCTCTTGATCTTCTTTTATCTGCTGTATGTGATTAAGCCTATCTTCGATAGTGCCGAAGTAACGCCTGTTATCAGTGCCGAATATCATGACTCCACGCCCGCACTGATGGTGGGAAGTGATGAGCAGAACGCGATTATGTACCGAGTATCACAGCTAGGTAAGGTCGATTTTTATGATACGCAAACCTCTCAACTGTTAAGAAGTGAGCAGATCAACACTCCTGCGGGTGTTCATGTCGTCAGTAGCGCGGCTGCGGTACCAAGCGAGCAGCGGTTTGCTCTTGGTCTGAGTAATGGCCAAGTGATAATTGCTGGTATTGAGTTTGGCGTCACCTACCCTGATAACCAGCGCTTGATCACTCCTAGATTACGATTTCCTAACGGCAATCAAGCCTTAACCGTTGATCCACAAGGGCGCGCCTTAAATAACTTAGTCTTTGATTACAGCAGCGATAAAATGAGCTTCGTCTATCAAACCGACGATAAAGTTTGGCATCTGTCTCGCCAAGAGGGCGAAGAGAACATGATGACTGAAGAGGTGGAGTGGCTTGCTTACAACAGCACTATTCCTGACTCACCAGTTAAGGTTCAGCAGCAGTTGATGACACCGGACCAACGTCAACTCATTCTAAGCTCAGATAACAAGCTCTTTATCTATGATATTCGTGATGCAGATGAAGTAGAGTTAAGTCAGGTGCTGTCTCTATCACGCGCTAAAGCTGAGGTAACTAATGTCAGTCTTTTAGCTGGTGCAAGTTCATTATTGGTTAGTTATGACTCTGGTTTAGTCCAGCAATATTTTCAGGTCAACGGCGAGCATGGTCGTCAGTATCAAGAGATCCGCAATTTTAAGGTTGATGGTGATATTCAAACTGTTGGGTCGGAGTTCTATCGTAAAACCTTCGTAACGATTACCGCAAAGGGTGAGTTGAGCCTGTTATATACCACCAGTGAAAAAGAGTTATTCTCAGAAAATATGGGATTAACGGATCCTGGAACCCTAGGTTTTAGTCCGCGCTCAAACGCCCTCATTGTCGAGGCTGACGGCAAACTAAACTTGTTCAGTGTTGAAAACACTCACCCAGAAGTCTCATGGAGTGCGATGTGGCAGAAGGTGTGGTACGAGGGTTATCCAGAGCCTAAATATGTGTGGCAGTCGACGTCGGGTTCAGATGACTTTGAAGCTAAGTTGAGTCTAATGCCACTGGCCTTCGGTACCATGAAGGCAGCCTTGTATGCCATGTTATTCGCCACGCCTCTGGCAATTGCTGGCGCCGTGTATACCGCTTATTTCATGTCGCCGAAAGTTCGCGCTGTCGTTAAGCCGACTATCGAGATCATGGAGGCGCTACCTACGGTGATTCTGGGCTTCTTGGCTGGCCTTTGGCTAGCGCCACTGATTGAAGATAACTTGCCAGGGATCATGACCCTACTGCTGTTACTGCCGATTTCGATTTTGACCAGCGCATTTGCTTGGTACAAGTTACCGGGCAAGTGGAAGCAGCGACTACCGGATACCTATCAAGAGTTGATGCTGCTACCGGTGATAGTCTTTGTCGGTTGGTTTTCGTTTGCGATTAGCCCAACGCTTGAGCTTGCACTGTTTGATGGTGATACACGCATGTTTATTACCAATGAACTCGGCATTACTTTTGACCAGCGTAACGCTTTGGTTGTGGGTATTGCCATGGGCTTCGCGGTTATCCCGACCATTTTCTCTATCGCAGAAGATGCGGTGTTTTCGGTGCCGCGTCACCTTTCAAATGGCAGCTTAGCTCTCGGGGCTACAAATTGGCAGACTCTGACTCGTGTGGTGCTGCTAACGGCAAGCCCAGGGATTTTCTCGGCGGTAATGATGGGCCTTGGCCGAGCTGTGGGGGAGACCATGATTGTACTGATGGCGACAGGTAATACTGCGATTATGGAGTGGAGCGTATTCGAAGGTATGCGAACGCTCGCAGCAAACATTGCGGTAGAGATGCCTGAGTCGGCTATCGGTAGCTCTCACTACCGAGTGCTGTTCTTGGCTGCCTTTGTGCTATTTATCTTCACCTTCCTCTTCAACACGATTGCGGAAGTGGTTAGGCAGCGCCTGCGTGAACGTTACAGCTCGCTGTAAAGCCGATTGTTATGGATGATAAGAAATGACGTTAACTATGAATTCTTCAAACATGAGTTTCATCAATACGAGTTTGGCAGCCACGATAAGAGGTGTCGTTAATGGGTAAGTGGTTTAAGTCTGGCTCTCCTTGGATATGGATGACCAGCGGCGCAGTGAGCCTGTGTTTGATTGCGGTGTTAGGGTTGTTGTTATTGATCGCCTGGCGCGGTTTGAGTTACTTCTGGCCTGCTGATATTTATCAGTGGGAGATGAAAGGACCTCAAGGTGAGCGTTATACCTTAATTGGTGAAGTTTACGATAGGGAAGAGGTGCCGACAGAGCGACTACTTGCTGCGGGGCATAAATTTGATACCCAAGTGGGTGAGACTGTGACCCGATACCTGATTAAAACGGGTAACCGTGAATTTGTGAGCCTAGATTTTCGTTGGATTTTGGCGACAGATATCATCTCACGCAGCCAGCCGGAAAATATTGCCATTATTGAACGTAGTAAAAATGGTGACTTCTATGGTTACCCCGTGGCGATCATCGAAGACGGTGTACGGTTAACATCACAAGATATAGAAGCGGATTTTCAGGCCTATATTGAACGCGCGGTGGAGCTTAACGATAGGGCGTTGGCGCTGCAAAAAGGCGTCATCGGCTCGATCAACTATGAGCTTGAGAGCCTGCGCTTAAAGTCTCGTCGTTACGAGTTAGATAACGCGTTAACCGAGAGCCGTGAGGCAGAGATAGAGGCGGAGCGTTCTAAATTAAACGCAGAATATCAGTTGGTTGAAAAAGAGTTCTTCGCGTTAAAGAGCGAAGCGGCGAGAGACTCGGTGGTTATCCGTGATATGCGTGGCGAAGAGGTGATTTTAAAGTTAGACACGCTCTTAGATGTGACCTACGCCAACCGTCTAAGCCTGTTAGGTAAAGTAGGCCAATGGTTTATCGGCGTGGGGAAATTCGTCAGTGATGACCCACGTGAAGCCAATACCGAGGGGGGAGTGTTCCCAGCGATTTTCGGCACGGTTTTTATGGTGATGCTAATGGCGGTTATCGTGACACCATTTGGGGTTGTCGCGGCTATTTACCTACATGAATACGCCAAGAAGGGCCCTATCACTAAGATGATCCGCATCGCGGTTATTAATTTAGCCGGCGTTCCCTCGATTGTTTACGGTGTGTTTGGTCTAGGTTTCTTCGTCTATATGTTTGGTGGCACGTTAGATCAACTTTTCTATCCTGAGGCATTACCCGCGCCAACCTTTGGCTCGCCAGGTGTCATTTGGTCAGCTTTGACCCTAGCTATTTTGACCTTACCTGTGGTGATTGTATCGACGGAGGAGGGATTGAGCCGAATTCCAAGCTCAGTCCGTCAAGGTAGTTTGGCACTAGGCGCAACTAAAGCTGAAACTCTGTGGCGGATTATCATACCTATGGCGAGCCCGGCAATCATGACGGGGTTGATTTTGGCGGTCGCTCGTGCGGCAGGTGAGGTCGCGCCCTTGATGTTGGTTGGCGTGGTAAAGCTTGCGCCGACACTGCCTATCGATATGAACTTCCCTTTTGTGCATCTAGAGCGAAAGTTCATGCACTTAGGTTTTCATATCTATGATGTCGGTTTTCAAAGCCCTAACGTAGAAGCGGCGCGTCCCTTGGTATACGCCACTTCATTTCTTTTGGTCTCGGTAATTGTGGCACTTAACTTAACCGCCATTGGTGTACGAAACCACTTACGCGAAAAATATCGTTCGCTTGAGCATTAATTGACGATTATCCTAAGCAGTAGGAAAGAACATGATTTCAATAGATCAATCGGTAATGAAGACTGATATGCTAGACCTAGAAAACTTAACCAGCGATGAAACAGCGCTCGAGATCCGTAATTTAGATCTTAAATATGGTGACAAACAGGCACTATTTGATGTGTCGATGAAAATCCCTAAGAAAAAAGTTACCGCATTTATTGGCCCAAGTGGTTGCGGTAAATCTACACTGCTGCGCTGTATTAACCGCATGAATGACTTAGTCGATAACTGCCACATTGGTGGCGAGATATTACTGCACGGTCAAAATATTTACGACAAGCGTGTCGATGTAGCTGCACTTCGTCGTAACGTGGGCATGGTGTTTCAGCGCCCGAATCCTTTCCCTAAGTCCATCTATGAGAACGTGGTTTACGGTTTGCGCCTTCAAGGTGTGAATAACCGCCGTGAACTCGATGATGCAGCAGAGCGTTCACTGCGCGGTGCGGCTATTTGGGATGAGGTGAAGGATAGATTGCATGACAATGCTTTTGGCTTATCGGGTGGTCAGCAGCAGCGTCTGGTGATTGCGCGTGCCATTGCTATTGAGCCTGAAGTGCTGCTGCTCGATGAACCTACATCGGCACTGGATCCGATTTCAACCTTGACCATTGAAGAGCTGATTACCGATCTAAAGTCAAAGTATACCGTGGTGATTGTAACGCATAACATGCAGCAGGCGGCGCGTGTGTCGGATCAGACGGCATTCATGTACATGGGTGAACTGATTGAATATGCCGATACCAATGCCATCTTTACCACGCCTAGGCAGAAGAAGACCGAAGATTATATTACTGGCCGTTACGGTTAATAGAGATAGGATCGAACGATGGAAAACATGAATTTAAATAGACATATCTCTGGCCAGTTTAACGCTGAACTTGATGATATTCGTAACCGTGTATTGGCAATGGGAGGCTTGGTTGAGCGCCAGCTTGAACAGTCGCTGGATGCTTTAAGCGCGCTGGATGCAGATCTTGCACAGAAAGTGATTGAGGGCGATCACAAGGTTAATGGCATGGAGGTGGCTATTGATGAAGAGTGCACGCGTATCATCGCCAAGCGTCAGCCGGCGGCTAGTGACTTACGCTTAGTATTGGCTATCTCCAAGACGATCACCGATCTCGAGCGTATTGGCGATGCCTGCGTTAAGATAGCCAAGGCGGCGATGGATAAGCGTTCTAAGAACCAGCAGCCACTGTTAGTAAGCATAGAAAATATGGGCCGCCATGCGACACGTACTTTAAACGCCACTCTCGATGCATTGGCGCGTATGGATGCCGACGTCGCGTTAGAGCTTCACAAAGAAGACTCTAAGCTGGATAAAGAGTATGAGGGGATCATTCGACAGCTGATGACCTATATGATGGCGGATCCGCGCTCAATCCCAGAAGTACTCGATGTGCTTTGGGCCGCTCGAGCTGTAGAGCGTGTAGGGGATCGCTGTCAGAATATTTGTGAATACATTATTTACTACGTTAAAGGTAAAGATGTGCGCCATATCTCCTATGAAGAGATGGAAAAGGATCTAAAGCGTTAGTTTATTTGGGCTTCTATTTGTTAATTTATTTAAATGTTAAAAAATAGCGTTGAGATTGAGTTCACACTTTTTGCTAAATGTTGAATTAAGTTATACAAAAAAGCAGCGATAAGCTGCTTTTTTTGTTTCTTGGATCTAGACGAAAACATTCACTCGGGAAATAATGTATAGTGCTCGTGAAAATTGTGTTGTTATAACCTGTGAGCTAAATCCTATTTAATAGCTGAACAAGCCGATATACGGCGTTCTTATGTTGGGCTATTCAATGTGATTTATATGCCTTTCAGGGTAAGTAAGTGCTTATCTTTTTATTAGCTAAGTTATATGAGCCAAAGCCGTTATTTACCATGATTGGTGTTAGATGTTAATTAATCAAAAGTCTCATCTATATTCGAGATAAGCCTCTAGGTTTTATAAACATTCTTAAGGTGAGTATCATTTACGG
>NZ_BPET01000070.1 GCF_019654915.1 Shewanella sp. MBTL60-007 | reverse complement strand
AGCTTGACAAAGCTGAGATGTCGGGAGCGTATCGAGTTTGTATCACTAACTTATAATAAAAGGGTTAATGCCTCCGTTTAATTAAAGTTTAAAATTAAAGCTCAAGAATAATTCTTATGGGTAAAGTGGATTTAATAGGTGTTAATTATTAATGCTATATTAGTTATTAATACTAAAATGCTTGTTCCAATCTTTTGTGTCGCTTATCTCATCTCAAATGTTAGGGGGGCTCAATTACGTTTAGCGCTCAATAACGTTTAATGCCAACAAGCCCTTATTAATACCGTTATCAACATCCTTAACAGCATATAATAAGTTTTAATTCTGCTTGTTCATTTTAAAATGTTACTGTCCTTCCAGCTTACGAGTAAACTAAAGTGGGAACAAGGTGATGTCATGAAAGGGAAAATTAACTTAAAAACCTCAAATTCGAGCAGTAAAAAGATAAACAACCTTCTCCTCGTTCTTCAGGTCATCTCCGTGTTGGCAAGTCTGTTTTTAGTCAGCAGCTTAACTATAACCACATTTAAAGCCCATGCCGTACCCTCCGTTCCCAACCCTGCAGGGCACACACGTTGCGGCGTATTGGGCCCCGGAGCAGACTTCGACCTACGAGCGGTGATCCAAAACAGCAATATTGACCCGATGGCTACTCCGGGCTCAGTATTAACCACAATAGAGATGGAAGGTGGAGCATGGAATTTTGATTGTGCGGATACAGGCGATACTAATGATGGTCTGTTCATTGGACCTCATGCTTTTGCTGGATGGCAACCTGCACCTTTCCCTAATTTTGACGCTTCCGTTTGTGCCATTCCCGGTATCTCAGGAATAGGTATTCGTGTCTATCGACGAGATGGGCAGCCGAAAATATGTGACACCACATCATTTAATTTTAATAACTTTATTAATATTAATTATCGGGATACCTCTGCAACAGCAAGTTACTCTCCCTTAGCCGAGCTGGTTCGTATAGGCGATATAGCGGTGGGTTCCCATACACTGCCCAATATGCAACTTTCGACCATGTTAAATGATTCTGACTTGAGATATGACATATTCAGCTTAGTGTTTACTAACCCCATCCTTGAAGCTCATCTTTGCACAATGGCTCAATTTAACAAGACCATCGATTTTGGCAGTGCAATTGCGCGAGGTAATGAAGTCATTAGTAAGCCATTTGATGTTTGGTTAACCGATTGTTCTGGTGCAGCCTTAACTGAGTATAAAAATAGTGCAGTGTTGTCTTTCGCTTCATCACCGGGAAGAATTAGTCTCGATGGCACTCGGCTATATAACTGTGATGACGATGATTGCGCCGATGGCGCCTATATTACCTTTACAGACATTGAAGGAGATGCTGTTGACCTAAAAGATGGATATAGATTAAATGCTCAAACAACAAATAGTATCCCCAATCAACTCAGTTTTAGCAGTAACTTACATACTGAAAACACTACCGGAGGCAAGATTGACACCTCGCTCACGTTGGTGATTAGCTATCTTTAATTCAAATAATACAAAGTCTTAATTTGATTGTTATAACCCCTTTCCTGATCGAAGTTGCCGAAGTATGTAGATGGCTCTTTAAGGAAGAAACGGCCAAGAGGGGGGGGGGAAGTTGTTGCTCCCCTCTTTCTCGAGTGTGAACTGAAAGCTCACAACGCTAGTCAGGCGCAGCCTGAACCTAGAACCTAAAGCCTAGAACCTCTAATACTCAAGCCTAGAGCCTAGAACTATTTATACAACGAAGCATCACCTTTATTAGGGCGGGTTTTAAAGCGCCTGTGCAACCACATATACTGCGGCATATTACGGCTAATAATCTCTTCGATAATCTTGTTACCGCGCTTAGCATCTTCAACCTCATTTTCACCTGGGAAGTTATCTAGTGGCGGTTGGATCTCAATATTGTAGCCGGTGTCATGACTATTACGCTCAACGAAGAAAGGTAATACCTTAGCTTTGCCTAGTCTGGCAAGGGTTGTGGCACCGGTAATTGTGGCGGCTTCGGGGACATTGAAGAAGGGGATAAAGATGGCACTTGAGCGGCCAAAGTCTTGGTCGGCGGTATACCAGATAACATTAGGTTCGCGTAGGCTGCGTACCATCTGGCGTAAGTCGCGTTTGGGTACTAAGGCCTTGTTTGAACGTAGGCGGCCTTTAACCTGTAGGTATTCCATTAAGGGGTTGTTGTGGGGACGGTAGACGCCAACACCGGGTTGGAACTGGCCGAAGATCCGAGCGCCCATCTCTAATGGCAGGCAATGTACCGCAAACAGGATCACCCCTTGGCCACTCTCTAATGTCTGCTCGACATATTCTCTGCCTTTAATGGTCATATGCTGCTGAATTTTTTCATCGGACCACCACCAGGCGTTTGCGGTATCGAAGATGGCTTTACCAGTTTGCTCGAAGTTTTGTGTGAGCAGATGCTGCATCTCATTTTCAGACATCTCGGGAAAACATAGCTCTAGATTACGTCTGGCAGTCTTGACGCGACTGCTGACTAACTTCATGGCTAAGCGGCCAAGAGTAGCCCCCATTTTCATCTGAATTCGCAGCGGTAGCAGCTGAGTTAACCGCATAAAGCCCACGCCTAACCATAAGAGCCAGTACTTGGGATGATAAAGGTGAGATGAAAATTGTGCTTTTTCGACCACGTAATTCTCGAATCCATTGAAAAATTACTCATTATTCTAACTCAAAAGCGATTAGAATTAGGTACAATCAGTATTAAATTTTGTGATAGATATAGGCGTTATGAAGATTTCTCTGCCAGCATTTGAAAAAGCCAAGGTTCTCGTTGTCGGTGACGTGATGTTAGATCGCTATTGGGCGGGGCCTACAGCGCGGATCTCACCAGAGGCGCCTGTACCTGTTGTTAAGGTTGAACAGCTTGAAGACAGACCCGGTGGTGCGGCTAACGTGGCGATCAATATCGCGACCTTAGGTGGCAGCGCTAGCCTTGCGGGTATTGTTGGCGTTGATGAAACCGCCGATGCATTAACCCTAGGCGTACAAACCCTTGGAGTCGAGCCTAATTGGCACAAGGTTGCTGATAAGCCAACCATCACTAAGCTACGTGTGATGTCCCGCAATCAGCAGTTGCTGCGTTTAGACTTTGAAGAGAGCTATTCTCAAGCAGAGAGTGATGCCCTGTTAGCACAGAGCTTGCCACAACTGGATAATGTCGATGTGGCGGTCTTGTCTGACTACGCCAAAGGCGCACTTATTTCACCACAAAGCTTTATCGAAGCGGCTAACGCTAAAGGCGTGAAGGTTCTGGTGGATCCTAAGGGAAGTGACTTTTCAAAGTATCGCGGCGCCTACCTATTGACGCCGAATATGAGCGAGTTTGAAGTGGTTGTGGGTAAGGTGGAGTCAGAGGCCGATTTAGTGGCTAAAGCTCAAGCCTTGCTTGAGGCTTATGACTTTACCGCTATGTTGGTGACTCGCTCTGAAAAGGGTATGACGCTAATCACTAAAGATCAGCCCGAGCTGCATATTCCTACAGTCGCCCGTGAAGTCTACGATGTGACAGGCGCTGGTGACACGGTGATCTCTGCCTTAGCCACAGCGATTGCTGCGGGTAGTGAATTACCACAAGCCTGTGCGATTGCTAACACTGCTGCGGGTATCGTGGTGGCGAAACTTGGCACCTCGACTGTCACGCGCATCGAACTTATCGAGGCGTTATCCCTAAGTCATGGTGAATCAGGCTTTGGTGCTGTGAGTGAAGATCAGCTGGTGTATGCCCTAGAGCAAGCCAGACTGCGGGGTGAACGCGTGGTGATGACTAATGGTTGTTTTGATATCTTACATGCAGGTCACGTGAGCTATTTGCAGCAGGCTAGAGCCTTGGGCGATAGACTGATTGTGGCGGTGAACAGCGATGCTTCGGTTAAACGTCTTAAAGGCGAAGGTCGTCCGGTGAATCCTGAAGATAGACGCATGGCAGTGCTTGCCGGTTTGGCCTCGGTGGATTGGGTGGTGCCCTTTACTGAAGATACGCCTCAGCGCATTATCGCCCGTCTGCTGCCTGACTTATTGGTTAAAGGCGGCGATTATAAGGTCGAAGATATAGCCGGTGGCGCAGAGGTGATGGCCGCGGGTGGTCTAGTTAAAGTCTTAGGTTTTGAAGATGGCATCTCTACCACGGCGATTATTGAAAATATCATGGCGAATCAGTAGCCATTGATATTAGTCGTAACTACTGACTATAAATCAAAATGATAAGCTCGCTCGCCGCGACTGCTGCATCTGCTACTCTGGCAACATACTTGGCAGGGGTAAGCATCACGGCGATAGATATGACTGCATTAGACAAGACAAGTGGCTTATGGACCGATATCGGACCTAAACAAGCCCTTGTCTGCGAGTTGCATCAGCTTGAAACTTGCATCTCGAAACTCCCGCTCTCGGCCCGTAACCAACTTCCCTCTGAACTAAAAATATTTAATCAGTTGTTAGGTCAGCGCGGCGCTATGGTATTACCTTTGCGTCATGCCGGTATTGCTGGTGTAGTGATCACCGACTTTAAAAATTTGCCCACCCAGCAGACCATCAACTGGGGCGTGGGTCACTTCTCTTTGCCGTTAAAGCAACAGTCGCAATTAACTTACTGGCATGAACTTGGGCATCTGTATGCTATCGATGCGTTAGGCCGCCAAGGACAAACGATTACTAGCCCCTATCAGCACGAGTGGCTGGCGGATCTGTATTTACACTGGCGTATTGCGCGTGAGACTCAGAGTTTAGAGCTGGCTTGGCAGCAGTACCATAGGCGCAACTTGGCGGTGATGGCGGATAGTGAGTTTATGTCTCACTGGTCGGTACCCGTATTGGCTCAGGTGTTTGAGCTTTATTCTGTTGAGCAGCTAAATCAATTTACCCATTTCGAGCAGTTCTGGGGGGATATATCTCCTAAGCTGCGCCTGCATGATAGGGACACATTGGATGAGTTCTCTAGCCTGATACAGCGCACGTTCGGCGCAGGAACTGTGCAGCCATTGCCGGGTTATATGTATTGGCGAAAGCCTGCACTGGGGCGCTACCTTGAGCCGACCTTGGTTAAGGTGATGGGGCAGAGCGCCGCACTGCAGTGGCTGAGCTCACAGCAGATGAACACCGACAATTTATAGAATGATAAAGTGCTGAGTTGTGTTAGCTGGTGACTTGCTGAATGAGAGCTGAATAGAAGGCATTGACTTAGGAATTCATGAAATGCTTTTGTTAGAGTAGGCCTATGTCTATTTCAATAAAGTAGTGTTATGGCCAAGCGTTCAAAAGTGCAAACTAAGCAAACGGTACAGCAGATCCTTGATGAAGCGATGAAACAGATCTTGGAGCTTGGCTATGATTCCATGTCGTATTCAACCTTGTCTGATGCAACGGGCATTAGCCGCACTGGAATTAGTCATCACTTCCCACGTAAAGTTGATTTTTTAACTCGTTTAGATAACCGAATTGCTGACATTTTTATTGAACGTTTAGATTTTTCGTCGGTACAGTCATTACAAAGCACTTGGAAAGAGTCATTAACTCAGGCCAACTTTAGGGCCATTATTCGCTTATTCTTTTCTTTGTGTGGCTCACAGCAAGTCAATCTTAATCGTTACCAAGCAATCTCTTTAGCCAGTGAAACCGCTTTCCAAAAAATGGGAGATCAAGGTCGTTTATTGGTTAACGCCTTAGTTGGTCAAAGTGCGCTTGTACTATGTGGTGTGGTTGAAGGTGACGTTTTAGGTTGAGGGATACCTTTAACTGAAATGATATACCTAAATGACGCTAGTTTACTTATGCTTTCATCTTAACAAGTGTATAACTCTAGAAACTCACCTTTTATCGCTGTAAACTTCTCCTTTGGATTGGCTGATACTATCAATTAGTTAAAACTGTTGGTTTATCACCAAGGCAACTCATTCATTTGATGTTGTCGCTAATTTTCCATGAAGGAATGTTGTGTAGCAATAAAAGGAGTCGAATAGGAAATGGAAGTTCCCACTAAAACGCCACCCGCAGCAGAGCAGGTGAAGCGTTTCCCCAAACTAGATAACCAGGAGTTGGTCAAAACCAGCTTTTGGGTTAGTCAGATCTTTATGATCATTGCCACCGTTGTTGGCGTTTACTTAGCCGCTCAAGAAGGTCTTAGTCAGGCTATTAAATTCGATGAGTTAAGCAATAAGCAAAATAACTATTATTTGCGCCACGCTTTGTATGATGAAGTGCGGGATAATATTGATATGCTTGAAGCTTATGCTGACACGTTAACAAAAGGCTCAGGCAACCCGAATGCTCTTAAACATATACGACCAAATATTGGTACGTTTGTTTGGGAGAATATGCGTTACTCTCCTAATGCGCTTGAAACCCCTACCAGCATCCTCACCGAAACTCGGCGTTTTTATAATGCTTCAGAAGATATTGTGAGCAAAATAGAGGGGAGGTTTTATGGTGCAAAGTATGGGGCTAAACAGCTAAGAGAGTTAACTCAAAAAATGAGTATGGAAACCATGCCTAAGCTCGAGAAAGATTTTCAAGCTCTAGCATTAGAATTGAAACAGAATGGCATAACTGTCGAATAGGGAAGATTGATGAGTATGAAATGTCCGGGATGCGCTAGCGACAAGATGCGCGTGTTTTATTTCCATGGTCAAGAGGTGGACAGCTGTACTGATTGTGGCGGGATCTGGTTCGATAGCGGTGAGTTAAATGCTGCTTTGTCGGTGGCAGATAATGGCAATGATAACGTGGGTATTGAGAGTGAGCTGGGTGCCCATAAAGGCATGTCACAGAGAAAGTGTAGCCATTGTGAAACACGCTTACATCAATATCATTTGATGGATAATTTTCAGGTAGAGGTGGATTTCTGTATCACTTGTACAGGTGTCTGGATTGACGACCATGAGCGTGAAAAAGTGGTGCAGTCACCGCAAATTCAATCAGCTTTGGAGCAACTGGATCAAAAAGTAAGTGTAAAGACATGGCTATTCCAATTTTTGATGCAGATGCCTGCGGAGTACAACTTAAAACCTAAGACAACACCTTGGGTTACCTATAGTTTAATTGCGATTAATACGCTGATTTTTTTAGCTACCGTGCTACAACCTAACGCGACTGAGTGGATTTACGAAACCTTTGCGCTTAAGCCAGTTGATTTAATGCAGGGGCAAAATATTTCTGGTTTAGTCAGTCACATGTTTATGCATGGGGGCTGGATGCATTTAATCGGTAATATGTACTTCTTGTATGTGGTTGGCGATAACCTTGAAGATGCGCTTGGTCATAGTCGTTTCTTGGGGCTGTATTTGATTTGTGGTTTTGCCGCGGCAGCAGGGCACATTATTTCTGAGCCGAACTCTTCTATCTATATGGTAGGTGCAAGTGGTGCTATTGCAGGTCTATTTGGTATGTATTTACTTTGGTTTAGGCATGCAAGTTTGACCTTTATGTTTATTGTGTATCAGAAAAAACTATCGCCAATGGCATTTTTTGCAATTTGGTTAATCATGAACTTGGTTGGCGCCTACATAGGTGGCGGTGGTGTGGCTTACTGGGCGCATATTGCAGGCTTTGTTGCAGGCTTAGCGATAGGTTTAGCTCTGAAAAGTAAAGTGATGCAAGCCAACCCTATTCTTGCCATGCTTAATTCGCAAGAACTTAAAGTGGCGCGTTAGTTAAAATAGCGGGTTAGTATTAGTGATTAAAAAGGCCGCAATTGCGGCCTTTTTGCTTTTTATCAGATTAAAAGTGCCACTGCAGGTATACGGTCTGATAGTTACTGCCGCCGCTAATACGGCCAAAGGCAGAACTGGACTCGAAGATCCCCGATCTGTGGTGAATGCTGTAACCAAACCACATGTTATCAAACTTGGCTGAATTAAAGACATCGCCCACATTGACGTCGAGTGAAAAGTCTAAGTAGTTAAGTAGCTTAGAGGGCTTATAGTTCTTCTGATCCAGCTCGCTACCTTCGATATAAGTGACGTTGCTGACGTAAGACAAACCTTCTGCAACACCGAGTCTAAAGCGTGGCCCAAGCTCGAAGGTGTAAAACGCCTTCACTGCAATCACCGCCTCGGCTAAATCGTCTTGCACCTCTGAACTATGGTGCCAAACTAGGCCGGGTGTCAGGTACAGATCGATAGGGAAGTTAAACAGACTATCGGTGAGCTGGGTACCGTAAAACGCCGAAGTCATCTGGTTATTGTATGGGTCAGTCTTGGTTTGCCATTTCAAGATAGCATTGAGGTTTGACGGTGTTGCCCAGCCGTGGGCGATACGAATAAACTCGCTGCCCTCTTTGCGTTGAGTTGGTGCAGGCTGCGCCGAGTATTTCTTGGAGTTAGGCTCAGGAAAGAAGCCGAAGCCGAAGAAGGACTCATACTGAAAGCGGTTGTCAATGGTCGGCAAGTTATAGACATCGTCTTCGAGACGGCCCACACCGAATTGACCTAGTAGATATAAGTTACTGTACACATGGTAACGTGCTTTTACGCCAGCATTAAAGGCTATGCCGCCACCGACTTCGTACTGCTCTAAACCATAGTAATAGTCATTAAAGTCGGCGCTTTTCCATTGAAACTCGGCATAAGGCTTGAGGAGCCAATCACCAGATCCCCAAGTGTATTGGGTACGGCTGTAACCGTAGCTGCGTTTATTGGAGTCCGAGAGAAAGGCTAAATCAAAATCCCAGTCATCTTTGACAAAGCGGTACTGTAGACCAAAATCAAAGGCTTGTGACTGTGATTCATTTTGTAGTTCTTTGGGAATATCAACAAAGCGAAAGCGAGTGTAGAGGTTGATCTGATGGTTGTCGTTTTTCCAGATATGTCCCGCCGCTTCCATGCCATTGATATAGAAATAGTCATTCTCAAAGTAGATTAGCGGCAGGGTGTCATAGACCTCATCTTCTTCGGTGGCGTAGGGAATATCGCCGCGTCGCATACCAATGCCTATGCCCCAGTTATCACTCCACTGAATGTTTGCTTGTTGCTGTTCTTTGCTGAGATCTTCACCTAGCTGCACGGGAGGTGGTGGCATTTTAGAAGCTTGCTCACTGTTGTCAGCCGCTTGCAGAGCTGAAAAAGGAGCGAATAACACAAGGCTAAGAGACAGTGTTGAAAGCATTTTTAGGGTCATATTATTTTCTTTTAGCGCAGGGTACTGAGAACAAGAATAGAGGTTTTTAACCATGAATTACATAATTTTAACAAGAATTGGTTAAATAGAACTTAAATAATGGGTTAAAACAAAGGCCGCAATAGCGGCCTTTTAGTGTAGAGGGGGTTAAGAGCTAATCTTAATCCGCTTCTTTTAAGCTTTGGGTTAGCTCAACAATCGCCTTCTTACCGTCGCCAAATAACATCAAGGAGTTATCGAGTGCGAATAGTGGGTTAGGTAATCCTGCAAAGCCTGGGCTCAATGAACGCTTAACCACAACCACGGTTTTTGCCTTGTCGACGTTTAGAATTGGCATACCGTAGATTGGGCTGCCCTTATCTTCACGAGCCATAGGGTTGGTTACGTCATTGGCACCGATAACAATCGCCACATCCGTTTGCTCAAACTGTGGGTTGATCTCATCCATCTCAATGAGCTGCTCATAAGGCACTTCCGCTTCGGCTAACAAAACGTTCATATGACCTGGCATACGACCAGCAACAGGATGAATTGCATAGAGTACTTGGGTACCACGTGCTTCCATTACAGAAGCTAGCTCACGCACGGCATGCTGCGCCTGCGCCATGGCTAAACCATAGCCTGGCACTATCACAACGCGTTCGGCTGTTTCGAGTAGCATAGCCACCTCTTCAGGTGAAGATGAGGTCACTTTACCGGCATAGACTTCGTCTGCATCGACCGTTTCGCCGCCTTCGGCCATCACGCCAAATAGCACGTTAAACAGTGAACGGTTCATCGCCTTACACATGATCTGTGTCAGGATGATCCCCGATGCGCCAACGAGTGAGCCCGATACAATCAATACCGTGTTACCAGTAATGAAACCTGTGGTCGCCGCCGCAATACCCGAGTAGGAGTTTAGCAGCGCGATAACCACTGGCATGTCGGCGCCACCGATTGGTACTACAAGTAGTAAACCTAGCACCAAAGATACGGCCACTAAGGCGTAGATAAGGTTGATATTGCTAGGATCCATCACAATGGCAATCGCAAGGCCAATTGCTGTGATAAGCAGTAGCGCGTTAAGTAGCTTATTACCCGGTACCTTAATGGGGTTACCCGAGATTAGCTCCTGCAGCTTAGCGAAAGCGATAAACGAGCCAGAGAGGGTCACGGCACCAATGATCACTGTGGCTGTAATCGAAACCAAGGCAACGGTATGGGTTGCAGACTGTGGATCGATAAAGTTAGCTAGTGCGATAAATAGTGACGCACCACCACCGAAGCCGTTTAGCATGGCAACCATCTGAGGCATCGAGGTGACTTGGATCTTGGTAGCCATGACAGCACCAATTGTGCCACCGAGTAGCACACCTGCAATGATCCATTCATAGCTTAAAATGTTTTGATCGAGCAGGGTCACAACCACAGCAATAAACATACCGAGCGCGGACAGTTGGTTACCGCGCACGGCAGTACGGGGCTTAGTTAGCCCCTTGATCCCTAGAATAAATAAACTCGCAGCCACCAAGTAGGCGAGGTAAATAATCGTCGTACTCATAGTGGCTTATTTCCTTTTAAACATGGCTAGCATGCGGTTGGTTACCATGTAACCGCCCACAACGTTGATAGTGGCAAGTACCACGGCAATAAAGCCTAATACATTGACCCAAATACCTGCGCCAGAGCCCGCAGATAACAGCGCGCCCACAAGCGAGATCCCTGAGATCGCATTTGAACCTGACATCAAAGGTGTGTGCAGAGTCGGTGGTACCTTAGTGATCATCTCCACACCTAAGAACACAGCAACCACGAATAGGGTCAGTAACAGTAGAATTTCCATTATTTAGCCTCCGATGAGGTTTCGGCTTCGAGCGCAGCTAGGCCTAAAAGCTCGCGTAAACGTGTGCTCACGACTTCACCTTTATGGGCAACAACCGTGTCTCTAATGATCTCATCGTCAAAGTCGAGATTAAGTTCGCCCTCTTTGCTGACGAGTAACTTAAGCAAGTTTTCGATGTTCGTGCCATACATCTGGCTGGCATGATTTGCCGCAGTTCCCGGCACATTTGATGGGCCAAGAATGGTTACACCCTTGTAGACCACCTCTTTATCGAGTTCGGTTAGCTCACAGTTACCACCTGTTTCAGCCGCAAGATCGACAATAATAGTGCCGCTCTTCATACCATCGACCATTTCCTTGGTGATAAGGATTGGTGCCTTACGGCCTGGAATGGCTGCAGTGGTGATCACAATATCTTGCTGGGCAAGCACGTTCGCCATCGCTTGTTGCTGACGCTTGAGGAAGTCATCAGATTGCTCTGCAGCATAGCCACCCTTGGTTTCGGTGTTTTCCGCTTCTAGGTCAAGTTCAACGGGCTTGGCACCAACAGAGATGATCTGCTCGCGAGCTGCTGGACGAATATCGTAAGCTTCAACCACAGCGCCTAAACGCTTAGCGGTTGCACAGGCTTGTAGTCCGGCAACACCCACACCCATGATAAAGGCGCGAGCAGGTTTTAAGGTGCCTGCAGCTGTCATCATCATAGGGAATAAACGTGGTGCCTTATGGGCTGCGAGTAATACCGCCTTATAGCCAGCGATAGTCGCCATAGAGGAGAGGATATCCATGCTTTGAGCACGAGTGATCCTAGGTACAAGTTCAAGGGCAATCGCCGTAGCACCCGTTTCAGCAAAGGTTTGCGCATGTTCTGGATGCGCCAGTGGATCCATCATGCCGATCACGATTTGCTGCGGTTTAAGCTTGGACTTTATTTCGTTAAGTTGCTCATCTTTGGCGTTCACTAGGGTAATGATGTCCGCATCGCTGAAGATCTGTTCACGAGACACTATGGTTGCGCCTGCCTGAATATAGTCTTCATCGGTAAAACCAGCATTACTACCAGCGCCACTTTCAACAAGAACTTGTAGATTAATTTTAAGTAGTCGAGTCACATTGGCTGGAATAATCGCGACGCGACTTTCACTAGCATAACTCTCTTTGGGTAGACCTAGCTTCACAAAGGTAAACCTCTCTGTTAGGACATTCGTAGGGATTGATGTCGATTGTTGGTTAGGGTGCTTATTGTGGCGACTCTAGATTTAGACACAAGCGTATATTTTTCAATATCCTGTTTTCTGAGCTGGTCAGACTGAAAAGTTTGCGCTAAGCCACACTTTTAAATAGAAGTTTGCACTAGCAATCTCTATTACATAAGCACTACTTGAGTTACCACTTACTTTTGTAGCTTAATTTTTGAACTTTGTATATTCCTAAATCGAATTAAAAATTATCTTTTATTCTTTTTTTAATATTTGAGGAGGGGCTAAGCTGAGCAGCATTAAACTGATACAGGGCCGTTTCTATGTTGTTAAAAGAGCTTTCATCACTCGCTTCGCCGCTATCTTCTGGCCAAGTGGACAAGTTAAAGCAGCTCACTGCAGAGCTGAATGCCGTGCAACTTGCTTGGGTTAGCGGCTATCTTGCTGCAACATCTGAGCAGGGCGTGGCGGGGTTGCCTCAGGCTTATGTTGGCTCTCAAGCCGGAGCCGAACAAACCATCACCATTCTTTATGGTAGCCAAACCGGCAATGGTCGCGGTATCGCTAACGAGCTTGCCGAGAAGGCGCAGGCACAAGGTTATGCCGTCAATCTTGTTTCTATGGGCGATTACAAGACACGACAGCTAAAGCAGGAGAGCTTGCTGCTATTGGTTGTCAGTACCCATGGCGAAGGCGAGGCGCCGGATGATGCTATCGAGCTGCACAAGTTTTTAAGCTCTAAACGCGCTCCAAAACTGGATAACCTTAATTACTCAGTGTTGGCTTTGGGTGATTCAAGTTATGAGTTTTTCTGTCAAACCGGTAAAGACTTCGAGGCTCGTCTTAATGCATTAGGTGCTAAGTCCATTGCGCCTCTGGTTGAGTGCGATGTCGACTATCAAGCGCAAGCCGAGCAGTGGCAAGCGGATGTGCTAGAAGCGGTTAAGCCCTTAGTGCAGAGCGCTGGTGCCAGTGTGGTCTCTATCGCTAGCTCTCAGATCTCTAGCGCTAATTACACTAAGCAAAAGCCTTATACCGCCGAACTACTCGTTAGCCAGAAACTGACTGGCCGTGATTCAGACAGAGACATTCGCCACGTGGAGATCGAACTGGGCGAGTCTGGCATTCAATATCAAGCGGGTGATGCCTTAGGTGTGTGGTTTACCAATTCACAAGCGTTAGTTGCTGAGCTGCTTGAAGTGCTAGCACTTGATGGCGGTGAATCTGTTGCTGTTGGCAGTGATAACTTGAGCCTGCGTGAAGCGCTAATCAATAAGAAAGAGCTGACACAGCTCTACCCTGGTTTAGTCACAGGCTGGGCTGAGTTGAGTCAAAATGCCGAGCTATTGGCGATCAGCGCCGATAAAGCCCTGACCCGCGAGTATGTGAATAACAATCAAGTTGCTGACTTAGTTCGCCAGTATCCGGCTAAGGTGACTGCAGAGCAGTTTGTTGCCTTGCTGCGCGGAATTACTCCAAGACTCTACTCTATTGCATCGAGTCAGGCAGAAGTCGAGTCTGAGGTGCACTTGACCGTGGCACTGGTTGAAGAGGCTCGTGACGGTGTCACTCGCTTTGGCGGTGCCTCTCAGTTCTTAGCGACTGCCGCTGAGGGTCAAGAGGTGCAGGTTTATGTGGAGCCTAATAACCACTTCCGCCTACCAGAAAACCCTGAGACGCCAGTGATCATGGTGGGGCCAGGTACAGGCGTGGCACCGTTTAGATCCTTTATGCAGGAACGTTCAGCCCAAGGCGCACAAGGCAACACTTGGTTGTTCTTCGGTAATCCTCATTTTGAGCAAGACTTCCTTTACCAAACCGAGTGGCAGCAGTACTTACAAAGTGGCGAGCTATCTCGTATCGACTTAGCCTTCTCTCGTGATCAAGAGCATAAAGTCTATGTGCAGCACAAGATCGCCGAGCAAGGCGAGGCACTGTGGCAGTGGTTAGAGTCTGGTGCACATTTCTATATCTGTGGTGACGCCGAACGTATGGCCAAAGATGTCCACCAAGCGCTGCTCGATGTGGTCGTTAAGTACGGCAACAAAACTCAAGAACAAGCAGCCGAATATGTAGAAGCGTTAAGAGCCGCTAAGCGTTATCAAAAAGACGTCTACTAAGACTTAGCTTTAAACGAGTAAAGCAATGATGAGCGACGCTAGGGTTAACTAGCGCGAGTGCAGAGAAGAATTTAAGAGAGTACCTTGCCATGAGTGAGCAGAAGTTAGCAGTAAATGAATATTTAAAAACCGACAGTGATTATCTGCGCGGTACTATCCAAGAAGGCTTAGATACGGCGGTTACGGGGGCATTTAGCGAAGGCGATCAGCAGTTGATCAAGTTTCACGGCTTCTATCAACAAGATGACCGTGACCTGCGTAACGAGCGTAAAGAGCAAAAACTAGAGCCTTTATATAGTTTTATGTTGCGCGCACGTGTGGCGGGTGGCGTATGTTCACCCGAGCAGTGGTTGGCGGTGGATAAGATCGCATCGAACCTGACAAGTTCTAACAGCATTCGCCTTACTACGCGTCAGACATTCCAATATCACGGTATTCCCAAGCGTAATTTGAAGACCATCATTCAAGATCTCGACCGAGAGGCACTGGACTCGATCGCAGCGTGTGGTGATGTGAACCGTAACGTGATGTGTAACCCTAATCCTGTTGAGTCAAAGCTACATCAACAGGCTTACGCTTATGCCAAGCAGTTGTCTGACAACATGTTGCCCCACACTAAAGCTTACGCGGAGATCTGGTTAGACGATGAGAAGCTAGTGACCACCGAAGGGGATGAGGTGGAGCCTGTTTACGGTAAGACCTATCTGCCACGTAAATTTAAGATGGCTGTGGCAGTACCGCCAGATAACGACGTTGACGTTTACACCAATGATCTGGGCTTTATTGCCGTGGCCGAAGGCGATGAGCTGATTGGCTTTAATATGGTTGCTGGTGGTGGCATGGGCTCTACTCATGGTGAAGTAGCGACTTTCCCGCGTTTAGCTGATGACTTTGGTTATATCAAGGCCGAAGATACCTTGAAGTTTGCTGAAGCGGTAATGACGATCCAGCGTGACTGGGGTAACCGTGAAAATCGTAAACTATCGCGTTTGAAATACACCATAGTTAAACATGGTTTCGATAAGTTTAAAGCTGAGGTTGAAGCGCGCACAGGCATTAAGTTTGAGCCAAAGCGTGATGTGGTGATTGGCGATCGCGGTGACCGTTATGGCTGGAAGCAGGGCGTTGATGATAACTGGCACTTAACTTTGTTTATCGAGGGCGGCCGCGTAAAAGACTTACCAGATCAGCCATTGCAAACGGGTCTGCGTGAGATTGCCAAGGTGCATAAAGGCGATTTTCGCATGACCTCCAACCAGAATATCATTATTGCGGGTGTGCCGAGTGAAGATAAAGAACAGATAGAAGGCTTAGCAAGACAGCATGGTTTACTCGGCAAGCTTATCACCGAGACCCGTGGTCACTCTATTGCCTGTGTGGCACTACCAACCTGTGCTCTAGCCATGGCAGAAGCTGAGCGTTACTTCCCAGACTTTCTCACTAAGGTAGAAGGGCTACAGGAAAAACACGGCTTTCTCGATCAAGGCATCGTTATTCGCATGACAGGCTGCCCTAATGGTTGTGCTCGACCTTTTGCGGCCGAAATTGGCCTAGTTGGTAAGGCGCCGGGTCGCTATAACCTTTATCTGGGAGCCAGCTTTGAGGGGACACGTTTGAATAAGCTCTATCGTGAGAATATTCAAGAAGCGGAGATCTTGGCTGAGCTCGATGCTCTATTTGCTCAATATGTCGCTGAGCGCCAAGTGGGTGAAACTTTTGGTAACTATACCGTACGTAGCGGTGTAGTTACGGCTGTACTCGATGCGGCTAAGGATTTTCATGGCTAATACTGTCGATTCGGTGATTTCCGCCGATGCGCTCAAGGCATTATTGAGTGCGCCTAAAGTTGAGCAGCAAGCTGAACTGGCACGGGTGAACGATTTTCTTGATGCACTCACTCCAGTGGAGCGAGTGCGTTGGGCACTGGAATATCTACCGGGAAATCACGCCCTCTCATCCAGTTTTGGGATCCAGGCTGCGGTGATGCTGCATATGGTGAGCAGCGAAAAAGCTGATATTCCTGTTCTGCTCACCGATACGGGTTATCTGTTTAGTGAAACTTATCAGTTTATCGATGAGTTGGCCGAAAGGTTAAAGCTTAACTTGAAGGTGTACTCATCACCTTTCAGCGCCGCTTGGCAAGAAGCGCGATTTGGTAAGTTGTGGGAGCAAGACTTAGATGGTTTGGATAAATATAACCAGCTCAATAAGGTTGAGCCGATGCAGCGAGCTTTAGCCGAGCAAGAGGTAGCCACTTGGTTTGCGGGACTGAGGCGCTCGCAATCGAGCACCCGAGAGGCTCTGCCTATTTTAGCGATTCATGGTCAGCGCTATAAGATCTTGCCTATTATCGATTGGAGCAACAAGCAGGTTCACGAGTACTTAACCGAGTTTGAACTGCCTTACCATCCTCTGTGGGACCAAGGTTATGTTTCTGTGGGTGACACTCATTCCAGTAAACCACTGGAGCTCGGAATGAGTGAAGAGGAGACCCGCTTTAACGGTCTAAAGCGTGAATGCGGGCTGCATTACGATATTTGATTTCGTTTTAATAGAGGTTTGCGCTAGCTCAGAGTTAAGTGGTACATATGTACCACTTTGAGAGGGTGTACTGTAATATTGTATGCAAAATAATATGGTTGTAAGCTTTTGTTATTAATAAAATTTAATTCTTTAGTATTAATTTTTATTAAATTTTGTACATTTTTACTAACAAGGTTATACACAGGTATTTTTTTGGTCTATAGTTTTAGGTTCCCGTAGATGGTTTTAGGAAACTGTTCTGTATCGACCTAGATTGGGTCACGCAAAATTTAGTCTTCCACTGATTGGATGTTAGGCTTAAATACTAGGCATCAAAATCAGCTAAAAATTGCAGGCAGAGCCGTCAGTAACCAGATAAACCAAGCTCGAGTTATGACGCCAAGGGGCGCTAATTTGAGTGCTTTGATTGGCTTGCTAGCGCCTGCTTAATCAAGCGAGTTGTTTCCCCAGCCAGCCCTGCTATGTAGGGCTGGCTGGGGTTTTCACGTTTTAGAGCAAGCTCCCCCGTTATTGTCTCCCGCTACTTTAATTCCTAACTTAATTGCTAATATCCATTAATCATTTGGATAACAGTTTGCTTGAGCCGATTGGTATAAGACATAAACAATGATGTAGTATGGCGGATTAAGGTTGTCATGTTTTCTATCGGAATAATTGAAATATCAAATGGAGTTTTGAATGAATAAGATGCTTATTGCCGCAGTGGTTGTCGCTGCAGGTGCTGGTGGATATTGGTATAGCCAGCAGTCAACACAGATCTCGGCCAGTGAGGACCCAGTATTAGGCTATATCCCTGCTGACACCCCAATTTTTTCCGCACAGCTACAACCTTTCCCTGTTAAGTCCTATATCAATTCGTTATCTGAAGCCTACAGACAATATCCTGTGGATGTGTTTGATGAGCTTGAACAAGAGCTTGAACAAGAAAATGATCCTAGGGCTAAATTCTTTGTCAGCCTGATGAAGTCCTATATGACATCGATGAAGGATGGTAGCAGCTTTATTCAGACATTCGGCTTGGCTGAAAATATCCGTAGCTACTTTTATACACTCGGCGCCTTGCCTGTGGTCAAAGTCGAAATCGAAAATCCCGATGCCTTCTGGTCACTGCTCGATAAAGCGGAAGCCGAAAGTGGGTTCTCCCATACCAAGGCCAACTTGAAAGGTGTGGATTACCGTAGTTATCGCTTGACCGATGATACCGAGCAAGAACAGATAAACTGGGTGTTTGCGGTACATGATGGTCTGCTTATCTCTACACTAAGCACCTCTTTTAGTGAAGCCGCTCTACTTGAAACCGCTCTCGGGGTGACACCAGTTGATAACTCTATTGTCGATGCCCACATCATCGAAGACATTATCAACAAACATGGCTTTACCAATGAAGGGATTAGTTACATCAATCACAAAGAGATTGTGACGGCGTTAACCAGTACTGATGGCAATCAGCTCGCGGGGCAGCTTTCAAAGTTATTTGAAATGAGCAAAGAGGATCCTTTTGCCGAGCTGAAAACTCCAGCATGCCAGTTAGAACTTTCAACTATTGCCGATAACTGGCCGCGAACGGTTGCGGGATACGACCTGCTGGATATTAACGATAAAGAGAGCAAGATTGGTTTTAGAGCCGTGGTTGAGAGTAAGAACCAAGTGTTACTCGATGCTTATCAAAAACTGCGTGGTTATATTCCTGCCTATACACAAGATATTGAAAATAGCGTATTTACCTTAGGTGTGGGTATCGATATAAACCAAATGGTGCCGTCATTGACTGCGATCTGGGATGATATGTTAACCCCAGAATATCAGTGTGCTCCATTGGCCCGGATGCAGGCTCAAATGAGCCAGCAGAGTCCCGGTATGCTAGGCATGTTTACTGGCATGGCGAATGGTGTCAGAGGCGTTGGTATCTCGCTTATCGATTATAAGATCAGTGATGACATAGATAATCCACAGCTAGAGAGCTTAGATGCCGTTATGACGCTCTCAGCAGAAAACCCCAGCATGTTATTTAATATGGTGAAGCCGTTTGCACCTGAGTTGGCCAATGTTCAGTTGTCTGCCAATGGTGACGCGATTGATCTCAGCACTATTATTCCTATGCCACCAGAGATGAAGATCAAGGCCAAAATGGCGGTAAAAGGTAACCACTTAGTCTTATTTGCAGGTAATAAGGGGGAAGCTGTTGCCAATAGCTTAGCGACCGAACCGCTGGTCAATAATGGCTTGATGGTGGTGTCAGCTGATTACATGAAGATGTTTAAGCCACTGCTAACCTTTATCGAGCTAACGGGTGAGCCCGTTCCTGAAGGGCTAGAGGCGATAAAAGGTTATGATATGCGAGTCAAGATGAGTCTCAATATTGATCAAAAAGGCTTCGAAGTCGACTCTCTATCAAACTCTCGCTCAACTGAATAAGCCGAGCATGGCATAATTCAGTCACGACAATACGCCAGCCAGTGAAGGTTGGCGTTTTATTATTTTGGTGATACTTCGGAGTTAAGATGGCTGAGCAGCTAGTCAGTGGGTGCTTTTTAAAAGCGAATGAGGTTAGGTTGGTTACTTTAGCGGGTAGCAGAAGCGCTCATCGAGTGATTGCGCCTAAGACAAATAAATTCAGCCTAGTTAAAAATCCCAGTCAGGCAGAGACTCGTGAGTTTGTTGCACAGCTAAAGGCGTACTTAATCGAGCATAATGTCTCTAAGCTGGTCTTGAACCGCCGTGCAACTACAGGGCAAGGCGCCGGAGGAGCAGGAACCTTCCTAATGGAAGGGGCTATTTTAGCCAGTGTCGCGCAGGAGGTTGAGTTTATTCACCCAGCGACATTGCGAGCTACAGATAAACGCTGCAGTGAACTCAAGCCACTTAAACCTAAGACGGTCGATTTAGGTAAAGCCTATGACCTAGCCTTTGAGTGCTTAAGCGAGTAATACGCTCAATTCCAGTGATAAGCGAAGCAATCCTTAACCAGGAGCTGGCATATAGCTGGGAAGGGATTAAGATAGATCGTAACAGCTATAAATAAGCACAGGGAGCACTCCTCCATTTTTAAGAGGAGCAAGACTATTTAAATAAGGGACAAGACTATGATTAAACAGCTTTCAAAACTTGGGTTTATCGCATTATTACTCCTGCCGTTAAGCGCGCTGGCGACGGATCTGAAGGTCGGCGATATGGCACCAGACTTTAAGCTACAAGCGACCGATGGTCACTTTTATCAACTTAGTGACTACAGAGGTAAGCAAACCTTAGTGCTGGCTTGGTACCCTATGGCTAACACCCACGGCTGCACTTTGGAATGTAAGTCCTTGGTCGAGAAAGGTCACCTTATTCGCGAGTACAACGCCGTGTATATGATGGCCAGTGTGGATGATCTTGAGGATAACCAAGCCTTCGCTCGTGAGCAGAAAGCGGACTTTCCTATGCTCAGTGATCCGAGTAAAGAAACCGCTAAAGCCTACGATGTACTGAACTTTGTTCGAGTTGCCAGTCGTGTGACTTTTTACATAGGTAAAGATGGCAAGATCTTAAAGATTGATGAAGATATCAATAACAAAACTGCTGCTGAAGATATTGCGGCGACCTTAGAAGAGCTGAATATTGAGAAAGCAAACGATGTAGTGAACTCCGATAAATAGGCGGCGTTACTCGATAAGCTAACGATACTAAAAAGCCCTGCAGTGATACATTGCAGGGCTTTTTTTGTCTTTAAATATTAGTTGATTAGCTTGCTAATACTGGAACTCATCCTCTGGCGATGATTGTATACGAGCCTTACGTTCTTGCTCCTCCTCGAAAGCAGCTTGGATCTCGGCTAATACTGCATCAATATCGGCGCTATGCTCAGTTTCGACAAACTGCCCTGTTAGCTCTGATTCTGGTGATAGCTTGCCAGATTCAAATTTGAGCCACATCTCTTGAGCATATTTGCTAGCGCGTAGAGATGGAGCAAACTGACCATAATATTGGGTCATATTATTTACGTCACGCAGCAGCATGCGCTTGGCATTATTGTTTGCCGCAGCGTCAACGGCTTGGGGCAGATCGATAATGACCGGCCCTTTATCATCGAGCAAAACGTTAAATTCAGACAGGTCGCCATGAATAATGCCAGCGCACAGCATTCGCTGGACATCTTTCATTACCATCCCATGATGCGCAATAGCCATCTCAGCCGTTAGCGTTACATCGTTGAGTCTTGGCGCAACATAACCCGCTTCATCGGTGATAAGCTCCATTAGCAGTACACCATCAAAACAGCCATAGGGCTTAGGCACGCGCACGCCCGCATAGGCTAGGCGAAACAGGGCATCGACCTCGGCATTTTGCCAAGCCTGTTCCTGCTCTTGGCGGCCATAATTAGAGCCTTTTTCCATGGCTCTGGCCCTGCGTGAGTTGCGGCTCTTACGTCCTTCGCGATATTCAACGGCTTTCTTAAAGCTGCGCTTTTGCGCCTCTTTATAAATTTTAGCGCAGCGAATATCGTTGCCACATCTGACAATATAAACATCGGCCTCTTTGCCGCTCATTAATGGACGAATCACTTCGTCAATCAGTCCTTCATCAACCAGAGGTTGGAGTCGTTTTGGGGTTTTCATAGCGCTCTTATACCTCAGTTACTTGGACGATGGAATGAATTCAGCGAATATCAGGGAAAAAGGTGACAATTATTGGGGGAAAGCCGTAACTTGAGCTTATTTTGGGGAATAGTCTCCTTGAGTGACTTGTTTTATGTCTGCTCATTTTCATCACCCAAGGAGAGAAGGTTTTATTTAGGTGGTAGTATTAATCAATATCAGAAATATAGGTCCAGAACTTGTTATTACCTTTGTCAGAAGGGAAGTACCAGTAGCGCTGATCATCGCCAAGCCCTGTTAGCATAAATAGTTCTTTATCACCGCTCCTAGAGTTGTCGAATAAAAATAGATCCCCTATGTTGCCAAATCGATCATTTTCCCCCCATTTATGGTAGGTATTGTCGCTACCGTTTATTGTATGTGACAAAGCTACTTTTGCCGGCTCTACTTGTCGTGAAGCCAACAAATTTGAATTGCAGCGAACTGTAGCGCTTTGTGGAACAACATCTTCTGCGATGTTGATATGAAACTTGTTCATTGTGGTTCCATGTCGACGGGTATTAGACAGTTTGTAGGCTAGTTGTTGACCGCTGCTTGTTTCTACTCGTAATTGACAACTGTTTTGAGATATACGCCCACTATCATCATTGTAAGTGAAGCCATATGAGCCATGTAATGCAGGGTAAATATAGCTAGGCAGAATCCCTTCTGGATCGTAATAGCCCACAAGAGTTGTTACTGGCACTCCAAATGCTGTTGGCACTTTGGCTATCGTCAGATCTGGGGCGCTAGATTCATTCCAAGTGACACCATTTGAAGTGTATGACGTTTGGAATCCAGTAGAGATGATAAAGCTGTCATCATTAATATTAAGGTGACTATCGTAACCAGCCCTGTGATTGAAGGTAATCGTTTTCCCGCTGTTGCTTGCAGATGCTCTAGGTACATCAATGTACTTGGCCCAATTACCATTAGACATTGCAATCGTCACTTGGTCATATTGGTTAACTAATTCGCTAAGGTATTGTTCTGAAAGCTCGCTTATCGATGCATTAATTTGCTCGCCATCGGTGACCCTATGCTGATAGGGTTTCATTGTTTGTGTGTCTGCATCCCAAAGCTTGAAACCTGTTGCTGAATCACTTGAAAATACGGCTTTTGACTCTAGATTTTGTTGGATATGAGCTGCCGTGTAGGGCGTGTAGAGCGTAAAACGGTTGGTTGCTGACATGGGCTTACCGCCAGCCATGGCGTCTGAACCGTACTTTCTCCCTTCAAAAGGCGCTTGGCATTCACCATTTCGACAAGCACTTTCATCACTTATTTTGCTATACATATTAGGGATGAACTTATTCAAATCGCTATCCCACCCCCAGGTGGAATTGATTGCGTCAGCTTGACGGTGAATTGAACCATTAAAGCCACCGGGATAATGGCCAATACCGAAGTTGTGGCCAACTTCGTGACTGAACTCATTTCCTAAAGAGGAATCGAGTGTAACTATGCCGCCGCCACCAGAGCCGCCATGGGTGACAATACCGTTCTCATAATTCCCGCGATTATTATGGGCAGTTAACTGAGAAACCGAGTAGGGATGGGCATCTACTCCTACGCCAGCACTGCTATTTATGCCATAGTTAGCATTATTAATACCAATAGAAATCAGCTCTTTGCCTATTCTTTGGCGCATTGTTCCGCTGTGCCAGTCGCCAGTGCTAGGATCGAAATCTGTGAGCAATGTGCCGTCTGGAAGCATGACTTCGGGTAAGTAAATAGTTTCATACTGGCTTACTGTCATGCGGCTAACAGGAAGAGTTTGGAAGTACTCTCGCTGAGCTGTGGGATCAATAGCAAAGTCAAATTCGCCACGAGGTGCTGTCAACATACCGATATCAATGGTGTGCAATAGTAACTCTGACGGTGCACCCACTTTGACACCGGTTAACTCACCTGATAGCTCTCCATGACTGAATTGCATTTTGAATCCTGGTTGGATCCAGTTTGCAGGAATTTTGAGGCTCCAAGTGTTTTCAGCATAGATTAGCTTATTGTTTATTAAATCACTTTCTTGGAACCACTGACCATTGATGCATTTAAATGTTAGCGATTGGTGGCGGGATATAGAGGCTGAACGATCACCGTAGTGTATTGTTGATGCGTAACCTGCTTTGGAGCTAATTTTAACCACTTTCCCACTTAATGCGTCGTCGTTGGGTAAATAGATATTTTTGGTCCAAATATAATCAGCTGTGTTGATTTCGACTAGATCATTTGACTCGAGCGTGGTTAATAACAGTGCTGCGTCAGGATCATTAAGCTGATTTATTGCTGTTGATGTATTTAGTACTGCAGAGCTGCCAGAAATTGGCGTGAAGTCAATGTCGCTTGGTAATACATCCCCTATAGCGTACACGGTAGTTGGCAATTGAGTTGGAGGATTGAGCTCCATAGTTCCAAGATTACGGCCTTGCTTATCAATGGCTGTCACATGCATTGGTATCGCTGTATTTAGGTCGGTTTGTTTGGGTTTGACCATTAGTAGCGAGGCACGCTGAGCGGTAAGGTGTGGCTGGATATCGCCTTCAACGCCATGCTTTGATGGGATAATCTGGCTTTGAGCAAAGGAGACTGACGCCGCTAAGCTTCCCTCTAAGTCACTGGGGAAGTCATTATTATTAAAGACAAGTGCAGAGGTTGCTGATGGTAACTCATCAGCGGTAACCGTTGTTGTATAGGTTGCTGCTGAGGTTAAAACAGTTGCAACGATAGTGGCAAGGTAGGCGTTCTTTACATGATTGGTTCGGGGGGGAACGTAAAAGCTATTTGAAGAAAGTGTCGTAGGTGATTTAGGTAACATTGTTAGTCCTTTTATGAAGTGTCATCGAATAAAAGGGCAAAACCGTTGTTTAAAAATGATAGACAGCAAGCGCCGTCTATCATTTCAATAAAGTGCAAGTGAATTAGCGACAGAGGTAATTCATCATATTTCTGTCACTCATATTCTTGCCAGACTATTTAACGAGTTTGCCCATTGCATGTGAGAGTGCAAACTTGTTATCGCCAAACTCCCCACTGTCCAGTGGTACCTGGTTCTTCACCTCGGGTTTCCCAATGGGCAGTCCAAGTTTTACCGTTATGGGTGACGACATCATTTGCTCGATACACTTGGTCTACATTCCACGTACTGACTTCTGGCTCACTAGGTTCAACTGGTGTTTCAGGTTCTGTTGTCGCTGGAACAACCGCGAATGAATAAACTTCTTCATCTGTTGCGTCTGAATTACTAATGACTAATTTGAAGGTGAATTCCTGTCGTGTTTCAGGAATATCTGCTGTCTCAATGATCAGTTCATTGTTCGGGCCTAAAGTTGTTTGTAATGGCGTACCACTTGTTTGCAGCCATTGCACGTCGATTGATTCACCTTCACTTTCATTATGTTGCAGTATGACATGGTCACCATGTATGACTGTGGCGTTATCTAGTGGCCTTAGCACGTTTGGTGAAATAACTGCAGTAATCGGGTTGGTTTCAGTTGTAATGCTGAATTCACCTGAAGCGCGTGAATCTTTTGAGTTGAAGTAATTACCATGCAGGTCATTTTTAAAATACATATAGTGGTTCATTTCTTCATGCCAGCGGCCTATGAACACATTGCCTTGATGGTTTGATTCATACCAACCATTTACTTTTGAAGCTAATAATCGATCCCAATCGTTCTGATTATCAGCGTTGATATTGATAGAAAATGAAGAGTGCTCCTCTCCATTTTTGTTGAATACTTTGTAGTGCACGGTATCGCCCACAGTGGCAGAGTTTAACTCAACAGATTGTGGGATAAAGCTGCTGCCCTGTACTAAATAAGGGCCAACAGGATCGGGTGTTGGGTCAACTGGAGGAACCACAACATCGTCATTGACTATGTTAATGTCGCTACAGTTATAAAAACCTTCACCAACGGGATCGGCACGCTGCCAACGCACGAATAAAATGGCTTCACCAACTCTATCGTTTGGAATTGTCACATCCATTTTATATTTGCCATTGACGACGGGAATATTACCCTCTTCTTGAATGAGCTCAAGATCGCCCCATGCTAGTGCTTTTGATAAATCAGCATCAGGTTTAGTCAGGTAAAACTGCCAGAATGATGGATTATGAGGTGCTGTTGCATTGAATACGTATTCAAATGTTCCCGCATTTACTGATGTACGTGTCCATTGGTCTGTTGCGGTTCCCATTCCTCGCTTTTGCGGATCATTGGCGTAGCACAATGTCCCATCAGGGATTGCATTTTTGACTGTCTGAATATTGTTATAATCAGGAACATTAATCGAAAACTCATTGCGCTGTACAAAAGGGTAAGTACCCGAAATAGCTTTTGCTTGCGCACAACCTTGAGTTGGTGGTGTGCCACTCCAAATATTCCCCTCGTTATAACAAACTTGTTGTCTTGCAGCTGGATATTCAGACCAGCCATGAGCTTGTACTGGTGAACTGGATAACATCATTAATGCAGAGGTTATGGT
>NZ_BPET01000069.1 GCF_019654915.1 Shewanella sp. MBTL60-007 | reverse complement strand
ACGTGATAACGATCACTGTATGCCTAAATATTGGCTGGCATGATTCTTACGCAAATCAGCGGGCTTGAAATAACTAATTAATTATCTATAAGCGTATTTGGTTTTATAAATAATTAACTTTATTGTTTGGTGATTGATTTTGTTTGCTAGTTATATTTATTGATTAGTGATTTATAACTAAAAGTAAATGATTAAATTCGAAAGTACTTAGTTTAAAACTTTAACAATTATCCTCCTAAAACAGAGAGGGAGAAGTATTGATATGAACGATAAAACGATGGATGTAAATGCCACTGTTGGGAAGAAGAAGGTCACAATTGACCCCATTATCTTTTTTCCTTCATTAATTGCCGTCATATTACTTTCTTACTTTACAGTAAGGGACTTAGATGCGGCGAACGTTGCGATTCAAGAAGTATTCCACTATTTAACTCACTCTTGGGGGTGGGCATTTGAGTGGTACATGATCTTTATGGGAGCTGGTTGGGCTTGGTTAACATGGGGACCATACTCAAACAATCGTTTAGGCCAGGAAAAGCCTGAATTTAGTACTGGAAGTTGGATCTTCCTAATGTTTGCTTCTTGTACCTCAGCAGCGGTGCTGTTCTGGGGTTCACTAGAAGTATATTACTACGTGACTTACCCGCCATTCGATCTTGCCCCTTTATCTGTCCAAGCTAAAGAGTTAGGGCTTGCATATAGCTTATTCCACTGGGGTCCACTTCCTTGGATGGGTTATGGCTTCTTTACTGTGGCACTCGGTTACTTCCTTTTCGTTAAGAAAATGGACGTGGTTCGCCCAAGCGGCACCTTAGAGCCTGTGTTAGGTAAGCACCATAAAGGTTTTATCGGTATCTTTATCGACAACGTCTATGTGGTTGCATTGATCCTTGCGATGGGTACCAGCTTAGGTCTGGCGACTCCACTGGTTACTGAATGTATTCAATGGCTATTCGGTATTCCACGTACCCCTGAAGTTGACACCATCATTATCTCTGCATGGATCATTTTCAATGCTATTTGTGTGGCCTTCGGTCTAACTAAGGGCGTTAAGATTGCAAGTGACCTACGTAGCTACTTAAGCATCATCATGTTGGTGTGGGTGTTCCTTATCGGTGCAACGAGCTTCACCATCAACTACTTCACCGATTCTGTAGGGGTGATGTTAGAGCTTCTTCCTCGCATGTTGTTCTATACAGCGTCTGTGAGTGGCGGCAGCTTCCCTCAAGACTGGACCGTATTCTACTGGGCTTGGTGGGTAGTGTATGGCATCCAGATGTGTATCTTCTTAGCTAAGATCTCTCGTGGCCGTACTGTACGCGAACTCTGTTTGACTATGGTTGCCGGTCTAACTGCTTCTACCTGGTTCCTATGGACCATCCTAGGCAGTAACACCATGAGCTTGATGAATGAAAACATTGTCAACATGCCACAACTGATTGAGCAGTATGGCGCGGCAAGAGCCATCATCGAAACATGGGCTGCATTACCTTTCAGCACAATCACAATGTGGGGCTTCTTCATTCTATGTTTCCTTGCCACTGTGACCTTAGTTAACGCCTGTTCTTACACCCTAGCCATGTCGACCTGTAAAGGTGCCGACGCTGATAACGAACCACCTATCTGGGTTCGTGTGGGCTGGTCTGTGCTTGTGGGTGTTATCGGTATTGTTCTGTTATCACTTGGTGGTTTGAAGCCGCTGCAAACGGCAATTATTGCCGGTGGTGCACCGCTGATTATCGTCAACATCATGATCATCGTCTCTTTCTTAAAAGATGCTCGTAAAAATAATTGGAAACCTGTCGGTGAAGAGGCTTAGCCACACCTGGGATCCACAGTTGAAATTGAGAGGAATAAATAATGGATTTTAAATTAACCGACGAACAAGAGCTTTTTGTAGCAGGTATCCGCGACTTAATGGCTAAAGAAAACTGGGAAAGCTATTTCGCAGAGTGTGATGAGAATAGCCAGTACCCAGAGCGCTTCGTTAAAGAGCTAGCCGAGATGGGCATCGACAGCTTGTTATTGCCTGAAGAGCACGGTGGATTCAACGAAGGCATGGTGACGCTAGCCGTGATCTGGGAAGAGTTAGGTCGCTTAGGCGCACCAACATACGTGCTATATCAACTACCAGGTATCACTACGATGCTAAGACACGGTAGCCCAGAGCAGATCGATAAGATCATGGCGCTTCGTGGTACAGGTAAGCAGATGTGGAACTCAGCGATCACTGAGCCTAGTGCGGGTTCTGATGTGGGTAGTTTGCTAACCACTTATAAGCGCCGTGATGGCAAAGTGTATTTGACCGGTAGTAAGTGCTTCATCACCAGTGCTGCAGGTGCACCTTACATCGTGGTTATGGCTAAAGATGCTGACTCTGAAAAACCAATCTTCACTGAGTGGTTTGTCGATATGTCTAAACCAGGCATCAAGATGAGCAAGTTACCAAAGCTAGGCTTGAAAATGGATAGCTGCTGTGAGCTTCAGTTTGACGAGTTTGAGCTAGAAGAGTCAGACATGTTTGGTATTGAAGGTAACGGTTTCATGCGCGTTAAAGAGGAGTTTGACTCTGAGCGTTTCCTTGTGGCCTTAACTAACTATGGTGCAGCGTATTGCGCATTTGAAGATGCGGCTAAGTACGCTAACCAACGTGTTCAGTTTGGTGAAACGATTGGTCGCTTCCAGTTAATCCAAGACAAGTTCGCACACATGGCTATCAAGCTTAACAGCATGAAGAACATGGTTTATGAGGCGGCTTGGAAGTGTGATAACGGCACGATGACTTCAGGTGACTCTGCAATGTGTAAGTTCTACTGCGCTAATGCAGGTTTTGAAGTCATTGACTCTGCAATGCAAGTGCTAGGTGGTTATGCGATTGCGGGTGAGCACCGTATCAGCCGTATGTGGCGCGATATCCGAGTTGACCGCGTCTCTGGTGGTTCTGATGAAATGCAGATCCTGACCTTAGGTCGTGAAGTGTTAAAGCGTTACCGCTAAACATTGCATAGGTAACAGGCTAGGTACTGAGTAAGTGAGTACTTAGTCTGGACGGCAACTAGATTGGGATTTGAGAGCCTCTTTTTAATTTTAAGCAGATCGACACTGCTTCTTAAATCCCAGCGGGTTGCCGTTAATCACTGTAGTGCTTGGTAAATCCCAATTATGACTATCTTCTCGACGCTGTTGTCGTGATGAATTTTTGTTCGAATATTTAGAGAGATGGGTATCATGTCAAATAAATTGTCCACACCTACGTTTGGTCCTCTTTCTGGTTTGAGAGTGGTGTTTTCTGGTATTGAAATTGCGGGTCCATTCGCAGCACAAATGCTTGCGGAGTGGGGCGCTGAGGTGATTTGGATCGAAAACGTTGCTTATGCGGATACCATCCGTGTACAGCCGAACTACCCAGAGCTGTCACGTCGTAACCTTCATGCATTATCACTTAATATTTTTAAAGACGAAGGCCGTGATGCATTCCTTAAGTTAATGGAAACCACAGACATTTTCATCGAAGCGAGTAAGGGGCCTGCATTCGCTCGTCGCGGGATCACAGATGAAGTGCTATGGGAACGTAATAAGAAGTTAGTCATCGCTCACTTATCTGGCTTCGGTCAGTATGGCACCGATGAATATACCAACTTACCTGCCTACAACACGATTGCTCAAGCATTCAGTGGCTACCTAATTCAGAACGGCGATATTGATCAGCCAATGCCAGCCTTCCCGTACACAGCAGACTACTTCTCAGGTATGACGGCAACCACTTCAGCACTCGCTGCACTATACCGTGTACGTGAAACCGGTGTCGGTGAAAGTATCGACGTGGCTATGTATGAAGTGATGTTGCGTATGGGTCAATACTTCATGATGGATCACTTCAATGGCGGCGAAGTTTGCCCACGTATGACTAAGGGTAAAGATCCTTACTACGCAGGTTGCGGTCTATATAAGTGTGAAGATGGCTATATCGTCATGGAGCTTGTGGGTGGTATGCAGATCGAAGAGATGTTCAAGGATATGAATATCATGCATCTGTATGGTGGCGAAGAGATCCCCGCTGGTACACAGCTAATTCATCGTGTTGAGTGTCCATTCGGTCAACAGGTTGAAGAT
Source organism: Shewanella sp. MBTL60-007 (assembly GCF_019654915.1). Classification (GTDB taxonomy): domain Bacteria; phylum Pseudomonadota; class Gammaproteobacteria; order Enterobacterales; family Shewanellaceae; genus Shewanella. Next base: position 23,238 of record NZ_BPET01000069.1, on the reverse strand, counting down.
GCCTTAGATGAATACTTAGCACATAAGAGCATCGAAGAGGTGTTGGCAAGATTTGCCGAGCTAAACGTCGCTTGTGCAAAAGTGTTAACCATCCCTGAGCTTGATAGCAACCCTCAGTATATTGCGCGTGAATCGATTACTGAATGGAAGAACATCGACGGTAAGACCTACAGAGGTCCAAACGTGATGCCTAAGTTTAAGAACAATCCAGGCCAGATCTGGCGTGGTATGCCAAAGCACGGTATGGACACGGCTGCAATCTTGGAAGATATCGGTTACACCGCAGAGCAAATACAGAGCTTAAGCGAGAAAGGCTTAGCAAAAGTATCTGAGTGTAAGTGAGGCTAGAAGAATGGATATCGTTGGTAGCAAAACATTAAGATGCATGTGGGATGAGCGTGCTCGTAAATTTAGTAATAACACAGCGTTGGTTTATGAGGATGCTGCCGGCGATGTCCAAGAGTTTACCTATAGTCAACTGAACGACGAAATTAATAGAACCGCTAACTTATTTTTGAGTCTAGGCATTAATAAAGGCGATAAAGTTGCGGTGCAGTTATATAACAGTCCGCAGTTTATTTTCTGTTGGTTTGGTTTAGCCAAAATAGGCGCAGTTATTGTGCCTATTAATAACCAATACTTATTTGATGAGAGTCTATTCATTATAAATAAGTGTGATGTTAAAGCCGTCGTTATTGAAGAAGAGTTTCTCGCTATTTATAGCAAGATGAAACAGCAAGTAGGTAACTCAATAAATAATATTTTGGTTACAAGAACGACTAATCCTGAGATATCGGAAGTGATGAACTTCGATATTCTAGTGAGCCAGCAAGCGGCTGAGTTAGTCAAACAGGTCACCATTAGTAGTGATGATGTGGCCGAAATATTATTTACCTCAGGTACAACATCGCGGCCAAAAGGTGTGGAGATCACCCATTGTAATTTGCAGTTTGCAGGCTATTACACGGCGTGGCAAACCTGCCTGAGAAGCGATGATACCTACTTAAGCATGATGCCAAGTTTCCACATCGACTTTCAATGTAATGCCGCCATGGCAGCATTTACCGTTGGCGCTAAGTTGGTGATGCTAGAGAAATACAGCGCACGTAAATTCTGGCAACAGATCTGTGATTACAAAGCGACGATTACTCACAGTATGCCTATGATAGTTCGCACCTTAATGCTGCAGCCTAAAGTGGCAACTGAGCGTGACCATTGTCTACGTGACATGCTGTTTTTTTTGCATATTTCAGATCAAGAGAAGTTGGATTTTGAAACCCGCTTTAATGTGCAACTGTTTAACTCTTATGGCATGACAGAAACCTTAGTGGGCCTGATTGGTGATAGCCCAGCAGAGGAACGTCACTGGCCGTCAATAGGCCGTCCCGGCCTAGGTTATGAAGCCAAAATTGCCGATGAAAATGGTCAAGAACTGGCTGCGAATGTGGTGGGCGATCTTTGGGTGAAAGGTGTACCCGGTCGCACGATCATGAAGGGCTACTATCAAGACCAAAAATCGACTGAAGAAGTATTAAGTGCCGATGGTTGGCTCTATACCGGTGACAAAGCCTATGTCGATGAAAGTGGTTTATTTTACTTTGTTGATAGAAAGACAAATATGATAAAGCGCTCCGGTGAAAATATTTCCAGCTCCGAAATTGAAAAAGTTTTAATGTCCCATCCCTATATTCTCGATGCTGCTGTTATTGGCGTGCCAGATTTAATTCGCGATGAGGCCGTTAAAGCATTTGTCATATTTAATGAGGGTGTGTCTTTAAGTGTCGAGCAAATTTTGCAGTACTGTGCTGAAAATATGGCGAAATTTAAAGTTCCATCTTTTATCGAAATAAAAAAATCTTTTCCAAGAACCTGTACCTGCAAAGTACAAAAAAAACTTCTGATGTGAAGTTAACTTAATTAGCTTTTAAATAAATGAGTCTGAAGTGGCTCTATATTGGAGTATTAGCATGAGTGAATCATTACACGTTACCCGCAATGGCGCTATTTTAGAAATTACTCTTGATAGACCAAAGGCCAATGCGATTGACGCAAAAACAAGTTTTGAAATGGGTGAGGTTTTCTTAGCGTTCCGTGAAGATCCTGAGTTACGTGTGGCGATTATCACGGGTGCAGGTGAGCGCTTCTTCTCTGCAGGCTGGGACTTAAAAGCGGCTGCCGAAGGCGAGGCTCCGGATGCGGATTTCGGTCCAGGCGGATTTGCAGGCTTAACTGAAATTTTTGATCTTGATAAGCCAGTGATTGCAGCTGTAAATGGTTACGCATTTGGTGGTGGATTTGAGCTAGCGTTAGCGGCCGACATGATTGTCTGTTCTGAAAATGCCAGCTTTGCGCTGCCAGAAGCCAAGCTAGGTATCGTACCTGATAGCGGCGGTATGTTGCGTCTACCTAAATTGTTACCACCTGCAATCGTGAATGAATTGATGATGACCGGCCGTGGTATGGGCGCTGAAGAAGCACTGCGCTGGGGCGTGGTAAATCGTGTGGTTGAAAGTGAGCAATTAATGGAAAGCGCCCGTGAATTGGCGCAACAGATTGCCCAAGGTGCGCCACTAGCTATTGCAGCGATCAAAGAGATCTACCGTGAAACGAGTGAGCTTTCAGTGGAAGAGGGCTATCGCCATATTCGTGCTGGTGGCCTGAAGAATTACCCATCGGTTCTGCATTCTGAAGACGCATTAGAGGGCCCATTAGCCTTCTCTGAAAAGCGCGATCCTGTGTGGAAAGGTAGATAGGTTTCAAGCTGTTTACGCTCGATAAAGCCTGATGTTTCTATGAGATATCGGGTTTTATTTTAACTGTTTGTCGGTAATGGAAGGATTTACAGATGGCGTTGAAATTAGAGATGCAAGGGCAAACCTATGGCCCATTCGTTAATGAGTATACCGCTAGAGATGTGATGCTGTTTGCACTGGGCTGTGGCGCGGGAAGCGACGGTAAAACCGATCTCGATTATGTGTATGAAAAGCAATTAAAAGTATTGCCAATCTTTGCTGCAACCCAAATCGTCGATGCGGAGGTGACTAAGACGATAGATTATGGCTTTAATTGGGGTGGCTCTTTGCATTGGGGCTTCGATCTGCATATCCATCAGCCGCTGCCGATTAACCCTGGGAAGTTGACCACTAAGGTACTGCTGAAAGGGCTGTTTGATCGCGGTGAGGGAAGAGGCTGCTTGGCTCAACACATAGGTGAAACCTTCGATGAAGCGGGCACTAAGCTGTTTACCAATGAAAGCTGGGATTGCGCCTTATATGACGGTGGTTTTGGCGGCCCCAAGGCGCCTAAAGACATTGTCGAAATCCCTGACCGTGAACCTGACTTTGAAGTCGAGCAAGACATTCCATTAAACCAAGCACTTATCTACCGTTTGTCTGGCGATGATCATCCGCAACATGTGGATTGGGAATATGCGCAGGAGTTTGGCCATCCTAAGCCAAACCTACATGGAGTCAGTACCGCTGGCGTGGCTTGTCGTCATGTTATTCAGGCGATGTTTCCCGGTGAGCCTGAACGTCTTACCCGTTTTAAGACTAGGCTGACTAAATCCTTGTATCCGGGCTGCAGAGTCAAAACTCAGATCTGGAAATGGAGCGACAATTGTGTCCATTTTAGAGTCGCGGATGCCAAGGAGCCCGATACCTTCTACCTCAACTTTGGTCTCGTTGAGTGGAAGTAAGCCTGTATAGGGGGCTTTTGCCTCCTGTCTAGAAAAGGTGTAGAGCTTAACTACATCTGTATTTAGCAGTTAGGTCTTAATGTTAGAGACCTAACAGCTAAGTAGAGAGCCGTGTGAATTAATGAAGAGTGGAACAGTTTATGCCCTGCTATGAATTTGAAGGATTAGTACCCGTGGTCGATCCAACTGCTTATGTGCATCCAACAGCAGTACTGATTGGTGATGTCATTGTTGAAGCTGGAGTGTATATAGGTCCCAATGCTTCATTGCGTGGTGACTATGGCCGCTTGATCTTGCAGCGGGGCAGTAACCTTCAAGATGGTTGTATCATGCACGGTTACTGCGACATGGATACGGTCGTCGAGGCGGATGGCCATATTGGCCATGGGGCGATTTTGCATGGCTGCGTGATCAAGCGTAACGCCTTAGTGGGGATGAATGCCGTGGTCATGGATGGTGCGGTCATTGGTGAAGATAGCATTGTCGCCGCCATGAGCTTTGTCAAAGCTGGCTTTCAAGGCGGGGCTAAACAGCTGCTAATGGGCCAGCCCGCCAAAGTGGTGCGTGAGGTGACCGAACAGGAGCTGCACTGGAAAGGACTCAATACGCTGGAGTATCAAGTCTTAGCCCAGCGTTCAGCAAAAACAATGCAATTGGTCACGCCGTTAACTAGGTCTGAAGCCAATAGGCCAAGACTGAAAGGGGTGACTGAAGTGCAACCTAAGGCTCTGCCTGCATAATTCAATTAATCAATGCCGCCTGAGCGAGTCATAGGGGCTCGAGGTTTAGGGGGAATGCGATCCCGATAACGCTTAAACCGATTAGCGCCTCAGGCGGCACACTTCATGATTGCAATATTAAGCAGTTGTCCCCGCGTAGGGGCGATGATAGAGAAGGAAAGTGGTATGCCGTTAGATCCAAAAGTCGCGCTGTATTTAAAACAAGTACGAGAGTCCGGTGCCAAGGCCTATGAAGATATGACCCCGGCGGAATCAAGACGTCTCGATATGAATGAATTGACTAAAGCCCGGGCAGATAGAGTGCTTGAGAGCGTTGCTGCGATTGAGTATAGCTTTATTCCCGGCCCCACAGCCGATCTTCCTGTGCGAATTTATCGTCCAACAGTTTGTGCCAATGATGAACCGCAGCCTGCCATCATTTTTATTCATGGTAGTGGTTGGGTGGTATCGAATATCGAGACCAATGATCATTTTAGTCGTGCGCTTGCCAATCGCACAGGTTCTGTTGTGGTAGCAATTAATTACCAGAAGGCACCTGAGCATAAGTTCCCTATTCCAATGGATGACTGCTATGCATCGACATTATGGATCTTTGAGCATGCAAGCTTGCTGGGATTGGATCCAAAGCGTATCGGTATTTTGGGAGACAGTGCTGGTGGAAACCTTGCAGCCGCTGTCACTTTGAGGTTACGGGATGAAAAAGGGCCGCAATTGGCGTTTCAGGCTTTGGTCTACCCGGCAGTGAAGTATGGTTGGCAGACCCCGTCGGCCATAGCTCACGCAGAAGGTTACCTATTGCAGCAGGCGAGTATGAAGTATTACTGGGGGCATTATTTACGCAGTGAAGCTGATGCACAAAACCCCTATTGCTCTCCGTTAAATGCACAGAGTCATAAAGATTTGCCACCAACCCTGATCTATACCGCCGAATTTGATCCCTTGTGCGATGATGGTTATCTCTACGCACGAGAGCTACAGGGCTGTGGGGTAAAGGTTAAATACCGTTGTTTTGATGGCGTGATCCACGGCTTTATTAAAATGCTTGGAGTATTTGACCAAGCAGATGAGTTTCTCTATGAGTTTAAGAAGGATCTGATAGATATTTTAGAATGATCCACTGAAATTTGCTTTGCATGTGTTCGCAAAATGAACAGTTTCGTGAGCTTGTTCGAAGATCTGTTAACTTGTTCCCTTGGGTGAGTGAATTCATATTTTATTGTGGTCACAGTTACATTTTTACGCTCAAGGCTTGTGCTAATCTCGAGCATCATGCACTTAAACTATGTATATAAAATATGAATCATAATATCCCTTTAAGGGCGTTACAGGTTTTCGAATCATGCGCAAGGTTGGAAAGCTGCTCACTCGCTGCGAATGAGTTATGCATCACCCAGAGTGCAGTCTCACAACAGATAAAGCTGCTTGAAGACTACTTCTTAGAAAAGCTGTTTCATCGCAATGCAGGTAAGATCACCTTGACTGAGTCAGGCTTGGAGCTGAGGCAAAGGCTAGCGCCAGTTTTTTATGATTTAAATAGTGTTTGTGCGAGTTTAGTGCCTGATATGTCAAACGAGGTTCGCGTTCATTCATACAACTCTTTGGCTGCACGCTGGTTAGTGCCTAAAATGGCGAAGCTGAGAAAAGAGCATCCTGAATTCAATATCAATGTTGGTATGTTCCAAGATGATGTCGAGATGAGCGATATGATCGCAGACATCTTTATTATCACCCGCGAATGCCAAGACGGTTATACCATTACTCCGTTAGTTGAAGAGAAGTTAGTGGCTTTTTGTAGCCCTGAATACTTGCAAAAACACCCTGAGATCTCCTTAGCGACCTTCCATGAGCAGACATTGCTTTACTCAAAACATAAAGACTATGGTGTCGATTGGGAAGGCTGGTTTAGATATAACAAAGTTGCAGTCGGCCCCTTACAACGAAAAATTATTTTCAATCATAATATGCTGGCGGTACAGGCGGCAATTTTTGGTCAGGGGATCGTGTTAGGTTTAGAGCAAACACTACAAGTAGAGTTAGATTCAGGAAACCTTGTGAAGTTGGATCTCCCCCATTGCTATACAGGCTGGACCTACTCAATTGCCTATAAGTCATCAAGAAAACGAGACGCCCGTATAACCAAGATTGTAGATTGGATTATTAAAGAATATGCCGCGACAATGGAGTCTCAGTAAGCCGTAGTCGCTGATAAAAGGCCGACTTTAACAAAGCCCTTACTCTCTCTCGGTGTTTGTTTGCTGCCAATTTTATTAGCATACCTTTTGACTAACGATATTAAAGAGGCTTCTCATGATTGAAAAAGGACAAACATTGCCAGCAGGAACCTTGGCTGAGCTTACAAAAGATGGCATGGTAACTCATGATATTACGGAGCTTTTTTCTGGAAAAAAGGTCGTTTTATTTGCGGTTCCAGGTGCATTTACTCCCACTTGCTCAGAAGCACACCTTCCAGGTTTCGTGGTTTTTGCCGATCAATTAAAAGATAAGGGCGTTGATCTTATTGCCTGTATCTCAGTGAATGACGCATTTGTTATGAAAGCGTGGGGCGAAGCGCAAAATGCGTCTGAATTAATGATGTTGGCGGATGGCGATGCCAGTTTCACCAAATCATTAGGGCTTGATATGGACACAGGAAACTTCGGTGGTGTTCGCTCACAGCGTTATGCGATGGTGATCGACAATGGCGTTGTGACTACGCTAAATGTCGAGGCACCTAAATCCTTTGAGGTCAGTACGGCAGAAGCGATTTTAGCCGAGCTATAAAACGGCTTTATTGCATCAAGCAGTCTTAATGTTAAGGCTGCTAATTCCGAGACTAATTTCGATGCTCGTGACACTTTGCTCTACCTCAGAGGCAATGACTGCCGATTGCTCTGATGCTGCCTTAGCATGATTTTTCATGCTGTTCATCGCTGTGGCGAAATCATCTAAATAACAGACCTGTTGCTGTGTGTGGCTGGCTCCCTGTTGCGCCGAGAGTGCCATATTGCTGGCTTGAGCTTGTACGCTCTGTGCGAGTTGCCACAGCTTTTGAGTTCGTTGTTTTTGTGTTTGTGTAGCGTGTTCTATGCCGTTCATTCTATGGTCTAAATCGCAATTAGCCGCAGTTAGCTTTTCTAAAATCCCCACGATCTCTTTGAGTGATATCTGCGTGCGTTGAGATAGATTTCGTACCTCCTCTGCAACCACCGCAAAGCCGCGCCCCTGCTCACCGGCTCTGGCTGCTTCAATGGCGGCGTTGAGCGCCAATAGGTTGGTTTGCTCGGCAATATTGCTGATCACATCGATGATCCGCGACACATCGCTAACAGAGGTAGTTAGGCTAGAAAGAGCATGATGGCAGTGTTGCACAGCGCTTTGCGTTTCGTCGGTGGCGTTGAGCACTGCTTGCGCTTCTTGCTGACTTTGCAACATCTGCTGCTGGGTCTGCTGAGCGTTATATTCAACTTTTTCAGAAGTGTCACAGGCTTCTTTAGCTAGCAGGCGAATATGCTCTGTTTGTTCTTGGGCTGTAAGTACAATTTTCTGGGTTTGCTCTGTGCTAGTTGAAATGTGGCCTATACGATTGACCAGTTGGCTTAATGAATGGGACACCTGAGAGATCTGCTTGCGCTGCAGCTCCTCCTCTTCCTCGAAGCGATCGAGCAGTTGATTGAAGTAGAGGGCAATTTCACCCGTTTCGCAGCGGCTATAGATGGCGATCCGTTCTCGGCTATTACTTTCGGTGAGTTTACGAAAGGCGTGGCTAAGCTGTTTTAGTGGTTTGACTACCCGTTGTTGTAGCAGGATCGGGTAAGCAACGGCAAATAAGATCAGTACCGAAACCATGGCATAGATAGCAAAGGTTAATTGTTGTTTTAGCTGTTGGTTTTGCTGACGTTGTTGGTCGCCCAAGAGCATTAATTGTTGCTCAATAGTATTAATATCTTGATTCAAAAGCCGCTGGGAATCTTGGTTCTCTGTCAGCTGGTTATGGGTATTGCTGATCTCTTTACTGTACCGCTTAGTCAAACTTAACAGCTCGGCGATGGTATCCTCTCCAATTTCGATGGTTTCTGGCTCATCTTCGCCAAGGGAGAACTCATCCTGTTCCTCTGCTGTGTAGAGCCCAATAAGTGGCAGGTTTGTCAGCTGATTGTTCCAAGCTTCAAGCTCATTAATGTGGCTTGATAGAATAGGTTTTAGGTGCTTTTGCTTACCGATCAGGTAGCTATCACTTAACTGCGAGAGTTCGTAGACAAGTGGTGGTAGGGAACGAGTTAATACCAAGTATTGGTTGGCTAAGTTTGGATGTTCATTTTGGCCAAGAATAGCGTAGTCGACTAAGCGGTTATTGAAATCTAACATTTCAGATTCAGCATGGGCTAAAAGCTGTCTAGGGTTGCCTGATAATTTTCCTGCAGTGCGGTATTCACTGTTTAAGGCTTGGGTAAAACGAGTTATGAACTGTTGCAGTTGCTCTGTATCAAGCGCATTTAGTTTAGCCATTTTAGTGGCCAACTCGGTTAATTTCAGCTTGGCATTTTCAAGTTTGATGCTATTGCCACTTAACAGATAGCTGTCGATTTCTCGTCTTATATCGACTAGAAAGCTGTGTTGGACCTCTTGCAACGCCGTCGTCTGCTGCTCTATATATTGGCGTTTGTCGTTACTGAATAATAGGATGGCCGCCAGCAATGCCGCGATAGCAACAAGTGCAGTGGAAGCAGAAAGAGAGAGGGTGGATATTTTCATTGTGCGCGCCAAGTCTAAAACATGGCGCTAGAGTATGGCATTTGGGTTACAGATAAATTACACAGAAACTATTCAACCGGTAACCAAACTTGAGCATGCAATCCGCCTTCGCTGCGGTTGGTGAGGATGACCTTGCCCTGATGTCTATCGACAATACGTTTGATGATAGCCAGACCTAAACCTGAGCCAACACTGCCGCGCGCTGTATCGCCTTGAGTAAAAGGCTGAAACAGTTTCGGGATCTGCTCTTCTTCAATCCCGGGGCCATCGTCCTCGACACTAAAGCCGACATACTGACCATTAAACTGTGAATTAATCCGTACCCAGCCATTACCATAGCGGTAGGCATTTTCAACGAGGTTGCTGAGTACGCGTTTAATAGCAATCCCCTGCATAGGGATACTTGGGCATTCACTAAGCTCTGAATCTATTTTGCCTTCACGGTTTGACTCGGCTTGAATTACATCCTGAATTAAATCATTAATTTGCTCGGGTTCTCGTGTGCCTTCCTGATCTTGCCTGATATAGGAGATGAACTGATTAATTATGGCGTCCATATCTTCAATATCGCTGACGATGCCATCTTTGAGGTATTGGTCCTCTTCGACCATCATTTCTGAGGCTAAGCGGATCCGAGTCAGCGGCGTGCGAAGGTCGTGGGAGATCCCCGCCATTAATAGTGCTCTGTCTTGCTCCAGTTGTTTCATGCTATGAGACATCTGGTTAAAGGTGTTGGTTACCTCAACAATTTCCGTTGAGCCACTTAACGGTAGCGGTTTCGGGTAGTCACCTCGAGACACCGCAATAGCGGCCTTTTGTAGTCGTCTCAGTGGGCGGTTTTGCTGGCGAGCAAACCACCATCCGCCCGCAACACTCAATGCGCCTATCACCATTAAGTATAGGGTTAGCGGTGAAAGACTTTTCTCATTGAGGCCGGTAAGTGGGACCCTGATCCAGATAGAAGGAGCCTGAGGGGGACGGATCCAGATCTCAAATTCCTCCCCTTGAGCTATACGCACCTCTGCCTCTCCACCTAGGTATTCGGACATTTGAGAGGATAAGAAACTGTAGTAAGTAGCTCGTTCGATACCCGCTTGGCGAGCTTGTTTTTGGTTATAAAACTGCATGGTGTCATCACGCACCTTGGCGTTAAGGGCATCCACCATGGTGAGGTGTTCACGGCCGATATCGACGCCATCAACAAACAGCAGTTTTACTTGTCTGGCTATTAGTTGGTTGATTTGCTGATAACTGGGCTTAATGAAGTAAACGGCAACAGAGATGTATGACACCAACTGATTTGTCAGCAGCAAACAGCCAATCAACATCACTGTTTGACTGAAGGAACTGCGTGGCAAAAAACGTTGCCACCATCGTCTGTGTAAAGCCACTTAGCTATTTACGCGATTGGCCATCAGGCACAAATACATAGCCAAGACCCCATACCGTCTGGATATAGCGTGGGTTAGCTGCATCTTTCTCAATCAGACGGCGCAAACGCGAAACCTGCACGTCAATCGAGCGCTCAAGTGCTGAATAGTCACGGCCGCGAGCTAGATTCATTAGTTTGTCCCGTGAAAGGGGTTCCCGTGGGTGGCTGACCAGCACTTTGAGTACAGCAAATTCACCACTGGTTAGGGCGATACTTTCTTCCCCGTGGTACATCTCACGAGTCGCAAGATTTAAGGAGAATTCGCCAAAGGTGATCTCTTCCTCTTGCTGGGTGGGAGCACCGGGTACATCTTGAGTCTGGCGACGCATCACGGCTTTAATCCGTGCGAGCAATTCTCTAGGGTTAAATGGTTTAGGTAGATAATCATCGGCGCCTAATTCGAGACCTATGATACGATCGACCTCGTCCCCTTTAGCGGTAAGCATTACGATAGGGATAGGGTTACCTGCTTGGCGTAGTCGACGACAGATAGAGAGTCCATCTTCACCGGGAAGCATAAGGTCGAGTACTAGCAAGTGGAAGTTTTCGCGTTCGAGTAGGCGATCCATCTGCTCGGCATTAGCGGCGCTACGTACCTGGTAGCCTTGCTCCATTAAATAACGCTCCAACAATGCCCTTAGTCTCATATCATCGTCGACGACGAGAATTTTTGAGGTTTCTTGTCCCATGTTTAAGGTCCTTTTAACTCGGCGGCCACCTCTTATCGGTAGGCAAATATCTGATATTGAATATGATTAATCCTAATATAGCCGTTTTAATATGTTAATGACTAGCAGGCATTTTCTCCAATGACGAGAAGGCTTGCATCTACTGGTGGTTTTCATAGGCTAAGTATTTGAATTTAACTTTAAAATGCCGTATCTATCTGGGAGCGTAAAATTGTAAGCAAATTGAAATAGGTCATTATTATCTTTAAAAGCTGAATGTGACCTAGCTAAGCTTAGTGGAATTTATGCTATTATTTTTGTCCCTGAACTATGATCACTTCCTTTATAAAGTAGAACTTATGAGAACCGCAATCGTCACCCGTGAAGGTTTCGAGAAACTGCAAAAAGAGTTGAATTACCTTTGGCGAGAGCATCGTCCAGAGATCACTAAAATTGTCAGCTGGGCTGCTAGCTTGGGCGACCGAAGTGAGAATGCTGATTACACTTTCAATAAGCGAAAACTGCGTGAAATCGACCGTCGAGTGCGTTATCTGCGTAAAACTCTCGAAAATGTACAAGTTGTCGATTACTCGCCAGCACAAGAGGGCAAGGTATTTTTTGGTGCCTGGGTCGAAATTGAGAATGATGATGGTGACAAACTGCAGTTTAAGATTGTCGGTTATGATGAGATCTTTGGCCGTAAAGACTATATCTCGATAGACTCGCCTATGGCTCGTGGTTTATTGAAAAAAGAGGTCGATGATGAAGCCGTGATTAAGACCCCAGCAGGAGAACAGATCTGGTACGTCAATCGCATCTCTTATCATGGCTTTGAATAGGCTCACTCTTCCTCATACAAGGTTTCGTTCCTCAAATAGCATATTTGTCTAAGCATTAGCATTAACCAAAGCCATGGGCTGTGGTATCTTTGGCGAAATACCGATTACCAACTAGGCTCGACCTCTATTTATGCAGAATATTGCACAGCTCATCGCTGAGGAACTTAATGTTCGTCAGCAACAAGTTATCGACACCATTTCATTACTCGATGATGGCGCTACCGTGCCGTTTATTGCCCGTTACCGTAAAGAGGCGACCGGCGGTTTAGATGACGCTCAGTTACGTACGCTAAGCAGTCGCTTAGGCTATTTGCGCGATCTTAATGACCGCCGTAACGTTATCTTATCGAGTATTGAAGCACAGAGTAAGTTAACGCCAGAGTTGAAAGCCGCAATCAATGCAGCAGATAGTAAGACTCGCCTAGAGGATCTTTACCTTCCTTATAAGCCAAAGCGTCGCACCAAGGGCCTAATCGCTATTGAAGCCGGCATAGAGCCATTGGCCGATTATCTATTGGCAAATCGTCAGGCCGACTGCGAAGCGGTTGCTAGTGAGTACATCAATGCCGAGGCGGGTTTTGCCGATGCTAAAGCGGTGCTCGATGGCGCGCGTTTTATTTTGATGGAACGCTTTGCAGAAGATGCAGAATTGCTACAAAAAATTCGTATTCAGCTAGAGCAAAATGCTCAGCTTGAAAGTCGAATGGTCAAAGGCAAAGAAAAAGAAGGTGCTAAGTTTAGAGATTACTTCGAGCATTCAGAAAAGCTTGCCAAGGTGCCATCTCATCGTGCATTGGCGATGCTGCGTGGCCGCAATGAAGGCATGCTCAGTTTAAGTATTAATGCTGATCCTGCTCAGGATCCTAAACAGGCTAGTTATTGTGAAGTGATTATTATTGAGCACTTCAAGTTAGGTTTAGGCGATAGCGACGTCGATGCATGGTTGAAAACCGTAGTTGCTGCGACTTGGAAGGTCAAGGTTGCGCTGCAGATGGAAACCGAGTTTCTAGGCCGCATGCGTGATAACGCCGAGCAAGAAGCGATTAAGGTTTTTGCCCGTAACTTAGGCGATTTACTGATGGCGGCTCCAGCGGGTGCTAAGGCTACTCTGGGCTTAGATCCAGGTTTACGCACCGGTGTGAAAGTCGCTATCGTTAACGATACGGGTAAATTAGTTGCGCATACCACTATCTTCCCCCATGCGCCGCAAAACCAGTGGGATAAGTCGGTAAGAACCTTAGCTAACTTAGTGAAGATGCATAAGGTTGAGCTGATTGCTATCGGTAACGGCACAGCTTCTCGTGAAACAGACAAACTGGCGGCGGATCTGATTAGCCAAGTGAAGGCCGAGTTACCTAAGTTAACTAAGATTATGGTTAGCGAAGCTGGCGCTTCTGTCTATTCCGCATCTGAGCTAGCGTCAGAAGAGTTTCCAGATATCGACGTATCGATCCGTGGCGCGGTTTCAATTGCACGCCGTCTACAAGATCCATTAGCTGAGCTGGTGAAGATTGAGCCTAAGGCTATCGGTGTAGGTCAGTACCAGCACGATGTGAGCCAAAGCCAGCTATCTAGCTCACTAGAAGCTGTGGTTGAAGACTGTGTGAATGGTGTTGGTGTTGATGTGAATATGGCGTCGGCGGCGTTGTTAGCACAGGTGGCAGGCCTAAATAAAACCTTAGCACGTAACATAGTGATGCACCGTGATGAGCAGGGACGTTTCAATAACCGTAAGGCACTGCTTAAGGTTGCACGTCTCGGACCAAAAGCCTATGAGCAGGCTGCGGGGTTCTTGCGCATTAACGATGGCGACAATCCACTCGATGGCTCTTCCGTGCATCCAGAGGCTTATTCATTAGTTGAGTCGATTGCGAGCGCTAAAGGCATCTCAGTTGCCGAGTTAGTGGGTAATGCAGAGTTACTTAAATCCCTTGAAGCGAAAGATTTTACCACTAGTGAGTTCGGTTTACCTACGGTGACCGATATTCTGGCAGAGCTTGATAAGCCGGGACGCGATCCCCGTGGTGAGTTTAAAACTGCGACCTTTAAAGAGGGCGTGGAAGAGATCAAAGATCTGCAGCTGGATATGATCTTAGAAGGTGTGGTCACTAACGTGACTAACTTTGGTGCTTTCGTCGATGTGGGCGTTCATCAAGATGGGTTAGTGCATATCTCATCGATGACAGATAAGTTTATCGATGATCCACATAAGATCGTGAAGGCCGGTGATATAGTTAAAGTTAAGGTGATGGAAGTTGATGCGGAGCGTCGCCGTATCGGTTTGAGTATGCGTCTTGATGACAAGGCCGGTGATGCGCCTAAGAGTGCGCCACGTCCAGCTCATAACAAAGCGAACTCAAACAAGGGCGGTGCTAATCAACAGCGTGGTCAGCAAAAGACTCATAAACCGAAGCAACCAGCTAATGCGGCCATGGGCAATGCCTTCGCCGATGCGTTCGCTAAACTGAAGAAGTAATCGTAAGTACGATAAAGCGCAACGTGAGATACAAAAAAACCGACAACTGAGTTTGTCGGTTTTTTTATGCGGTTTCTAAAAAGCCGGGGGGATTATTGGGCTCAGTGCGCTGGTGGTAAAACGCTTCGATACGGACGCCAAAAGCTTGATAAAACTGTAGGGGCTCATTAGGCATGTTTGTTTTTTTTTCACTCTTCACATCGCTACTAACAACAACTTGTTCTGGGATCTTGATATCGCTGCGCTTGAGTGGCCTGCGTTGGCTAAGCAGCTGTTTTAGATTGAGTGCGGTATTCTGTTTCTGCTTTTCTTGATCCGATTGCTCTTGCTGTTGGGACTGGCCCTGCTGCTTCTGTTGCACAGACTCGCGCAGCTTAGCTTGGCTTTGAGCGTGTTCGGCAGTACGTTCATTTTGTGGGTTAAAGGCACGTTCTTCGTGGCCTTTAGTTGCTTGCTGTGGGGGGATAATCGGTGGACGCTGTTGACCATCCGTGCGCGCAGAATCGGTTGCAGCATTAGATGTTGCAATCGGCACGTTGGGATAGTTGGTCACCACTAACATAATGTTCCCCTATAAAGTCTCGATTAAATATTAACCAATTTGAGGCGGGAAATAAAGCTAACAATATTGGCTTGTTAGTTTTATGTTGAGCGAATCTAGAATAACAAAATGCTTTTATATCAGACTAGTTCATCTAGCCATTGATTAAAGCCTTCGACAAACTCCTGCTGATGGCTAATAAACGGTGCGTGGGAGGCTTTGTTGAGTAGTAGGTCTTGGCTTCGGCTAAGCTGCGGCATCGTCTTGATGACTCTACGCGGCACTAGACCATCTAATCGTCCCCAGACTCTGAGCCAAGGCTGGCCAATGTGGGCTAGCTGGCTGCGCAGATCGACACATTCCAGCATGGTTAATCCTTGGGCTAATGCAGATTGCTGTGCTTTAGGCTTAGCCAGCACTAATTCACGTAGCTGTTTGATATCGCCCTTGGCCGTTGCACTTCCCATGGCCTGAATTGCAAGGAAACGCTCAACGGTTTTATCGAGATCGTGAGTCAGCTGTTGCGCGAATTGATTTAATACTTCAGGTGCGATCCCTGGCCAGTCGTCATTGGCCATAAAGCAAGGGGATGATGCTATGGTGCACAAGGCTGAAACACGCTGCGGATGGTGTATGGCGGCTAGTGTTGCGACTAAGCCCCCCAAAGACCAACCAGCCCAGATTGCCTGTTGTGGAACAACCTCTAAAATAGCATTAAGCCAGTCGTGGATATCTCCCACAACGGCTTGGCTATCGCCAAATCCAGGCAGATCAACGAAGTGAACCCTATACTTAGTCAATGCACCTTGCAGTGGAGCAAATACGGCGCTGTTAACGCCCCAGCCATGAAGCATCACTAGATCGGGCCCTTCGCCAATAGATTCGATATATAGCTTGGTTAAACTCATTTAATGCCTCATGGGTTAGCGTTGAGACTTAACAATGAAAAGGAATTCATTATCAAGAAAGCACCTTGGACTCGGTGGCTGACAGCAATTTTACCCAATCGCTGTTTAATGTGCCATCAACAGATTGGGTCTAGTAACCGAGGGGTCTGCAGCGTGTGCTTGCATGCCAGTCGTTATCAAACGCCAGTTTGCTTGGGCTGCGGTGGTGAACTCCCTCTGCTAATGGCTTTTTGTGGTCACTGTCAGGCATCGACACCTTTAAGTGTTATCGCTCCTTGCAGCTATCACCAAGGCCTAGGCCATTGGGTTGGACAGATAAAGTATCAGGCGCAGTTTGCTGTGATAGATGTGCTGGTCGATGCACTAGTGCAGCGTATTTTATATCTAGAATATTTAGGTTTCATCGATCTGCCGCAGGTGTTGATAGCGGTGCCACTACATGAAAAAAGACTACAACAACGAGGTTTCAATCAGGCTTGGCTAATCGCGCAGGCACTTTCTAAGCGTTTGGGGATCCCCCTTGTTGATAATGTACTGCTAAGAGTGAGAGAGACTCAGCCTCAGGCGGGACTGTCTGGTAAGTTGCGACGTAAAAATCTTAAAGATGCCTTCACTCTCTCTGCTGATTTTAACTGGCAGCGAGTGGCGTTAATTGATGATGTGGTGACTACTGGTACCACGGTGGATGAGATTGCGAGACTATTGCAGCAAAAGCACACTCAGGTACAAGTTTGGTGCCTAGCGAGAGCCGAGGCACCAGGAAAATAGTGTAATGATATGGCCCCAAGGACTCTGTCTACGAGTATTAATGTAGCGCCGGAATGAAGTAGAGCGCATTGGCGTAGGCTTTCTCTGCTCCAAGCCAAATATTTCTAAACAGCAGATTATCGGCTAGCGCTACCACAGCGCCCTTGTTACGTGACTCGATAATCATTGCGGGGGAATGACTAAAGCTGCTCTGGTACTCTTTGGCCAGATAGCCGCTCAGCAGTGGCTGAGAAGCATAGCTCGCCGCGACTGAAAAGGCTTTGCTGCTCGGTGAGAAGCCTAATACTTTGTTTTTCATCACTGGCAGACGATCACCATTAAGACCAAAGCTGAGAGGATGGCTCGTATCTAACTTTAGCTCGACAACCGCGCCGCCAATCTGCTGTTTGGCGTTGAAGTCCGATTTCTGCTCGAAGGACAACCCATCGGCATTAAATAGCTGCTTATAAAAACGTTCACTGCGGAGATCGGTCGCGAGTAGGTTGGAGTCACTTAACCAATTAAGTGCGCCTTTTTGGGCAATGACTACACCACCTTCAGAGGCAAACTGACCCAGCTTGCGAGCAAAGCGATCGTTTAAAGTTTTATAGTTGCCATCGGCTAGTAGTACATGGCTGTAATCGGTTAATCTTATCGATGCAAGATCGTGACTGTCGATGAGCGTGGTAGCTACGCCTAGAGTGTTATCTAAGTAGTACCAGAGCTGACCAACCTCGGCAATCGAAGTCCCTTTACCGCTCACAACGAGAGGTCGAATCGGCTTTATAGGCTTAAAATCAGGGCTGCCGAGATCGATTCCCTTAGTCGCGCTGCTGGTATTGGTTGCTATAACATCGACCTTAAACTCTTGTGCTAACTGTTTTACACCTTGGCGTATTTCACTCGCCGATAAGCTATCCTGTTTGAGTGGGACTTGCAGGGTTCCGGCAGCAAAATCTATTTCACCAGCACTAGTCAAAATGCTAAATGGCTTAGCGGCAAACTTAACCTTTATCCCTTGATTGAGTAGTTGCTGTAGTAATACAGCAGCTTGGCTATCGCGCCAGTCAATGAGTAAGGCGACCGCATCATCACTCCATGTTGGTAATGAAAACTGAGCTGGGCTTTGGCTTAAAACAGTTAGCTCAAGTTTGACATTACGACGCACTGACAGGTCGAATGCGTGTTGTAGGTTCCAAGTCGAGATATCATAAAAGG
This sequence comes from Shewanella sp. MBTL60-007, assembly GCF_019654915.1. Taxonomy (GTDB): domain Bacteria; phylum Pseudomonadota; class Gammaproteobacteria; order Enterobacterales; family Shewanellaceae; genus Shewanella. The sequence continues at coordinate 5,220 of NZ_BPET01000069.1, read as the reverse complement.
TCGGGTCGATAAATTCGGTTCTATCGTCAAACATTGCGCTAAGTAGTGCGCTTTGTGCCTGCTTGTTAGGGATAAAAATACTGCTGTCGACATCAAAATCCACGCCACCTTGAGTGAGTTTATTGGTGAGGTAGTAGTATTCAATCTGGTGTTGCTTGAGTAGATGGGTTAGCGCTCGAATTCTGCTTGGGTCATTATTCGTGCTGAGCAGCAACCCCGCTTGGCGAGGCTTTTTTCGCATCGCTTTTTGATGCTTGTCCTTAAAAAATTCCGCTTGGTATTGCTCTAGTTCAGACTTTAACGCCAGAGCGCCTTTTAGACTGGAAATGGACGTTGCATATTGGTTGTCTATAGCTTCTTGAAAGTGAACAACGCCATTGATTGAGTCCTGCTGTTGTCCTCGAGCGCTGGCTTGCTCAAATAGCACGCCAATTGCGCCATTGATATCTGGGTAGGTAGAGCCTTTACCATAGAAGAAATCATCGAATAGTTGGCGGCTAAAATAGCTCTGTTTTTTCTCATCGAGTGCGGCTTGGTGATAGGTGGCGAGTTTTGCTGTTAATTTCTGGTTGCCTGCCGGTGTGAGTGGGTGGGTTCGCTCGGGCACGCCGGGCTGAAAAAAGTAACTGTAGTTATGGCCCATCTCATGGAAGTCTCCCACATAATGGGGTTGCCAGCGGTGAAATAGTGCTACGCGGCCTTGGGATTCGGGATGGCGCAGGAATAGCCAATCGCGATTGAGATCGGCGAAGTAGTGGTTGCTTCGACCCGTCGGCCAGCCCTGCTTATGCTCTTTATGATTGGGGTCGGTAACGACAACTTTACCAGCATAGCCATTGGCCCAAGTTGAAAATCGGTCGAGCCCGTCAGGATTTTGGCTTGGGGTGACAAGAACTACCGCCTGTTCCAGCAACTCTGTGACCCACTTCTCTTCGCTGGTGGCTAACATATGGCTAAGTTTTAGTGCGCTATGGGCACCGCTGATCTCATCACCGTGAATAGAGTAGGCCAACCAGATAATGAGTGGTCCACCTTGTTTCCCCTGATATTTGATCTGCTGTCGCTGAGCTAAGATTTCATCGAGTTTGTTTTGATTCTCTACTGAGGTGATAACGGCGGTTAACTGCTGTCTGGCCTCGTGGCTATGTCCTGTATTTTCCAGCGATACTCTGGGGTTTTGTTTGGCGACCTCTTTGAGGTAGTAATTGATCTGATCGTGGCGAAGCAAACGCTCTCCGAGGGGATAGCCTAAGAACTCCTCTGGACTAACCGTGTTTACGCCATATAGGGGACTGTCTGTTAAACGCGTCTTCTTTGCTTCGGCAAAAAAAGAGGATGACATTAAAAAGGCGTATAAAAAAATGAGACAGATTCTGAGCATGGGGTTTTCATTATATTTATAATATTGTTATTAAATTAGCAGCTCGGCGTTGACAAAACCACAGCCGGATATGATAAAAAACTGTGATCTGAATGGTGTTTATTCTCAAACTGTGAGGGCTAGGGGCTACAAAGGAGTGCAGAGTAAGAGTATTATAGGGCTAATTCTTACTAAAACACTCAGGTTTACTCCTGACGGAGCATGTTTTCATGATTACCATTTCCGAAGCAGCTCAGGCGCATTTTGTTAAATTGTTATCAGATCAGCCTGAAGGAACCCACATTCGAGTATTCGTTATCAGTCCTGGTACAGCTCAGGCTGAGTGTGGTGTTTCATATTGTCCACCCGATGCTGTAGAAGCCGATGATACAGAGTTAGAGTTCAATGGCTTTAGCGCCATGGTCGATGAGAAGAGCGCTCCTTTCTTAGAAGAAGCTAGCATCGACTATGTGACTGACCAACTAGGTTCTCAGCTAACACTTAAGGCGCCAAATGCGAAGATGCGTAAAGTGTCTGACGATGCGCCTTTAACTGAGCGAATCGAGTACATGATCCAGTCAGAAATCAACCCACAACTTGCCAGCCACGGTGGTAACATCATGCTAGTCGAGATCACCGAGGATGGCATCGCAGTACTTCAGTTCGGTGGTGGTTGTAATGGTTGTTCAATGGTTGATGTTACTCTAAAAGATGGCATCGAGAAGCAGTTACTTGAACAGTTCCCTGGCGAACTAACTGGCGTTAAAGATGTGACAGAACACCAGCACGGTGCTCATTCTTACCAGTAATATAGCGACATGATTAAATAAAACGCGACCAAATGGTCGCGTTTTTTATGCTTGAAGAGATGGCAATTAGTCCAGTACCAGCCTGAGCTTGAAATAGTAGTGCAGCGATAATGAAGCACTACGAGCCAACATAAAACAGCTCATGGCAGCCCATAAGGCAAAGTTACCTTGTGGTTCTAACAGATACCAAACCGGGAAAAACACACCAAAGGTCGATAAGATCATGCTGTTACGCATCACCTTTCCTTGCGCAGCACCAATATAGACACCATCGAAAAGATAGGAGCCAAAGGCAAGCAGAGGCAGGAATATCACCCAAATCAAATATTGCTCGGCCACGGCTCGCACCTCACTGATACTGGTGAGCATCGAGATAATCTGTGAGCCCCCAAGGGCAAAGAACACCGTAAAACCTAGGGCAGCGATAGCGGACCAAGCCCAGGCTAGAGTCACTGATTCTTGCATTAAACGGCTATTTTTCTGGCCATGAGCGCGTCCGACCTCTGCCTCAGCATAGTAGGCTATGCCGTCCAGTGCATAGGAGATAAGAAGGAGCAGGTTGAGGAGCACCGCATTAGCGGCAACGGTGTTATCACCTAAGCCTGCGCCATAGAAGGTCATAAAGGCAAATGAAAGCTGCAGACAAAGGCTACGAATAAAAATGTCTGTGTTTAAACTCATCAGCTTGGCGTAGCTTTGTAGCGATAGTTGCTTGGCGATTTGAATCAGCTTAAAGTCACCGAGTTTGCAAAGTTGGCTGCGCACCATGGTCAGCGCCACTGCGAAGCCTGCAATATCGGCACATACCGATGCGATTGCCGCCCCTTTTACGCCCCAGCCAAGTGCTAGAACAAAGAGAACATCTAAGACAATATTCACTAGGTTGGCTACAATCAGTTGCCACATCGCCGCTTTGGGCTGTTGTCTGCCGAGTTGCCAGCCCAGTAGCACTAAGTTCATCAGTGCAAACGGGGTCGACCAGATCCGGATCTGGAAATATTCTCGACAATAGCGTTCGACTTCGACGCTGGCATCAGACATTGCCATCGCTAAATTAACGATAGGTAGCTGTAGCGCTATGGCTGCAATACCGAACATCAGTGCTAGACTTGCTGCTTGTACCAAGAGTCTAAACTGTTGCTGGGTGTCGTTTGCACCATAGGCTTGAGCAACTAATCCTGTGGTTGCCATGCGTAAAAATCCTAGCAACCACAAAATTAAGGTTATAATCGTTGACCCAACTGCCACGCCGCCCAAATAATAGGCGTTACTAAGGTGTCCAACAACGGCGGTATCAACGAGTCCCAGCAGTGGCACCGTGATATTTGATAAAATCATCGGCAGTGCGAGTGCAAGTAATTGTCGATTTTTTTGTGGGTTTAACAATAAGGCAATCATTCTAGAGGTCTAATATTTATGGTTAAAAACGTGTTGCTAGCGCTACTTGCGCTGACAGGTTTTTCGGCTCACGCGACGGTGATATTACAATATCATCATGTTTCGGATAGTACGCCAGCGATCACCAGTGTTACCCCTGCGCAATTCAAAGAGCAGATGCAGTACCTGGCGGAAAACAACTTCAATGTAGTGCCACTTTCAACCGTGGTGGAGTCAATTAAGGCTAAAAAAGCACTGCCAGCAAAAACGATAGCGATTACCTTCGATGATGGTTATCGCAGCATTGCTAATACAGCGCACCCTATTTTAAAGCAATATAAATTCCCCTACACCCTTTTTGTCTCGGTTGAACCGATCCTAAAAGAGTATGGTGAAATGATGAGCTGGCAGCAGCTGATCACATTATCTGAAGAGGGAGCGGAAATAGCCAACCATAGCTGGGGACACGAACACCTTATCCGTAAGTTGTCAGGGGAGACCGAGGCGCAATGGTTAGCACGTATCGAGAGTAATATTCTGCGTACCGAAAATGAGATCGCAAAGGCTACAGGTCAGAACCTGAAAATGCTGGCTTACCCTTATGGTGAATATAATAAGCAGATAGAAGAGATGCTCGACAAGCACGGCTTTGTGGCATTTGGTCAGCAGTCCGGTGCAGCTGGTCCCTATTCGCCGTTAACGGCACTGCCTCGTTTTCCTGTCGCAGGTGTTTATGCTGATCTAAATAGTTTAAAGGTGAAGCTACATAGTTTGAATATGCCAGTACTTGCCCAAACTAATAGCAACCCTGAACTTTCTCAAGGCCAATGGCGCCCAGAAATAAAGGTTACCTTGGATATGAGTGATATCAATGCCTCACAGTTAATGTGCTTTATTCAGGGGCAAGGGGCTAAGAAACCTAACTGGGTTTCTGACAATGAGTTTAGCATTCAGGCTGAGCTTGATCTGCCCGCTGGCCGTTCACGTTATAACTGTACGGCTCCGAGTAAGAGCAAAGGAAGTTACTACTGGTTTTCACAACCTTGGGTTAGACCAAAATCTAACGGACAGTGGATTGCAGAATAACATTTTACCAAACAAACACCCTATATAAAGGTGTTTAGCTTCTCCCAAAGCCAGTAGCCGAACTATACTCGTTACTGGCTTTTCATTATGTAATTGCTCGGTGTCTTCACCTCTACCTTATAGTAGAGACATTTTTCATATATATGGTTAGTGACTCTCTGTACTTACATTCCTGTTTTAGTATTTAACTCCCTTCGACAGAAGCATTCGGTCGTAATCGTGCGCTTAATTATTAAGAGCTGTGTATTTATGGTTGAAACTAGAGGCTTTTAAACACCTATTAATAGATTGGTCATCGTTTAGCTTGCTAAAAAAGAAGATTTGATATGCGTTTAGCACCATAGGTTATGTGTACTAGCCTAAGTTTTATTATGTTTTTTGCGTAACTCTGTGGATAACTTGTTGGTTAACTGTGCCTAGTAAAGGTATAAAAATTAAATGTATTTTTCTTTCAAAAAGCGCTTGCGCTCGTCTTAAATCTCCCTATAATGCGCATCCACTGACACGACACAGCAGGCTAACTACCCAGCGTAAACGCTAGATAGAACGGGACTTGCAGCAGTGTTAGGGATTCAAAAATCGAAAGAG
>NZ_BPET01000068.1 GCF_019654915.1 Shewanella sp. MBTL60-007 | reverse complement strand
ACAGGAGGTTGCCATGAATCGACTCGATTATGGTAGTGCGCTAGATAACATTGTTGAGAAGCCAAGCCGCTCAAGAAGCTCCAATAAAAAGCGAAAATGGCGTGAAATTGAGGCTCTAAAAGAGAAGCACCGTTTACTCAAAGAACTTCAAGAGATGGATAATAGCTTTAACGGTGAGCTAGATACCCTCCTGATGTAACACAAAGATAAAAAGAGCGCTCAGCGCTCTTTTTAATTCTATTACTAGGTATCACCTATTCAGCCGTTTCTAAGTATTCCCTTAACTCTTCAAATAGTGCTGTGTCGTTTTCATTAAACAAAGGGTCATCAATCAAACGTGCTTTGCACATCGCCGCGACTGTTTTCCAGTCATCTTCGGTAATCACTTCATTCCACTTGGGAAATACCGTTGACTCTTCATATTCCATATGTGATTGCTGCATTCGCACATAGCTTTCGAGATCGGCCACTAGTTGCTCTTTCGATACAACAATATCATTTAAAATCAGATTTAATGTAGCCATTAGAGAAGCAGACGCCTCGCCTAACTTTGAGTGTTCCGAAGTCAGTTTCTCGTTAATATGTGCTCTACCAAGCTTGTTCCAGTAAAACTCTGAAATAACCTCTTCCAATGGGTGGTGGCTATGCTCAGCATAACTTTGCATATACTCCACTATATCTCGTACCACATTATAATTTATCGCTTCACCTGCAGCTAACTTAGTATATTTAGCCTTTAAAACCTTAAGCAAAATGGCAATATGCTTATGGTCATGCATGAGTCTCGCTAGCATAGTCATCTCCATCCTAATTCGCACCCACTATCTTCTATATTAGTAAACTGTATAAATAACGCCCAATATATCAAAGCACTCATAATGAAGTTAGTGATAAAGATCAACTTAATTTAGATTAACTAACAAACACTTGCATCCGACAAGTTCACTGACAATAAATATAAAAACTCAAGTACAGATCTCCCGTGGCATAATAACGATTTAACCAGCTTAAGCTCAGCAGGGACAAATATAGATGCAAGCCTCACACCTTATTGGAGCACATGTTAGCGCAGCAGGTGGCATAGCGAACGCTCCTCTCAACGCTGCCGCAATAGGCGCAAATGCGTTTGCTCTTTTCACCAAAAACCAGCGCCGCTGGCAAGCCGCCCCGTTAGATCCTAAACAGATAGAGCTATTTCAGCACAACTGTCATGAAGCAGACATTTCAACTAGGGCGATATTGCCCCATGATAGCTATCTTATTAACCTTGGACACCCAGACCCTGAACTACTCAATAAGTCACGTGAAGCTTTTTATGATGAAATGCAGCGCTGTGAAGAGATTGGCTTGCAGTTACTTAACTTTCATCCAGGTAGCCATCTACGTAAAATCTCCATCAATGACTGCCTAGCTAATATCAGCGAATCGATAAACCTCGCTCTTGATCGCACACAAAAGGTAACAGCTGTCATTGAAAACACCGCAGGGCAAGGTTCAAACCTTGGTCACAGCTTCGAGCAACTAGCACAGATCATTGATGGGGTAGAAGATAAGTCTAGAGTCGGTGTCTGTATCGATACCTGTCACCTATTTGCAGCAGGTTACGATATTCGTACTCAGGACACCTGTGCACAAACGTTCGAATTATTCGATAAGGTGATAGGCAACCGATACCTAAAGGCTATGCACTTAAATGACAGCAAGACGCCGCTTAACAGTCGAGTGGACCGTCATGAGTCTTTAGGGCAAGGAGAGATAGGCCAAGAGGCATTTGCTAGCCTCATGAAGTTAGAGGCCGTAAAAGGGATCCCACTGATCTTGGAGACTGTACGCCCAGAGCTATGGCAGGAAGAGATTAACTGGTTACGCTACCTTGCTAAACGCTAATAGCTACAATGTAGGCAGCGCTTTCAATTACATTAAACACTTATAGATCACAGCGACCACTTTTGTTGGTTCACCTAAATCTGACTGTAGCCATACGATATGAGTGCCTTTAAGCTCTTCGCCCTGCTTAATGGCACTAAGTCTTGCGTCAGCGAGTGCATTATCACCACGACCAAATCCCGTCACCATTGCGAAGCTGTCACAATGTGTCACCTCAAAGTCATAGGCCTCATTAATTCGATGGTACAGCTCAATATCTTCTGTTGCACAGCCCGTTAACAGGCTTATTAATAGAACACCCATGACAACACGTAACACAATCATTCCCTGCTTTTTAAAAACTGCGGCGCAAGATATAAAAATTCCCCAAACAAAATTGTGACACAGATCACAGGCAATCAGCTTTACCAAACACATTTGGTTACTCATGTTAAGAGATATCATTAAGCATCAAAGTGATGAAACTGCGCTTACAATACAACTGTATATTTAAATGGATACCCACAATTTACCAACAAAAAAAAGGAAGCTGTAACAGCTTCCTTTTTTTAGTAACGCTTTACTTTTATGCCGATAATATTTTGAATAAATGCGCTTTTAACCGATCAAAATCCGCAGGTAAAGCTGCCGATAGAATTGGCTTCGGTACAACTCTGGCTAATGGCTCTGGTAGTGGCAGGTCGATTTGCAAGATCTGTTCAACCACTTCATTAAACTTAGCTGGATGCGCAGTCGCTAGGAAGATCCCCTTCTCACCAGCACTCATTGTTTTCTTTAGTGCCAAGGCTGCAATTGCTGCATGGGGTTCAGACAGGTAGCCGGCATTATTTAATGCTTTTACAGAATCAGTTGTATCAACTTCAGAAACCCCTAATCCATGGATATCGCCTAATGACCAACCCATCGCCTCGACAATTGCTTCTACACGCGGCCAATTGCTAGGCTCGGCCACATCCATTGCATTAGACATAGTTGCCACCGTAGTCGCAGGTTGCCAATCACCACTATCTAGATAGCGAGGTACGGTATCATTACTGTTAGTCGCTGCCACGAAACGCTTTACGGGTAATCCCATAGCTTTAGCAAATAGACCCGCAGTTAGGTTGCCGAAGTTTCCACTCGGGACAGCTATGACAGGTTCGCCTTCATTGTGCTGTTTAAATTGAGCAACGGCCTCGAAGTAATAACAGATCTGAGCCAGTAATCGACTGATGTTAATCGAGTTTGCCGAGTTAAGGTGCAAGCCTTCTCTAATATCTAAGTCTTCAAATGACTGCTTAACCAAACTCTGACACGCATCAAAGTCAGACTCTACTGCAACCGTGTGAATATTGTTTCCTAAGGTAGTAAACATCTTCTCCTGTAGCAGGCTGATTTTGCCTTTTGGATACAGCACGACCACATTAATATTATCTAATCCATAGAAAGCATCGGCTACGGCAGCACCGGTATCGCCTGAGGTGGCGGTAAGAATGTTAATCTTCTCTGACTTTGCCAATTCATTTAAGCACTGCGCCATAAAGCGTGCGCCAAAGTCCTTAAAAGCTAGTGTTGGCCCATGAAATAGTTCAAGGCTATAAAGATTCGTGTCTGCCTTCACCAAAGGAAGCTCGAAGTTAAAAGCACGTTCGACTAATCTATCAACGGTGTCTTGGCCAAGTTCTGAGGCTAACCACGCACCGATAACTTTCTTGCTTCTTTCTACGAATGGTAATGCCAGCAAGCTATCAACATCTTGCAACTGCGGTATGACTTTCGGAAAAAACAGACCTCTGTCTTTGCCAAGACCTAACTTAACCGCTTCAGTAAAGCTCACCACCTGAGATGGATGCTTTAGGTTATACAACTCCATGACGACTTCCTTAAAATTCTGTTTATAGGGTCTAAGTTAACGCGCTTAATCGACTCGACGAGCCCCTTGTGTATCGATTCTGCAAATATGGGAGAAGCCTTTACCAGGCTCAACGTAATTTGCATCCAGCCATTGCTGCGCTTGTTTGGCCACATCAAGATCATCAGTGATACTAAACAGCGTCGGTCCGCTGCCTGAGATCCCAGTAGTCAAGATGCCTAATTCGGCTAAAGCCGCCTTCGCCTTTTGATAATTAGGGATTTCAGGCGCGCGATAGGGCTCGGCCAACACATCCTTTAATACTGAAATCGCCAACTCTGCATCTTGCTTATATGAAGCATGCACAAAAGCACTTAGGTAACGCCCAAAATCAACCGTGGTCTGCTTATCAAACTCGTTCGGCATCAACTGACGCATTTTTGAGGTCGATAACGAAATGCCTGGGTAGGCCACCACCCAATACCACTGCTTAAAATCAGGGATCGCTTCACAAACCGTTTTAGGGGTATCTAGCATCAGCTGCATACCACCTAAGTAACAAGGTGCAACATTATCATAATGGACTGAGCCGCTGATCTTACCTTCAAATTCGCCCATTAAACGCAGCAGTTCTTGCTCAGAGAAAGGCCGACCGAAGAAGTCGTTCAAGGCAGCTAAGGCAGCGACTACAGAGCTAGCACTGGAGCCTAGGCCACTACCTACCGGCAAATTCTTCTCTAGAGTCAACTTAAGACCCACATCTTTACCTAGATGGCTTAGGAAAAACTCTGCACACTGATAAACAATATTCTCTCGTTCATTTTGCGGAAGCTTGTTTGCCCAGTGGCCAGCAAGAACAAGTGATAGCCCCTGCTCGGCTGATTCAACTTTGACAGTATCGCCAAGCAAACTGCCATCAATAGGCGCCAAAGCCGCACCAAGCAGATCAAAACCTACGCCTACGTTGCCCATAGATGCTGGGGCATAAATAGTTACACTCATACGCCAACCTCACGAGTCCAATTTAAAGTACGCAATATATCGGCAAATGCTCCGGCAGCTGTCACATCGGTACCGGCGCCATAGCCTCGAAGCACGAATGGGATCGGCTGGTAGTAGCGACTATAGAAGGCCAGCGCATTCTCACCACCTTTTACGCTATACAATGGATCACTTGCATCGACTTCGGCAATCTTGACTTTACAGCCCTCATCATCAATCTGGCCTACATAACGCAATACCTTGCCTTGCGCCTTAGCCGCCTCGATTCGTTGTGCCACAGCAGAGTCTAAAGCAGGAAGATTTGCCATAAACTGCTCAACATCACCCGATGCGTCAAATGACTCAGGGAGCACAGACTCCACATGGATATCGCTAAGCTCAAGCTCCATCCCCACCTCTCGTGCAAGAATAAGCACCTTACGCGCAACATCCATACCGCTTAAGTCATCACGGGGATCGGGCTCGGTAAAACACTTATCTCTGGCGATCGAGGTTGCTTGAGACAGCGTCATGCCTTCATCCAACATTCCGAAGATATAAGACAGGCTACCCGACAAGATACCGTTAAAACGCAGTAATTTGTCACCAGCAAACAGTAACTTCTTCAGGTTATCGATTACCGGTAAACCAGCACCAACCGTAGTTTCATACAGGAACTGGCGACGCTGCTTAAGTGCTGTTTTTCTTAAATCTTGGTAATAAGCCATATCACGTGTGTTAGCCTTCTTATTTGGCGTCACCACGTGTAGGCCTGCATTCATCACATCAATATATTTGTTGGAGACCAGCTCACTCGAAGTGCAATCCACCAGCACAGGGTTGAGTAACTGCTGTTCTTTCGCCCATACCAACATTGCATCAAGATCAGCCGCTTGCTCACAATCGGCTAATACGCCCTGCCAGTTAGCTAAGTCGATACCTTGAGGATCTAATAACATCTTCTTAGAGTTAACGATGCCGCAGACACGAATGGCAATATGTTGTTCTTTTAACATGCTACGTTGCTGCTTTATCTGCTCAAGTAAACCAGCACCCACGTTGCCACAACCAACCAAGAACACATCTAAGTAGTGCTGTACGTCGAAGAAAGATTGATGACAAGCGGAGATAGCATGCTTAGTCTTACGCTGTTCAACAACCGCAGATATTGAACGCTCAGAAGACCCTTGCGCAATCGCTACGATGTTAACGGTTGCCTGAGCAAGCGCTTGAAAGAACTTAGCTGCCACGCCTTTATGGGTGCGCATACCATCGCCGATTAAGGAGACAATCGCTAAGTTATGGCGCATCTCAATAGGCTCTAAAATCTCACTTTTAAGCTCAAGCTCAAATTCCTGTTCTAGGGCAAACTTGGCTTTAATGGCATCTTCAGTGGCAACACAGAAGCTAATGCTGTATTCGGAAGAGCTTTGAGTGATCAAAGACACAGATACGCCCGAACGAGAAATCGCGCCGAGTGTTCGGCTGGCCATGCCAACCATACCTTTCATACCCGGACCCGATACATCAAACATAGTCTGGTCGTCGAGGTTAGAAATAGCTTTTACATTCAGTCCAGTTTCATCGGGCTTGTCTGACACCAATGTGCCTACAGCCTCCGGGTTGAAGGTATTACGGATATAACAAGGAATATGGTACTGGGCAATAGGGGCGACTGTCTTAGGGTGCAAAACCTTAGCTCCAAAATAGGAGACCTCCATCGCTTCTTGATAGCTTAACTGTGACAGCAATTTAGCATCAGCTACAACTCTTGGATCGGTATTATAGACACCATCGACATCGGTCCAGATCTCGCAGCAACTCGCACCAATACAAGCCGACAATACGGCTGCAGAATAATCGGAACCGTTACGGCCAAGAGTAACGATATTCCCCTGCGCATCACCAGCGGTAAAACCTGGCATCACCCAAACATCTGCTGCAGACAAATCTAAAGCATTAAAACGAAGCTTACTCGCTTCAATATCAACCGCAGATTCAAGGCGCGGACCATAACCCACCAGCAGAGACTCCGGCAGTAACAGATCGGCGCTATGGTTAAAGGATCTCATAACCTCGACCATTAGTGCCGATGATAACTTCTCACCACCGACCAAGATCTGCGCTTCAACGCTTTCAGGGCATTCACCCAGTAAGCTCATCCCCTCTAATTTACTGTGCCAAAAGCTAAGTTGCTGCTTGAGCTTATCGGCCAAAAGCACATTTTGTTCTGCACTTAAACTTGCCGCTGCAGCGCCATACAAATCATTAAATACTTTTTCAACCTTAGCTAGCACAGCGCGATAATCGCCACCACTAACGGCGACCTCAACCATCTCGATCAGGCCATTGGTTACCGTAGCTGGCGCGGATAAAACCACAGCAATTGAATCTGAATTAGCTGAATGATTAACAATCTCTGCAGCACCTTTAAAACGCTGCCAATTAGCGAGCGAGGTACCGCCAAACTTCATAACTTTCATTAAAAACTCCTTTTACCGCGCCACCTAAGAAACAAAAAAAAGCCCGCTCCTTTAGGGGGAGCGGGCTTGATATTTTGCTTATATCAGGTTGTGCTTAGCCCGCCCCCACGTTGGTAATCGTGGTGGTTGTAATAATGGTGGTGTTCATTAAAACGTGGCTAAACATAAAAATTCGTTATTATCCAAATGGATTAATCTGTGTTCTAACAGAATTGCCTTTTTCACGGGCAAGTGTCAACCCCTAATTACAAGTTTATTGTGATTAATCACCCTTGGAGCTAAATATCTAAGGTAAACCCTCATAAATATCCCTTTACAATCTCCCATGATAGCCATTACGCCAAATAAAGTGCTTACGCTTACGTAAACAAGAACCAAAAACCAACAAGTAAGAGGTTGATATAAAACAGATTCAGTTAACCGCTAACAACATAACATCGCTTATTTTGCCCCCGACTCAGCAGGAGCAATTACACCAGCCAAAAAGGTATTATTAACCAATTAACCCGAGTCCAATCACGAAAATAAACTTAAAGCACTCCGTTAGGTAGATTAGGACTAAAAGATAAAAAGAGCTTACATCTCAGATTCAAACCACACAGGCAGGCTCTATTTTTAGATAATAAAGATGTGGTTTAGGTAGCAGAAGTGCATTCATTCTATCGCAAATCCCTTTAAAGCAGGCTAGAATGCGCGCAAATTTCCGATTGGAGCCAATATGAAAATCACCGAAAAATGTGCTGTTAGCATCCATTACAGATTATCAGATGCGAAAGGTCAGCTTGTAGAAAGTTCTTTTGAAGGCGAGCCAATGATCTATCTGCATGGTGCAGAAAACATGATCCCAGGCTTAGAAGCTGCGCTTGAAGGCAAAGTACAAGGTGACATCCTTGATGTAACTGTTGATGCAGAACAAGGCTACGGCCCATATCATGACGGCCTTCGCCAAGAAGTCCCAATGTCAGCATTTGGCGACATCGAAGATATCGTTCCAGGTATGCGCTTTATTGCAGAGACTGAAATGGGCCAACGTCCAGTGCAGGTTACTGAAGTTAAGGACGATGTAGTCGTTGTTGACGGCAACCACCCACTTGCAGGTCAATCACTAGTCTTCAACGTTGAAGTACTTGAAGTACGCGCAGCGACTGAAGAAGAGATCGCTCATGGTCATATTCACGCACACGGCGGCGGATGTGGTGGCCATGGACACTCTCATGAAGGTGGCTGCTGTGGCGGCGATCACGGACACGAAGGCGGATGCTGCAGTGACGATGAAACAAAAGAAGCCAAAGAAGGCTGTGATGGTAACGGCGGCTGTGGCTGCAGACACTAAATTATTCTAGTTATTAAGAATAAATTTAAGCCCGTTTCACGAGTTAAAGTGAAACGGGCTTTTTTATGGTCTACACTATTCAAATTGAACAATTGAATTGCTCAGAAAATCTTTTTGCAAAGGAACTGCGAATGTTATCAAGACCCGTTTATGAAGCCCTACCATATACTTATATAGCTCTAGGCAGCATTAGCTTAATGATACTGGAGCAAACTTATGCCCAACTCTTCGCTGCGTTATTATTTTTATTAGGCAGTCGCATCGATGTGATGCGCTCGACTAATCGCCGTACCGACCCTCAAAAACGTCGAAGAAGGGGGAAACTGCCCGCATTTATCTACGAGCACACTCCATATCTGTACCTACTCATGGCACTATTACTACTTAAGCTCGACTCTAAACTTGCACCAATTGTTAGTATCACTCTATTGAGTTATGCACTTTATATCTTGCTGAGACGAACTATGCACCGCAAACATAAAACCGTCACTACGCAGCGACTACTGGATATTGGTAACACTCGTAATCGATAGCCGCCGCTACCAGACAAAGTAAATTGAGCCTCTATAAAATTAACTGCTTAATTTCCTCTCTTTGCTGCGCGCTCATATGCTTTAGGTAATTTGAGCAACGAGTAATGGTAGCAATGCTTATCTGGTATTCTTGAGCAATTTGGCGCTGACTCATTTCGCCTTGTAATAAGGTTTGAAAAACCTTTAATCGACCGGCAACGGCGCTACGCTCTTCCTCTGTGAGTAACAACTCAAACAAGACGATTAAATTCTGTAGATCTTGCTGCAATAAGATTTTCTCTAAAACCAAATCCCACTCTGCTCGCATTTCAACTCCTATTTACGACCATGGCTTACAACTATGAAGCACTATCACGCACTAGTACATCATTACACCGAGTGTAGCAAGAATCTAGGGGCACATACACACCTCCAATTTAATTAGCTTAGGCTGAATCAGGTAGATATAGACTGTATTTGTAACTAAGCGTAACTAAACTAAAAAACGATTGGATTCAGCTGGATAATTCTGGCTACAATGAGTCGATTAAGTTCACATAACACAATAAAAACGTGAGAACCGATATGAAAAAAACTCTAATAATGAGCATTAGCGCACTGCTTGCAACAGCAACATTGGCCACCAGCGCTCAGGCGAATAACTTTAAAGAAGCCGAAGATGCCGTCCACTACCGTCAATCAGCTTTTAGCTTGATTGCTTACAACTTTGGTGACATGGGCGCCATGCTAAAAGGTAAGAAAGATTTTAACGCTGAAGTTTTTGCTATGCGTGCTGACAACGTTGCCGCTTTATCTAAACTACCACTTGAAGGCTTCATCCCGGGCTCTGACAAAGGTGACACTGAAGCCTTAGCAAAAATTTGGAGTGATAAAGCTGACTTTGACGCCAAAATGAAAACCTTCCAAGAAAATGCAGCAATACTTGCTACTGTAGCAAATAGCGGCAATAAGAAAGACCTAAAGAAGGCTTTTGGCAATACAGGAAAAAGCTGTAAAGGTTGTCATGATATGTACAAGAAAGACTAAAGTTCTAGTCTGTTAAATAACAAAAAGCCTGTTTATACAGGCTTTTTTATATCTGTTGATACAAGGTGCACCATTAAAGCATATTGATCACTGGCAACATTAAATAATTGACGACAAGCCCGCCGATAACCACAACTAATACCAGCGCTTTTATCAAGGAAGCGAAACTCAGCTGTGTGGCTTTATCTGCTTCCAAGGTTGATGCTGGCAGCTTTTTATAACCGCTAAACATAGCCCCAAGAATTCTATCGCCTTTAACCATATGGACTAGCACTGCAACAACATGAATGGCAGCCAAAATCAAAATCAGATCAAAATTCTTTTTATGTAACCAAGTTAACTGGCTCGCAGTGTCCGAACTCACTAAAGAATATAGCGGACCTTCAGTAAAGATCTCATCAGTAGCAAATAACCCTGTTATAAGCTGAACACAAATCAGCGTGATAAGCGTGATAACCATATAGCCTCCAATCGGATTATGACCAACTGAAGCAGAGATCCCTTCACGTCGAGTTTTCGCGAGATAAGCGATCACTTTTTTTGGAGAATGGATAAAGTGACTGAAGCGCGATGTTTCGCTACCTATGATGCCCCAGATAAGCCGTACCCCGATTAACACCATCAAGCCATAAGCTAAAATCTGATGCCACTCCATCTCTCCCGCATCAGCTGTCCACCACAAACCACCTAGCAAACACAACAGTGCCCAGTGGAAAATCCTTGTCGGGATATCCCAGACTTTAACCTTGACTAAATTTTGTTCCATTATCAGCCGCTCTCGAAAAATAGTTAGTTTCAAGACGTCATTATAAAGCGGGAATTATGTGAGTGCTATGGGGTTATTTACACTAATAATTTCGACATTAGCGCTAAATAAGGGAGGACTTATCCAACCCAATATGACTTGGTTTTTCGCTGTTGACAAGGAAATTTGGCCAATTATTGGCTATATTTGTCTAAGTGATCAAATAAAAGGCGAACAGTACAAAACACCCATTAAAACGTGATTTAGATCACGACTTTCGCGACACAGGTTGGTAATCTGAACTCAAGGAAACAACAAAAGGTTCGACATATGATAAAGATTACGAGCAAACATTTCGAAGTTACTGAATCTATTCGCGAACGTATTGAGACCAGATTAGATAAATTAGCACGACACGATGTACAGCTAATTAATCCACACATTATTATACTACAGGAGAAACAAGGTTTTAAGATTGAAGCTTCTGTAGGCATACCAAGTGCCAAATTATTTGCCCAGGCGAAACACGATGACCTTTACGCAGCAATTAATGCAATGGGACAAAAGCTGGAGAAACAGCTAAATCGCCTGACTCATAAACCAGAAAGTCAACGTCACGCAGCACTTAAAGTAGAAGATGATGCCATTGATGACGACTTTGATGACAACTTAGAGGAGGAATACGCAGCTTGATATCATTGTTATGTTTTAATCCAAAGCGCGCCTTCGGGTGCGCTTTTTTATGCAAAAAACTCAATAAAACCAAGTTTTGATTGACACGCTTCTCCCACCCCTTTAGTTTTAATTCCATGAACAAAATCCATACTGTTATTTTTACTTTCTTTTTTATGCCCCCCACCCTCGGAGGCGGAATTTTGGTGTGAAAACGAAAGTGAAAATTCCAAAGCCTCCCACACGGGAGGCTTTTTTATATCAGCAAAGATAAGCATATATACGTAGGTTTATCCACTATGGGTATTGAGAGCATAATTAGATTCAGAGGCTAAGATGAGTAAACCACAACCCTTAAATCACACTCGAGAACAGATCACCAATCTCGATAATGAACTACTGGCCCTGCTTGCTAAGCGCCGAGAGTTAAGTTTAGATGTCGCCCGTAGTAAAGAGGTTGATGTAAGGCCTATACGCGATACAACTAGAGAGAAAGAATTGTTATCTCGCCTAGTGAAGCAAGGCCGAGAACAAGGCTTAGATGCCCACTATGTTATCTCATTGTACCAAAGCATTATCGAAGACTCAGTGCTGAATCAACAAGCCTACCTCCATGGCCGTGCCAACCCTGAGACACAGCAACAACAATACTGTATCGCCTACTTAGGCGCTAGAGGCTCCTATTCCTACCTCGCTGCGAGTCGATACTGTGATCGACGCCAAGTAAAGATGCAAGATCTAGGCTGTCAGAGCTTCGATGAAATCGTGCAAGCCGTCGAATCTGGCCATGCCGATTATGGCTTCCTACCAATTGAAAACACCTCATCGGGCTCAATTAATGAAGTCTATGACGTATTGCAGCACACGAGTCTTGCCATCGTTGGAGAGACAACTATAGAAGTTGGTCACTGCCTACTGGCTAACAGCGATAGCAATATTAGTGATATCAAAACCGTTTATGCTCACCCTCAGCCAATCAGCCAATGTAGCCGCTATTTGAGCCAACATGGTGAATTTAAACTAGAGTATTGCTCTAGCAGTGCAGAAGCGATGGAAAAAGTCTGTAATGCAAACGATAACAGTGTTGCCGCTATAGGTAGCGCCGAAGGTGGTGCCCTGTATCAACTTGAGGCTATTGAAACCGGCCTAGCCAATCAAAAAGTTAACCAAAGCCGTTTTATCGTTGTCGCTAGAAAAGCCGTCGAAGTCCCCTCTCAACTGCCGGCAAAGTGCACTCTGATTATGGCCACAGGACAGAAGCCCGGTGCACTAGTTGAAGCACTATTAGTTTTAAAGGCCCGTAATCTCAACATGAGTAAACTTGAGTCTCGCCCTATTCCAGGTACCCCTTGGGAAGAGATGTTCTACTTAGATGTTGACGCCAACCTTTCCAGCGAGCCAATGCAGGCTGCGCTGAAAGAGTTAGAAAAGACCACTCGCTTTATTAAAGTGCTTGGCTGCTACCCCTGTGAAACAGTTAAACCGACTCAACTAAGCAATAGCCAATTGATGATAGAGCCTGACACCTCTAAGGCGACGACGGTCACTGCAACGGAGCCAGCTAAGCAGCTACGTGTTAGCAAGCAATACAAGAGCGAGGCGACACAGGTTCTCTGCGGTCAACTAAATTTAGGAGCCGGAAATATCGGTGCCATCGCTCAGGTGCAACTGCCGCTAGATCTTCAACAATTTGAGCAATTGGCCAAGCATCTAAAAGAGTCTGGTTTCCAAGCTGTGGCTATCCAAGGTTTAAGCCAGCAAAGCGATCTAATTAACTCAATCGCTAAGTTTAAGCACGTGCTAACACAGTTCGATCTAGTCAATGTATTGGTTATTGAGCATGAAACAGACCTTCCCATTGCGACTCAATTTGCCGATGTGGTGATGTTGTCGGGTAATTTGATGTACAACCAAGCAATATTAACTCAGTTGGGCTCCTTGCTTATTCCTGTGGTGCTAGAGCGAAATACGATGGCGAGTGTCGATGACCTGCTCGATGCAGCCGAAACACTGCTAGGCCAAGGTAACCAGCAGCTCATTCTATGCGAGTCAGGTGTAAGTACTCTGAATAATTCAGGTAGACCGTCTCTCGACTTAGCTGCCCTCGTTGAGCTAAAAGCCCTTAGTCACTTACCTATTGTAGTGAACCCAAGCTATGCCATCGAAACAGAGCAGATGGCTACATTTGTTAGAGCGATTAAGCAGTTGAAGGGCGATGGTATGATGCTTAACCTAAATGCCCTTGAAGCATCAGCCCTCGAAGCAAACCCCGAGTTACTTAATGAGCTATTGAGAAATCTATATCACTAACCCTAAGTTAAGGTTTACGCCGAGCAACTTGCTCGGCGTTACTCTTATCAATCAGAATCGGAATAGTGGTACCTTGTATTAAAATCGAAAACACCACGACCGCGTACGTCATCACCATCAACAACTCTCTAAGATCAATATGACTGCCACTCACCAGTATCACTCCAGTAGGCAGACTCATCGCCATCGCTAGCGCTAAACCTCCCCGTAGCCCACCCCAGACCAAGATCTTTTCCGCGTAAGAGTTATAGTCTCTAAAACGCCTAAAACCATAATAAGGCAGGTAAATGCTAATGATCCGACCGATGAGTACGATAGGAACTGAAAGCAACATAAACCACCATAACTCGGCATCGAAATGAATGAGCAGCAACAACAAGCCCAGCAACAAGAAAAGCAATGAGTTAAAGAAAGACTCAATCAATAACCAAAAGCTATCAAGATGCCCCCACTCACTCTCTTTTAGCAGTTTAGGGACACTGACGTTTCCGATAATAATGCCGCAAGTCACCATAGCTAATGGTCCTGAAACCCCAAGCATATCGGCAACAACATAACCAGCAGTGGGAACCAGCAATGTCATAAGTAAGTACTGTGTGCGCTCTTCTGAAAGGTGCAACATACCGTGCAAAATTACGGCTAATAACGCTCCATATATCACACCGCCCATGGCTTCACGTATGAAGAGTCCTGTCACACTGCTAATGGTCAAAGGCTCGGTAGAGAAGGCGACCTGAGAAATGGCAACAAAAATAACTAAGCCGATACCATCATTAAATAGCGACTCCCCTTCTACCTGTATTGCGATATCCTCGGGCGCACCAAGCTGCTTGATAATGGCCAACACCGCTATCGGATCTGTTGGTGAGATCAGCGCCCCAAACAGTAAGCAATAGCTAAACTTAAGCGGAAGATCTAAAGCTCCAGACAAAATGTACAGTAAGCCACCAATGATCAAAGTTGACAGCACTGTGCCAACAAAGGCCAAAACTAAGATTTCCCACCTCTGTTGTTTCAAAACATTAAGCTTTATCTGCAACGCCCCTGCAAATAATAGAAAGCCTAACATGCCATTGAGCAGCAGCGCTTTAAAGTCGAGTTGCTCCAGATCGGTTACTAAGGTGGAATACAGTTCTAGTCCGAAAATTTTACCGGCAATCAAGATAACTAAGCTTAAACATAATGCTAATGCCGTTATGGTGATTGTCTGTTGCCAACGGTGTAATCGTGAAGAGATGAGTGAAATAACTAAAGCGAGCGCAGAAAGCAGGCAGAGGATTTCATAACTGGTCAAAAGCGAGCCTCGGGTGGGAGTTGACAGAAAAAGTTAAATAGTTCGACCTTCAATTAGGCTAAGCCAACCTTTAATTATCCTACCACTGAACCATACCGCAGCGATGACATAAAGCGCCGCACTTAACCATACTTGAGTCGCTAAGTAGCCTGTAGTCATCAGTAAAAACATCCCTATAATAGACCAGCGTTGCCAGCGCAAATGAATAGCCAATATGCTATTAGGGTTTTGTTGAGGTTGGTAAAGGTTAATGAGTAAGCTTAGGGCGGCAGGCAACAGCATGATAGGAAAACATGCCATAAGCGCATATAGCAGATGCGCAAGACTCGTGTCTTCTAGCGCTAGCGACTGAGAATGTAATGTTGATGCCATACGCCACTCCATCGAAAGATGATATCAATTGATATAAAAGACAGGCGCAAATCCATCATGCCTGTCTTTAACCTTACTTTCTCATTGTGAGTTACGCAACTTTCGCATCTGATTTATTTCAATAATTTAATCAAATTGACTTAAATAAGCCCAATTAATAATACTGAAAGGATAATCTAAAGTTCTAGCCTCGTATCTGACTTTAACTTAGTTGAACAAGCTAACACGTAGCCTTGAGCTATCTCGTCAGGCGTTAGTGCCATCTGGCTAGAAGATTCGACCTCCCCCTCAACAACTTTACACTTACAGGCACCGCAAACGCCCGAACGGCAAGCGGCGATAATAGGCAGACCTTCAGCTTCGATGCCATCTAATAGGGTTTGTTCTGCAGACAGAGCGCGGCTTCTATCACCGATATTCAGCATAAAGCCGCTTGTATCAACACTCTTGTCAACACTCTTGTCAAAATTCGTGCCTGCACTTTGTTCTTTAACGGCTTCAAGCTCTGCACTATCGCCTTTAAAACTACCGAAACTTTCTTGATGGAACTTGGTCATATCAAAGCCTAATGACTCAAGCAGTGCTTTAACCGCTTGCATATAGGGCTCTGGGCCGCAAACAAACACAGTTCGCGTCTTATAATCTGGCACCAAGCGCTCTAGCCTTTCACCACTTAATCGACCAGCCAAAGGATCGATATACTCATTAAATGATTCACCAGGCTCTTCTAAAATATAGTTAAGCGTAAACCTCTCACTTCGCTTTGCCATCTGCATCAGTGAGCTCTCAAAAATCAGGTCATTGTCTGATTTAGCACTGTGAACAAAGCTGATATCTGGGCCGATTTCAGTATCGGTTAACCAACGCGACATCGAGTACATGGGAGTAATACCACAGCCTGCACTTAAAAATAGATACTTATCGGCTTGAATATCAACTAGGTTAAACACACCGTCAGGTCCCAGCGCTCGCACCATATGACCCACTTCAAGATTATCGGCCAAATAGTTAGAAACCTTGCCACCTTCAATACGTTTAACAGTTAATACTATTGAATAAGGGCGAGAAGGCGAAGAGCTAATGGTATAACTGCGCGCAATTTTCTCACCATTAATTTCAAGCAATAGCGTTAAGAACTGCCCAGGCTTAAAATGAAACTTCACAGGTTGTGTCCCTTGGAAGCGAAAACTCATTACATCGTGAGTTTCACTCCACTTTTCAACACACACCAATTGATGCTCACCAGACTGCCATTGCACTGCGGAAAAAGACTCTGCCGTTGACGCTTGTTTATTCATTGCCATATTCACTCAAAACCTACCTATCCCGCTTAAAGCGAGTTATCCCTAAGCTAAAAGTGGCCACACATTGGCGGCCACTTTGACTTACATCATAAGCAACGGTTTAGCCGTTATGCCACATTAAGAATGCGATTAAGATCCGCTTCAACGGTTGTGGTATTACGAAGGCCAAACTTCTCTTCTAGCACTTTTGCCAGATTAGGGGTTAAGAAAGCCGGCGCTGTTGGGCCAGTGATAATGTTCTTCACACCGAGAGACAGTAACGTCAATAGTACAACAATGGCTTTCTGCTCAAACCAAGATAGCACTAATGTTAACGGTAGCTCATTGATGTCACACTCAAAGGCTTCAGACAGTGCGATAGCAAGCTGAATCGCTGAGTATGAGTCATTACATTGACCAATATCTAACAGGCGTGGGATACCGTTGATGTCACCAAACTCAAGTTTATTGAACTTGTACTTACCACAACCCAGAGTCAGGATAACCGAATCTGCTGGCGCTTGAGTCGCGATATCGGTGAAGTAACCACGCTCTTGCTTATCACCGTCACAACCACCGACTAAGAAGAAATGCTTGATTGCACCACTCTTCACATTCTCAATTACGGTCGGCGCTGCGGCCATCAGTGCATTGCGAGCAAAACCTATGGTGATTAGATGGGGGATCTCATCATAGATAAAGCCTTCTAGCGACTCCGCTTTGGCAATCACTTCACTGAAATCATCACCAACCAAGTGAGTCACACCAGGCCAGCCTACGATGCTACGAGTGAAGATACGGTCTGAATAGTCACCAACATTTGGGTCGATGATACAGTTAGATGTCATTACAACTGCGCCAGGGAATGTCGCAAATTCTTTTTGCTGATTCTGCCATGCGCTGCCGTAGTTACCCACTAAGTGTGAGTACTTCTTAAGCTCTGGATAAGCCAATGCTGGCAACATCTCACCATGGGTATAGACATTGATGCCCTTACCTTCAGTTTGCTCAAGAATTAGCTCAAGATCTTTCATGTCATGACCAGACACTAAGATAGCCTTACCTTTTACAGACTTGGTATTAACCTGTGTCGGCTCTGGGTGACCAAAGGCGTGGGTTTCACCTTCATCGAGCATCGCCATCACGCGGTAGTTAAGCTGGCCAATCTGCATTGCAGTATTAAAGAGCTTATCTGCATCGACAGAGTCTTCACCAAGGAAAGCCATAATCTCATGGAATTCACCGGCAACTTCATCGCTAGTTTGATCCAGTACACGAGCATGCTCCATGTATGCTGCCGCGCCCTTTAGACCATACAGACAAAGTAAGCGTAGGCCCATGATATCCTCGTGAACTTCATCTTTACCACGATTAGGTACAGCTTGAATAGCCTGAGTTAGCATTTCAGGTTTAGTTGCGCCCAATACAAGCTGCATTGGTGCATTCATTGGCTTTGCTTCGATATTTAGTTCGCTACACTTAGCTTCATAAGCCGCTTTTAAGCGATTACGGAATGTTTCAGCCTGAGTGGTGTAGGCGATGATACGGTCATCATCGAAGTTAACATTAGTTAGCGTAGCGAAGAATGCTTTCGGCACAAAGGTATCAATTTCGTGGTCGATAATACCGACTTCACGAGCTAACGCTGCATAAGATGACACGCCTTGGAGAATGTAGATAAGCAGATCTTGTAAGTCTGAAGTATCAGATGATTTACCGCACATACCTTGAGTGTAGCTACAGCCATTACCCGCAGGTGTTCTAATTGTTTGCTCACATTGAATACAAAACACGACATTAACTCCTATTTTTAATCATGCATATTATTTACATGTTTTAAGGTTAGTCTACGCTTCTTGGGAAATAGCTAAAGGACTTTCTGAAACTAATGGGCAAAACTATGAAAGAGATCACTTTAAGTAATGGCTAATGCATTTATTTAGACGGTATCGATTTAGCCGATGATTTAAATAACCCCCATAAAAATAGCAACTTAAAACACCCCCTAGTACTCAATCACGCTAAATGCTCTTTTTAGGGCACTAAAAAAAGGAGCCTAAGCTCCTTTTTCAATATTGTTTGTGTGATTCAACACACTAGCCAGTTTTCATATCGTTAACCGATTGCAGCATCGCACGGCTCTCTCTTTGGAACTGTGGTGCAAAGTCACCAAACCAACGAGAGACCTCTTCAAACTGTGCGACAAATGCTTCTCGGTTGCCAGACTTGAGAATAGACAAAGCTTGAGAGTAATTATCGAGATAATCGCTGATGGCAACCAAACTCTCCTCTTGGGCAAAAATAATATCGGCGTAAAGCTCAGGACTTTGTGCAAATAGTCGGCCTACCATGGCTAGCTCTAAACGGTAGATTGGCGAGCTAAACTGCAGCAAAGACTCAATATCCGCCTCCTCTTTATAAAGATTTAAACCATATACAAAAGAGGAGAAGTGGCGCATAGCCTGGACCAGTTGCATCGCCTTATCGTGTTTAGTCGGTTCGGTTTCGACAATACGTGCGCCCCAGATCTGGATTTGTTCAATCAGCCATTGATAAGCCTCGCTATCTCGGCCATGACACACGACTACAACCTGTTTAGCTAGGCTACCCACATCGGGCCCAAACATCGGGTGTAGGCCAAGCACTGGACCAGAATGCGCTGCAAGCATCGCTTCCATCGGTGCGCCTTTAATCGAGGTCAAGTCCGCCAAAATACAGTGTTTAGGCAAATTAGTCAGCCTTTGAGCTATTAGCTCACAGGTGATGTTGATGGGCACTGTGACAATCACCAGGCCGGCGCCATCGAAGATAGCCTCACTATTGGCCCAGTCATCTTTATCAAGCGACCTAACCTCATAACCTGAAAGTGTCAGCATCTGTGAAAACAAACCACCAAGTTTACCCTCACCGCCCACGATAACCACATGACCTAAGTCTGCTTTCACCTGCTTAAAGCCGACATCTTTCTCATTAAGGTAGGATTCGCGCATCAGTCGTCGCAGAATATCTTCAATGAGCTGCGGTGACACATTCATTGACTTAGCTTCTTCTCGCCGCTTAGCCAACATATTGGCCTCACGCTGGGGAGCATAGATAGGCAAACCCGCACCGTGTTTTACCGCGCCTACTTGAGCGACTAAATCTAATCGTTTGCGTAGCAGATGCAGCAACTGCTGATCGACACCGTCAATCAAACCTCTTAGATTTTCAAGCTCTGCGGTGGTCTTCTCATTCATCTTTGTTTCTTCCATCAGCCGTTTGCAACTTTTAGCATATCAAATCTTGTCGGTAATACCGAGGCCAACACTTCGGCTCCTTCGCGTAATAGTGCTTCAGTGGTTTGCCAGTCAATACAGGCATCGGTTACAGACACACCATAGGCGAGCTGTTCCATTGGTAAATCACTACTCTGCTTGCCTGCGTTTAGATGGCTCTCAAGCATCACACCGATAATAGACTTATTACCCACTGCAATTTGATTGAACACATCCTCACAAACAGGCTTTTGCTTATTGTGATCTTTAGATGAATTACCATGGCTACAATCAACGATAAGGCGAGCACTTAGATTGGCTCCATGCAGCTGAACCTCGCACTCCGCCACACTGGCAGCATCGTAGTTAGGCTGTTTGCCACCACGTAAAATCACATGACCGTCAGGATTACCAGCCGTTTGCAGCAGTGCTACCTGCCCCTTCTGATTTATCCCCATGAAGCGGTGAGAGCTAGCAGCTGACTCTAATGCATTGATGGCCACCCCAAGCTTTCCGTCTGTGCCGTTCTTAAAGCCTACTGGCATAGAAAGACCTGACGCCATCTCGCGGTGGGTTTGTGACTCAGTGGTGCGTGCACCTATGGCAGACCAGGTCACCAACTCTGACATGTATTGTGGACTAATAGGGTCGAGCGCCTCTGTGGCTACAGGTAACTCGAGTTCGGCCAGCCAGATCATCAGCTCGCGAGCCTGCCTAAGACCCTTATCCACATCGAAGGACTCATCCATATCAGGATCATTAATCATACCTTTCCAGCCTACGGTGGTGCGTGGCTTCTCAAAGTAGACTCGCATCAACACGAAAAACTGCTCACCAAGTTCATCATGTAGCTTCTTCAGCTTAAGGGCATACTCTTTGGCTGCTTCTATATCGTGGATCGAGCAAGGACCCGAGATCACTAGCACACGGTTATCACGCTTATGGACAATATCAGCAACTGTCTTTCTCGCGTTGAGGATATATTGGTAGGCATGCTTAGACAGAGGTAGCTCACGCTTTAACTCCTCAGGAGTCACTAACACTTGCTCAGAACTAATATGGACATTGTTAATTGTATCTTGTTGCATGATTACCACCTGTTAATCTCTTATCTGCTCTATAACTCAACGACCTTTACTACACGGAAGACGTCTCTACGATTATGTAAACTATTCACCAAAGGTAATACCGTAACGGTACACCATTACACCTTGGAAACACTATGCCTTTACCCAGATATAAGATCAAGGGGCATTTCCAATAAATGAAAAATTCTAATCTTAGGATTTTAGGTTATGGAGTGAATAGTTACATAGGGGAGTAATAACTACCTAAGCACGCGCTATGAATCATACCAACTTGCACAAAGCTAGCTTGAGTTTAAGCATAGGAGCTAAATAGGCTGAGTCGCTTTTATACAGCTTGGGAGCTTATGCTGAGAATAGGGAAATGGTGAGGTGAATGACGAAAATAGCAAATTTAGGTAACAAAAAACCGCCATATAGGCGGTTTCTCGTGCGAACACTGCATCTTATTTATAGCGAGTACTAAATTACTTAGTAGCAAGCTTCTCACGGATACGTGCAGACTTACCTGAACGATCACGTAGGTAGTAAAGCTTAGCACGACGAACACGGCCGCGACGCTTAACTTCGATGCTAGAGATGATTGGGCTGTGAGTCTGGAACGCACGCTCAACACCTTCACCATTAGAGATTTTACGTACTGTGAATGCAGAGTGAACGCCGCGGTTACGCTTAGCGATTACAACGCCTTCAAACGCCTGTAGACGCTCTTTACCGCCTTCTACAACACGTACTTTAACAATTACTGTATCACCGGCACCAAATTGTGGTACGTCGGTTTTCATTTGCTCTTCGTTGAGCATTTTGATGATGTTATTCATTAAATAAACTCCATACTAGTAATAACTGCGCTTCGACTAATCATCTTGTTTGATGGTGTCAACAAATTCAGCTAGAAGCTTCTCTTGTTCGCCAGTCAGAGCTAGATTTTCAAGTAATTCTGGCCGTCTCAACAAAGTCCTACCTAGGCTTTGCTGTAGACGCCAGCGTCTAATATGTTCGTGGTTGCCACTTAACAATACGGCTGGAACATCCAAACCATCCAAGCTTTCAGGACGCGTATAGTGGGGACAATCCAGTAAGCCATCAGAGAAGGAGTCCTGCTCTGCGGAAGCTTGTTTTCCTAGCACGCCAGGAACCAATCTTGATACTGAATCAATCAGAGTCATCGCTGGAAGCTCACCGCCCGAAAGCACGTAATCTCCAATCGACCACTCTTCATCCACTTCAGTCTGAATGATGCGCTCGTCAATACCTTCGTATCGTCCACACACCAAAATCAAACTAGATGATTGCGCTAACTCTTCAACGCCTTGCTGTGTCAGCTTACGGCCTTGAGGAGAAAGGTAAATCACCTTTGCCTCGTTTCCAGCTGCAGCTTTCGCTGCATGAATAGCGTCACGTAGAGGCTGCACCATCATTAACATTCCAGGGCCACCACCATATGGGCGATCATCCACTGTTTTATGTTTATCATGGGTGAAATCTCGAGGATTCCACGTTTGCAACTCTAGCAACCCTTTGCTAACTGCACGACCCGTTACACCAAAATCTGTTACGGCACGAAACATCTCGGGAAACAGGGTTACTACCCCTAACCACATATGTTGTACCTCGACTTAGAAGTCCGGATCCCAATCCACTAAAATCTGTTTTGCTGCCAAGTCCACCTTTTGGATGAACTGTTCAGTAACAAAGGGAATCATACGTTCCGCTTTGCCAAAGCCATCTTTCGCGTTTGCTTTAACTAAAAGTACGTCATTCGATCCTGTTTCCACGATCTCTTGTACCGTCCCCATGTTATAGCCTTTGGTATTAACCACTTCACATCCGATAAGATCTCGCCAGTAGAATTCATCTTCTGGAAGTTCTTGCATCTGTTCCGGGGTTACGGCGATCTCACAGTTTGTAAGCGCCTGAGCCTCGTCCCGTGTTGTTACGCCTTCAAGACAAGCAACGACTGCTTTACCTTGGAAACGCCACTGGATGACTTTAACCTCGCGCCATTCGCCTTGTTCTTTAATAAGCCAAGGTGAATAGTCAAAAATACCTTCAACAGAGTCGGTATAGGTAGTGATCTTCAACCAACCTTTAATGCCATAACTTGAACCAATTTTGCCAAGGATGACAGGCTCTTGTTTACTACTCATCAATCTATACCCTAACGCTATTAAGCAGCAGCTTTACGAGCGTCTTTGATCAATTTTGCTACACGATCAGTAGTAGCAGCACCGTTAGCAACCCAGTGCTCAACACGGTCAAGATCTAAGCGTAGAGCTTCTTCTTGGCCACGAGCTACAGGGTTAAAAAAGCCAACACGCTCAATGAAACGACCGTCACGGGCGTTACGGCTGTCAGCTACAACGATGTTATAAAATGGACGCTTTTTTGCGCCGCCACGAGCTAAACGAATGGTAACCATGCGTTTTGTATCCTCTAATGATTTGCTTTTTATCAAGCAAAAGTAAAAACTGAAACTCCGTGTTCGCGGAGAGCCCCAGATAGAAAGCCGGCAGATTTTACCTGACTGACCGGCGAATGCAACCGTAATCGGCGTTTTTTACACCTAAAACGATTTACAGACCAGATTGAAATTCAATCTAGTCTGTAAATTTGACTTTGCAGAATCTAAAGATAGCCTAGCGGCCCGGCATTTTCATGCCTGGAGGCAGCATACCACTCATGCCGCGCATCATCTTTTTCATGCCACCTTTTGATGACATTTTTTTCATCATTTTCTGCATTTGGGTGAACTGTTTAAGTAAACGGTTCACATCTTGAATTTGTGTGCCGCTGCCCATCGCGATTCTGCGCTTACGCGAACCTTTGATGATATCAGGACGCTGACGCTCACCAGGAGTCATAGAATTGATAATCGCTTCCATCTGCCCAGTCATTTTGCCATCTTGAACTTGAGCAAGCGCTTCCGGTGGTAATTGCCCCACACCTGGTAGCTTCTCAATCATGTTCATCATGCCGCCCATATTCTTCATTTGCTGCAGCTGCTCTCGGAAGTCTTCTAAATCAAAGCTTCCGCCCTTCTTGACTTTAGCCGCAAGCTTCATCGCCTTTTCTTGGTCAACGCCGCGTTCAACCTCTTCAATAAGAGATAGCACATCGCCCATGCCTAGAATACGTGACGCTACACGCTCAGGATGAAACGCCTCTAGAGCATCGGTCTTTTCACCCACACCCAAGAACTTAATTGGCTTACCCGTGATATGACGAATAGAAAGCGCCGCGCCACCACGTGCATCACCATCGACTTTTGTCAGTACCACACCAGTTAGCGGTAGGGCTTCGTTAAACGCTTTAGCGGTATTGGCCGCATCTTGACCCGTCATCGCATCAACGACAAACAGCGTCTCAACAGGCTTAACTGCAGCATGAAGCTCTTTAATCTCATCCATCATCGCTTCGTCTACATGCAGGCGACCTGCAGTATCGAGGATAACGACATCGATGAATTTTAATTTAGCGTGTGCAATCGCAGCGTTAGCAATATCGACTGGTTTTTGGCTAACATCTGACGGGAAGAATTCCACTTCCACTTCACCGGCCAAGGTTTCTAGCTGCTTGATAGCCGCTGGGCGGTATACGTCAGCCGAAACAACAAG
Source organism: Shewanella sp. MBTL60-007 (assembly GCF_019654915.1). Lineage (GTDB taxonomy): Bacteria > Pseudomonadota > Gammaproteobacteria > Enterobacterales > Shewanellaceae > Shewanella. The sequence continues at coordinate 3,172 of NZ_BPET01000068.1, read as the reverse complement.
TACTGACTTTTTTGAGCGCTCGCGTAAGAACTTAGACAGTTTAGCAACACTGGTCGTTTTACCGGCACCTTGTAAACCCGCCATCATGATGACTGCTGGCGGTTGAGCCGACAGATCCAAAGCTTCGTTCGACTCGCCCATGGCGTTTTCAAGTTCGCTTTGAACGATCTTAATAAAGGCTTGGCCTGGACTTAGACTCTTTGAAACCTCTTGCCCAACAGCGCGTTCTTTTACGCTATTTACGAATTCACGCACCACAGGCAAGGCAACATCGGCCTCAAGAAGAGCCATGCGGACTTCGCGTAAGGTTTCCTTAACGTTATCTTCCGTTAAGCGACCACGGCCACTGATATTTTTCAGAGTCCGTGACAATCTGTCAGTTAAGTTCTCAAACATTATCCAGTTCTTTACCGTTTAAAATTGCTATTGATAGGGCTGTATTATAGCGATGCCCAGTAATTATGCTACAGAATGAATCAAGTTACTTTGACAACTAACGACGGTTAAAGATAAAAAATGGCCAAAAATCACTTATAAGGTAAAAAATCGACCTATTTTTGCAACCGAGGTCACTGCCCAAATCCCATTAGCTCATGCTATTCTACACCATAATGTTACGTGCTAACTTAGTGATTAAAGTCGAAATGACTTTCGCGGGCTGACGAGACACGATATTTTAGTTCACTCAGTGATTTAACTCAGGTTTGAATCACGCTAGTATGCAAGTCAGTTAGTCTGCTTTACACAAACATTAAAAGCATGTGTTAACGCATCAGGTTTATAAAACAAATAGGTTAATACTCAATGGTTATTTTCTCAGCTTCAGCCATGTTGTTTTACAGTATTGCTTTGGTTCTCGTCGCAAGTCGACTTTTTCATGTTGACGGTCCAAACAGAAAGTTAGTCGCTGGCGTGGCTGCCGTTGGTGTTGTATTACACGCTGCGGCGCTATATCAAGCCATTGTGACAGGTGATGGACAAAACTTCAGTTTAACCAATGTGATATCTATGGTTAACTGGATCATTACCTTTAGCTTTACCATCTTACTATTCAGGCTCAAAGTTATCGTCGTACTGCCTGTTGTCTATGCCTGCTCGGTGATCTCGGTTGCACTGCTTTGGCTAGTGCCACCAGAATACATAATTCATTTTGAAATCCATCCTGATGTGTTAGTTCACGTTGTGTTGTCATTAATGGCTTATAGTGCCCTGATGATTGCCGCGCTCTACGCAATCCAGTTAGCGATTATTCAAAACCGCCTTAAGAGCAAAAAGCTGGTGATGACCTCGGCCATGCCGCCGCTCATGACCGTTGAAAAGCAGCTTTATCATCTGGTGATTGTGGGTGTAATTTTATTAAGCTTATCACTCGCGACAGGCTTTATCTTCCTCGATGATATGTTTGAAGAGGGCAAAGGCCATAAAGCGGTATTATCCATCATGGCTTGGTGCGTCTATATCGCGATGTTAGCTCAGCAGTATTGGGTTGGTTGTCGTATTAGAGCGGCTGTCGCCTACACCTTAACTGGTGGTGTCCTACTCTCTTTAGCCTACTTCGGCGCCCGTGTAGTTAAAGAGTTGATCCTCAGCTAAGCCTCAACTTTAGTCTATTGACCCGCCTAAGTCTGGCGGGTCAAACTTGACACCCTCTCGAAACTTCTGTAATTACTAATTTTTATTTAGTGCCTTTTTATTCGCCCTTTCTTTAAACAACAGCGGAGTTCCAACATTTGGACGATATATCCACTGGCGTACTTTTAACTATTTTGTTCGTCTTAATCTTACTCTCAGCCTACTTCTCCGGCTCAGAAACCGCCATGATGTCGCTCAACCGGTACCGTCTTCGTCACTTAGCTAATAGTGGTCATAAAGGGGCTAAACGCGCCACTATGATGCTTGAAAGGCCCGACAGACTGATTGGGCTTATTCTTATCGGCAATAACCTAGTTAATATTCTCGCGTCGGCTATTGCGACCATTATTGGCATACGTTTATTTGGTGATGTGGGGGTCGCCATCTCGACCGGTGTATTAACCTTGGTGGTTCTGGTCTTTGCCGAGGTCACTCCAAAAACCGTTGCAGCGCTGCATCCAGAACGCATCGCTTTTCCTTCTAGCATAATCCTGCGGGGCCTGTTAGTCGTCCTCTCCCCATTAGTCAAAGTCGTTAACTTTATTACCTCAACTTTCTTGCGTCTATTGGGGATCCACTCAGTAAAAGCCGATGATGCCCTTAGCCAAGAGGAGCTTCGAACCGTTGTGAATGAAGCAGGCGCGCTTATACCGCAGCGCCACCAAGAGATGCTGCTTTCAATCATGGATCTGGAGAACGTCACCGTAGATGACATCATGATCCCACGCTCCGACTTATATGCCATCAACATCAATGACGACTTCAAGAGCATCAATAAGCAGGTCATTCAAAGCCCACACACCCGAGTATTACTCTATCGCGACACAATCGATGACGCAGTAGGCTTTGTCCACCTAAGAGATGCGCTGCGCCTTCAATCTAAAGGACAATTTAGTAAGTCGTCACTCTTGCGTGCGGTAAAAGAGCTGTACTTTATTCCTGAAGCAACCCCACTCAATGTGCAGCTGTCGAACTTTCAGCATAATAAAGAGCGCATCGGCTTAGTTGTTGATGAATATGGCGACATTCAAGGCTTAGTGACATTAGAAGATATTTTAGAAGAGATTGTCGGTGACTTTACCACCTCGATGGTCGCGCCACCGAGCGAAGATATCACCCCACAGCAAGATGGTAGTTATCTGATTGAGGCTAGTATTAATATTCGCGAACTCAATAAGGAAATGGACTGGTATTTCCCTATTGATGGGCCTAAGACCATTAATGGCCTAGTGCTGGAATACCTTGAAGATATCCCCGAGCCAAACACCTCAATGCGTCTTTATGGCTATCCGCTAGAAGTGGTTGATGTGGCGGATAACATGATTAAAACCGTGCGTGTTATGCCCATGCATTATCTGCCACCGAAAAAAAACGATTAAAAAAGGCGCCAATCGGCGCCTTTTTTACAGTTTCTGTCTTGTCCTGGAATGTGTTTACACATTTAGGACTTTATTATGACCACACCAATACCAGCCCGCGTTAAGCGAACACAGCGAGATTATTCGTTAGGCTTTAAATTACAAGTTGTAGCTGCCGTAGA
>NZ_BPET01000067.1 GCF_019654915.1 Shewanella sp. MBTL60-007 | reverse complement strand
CTATACAAATATTAGGCGAATCGGAGTAAACATCAATGTTCAATGAATTAGAAAAGGAATTTCACGCAAAAGGAATTCCTACAGATAAACCAGATTTTTATGATCATCCAAATTTCATCAAGGAAGAGCAGAAAGATCCTAGCTATTTAATTAAATTCGCAAAGTTTGTGGCAGAAAAACCATACTCTGATGAGTATTTAGAAAAGGCAGAAATTATAATTTCTGATGTGGCGAAAATCTTAAACAACCAGCTTTTAGATAATGGCCGCCAAGGCGCTTGCGTAGATATATCAGGTATTCTTGCTCGTATATTGGAACGTAAAGGGATATGGTGCGCTTGTATCAAAGGCTCTTGCACAATTGAGTTTCCCAAAAAATCGAAAGAAGAAACAACTTACTACTGGTCAGCAGACCAAGGTGAATTTACAGCCGGACATACTTGGGTATTTGCCCCACCATTCTCTATAGTAGATATCACCTTAAAGCAGCAACCATACACAGGTGTAAAAAAAAGCTATATTCCCGAAATTATCATGATAAAAGATGCTGCCAAAGCAACCTCAACTATAGAAGACATCATTAGTCCAGAAGTCAGAATGATAATGAAAGCTCAAGGAATACCAAAGTACCTGATGCTTCAGTTTGGAGCATCAGAGATGAAGCTCATTCAAGAAACATTTCCTGCTCAACTAATCGAATTTAATGAGACAAAATTCAAATTTTCTCCTGTTGCAGCTCATGCATCTACTGAGTCATTGCTAGGCTTGAAAAATATGAAATTTAATGGAATGTACCCTTACGAGATGTACCAAAAGTTTATAAAAGACGAAGTCCCAAATATCGCCTAACAAGTGGTTCCAGATGACGCCTACGGCGCACCTGAACCAAGCGTTAGGTGGGCAATCTAGGCTGGCCTAATTATGCACAAGTAAAAAATTTTTTAGCAAATGGTAGTGGATAATGAGAATAATTATTACAAAGATTCTTACAGCTCTTTTCTTGAGTTTAACGCTAGTTGCATATTCGAATGCAGAAAGTGAGTTGCTTTTATTTGGCGGAGACGGACATGACGAGTACTTGGGGTGCTTAACATGCAGCGAATACAGCTCCGAATCAATCTGTAACGGTCATGGTACGTATGGAAACGAATATTCATCAAATGGCATGTTTAATGAGTATGCAGGATTTGGTAATGAGTATAGCTCTGAAAGCCCATGGAACGAATACAGTACAAATAATTCTGTGCCGGTGTTGGTAGATCGGGATGGCAATTTTTATGGTTACTTCACGATTAATGATTACCGCAGTGATGCAGTTGAATTCTCTAGCGACCTGAAAAAAATGTTTGAGATTGCCGATGGTGATCTAGAAAAGGTAAGAGTAATGTTGTGCAAAGCGTTCGGCTATAGTGGATAATTGATCTCACCTAACAAGGCACTGCACACGGACAAATTTACGCTGCGCTCCAATTTACCGGTGAGCGCGGCGTTAGTCAGCCCACAAGGAGTAAATCAGGATGGTGGAATCTATTACATTAATAGGTCAGGCTGTAGCCATAATTGCAGCGTGCTGGGCAATCATTTCCGGTGTTGGAGCATGGAAAAGAGAGTTTATTGGGAAGCGAAGAGTTGAATTGGCTGAAGCAACACTTGCAAGCTTCTTTGAGGTTAAAGACGCCATTTCCATGATTAGAAGTCCAGTGTCCTCGAGCACGGAAGGAAGTACACGTGTAAAAGGTGACAATGAATCTCCAGAAGAGACTGAGTTACTCAACCGAGGCCATATTGTCTTTGAAAGATACGAGAGCAACAAAGATGCATTCCTAAAATTTGACACGTTACAGTACAAATTCATGGCGGCATACGGTCAAGATAGTGAAGATATCTTTAAAGAAACTCGCAAGATCATTCATTCGATATTCTTCTCTGCTCGGCAACTTGCGACCTACTACTGGAAAAGGCAAGGCCGGATTAAAATGTCTGACAAGGAATTTAAGAAGCACTTAAAAGAAATGCAGGCACATGAAGGGGTCTTTTGGGATACATGGAGCGACGACGACGTTATTAGAGTAAAACTTAGCACTGTCCAGAAAAAACTAGACAATATCGTTGCACCGACATTTGAAGAGCCAATAGGATTATATAGTCTATTGACTAAGAGGTTTGGGCGTGACTAACAAGGCGCTACAGACAGATAGCAATTTAGTTGGCTGTTGCTCGTGCCTCGCAAATTCTAGCCAATCAAATTGCTTCCGCTGAGCGTGGCGTTACCACATACCTGATTGCCATACTTTCACTAATACCAATTATCACTTCCAGAGCTTTAGCTATAAATAGCTTTTGTCCAAAAGTGATTTTGTAACACCTGAGAGAACTAATTTCTGAGAGATGATGATTCAGATGTCGGTACGGCTGTAGGCTGCGGTTTTAGGGTGAGGTATCTCAAAGAGATACTCTTCAAACGATAGCCTTTCTTCGTGCCCTCAGTGCCCGTGGTAAGCTTCTTTTGACAAAATATGAGCGAAATTCCTGTCAGTTGTACAGCTATAGTGTCTTTGTGCTCCTAGGACCTAGAGCCTGCTATTCCTAGCACCTTGTAATCAAAAACAAAAAAGCCATCTTTTGATGGCTTTTTTACTTTAAGGAGTCGTCACTAGATAAGATGCACTTTGCTGGACTTAACGTCCCCAATATTGTGCTTAAGCAATTCCCATCATCATCTTTCTCACTTTGACAATCTGGCTAAACTCCCCCATCTCTTTCGAGGAAAGCTGGCTCGCCATAGGAATTTTGGCTTTCATTGAGTCCACTGGGCGACCGTTAATGTGGAATTCATAATGCAGGTGCGGGCCTGTTACGCGCCCTGTGTTGCCTGATAGCGCAATCACTTGCCCGCGAGACACCCGCTGCCCTTTATGCACTAAGGCTTTTGATAGATGCAAATAACGAGTACGGTACTTGTTACCATGGTCAATTACAATGTACTTGCCTGCAAATCGATGATCGGTAACCAAAGAAACGATACCGTCTCCCGGGGCAACGATTTTAGTCCCTATCGGTAACGCGAAGTCGGTACCATTATGGGGAGTATTCCTGCCTGTTACAGGGTGATGACGATTAGGGTTAAATCGCGAACTGATCCGATAATTTTTAGTTAATGGAATACGCTGAAATGCTCGGGCTAAACTCTGTCCCTGTTCATCGTAGAAATTACCATCGCTATTTTGATAAGCATTGATGCTGCTCGCGCCTCTCTCTATGCTCACACCAAGTATTTGGCTATTGCCCGTGGCCTCACCATCGATATATTGATCGTTTAGCAAAACGGAAAACTTATCTCCGGCACGTAAGTCGCGGGCGAAATTAAGCTTCTCTTTTAATAATGATTCTACACGCTGGATCTCTGCCGCATTAAGACCTATCTTCTTGGCCGAAACATAGAAAGAACCGTGAATTTGACCAGAGATAGCGCGGTCACGCCAAATGCCTTCGATATTCACTTCATCGACATTAAATGAACCATCATCAAAGCGCGTGAATATCACCTGTCTGGCAGCATTAAAGTAAAGGGTTAACTTTTGCAGTTCCCCCGCGTCATTAAGCCAAAACTGGATCTTATTGCCCGGCTTTAATGTGTCTAATGCCAAGACATTTAAGTCAGCCTCCAAGACACGGTGCATGGTCTGCTGATCGACCCCGCCTTGCTCAAACAAGCCGCTTAAGGTATCGCCTTTTACGATCACTTTTTGAAATGCTGGCTTTGGCTCTAACAGCTCGGCACTGGGAATCGATACGTTTTGAGCGAGAAAGGATTCAATATCGAGCTGAACAGGGATCCTTTGCGGTAGCAGTTCTTGCTGACGAGGAAACAAAATCGCAGCACCGACGATGAGTACTGAGCCTAAAAGCACTTTCCGATGAAAAGAAGGCAATCGTGCAATACGGTTTTTAGACATATTTGAAAAAGAAAATTTACCTGCGCGCAACCTATGCCTCAACTTTCATTATTATGGTTATCTATTTGACCGAAAAAACCCGTCAAATCGAGATTTGATGCCAAGTTATATCAAAAATAATTCAACTTACAAACCGATCTGCTGCACAAATTACTGACTTAAGAAATATTGCTCGAACTAAATGAAAAGCTAACCCTATTGAAGAAGAAGGATAAATCATCAACTTCAATAGGAGTTAATACAAACAAGTAACAAGCTGTCTAATCCATAGAACAGCGATTGCGATAAGCTATTAAGGTAAGACGATACTCACTTCACTACCTACAGCACTCTTATTGATATCGAGGCGCGTACCTATCTGCTCTTTCATCTCTGAGACGTGGGAGATCACCCCGATCATACGACCCGATGATTGCAGATCCATCAAGGTTCTGACCGCTAAATCCAATGAGTCCTGATCTAAGCTGCCAAAGCCCTCGTCAATAAACAGGGTATCGAGCTTAATCCCGCCCGCGTAGGCCTGCACCACATCAGATAAACCCAGCGCCATAGAAAGTGCCGCCATAAAGCTCTCACCGCCACTGAGCGTCGCTACAGGACGCACCTTAGAGGTATAGGCATCTTCAACTTCTAGCTCAAGCCCCGAAGCCTTATTGCCCTTAGCTCGCTCCTCTTTACGCAGCAAGCGGTATCGCCCCTTACTCATCAATTGCAGACGATGGCTCGCCTCAAGCAGCACGTCATCAAGCAGCACACTGAGCACGAAACGCTGTAAGCTAATTTTATTACCGGTTTGACCGTTGGCAACCTCAGATAAGGTACCAATCACCGCATATTCGTCTTCAAGCGTCTTGGCTTTAGCATCGGCCTCTTTAAGCTGCTTTTGTGTTTGCATCAGCTGCGTCACGCGGCTCTGTAAGCTTTGCCACGCATTTTCAGCCGCTTGCTGCTCAGCTTGAATACTCTCAAGGCGAGTCTCAAACTCAGCCATATCAGGTTTGCTCAGCCCCGATAACTTCTCATTCAGCTGAGTTAATGTCGTTTGGTTAGCTGTACAATCTTGCTGATATTGAGCAAGCTCATTGGCAATTTCACTCAGGGCTTCAGATGATAATAACGCCTCGATTAATGCCTGTTTATCGGCAAAGCCTAAACTGGCCAATTGCTGATTTAACTCTGATAATGCCTTGTCACTTTGCTCCCTTGCCTGAGTCTGGCTCGCTTGAGCTGCTGCTACGGCTGCTGATTGCGCAGAGTCTTGCTCTAAGGCTTTGGTATGGCTCTGACGAATGGTGTTGATCCCTTGCGAAAACGCCGTTACCTGCGCCCTAACCTGCTCAATTGCCCCATTAAGTGCATCTAAGCTGCGATATTGCTCCGGAATAGCAGCGCACGCTTGATCCACCTGCCCTTTGAGGCTTGAAGCCTGATCTTGCAAGGCTTGAAAACGCTCTCGCTCCGCATCGAGCTTCACTTGCAGCTCTCTCTCTGCAGCCTGCCAACCTTGTATTTGGCTTCTGAGTTGAGTTAACTGCTGAGCGGCACCACTGGCTTGGTTAAGCTGCAGCTGTAACTGCTGTAATTGTAGCTGTAAGCTCTCAATGGATTGAGCACTGCTGTCGCCAATGCGTTGTAACAGCTCCTCTACGCGCTTTAACTGCTCTTGATGCTTAGTCTTTAACCCTGAATATTCTGATTTCGCTTTGTTAAGCGCTTCATTTGCCAACTCTTCATTTCGCTGAGCCTGTTGTAGCTCCTCCTCTGTTGGCAATTGCTCTGCACTTTGGGCTGGATGTGGGTGCTCGCTGCTACCACATACAGGGCAAGGCTGGCCAGGGTTGAGCTGCAAGGCTAAGTTTGCAGCTTGGCCGCGATGCCATACCAGTTGCAACTGTTTGTTACTGGTCTGCGCTTCAATAAAGCGGGCGCGCAATTGCTGGCCTTTTTCCATTACCCCTAATAGCGCCTGCTCTGTTTGGCTAGCATCATTGCCAGCCTGTTGCCACTGGCCGTATCGCTCAATCAAATCAAGTTGGGCCGTGACAGCTTGCTGGGCATTAACCTGCTCCGCCGCAACTTGTTCAAGCTGAGGGATAAGCTGCTCTGCTGCGAGTTTTTCTGTCGACAGTTTTTCTAAACTTGCCTTCTCTTTAATGCCTTTCTCTTTCGCTTGGTCACGAGCAATTGTTGCCTCAGTCAGAGCCTTTTGCAGGCCATCTAGTCCTTGTAGCTGAGGCACCAACTGGGTTAAGGTTTGCTCGCTATTTTGCACTTTCTGCAGTTGCAGCTCTTGCTCAGGCAGGGTATCAAATTGCGCCTGACTCTGGGTCAGCGCCTGCTCAGTGAGCTGCTTAGCACCTTTCACTTGAGTCAGGCTTGTCTCGGCTTGAGCCGCCTCAGTTTCTCGCGCCAAAGACACATCTAAAACAGGTTTTAACTGCAATGCCTTTTGACCACTTTCAAACTGTAGCTGTCGCTGAGCGATAACGGTTTTATGCTCTTGCAGCTGCACTGCCACTTGCTGAAGTGTATCCAATGCATCAAAGTCACTCACTAGCAACTTGGCCGACTCAAACTGCTTATTGGCATCGATTAACCCAAGCTTAGCCTGCTCTTTAGCCTCTAACGCTTGAGCAAGCTTAGGCTCAAGCAGCGTAAGCTCGTTATGTAGCGCATCATCAGACTCAAGCTCGATATTGGCTAACATGCCATCACGTTTATTGCGGTGATCGCGCACTTCATTCTTGATTGCTGCAGCTTGAAACTTTAGCTTATCTTCAATTTTGCGGTAGATTTGCGTTTGGAAAAGCTGACTGAAAATCTTCTCTCTGTCTTTTGAGTCTGCCATCAAGAGTTCGCGGAACTTACCCTGTGGCAACACCATCACCTGACGGAACTGATCAGCGTCTAGGCCAGTTAATGCCTCAATTTCGGCCGTGGCCTCAGAGACCTTGCTCGCCACCAGCAGATGTTCAGTGCCATCACTGTCTATACGGTAAAGCTGGGCTTCGGGCTTTTGTACCGTGTAGCCATCGCCACTCTTTTTAGCACGTTGTTGCTCGGGTACTCGGCGAATACGGTATTGCTTCTCGCCCAGCGCGAAACTAAATGTCACCTCGGTAAGCAAACTATCTTGCGCTAAGTCGCAGCGCATTTGACTGCCCTCACGCTCATCCCCCGTGGTTTTACCATAGAGGGCGAAACAGATAGCATCTAACAGTGTGGTCTTACCCGCCCCTGTAGGACCGTTGATTAAAAACAGCGGGTTCGAGCCTAATGCGGAAAAGTCGACAGTTTGCGTCGATGCAAAAGGGCCAAATGCAGACATCTCAAGGGTAATGGGTCTCATGATGTGCGCTCCGCTTTATGTAACTCATCGATAGTTGCACTCATGGCTTGTTGCTGCGCCTCTGTCATTGTCTCGCCCGACACTTGAGTAAAAAAATCGGTAAACATATCTAGCTCACCCTTCTTGATATGGTCACGGCTTAGCTCCACCTTGCCGGTCTCACTCATCAAGCCTGTACGCTCGAGGTGCAGCACATTCGGATACACGCTTCTCAGTTTGCCCATGGCGTCCAAAATAGCGGTTTTGTCACTGAGCCTCACCATCAGGTAATCTTCACGGTTAATATCAGTTTTGCCTGACTCAAGTAGCTGGGCTAATTCACCTTCGATAATGCGCACATCTCGCATGGCCTTCAAAGGCAGTAACTCGAAGCTGGCTTTGCCGTCACCGTCTACCTCAACTAAGGTAACCGACTTGTTTTGATGCTGCTCACTGAAGGAGTATTTAAGCATTGAGCCCGAATACCTCACATGCTCAGCGCCTTTGTATTGCGGGCCATGCAGATGCCCTAACGCCGTATAGCTATATGGGGTAAATAATTTTGGTGAGATCTTATCGGCACCACCAATACTCAGCGGACGTTCCGATTCTGACTCACTGCCGCCATCGAGAAAGCAGTGACTGACAACCACTTTCGGTAAGCCTCTACTGTCATGCTCATCAACCTGCTCAAGCAGTTTCGCCATTGCCTCTTCATGGGTGCAAACCTCACAATCGAACACCTGACGCACTGTGGCAGGATCGGCATAGGGCAAGCCGTAAAACACAGCAGAGCCTACTTTCCCCTTAAGCTCAATGGCACGAACTTCTTTGGTTAAGGGGCCTATGATGTGCAGGCCGCTGTTATTCATCTGCCGAGAAGCAAAACCTAAGCGCTCATGGCCATCATGGTTTCCCGCAATCATAATCATCGGGATCTTTAGCTCATTGACCAAGCGATTGACCACCTCATCCAGTAAGGCTACCGCATTCGCTGGGGGAACCGATCTATCGTAAATATCACCCGCAACCACCACCGCATCGACACTATGCTCGCTAGCAAGTTCGATAATCTGATTGAGAACGAAGCGCTGATCATCGAGCAGGCTCTGATTATGAAGCTGTCTGCCGATATGCCAGTCAGAAGTATGGATAAATTTCATGCTTTCTCGTTTAAAAATGAGGGAGATACTGGAGAGTAACCGTGATGGTTTTCCATTTTATTAGATAGTAAGAAAACTGAGTCGATTTAACAATAGCCTAAGCCAGACAAGGTAACGGGCAACATTTAATAGCCTGTGACTCCGCATCACAATATTGAGCTTATTAAAGCGATTGCACAAAACATTTTAGTGGATTAAAACTCGACTAATCAGTGCTACCGATATGCCCAAATTTAAACCATATTTTATATATTAATTATTTAGTTACCTAAAAATACCGTTATGAATTTCACTGCAAAATTGAGATAATACTCAGTCTAGTTTTAGCGATATTTAGGAAATCACTTAAGTTTGTTACTCAGCAGTCGCCTTGAGTTTTCATCCTCCCCTCTCTTCCTTAACGCCATAAACCTACTGTTAACACTCGTTCTAATCGGAAGCCATATTCTCTAAAACTTATTCGAGGATAGATTTTAGAGAAAGCAACTTTGCTTGTGGTTATTGAGAAAATAAAATGAAAAAACTGATCCTTGCTGTGATTATCAGCAATCTGTTGGCGGGCTGTTCCGAGAGCGATAGCCCCCAAGAGCCATCAAATCCGTTACTCGATATTATTGATAACGCACTTTGCGAAAATCAATTTGGAGATAAGCTGTCTAGCGATGAGTATTTCTTCTGTAGTACCGATGCAGAAGAGAATGTTGGTGACAGTCAGGCATTAACAGCTAATACCTACCAAAGTCTCGAACTTTGCCAATCTAACCTGAACGGCGTGATTAGTGAGCGCGAAATCTACACTAACAATCAGTGTTTTACAGGTACGGTTCAGAGTATTCCTCCTACCGATCTGATCCCAGCTAAGCAGACTTATCAGGGTAGCTTACTACTGAGTGGCAAAAAGTTATCAGGTCATATCAGCTGTAACGGACAAACATTAGGTCATAGTGGTATTTTCACCTTTAAAGATGGCGATAACGTCAGCTGTACATACGGCTCATTAGAGCTGTTAAACAAAGATATTCCATTACCTGATGGCTGGACTCGAGACAGTCATAATGCGATGGCTCTAGACATGAAAAATGACTGGGCACATGCAATTAGCGTCACAGATGCTTCGAAAGTGATGAGTAAAGTAAGCACCTGCCCGGCTCTCACCGATGAGATCTGCCTTGACGAAATTGACAGCTTTGATGTTTCCCCTCTATTTTCAAACGGCGATGCTGCTGACATTGATGCTTTTTTAAATCCACCAGCAGCCGAAGAGACCGATGAAATCGATAAGGCGCCAAGCTCGCACGTTGATAGCAGCTTGACCCCTGAAGTTTCTGCAGGCGCTAAACCTGACATCAACGCTGACTTCGTGTCGGCCTCAGCAGAAGATGCCTACAGCTATCAACCGAGTGAAGACGCTCTTGTTCTGACTGATAGTGTATTAACCGACAGTCAGGGCAAACCGATAGCCGGCGTAAATTACTACACCAAGTCTTCAAGAGGAGTAACTGACGCGAGCGGTATCGTGTCTTACATTTGGGGAGAGACCATTACTTTTGGACTCGATACCTTTACCTTTGGCTCAGTAAAAGGAAATCAGGTTGAGTACACACTGGCCGATGTGTCTGAAAATGAAATTGTAAAACAAAACATTGATGCGCTAATCAGTCGTTATGCCACCCAAACAGCAGACAGTGTCACTTTTGGCGCGAATGTACATAGAGTGTTTGGCCAGTACCCGAACGTGATTAATGAGCTCATTAATCTCAACCTACCAAATGGTGCAGAGATCGAGGCCAGTGGTTACTTTGTACCTGACGAATTTAACGCACAATTCAGTACAGGCCTCGCCCAAATAATTGACACTGAATTAAATTTAAATCCAAGTGCTAGACACCATATCAGCCCTCTTTTGCAAAAAGGCGGCTATGTTACTGATACCCTACAGCAGCTTTATACAGGTGTTGACGAGTTCCACGTATTTCACGATAACTCTGCATTCTATGGCGAGGTGGGTTTCGCGCGTTTTATGCGCTCAATGAACACATCAAACACTGCCTTCCCAGTGTTAATGCCACGCAATGACGTTAACTACTGGCTACCATTTGGTTCAGAACAAGCCTATAGGCGAGATGACGGTTTCCCTTATGTTACTGATGCTAAGACGATAGATGCGAACTCTGACGTTATTCTAAAGCGCCCAGAAACCGTTGGGAAAGACACCGCTACCTATAACTTGCCCGTTATCACCGCAGGTGAAATTGGACAGGGTAAAGTGGTATTTATGGGCAACAGCATGTACCCCAACATTCTCAGTAAACCTGATAGTTACTGGGCCGGTGGTGAAGAGGCGGGTAAAGACAATGGCAGCATGCCTAAATTCTTTATGAATATGTTTACTTGGTTTACTGCCGAATATGCCAATGGCCAAACTGCCATTAATGTCGGTTCAAACATCGATAAAGTGTGGCAATCCAACGTCAATTACAATCAGACTTATGACTTTTTTATCGATGAGTCCTATCGTCTCAACCTGGAGCCGCTTTCATCGGGTAGTTACGATGGCTTAGATCCTAAAACAACGCCAGTGTTAATCCTACAAGCCTATGAAACGGGGCTCTTTGGCGACGGGATGAGCGTTAAAGTCCTTGCCGATATCACTAAACCTTTACTTTCTGCGGCAGATATTACCGCATTGATTGAGTACATTAATGCTGGCGGCAACGTTTTATTTATGGATGGTATCGAGCAATTAAACCCTGAGCCAATTGCCCGTTTAGCCGATACAGCTGGTATATCGATAGGCGGTGCCAACCTCGCAATAACGAGACAGGCTTACTGTGGCGAAAGCTATTACTGCCAAGCACCATACCCGAACCCACGCGCAAGCTTTACAGGTACTCTCGTTACCTATGAGAAGTTTGATGATATGTCCAAGTTTGTCATTAACCAAGATGGTACGGTGACCTTTCCATCTCCAATCGACAAACCAAAGTTTGGTATTGCTGAATATAAAACAGTGGACAGCGATGGCAACGAGCACAATAACTTCGCATTTTACGGGGTAAATACTGAAGCTGAGCGTTTAGCCGCTGTTGCCAAGATTCAGGCGGCCTTTCCAAAAGTAAAAGAGTGTACTGACAGCAGTTATGACTACGAAATAGGTTGTATTGAAACCCGTCAGGGCCATGGCTACACCACCGGACATAGATACTACAGACCTAGGTTTACTCGCTACGAAATCAGTCCTGATGTAGTGAGCACTATGGTTAAAGCCGCTAATCTCGGCGGTAATGTTGAGAAGCTATATCAACATGAAATCTATTATCGCAGTAAAGGTAAAGAGGGAAGCCGTTTGTCATTGAACGAGCTAAACCAAACTTATGACAACCTGTCTATTTGGTTTTGGAATGACGAACAATATCACTATAACCCTGCAGTGCAGGATGAATTAGGCTTTAAAAAAGCCACTGAATTCTTGAACTGCTATACCTCAGACGTGCATCAGCCAGATAATGCCTGCGCGACTGAAACCCGAGAAAAATTATTAAGCTATGGCATGTTAACCCAAAGCGGTGAACTCAATCCAAGCTATCCATTAAACTACCAAGAAAAACCACTAACCCGCATTATGCTTGGTCGCTCATTCTGGGATAACGACATCAGTGTCGATACCTCAAGCTACCCAGGTAATACTGGCGCGACAGGTGGCAATGCCAAGGTCAATATTGAAACATTCAATAACGCCGTTGTGGGCACTGCTAACAATATGCAATCAACCGGATTGTGGGCTGTTAAGCGAGGTGTAGTCACCGTTAGTGGTAACCATGACGCAACGATCACAGTGGCATTGGTGGATGATGTAACAGGTAAGCATGAGCACGAGTTGGCATTGAAGCGCCCTCCTCGTGTGCAAAAATCTTGGTACCATAAAGCTGGCACTACCACTGAGATTATTGCGCCATATGGCGGCCTTATCTATATAAAACCGGCTAACACAGATACCACCAATAACGTGGAATTTAACTTTACCGGGGTACTGGAAGCATCACTATGGAAAAATGGCCAGTGGCAAAATCCTGTCAATCCAGATGTTCCGCTAGCTGAAATTGTAACGGGTCACTTTGTTTACACCACACCCGTTAACAACGTTGCCGATACCAATATTCAAGCATTTGCAGATGGAATGAACGACTTCGCTGAAAAAGCCAGTGACTTCTATGCTAGAGATAACAGTGAAGGCAATATGCGTTTTACTGGTGAGCTATTACCAGAGCATAGCCATCGATTTGTGAATGATGTACAGATCTCAATTGGCGCAGCTCATTCAGGCTATCCAGTGATGAGCACAACTTATAATCGCAACTCAAATGTGATCCCAACAATACCTGATAATGATTGGTTGTTGTGGCACGAGGTGGGTCATAACTTGGCAGCCGCGCCTTTTAATGTGAAAGGTGCGACTGAGGTGGCTAATAACTTGCTAGCTCTGTATATGCAAGATCTGCGTGACATGGGCAAAGGCAGTATGGACCGAGTTAAAACCGACATTCAAAAAGCCCCAATGATGATAAGTCGTGATAATGGTCATGTATGGAGTCATGGTAATGCTGGGACGCGTTTAGTGATGTTTGCTCAGCTAAAAGTCTGGGCTGAAACTCACTTCAAGATTGCAGATCATTTTGCTAACCAGTCAATCCCAGATTATTACGGTGAAGATGAAGGTTGGAATATGATCATCATGATGCATCACGAGGCAAGAAACTCGAACCCATCTTGTTCTATTAACAATCCCCTTGGGCTAAGTGAAGGCGATCTGCTGATGGCCTGTACCTCTGCAGTCTCGGGTTACAATCTAAAGAGCTTCTTTGAGGCTTGGAATCCGAGTGAAGTCTCTGTGGTCACGGCCGATGGTAGCCGTGACTATGAAGGGGGGATTACGGCTAAAGGCATTAGTTACCTTGAGTCATTAACCCTAACCGAACCAAAGATAAAACCTGAAGCCATTGATTATATTAATTAAGGTTTGATAGTTAAATAACAAAGCCCCTTAGCTTAATACTAAGGGGCTTTATTTCTGGACCGAATAAACAAATCCAATTACGGCTCAACAGGCAACGCCTCGATTGACTGCATAATCTCTCGCACTATCGCTTCGCGTTTATAGAGATCTTTCATTCTGTTTGGAGTATCAATGTTAAGTGCAAAATAAACAGGACCTGTAGGCCATTCAACCCAACCGACCCACCAGCCATATCGGCCCTGCCAACCGGTTTTTGCCCTCAATATCCAATCTTTACCGACCTCGTTAATCATAATATCTTTGACTAACAGCTGGGCAGACAATTCAAAAGGCAACTGGTTACGGTATAAGGCTTGCAGAAATTCAACTTGCTCGTTCGCCGAAATGGCAAGCTTGCCATCGATCCAGTAACTGCCACGGTCTTTGATGACTTTTTCAAATGTCGGATCGGCATTACCGTAATCGATTAAGGTTAGATACTCTTGGGCTTTAGTCTCACCCAGCTGCTTTGCAAAATTGTCATAGACCCACACTGCGGAGTATCGCATGGCTGAGCGCAGGTTCTGATCTTGATTGTGCGGCGAGAAACCTCTTTTTACTCCATCCCATTTGAATGTCTGAAATTCATCCTTAACCAGCTTGGCATCCAAAGCGAATAGCGTGTGCGGAATTTTGTAGGTCGATGCAGGTGACAATCGACGCTGAGCTCGTTTGCTATCAACAACCCAAGTCTCAGCTTTTCCGCCGCGTTCATCACGCACCACTATCGTGCCTTTGGCATCATAATGATCAAAATATTGTTGCCAATCGGGGCGTTCATCAAGTGCCGCCGATACATTAAAAGGCGTGATGACCAAGACCGATAACACAATACCAAAACCACAGAAAGGCATGGCCCTGCAACTCATCCTTAAATTTGTATAGAGAGATTTAAACACTTTTATCAAAAGTTCATCCTTGAAATATCCTTTATAACCATGCAAACAGATCGTACTGAGCCGATAGCAGCTTAACACTCATGGCTATCGACATTATCACCACTAGCGGTTTAATGATTTTAGTACCTTTAGTGAGCACAAGACGTGACCCCAGTGTTGCACCTATCGCTTGGCCGATAAGCATGACTCCACCCAACATCCAGAACACTTTGCCTCCGATAGCGAAGAAAATAAGTGAGGCGATATTAGTGGAGAAGTTGAGAATCTTGGCGTGAGCCGTCGCTTTTGCCAGACCATAACCTGCGAGGGTAACAAACGCGAGGGCAAAGAAGCTCCCTGTTCCCGGGCCAAAGAAACCATCATAAAAACCAACACCAAGAGCCGCAGTAAAAGCAAATAGGCTTGGGGTCAGCAGTTGCTGTTTATCTCCTTCACTGATTTTTTTAGAAAACAGGAAGTAACCACCGATGGCTAACATCAAGAATGGCAAGAACACCTCTAAAAATGCGGTATCGATCATCTGAACCGCTATCGTGCCTAATGCCGCTCCCGTAAATGCACTGGCAATACTGAGCTTCATATCGCTGAGCTTTACCATGCCTTTACGCACAAAATAGAAGCTGGCAAAAAAACTACCGCCACAAGCTTGAAGCTTGTTCGTCGCTAACGCCACGGTTGGAGGAAGGCCTGCCCATAGCAGTGCCGGGATGGTTAGCAGCCCACCACCTCCTGCAATCGCATCGATAAAACCGGCCAACATGGCCACAAAAAACAGCAGTGCGATAAGCTCAAAAGTAAGATCTAAGGTCATGATTAAATAGACTGAAAAATTAAGTGTCGTTATTAGACGTGGTTTGCAGTTAAAACGCAAAGGAGTTATTGTTCCATCTGAGTGAGATTTTCTCACGCAAAAACACGATTAAGGCAAACCTAATGTACTCACATCTTCCCCCTCTTAATGCACTGAGAGCTTTCGAGGCATCGGCACGTCTCATGAGCTTCACCCTTGCTGGCAAAGAACTATTTGTCACTCATGGTGCCGTAAGTAAGCAGATTAGGTTATTGGAAGACTATGTTGGAATGCCGCTGTTCATTAGGCAACATCGCAGCCTCAAACTCACCGATGAGGGCGAACGCTACTTTATCAATGTGCAAGCAGCATTGCAGACGCTTAATAATGCCACGAGTGACTTAATCACCCAGCCACTTCGTACCCAAACCTTAGCCATCAACGTATTACCTAGCCTAACCATTAGCTGGCTCATTCCAAGGATGGAGGAATTTAAATCTCGCTATCCACACCTCTATGTGGATCTGTCTATCGGTGATTTTGAGGTGGACTTTAACAAGGTCAATTACGATATCGCCATTCGCAGCAGCACGACAGTGCCTAAGGCTGCAAATGTCATAACCTTAATGGATGAGGACTTATGTTTAGTCTGCGCTTCTGAGTTAGCAGAGCAACTCCAAACCCTTGATGACATCAACTCGATGACGCTATTGCAACACACCACTCGCCCTGGGTTATGGCAACTTTGGGCCAAGAGCATGGGCTTGGAGCTAACAACAGAGAAAAAGTTTGGTGTTGAGCATTTTTATATGCTCAGCCAAGCCGCGGTCAGTGGTATGGGAGTGGCGCTTATTCCACGCTTCTTCATTGAAGATGAACTCAAATCAGGCAAGCTAGTGTTCCCATTTGGTGCCGACTTTAACGCGAAGTTCACTAGCCCCTATCGTTACTATTTACTCACGCCAAAATCGAGTAACCTGCCGTTAAAAGTGCAATCCTTTATCGACTGGTTACTCGAACTGTTTGCGCCATATCGGCATGAATAAATACTTAGAGGATCTCCTTATCCGCTAAATCAAACATCTCTAGGTAATTCATTCCCGAATGCACGCTCAAGTCAAAGTTAAGCACTTTATAACAAACATCATAAAGTGCTTCACCAAACCATTCGCGATCAAAAGCTTCTAGTGCCTTAATCATCCCTTGCTGACACAAATCGCCCTTCAAGCTATCAGGTGCCATGGCATCGATAAAGCTAGCGACAAGGCCGTAAAGGTCTTTTTCAGCGTCACCTTCAACTTCCCACAACGTTGGATCAGCATACTGACAAGCGTAATGACTGGCCGCAATATCAAGCCCAACCCCAAAGTTAACCAGTATTGCCTTATTTGGATTACAGATAATATTTTTAGGGCAGATTGCACCATGATAGATATCCATCTGATGCATATACTGCAAACCCGTTAACAGCTGAGTAAACCACATTAAGGGCTGGCCAAGTTGGATATCCTCTAGATCGTCAATCGATACCCCATACTCCCAAGCTCTAGCAATGAATAGCTTCTCGCTTTGAGGCAGTTGCCCAAAGGCGAGTACCTTTTCAATATGAGGATGATAAACTTTGGCTAAGCTGCGATAGGTATTACTTAGCATTGGCCAGTTTGCTTCAACCTTACTGTAGATTGAGATACCACACTGATATTGCCCCTGCATATGAGTTGCTCGCCAGAACTGGCTCGTTTCGGTAGCAGCAATAAACTGCTCTAGCCTAAAGTGATGATCGATAATCGCACCGGCCGTAATTTCAACTTTTTCCGGTACCGTATCGCACACGCCATGATCGATTAGTGCTGACAAGTCACTACGCAGTGCATCAAGATCTGTAGTGCTACCAACCACAGCCTCGCGATACCATTGATAAATTCTAGGCTGCTGAGTCTGTTCAGCAATAGCGAGAAAGCCTTCGGCGTAGGCCTTGATATCTTCACTCGTACTCACATTATCTTTAATATCGATAAACTCGACATCTCCCATATCAGACACAAAGATACAGTTACTTGTCCAGCCTCCCACAGTAAAGCCGCGGCGATGGATCTGCTGTAACCCTGTGACGCTTCGTCGAAGTATTTCAAGTAGTTGGTAAGTGGTCATCTGCTCAGACTCGAGCACATTGAGCGGTACACCGCGGGGCATACGGATAGGCAACACTAACTGCTCACCATCTTGAATAAGCGGCGCACAATAGGGAACACCACAACAACCAGAAAGAGATTGCAGACGCAGGAACTCTCGCCTTAATTGTGCCTCATGAGCCTGAGACTGCTCACTGTCAGTAAATTGGGTAGGAATGAGCACCTTCAACAGCCAAGGCGCAGTCCACTCGCCAGGATTATATTCAGCTTGCCAAACTTCGAGACCACTCTGAATAAACAGGCACTTGAGCTTAGTAAAGTCTTGGATCTTATTATTACGCTGCTCAACGATTGCCACCTGACCTATGGTTTCGAGTACCAGCTCTTTTTGGGTATCGGTGACTTGATGCTTTTTCGGGGCAGTGAGTCCCCACTCCGTTGTTAGCGCAGCCACAATCTGCTTTGGGGTATAGATACTGAGCGAGCCTTGTTGTTTTTCAAGCTCAATCTCTTCACCTTTACGGCCGGTAACAAATACCATGCCTTGGCACCAAGGCGCATAGACCCCCACGGGAATTTTGTGCTTGACGTTACCGGCCAAAACACGGGCAACATAGTTTGCCTTGGCAAGACTGTTATCCACCTCGCGACCATCGAGTGACCAAGCGTGCAAGCCTGCATCTAATCGGCCGATATAGCCCTTTACATCAACAACGTACACACCCCACTCGCCAATAACAAGCGCATCGACCTCCATGGCTTGACCTGATTTAGTTGGGATCTCAACATTGGTTAGCAGGATATAATCTTCTGGTAGTTCATCGGCTAGCAGGGAAAATGCCCAACGCTCAGCATCGTTAACCGGTGTGCCAAAACTTATCATTCTTGCCATTCTTTTCTCCTTCGGTGGCAATTAGCTATCCGTATTCTTAACTTTTGGGCACAAAAAAGCCACTAATATAAGTGGCTTATTTTGAAAAGATTTTTAGCTTATTTTAGTGCTTACAGCCATCGCCACATTCATGCGCATCGTCAGCGAAATCATCATCGCCCTCTTGATGCTGCATCACGCCCCAACCATCGGTAACACCACCGAACTCTTGGGCAAATTCGTGCAAACTAATCTCTTGCTCTACAATTGCATCGTACTCAGGAACCATGTTTATGCAAACAATCAATTCCCACTTACCCGAGTCATCGTTGAGTAGTAGTTCAACTTCGCCTTCAAGATCAGATTGACCAAGCTCTTCAAGTGCGGACTCTGCATCGCGCTGATCTTCAAAAACTAAGAAGAAATCAACATCAAGGGCTGCTGATAAGTCGATACCGGCATCAGCCATCGCTTCAAGCATTTTGCCATTGTCATCATCTGGAAACTGCATGTTTATCCTCTCTTCTTAGTTACTCAGCAATAATTTTAACGCTTTCGCCGTTAAAACTAACCACTTCACCTGCAATCACTTTCTTGCGCTTGCGGGTTTCAACTTCACCGTTAACGGTTACTTGTCCTTCAGAAATAACGTGCTTGGCTTCGCCACCTGCACTCATCATTCCTTGGACTTTCAATACTTTGTATAATTCAATGTATTCTTCACCTGACTTTAATGTCAGTGTTGGAGTATCTGCACTCACTGTATTTCGCCTTAAATAACTAGAATTGACGGCATTATAGCACTCAATTTATCCTGCGAGTGCATGGTTTCTAACACCTTTGTGCAGCCAATAGTCCATAAATGCAATCATCAAACCATTGCTCGCCAATTTTGCAGTTTTCACGCAGCAAGCCTTCACGC
The DNA here is from genome assembly GCF_019654915.1 of Shewanella sp. MBTL60-007. Classification (GTDB taxonomy): domain Bacteria; phylum Pseudomonadota; class Gammaproteobacteria; order Enterobacterales; family Shewanellaceae; genus Shewanella. The sequence goes on along the minus strand of NZ_BPET01000067.1, from coordinate 8,815 downwards.
ACGAAACCACATTTTTCCAACACTTTAGTTGAAGCAATATTTGGCTCCACACAATAAGCTATAAACTTATGTGGTTTATAAACTAAGCAAGCCCAATCAACGATTGCTTGTAAGGCCTCACTAGCAAAACCTTGACCTTGAGCATCAGGATGTAGCATATAACCGACCTGCAGTTGCTGCATTTCAGCGTCACTATTTTGCAAACCGATAAAGCCAACAAAGTCTTGGCTATGCACCTGCTCAATAACAGTAAGTAACCACTCGCCTTCAACAAACTCTTTGCTAGTTAATACACGCTCAAACTTTTGTCGTATAACGGCTTCTGGTTGAGGCTTACGTACAAACTCATTAAGTTTTTCATTTGAGTGAGTATATAGAAAGTTGTCCCAATCACTGGCGACTACCGTTCTTAACCTTAATCTATCGCTATACAGTTCGAGCATGTTGACTTCCTCTAGAGTAGCAATGGCTAGATTAGCCTCTGCTTGTTACTTCTAGTAGGTGGTAACCGAATTGAGTCTTAACAGGACCTTGAACTTCGTTCAACGGTGCGCTAAATACCACTTCGTCAAACTCTCTCACCATCATACCTGGGCCAAATGAACCTAAGTCGCCGCCTTGAGCCGAAGATGGGCATGATGAGTTAGCTTTAGCTACGTCGCCAAAATCAGCACCATCAAGGATCTGCTGCTTAAGTTCTAGACACTGCTCTTCGGTATCTACTAGTAGGTGTCTTGCAGTTGCTTGTACCATGGTTTTCTCCAAATATTAAATGTACTGCCTTTAAGGCAAAATAAAACCCAGCCAGTATATACCATTCTTTATGGCGTATCCCAGCTGGGTTATTACAGATTGAGTAAGTTACTTCAGTGAAGCAATCCAATCGTTCACTTTTAGCTCCATCACTTCCATTGGCAGCGAGCCAGAGGTTAACACCTGATCGTGATATGCCTTTAAGTCAAACTTATCACCCAACTCTTTTTCAGCTTGTGCACGCAGTGACAGAATCTTTAATTGGCCAACTTTATAGCTCAAGGCTTGGCCAGGGATTGCCATATAACGCTCAACTTCCGCGATAATGTCAGACTCTGCCATTGGCGAGTTATCTTTCATATACTGAATCGCTTGCTCACGAGTCCAGCCTTTAGCATGCAGGCCGGTATCTACTACTAAGCGCATAGCGCGTAGCATCTCATCAGACAACTTGCCAAAGTATTGATATGGGTCGTTAAACAAGCCCATCTCTATGCCTAAGTACTCAGCGTAAAGCGCCCAGCCCTCTTCGAAAGCCGTGTAACCACCAAAGCGCTGAAACTCAGGCACACCAGTCAGTTCTTGCTTAATGGCAATCTGGAAATGATGTCCCGGTGCAGCTTCATGCAAAGAAAGTGTTGTCATGCCCCACTTTGGCTGCGCCTTTAAGTTATATGTATTGATGTAGAACACGCCCGGACGAGAGCCATCAACCGCTGGAGCATCATAGGATGCGCCTGCTGCAGATTGCTCTCTAAAGCTCTCTACTGGTTTTACCACATAATCGGCTTTTGGCATCACATTGAAGTACTTTGGTAGCTCAAGATTGATCTTATCTTTAAGCACCATGTAGCCATCGATTAAGCCTTGACGGTCACTGAAGAAATACTGGGGCTCTGAAGAAAGTGATGCAAAAAATGCCGTTAAATCCCCTTCAAAGCCAACTTGAACTCGCACTTTATCCATTTCAGATAAGATCCGCGCCACTTCATCTAGGCCCACTTTGTGGATCTCATCCACAGGCATAGTCGTTGTCGTATGGGTGTTTGCTAGGTGCTGATACCATACTTTACCGTTAGGTAGTCCCCACCAACCGTCAGTTGCACGTGACGACTTAATGTAGGTATTTTGAAAGTAATCACGCAGTGAAGTCAGCTCTGGTATCAACTGCTCGCCAATTAACTTGGTGTACTCTTGGGTGATAGCTTGTTTATCTTCATCAGAAAATGACTCAGGCATCAGGTTGATTGGCGTATAGAATAAGCTGTCATTAACGTTATCAACAAGTTGAGCAGTCAACTGAGGAATAATACGCTCTACAAGCACGCGAGGCAGCACAACCTTACTCTCGATACCTTCGTTCATGCGCACCTGCGCAACCTTCATCCACTCAATAAACCCTTGCAGGCGGTTCAACCAATTCTGGTAATCTTCGACCGTTTTAAAGGGCTGAGCGCTCTCACCACTGCCAAGCTGAACCATGCTGATCACAGTGCTATAAAATTGATTCATCGGCATGAAGTGATTAGGGAAGGTTTCGTCAGCCAATGCAACATTACGGTCATAGGTGAACATGTCATAACTTAGCTTTAGTTCACTAGGTAGCTGATCACGATCTATTTTTTTCACTTCCTTTAAATAACGAGTATTCAGGTTGTGTCGCTGGGTTAAATATTCATTAGATAGACCGTCACCGAATTGATCGTTATAGTCATTCACACCAACAAATGTTGCGTAGATAGGCTCTAACTTCAATATGTCTTTAAAGTAGTTATCTACCAACTGCAAATAAGCTTGCTGTGCAGACTGACTCTCAACCACTTGCTCTGTTGCTTGTTGCCCTGTTTGCGCTGATTGTTGGGTTTGCTTACTCTCAGTTTCACCACAAGCTGTTAGCCCTAAGATTGCGCCAATAGACAACGCCAGTACCGCCTTCCTCATTTTATTATTCCTTTTATTTATTGTTAGTGCTCTATCTTTTCTATACTTAACACCAGAGATATAAGGAGCCTTTAATGATCTATTCATTCAGTAACTCTGGCTTTAGGGATCCAGAAACAGGGGTATATAACCAAACCTATTTTATGGAAGTATTTAACCGTGAATGGCATCGCCATATCCGTGACCATCAGAGTCTGGCCTTATTGTATCTATGCCCACACATTCATGAAACTATTTCTCAACCACAATTGTTAGAATTATTCATGAAGCAAGTACAACAAGCACTTTTACGCTCAACAGATCTACTTGCAAGGCTCGATAACAATGCGTTCGCACTTGGTATATTTGAAGTCGATGACACTGGTGCTCATGTGGTTATCGATAGATTAGAGCAGACTATCGGGGATTTTAACCATAACCTTAAACAGCAGCATCATGGCGAAATAGAGTATGAACTTGGCGGCTGCGTTTGTCGGCCAAACAGAGACTTATACCTAGATACACTATTTGAAACCGTAGAGCGACATACCGAGCAGATGCGCTTACCTAAAGCCACTGAGCACAGGCTTATTCACCTATAACATCCTTGACGATAACGGCTAGAGTTATATGCAAGTCACAGCGACAAAAAAAGCCCCTATACAGGGGCTTTTTTACGGCTTATTAAATTAAAGCGTTACGTTATGAACGCGTGCCTTTTCTTTAATGTAAGCAAGGTAGCTCTTAGCTGAACGTGCTGTTTTCTTATCATCAGCAGCAAGCTTGGCATACTTATATGCTGTCTTGTACTGTTTCAAATTGATATAAGATAACGCCAATTCAAACTGCGCTTCACCTGGATTCTTAATACCAGCGTCTAACGCCTTCTTAAGAGCGGCGATTGCTGACTTATGCTTGCCATCTAAGGCAAGAATACGTCCCTGTCTCAAATACAGCTTACCAGCATTATTAACAGCAGCCGCTTTACCATAAGTCTCAGCAGCTTCTTTTAGCTCCTTAGCATTATGGTAAAAACCAGCGAGGATAGTTAAGGTCTTCTCATCTTCCTTAATTAATCCTGACTTCATATGCTTAGTATAGATTTGCGATGCACGGTATGGCGAACCATTCTGTGCAAGTAGCTGGGTCAAACGAGTAATATTACCCGCTGTCTCCAAAAATCCATTCATATAAGCTAAGTCATAAGTCGCTAGTGACTTTGTATAGTCCTCTGTCATCAGATAAAACTGAGCTAGCTGAACCCAAAGGCGCTTGTCATCAGGGAATATTGGTACCATGATTTCAAGTACTTCAACAGCTTGCTTATACTGCTTCTTGTTAAAGTAAGCCGTAAGCTTCATCTGGTACAAGCCTTTGTCAGGCTTTTCAGAAAGAGCTATGCCCTTATCTGCAACAGATAGTACTTTGTCCCACTGCTTCTGTTCTGAAAGTGCAATACCTATACGCTTATAGACTTGCGGATCTTCTTTACAGGTAAACTCCATCCACTTGTAATACATTGGGATAGACTCTTTAAACTTCTTCTCTCCAATCAGGAGATCAGCATAGAGTCGTAGAGTTTGCGCGTGGTCAACGCCGCCTAGGATATCTGCATCAACTGCAGACTTAAGGTACTTAACAGCCGTACCCATCTGTCCTTTTTCCGCATAAAAGTTACCTAACATACGGTCAATATAGGCTTTATCGAAATCATTCTTTGGGTTCGCTTCTAGAAGAATTGCAATCGCTTCATCCACATTACCTTCGGTATATGCCTCAAAAGATCTTTGCACTTTCTTAGACGCGCTTTGACCAACAGCTTTCGATTTACGCTTTTCAATCGCACACTTTTCAGCGGCTGCGGCTGTAGGAACAACCGCTACGCTTCCACCTAAACAAAGTAATAAAGCAGCAGCAATAGTATTAACTTTACGCATAATTATCTGCCTCCTTTGTCTAGTGTGAAATCAAGTTGGACTGTCATGCCTGGTTGCTTAAGGGCTTTACCGTCAACAATCTTTGGCTTGTACTTCCACTTTTTAAGTGCACGACGTGCTTCTTTATCAAATAAGCGCTTAGGCTCCGCCTTGATGACTTTAACGTCTTCAACACCACCTAATTCGTTAATCGTAAAGCTAAGTTGTACCCAACCTTCTTTACCATCACGTGCCGCTTTAATTGGATACTGAGGCTCGATTCGAACGATAGGTGTTGCGTCACCATCTCGCGTCATCATGTTGCCTAGTTTAAAACCAGTGTTTGCACCACCAGCTTCAACTCCACCCATGTTAAATGACATATTTGTATCAATGTCAGATGAACTATCTGGTGGCGTAGTATCCGGTTTTGGCGGCTGCTCTGGGGGTGTAGGCGGTTTAGGCTTAACCCTTGGCTTTTTCTGCGCTGATGCGTCATCTCTGTTCATGGTAATTTCAATGACAGGAGTCTCTGTCGAGGTATCGTGGCGGGTTGGACCGCCACCTACCAAGAAAGCCATGAAGACAAACAAAGCAAAAGTCACAGCAGCACCAATTATCAGTGATACTATTCCTCTCAGCATATTATTCGTTCCCCGCCGATACAGATATCTTATCGATACCTGCAGCTTTAACGTTATCAAGGACCTTAACCACTAAACCGTGTCTAGCTTCTTGGTCTGCTTGAATCAATACTGCAGCCTCTGGTGCTTCTGCAAGCATACGCTCGACGTTTGCAGTTACACGCTCGATATCAACTTGACGGTTTTCCATCATGATGATGCCGGTCTTGCTCACACCAATAAAGATGTTAGCAGAAGGCTTCTTAGTCGCTTGTGATGCTTCAGGCTTGTTATAGTCAAGACCTGATGGCTTTACAAACGATGTTGTTACAATAAAGAAGATAAGCATGATAAACACGATGTCTAGCATCGGGGTCATATCGATCTCTGCTTCTTCTTCTACGCTTGAATGCTTTCTACGTGCCATGTTCAATCTCTCTCTAGTGGTGAGGCATGCTGTCTTTTAGCTTTGCTAAACTGATTTTCATTTTTGCATCTAGACGTGTGCTAAAGAATACGCCTGATAATGCTGCTACCATTCCCGCCATTGTCGGCATGGTCGCCATTGAAATACCAGCTGCCATCATACGAGCATTACTCGTCCCATGAACTGCCATCACATCGAACACTGAAATCATACCTGTTACGGTACCTAGTAGACCTATCATAGGACAGATTGCTACTAAAGTTTTGATAATCAGCATACGTGCAGTTAAATCTTGCTTCGCTTGGGATACCCAAGCTTCACGGATGCGGTGTGCATACCAAGAGGTTGAATCCTCTCGTGCTTCCCATGCCGTAATGATTGCTTTGTGCTCTTTTGGAGATACCCAATTTAGATACCAGTAGCGTTCAAGCATCAATACCCACATAACAAACAATACACCAGCCACTAACCAGAGGACGTCGCCTCCGGAGGCCATGAAGCCCCTGACGGAATCCCAGATATCCATCAGGAATAACATTAGTCTTTCCTCTTCTCAGCGTGCGCTGCCACAATGCCAGCACTTTGCTCTTCAAGTACTTGTACAATAGACTTGCTACGTGCGATAACCACTGCATGCATAAGCATTAGAGGTAGTGCTGCAACTAGACCTTGAACCGTTGTCATCAGTGCCATAGAGATACCACCAGCCATTAGCTTAGGATCACCAGTACCGAACAACTGAATGCTTTGGAACGTTGCAATCATACCCGTTACTGTACCGAGTAGACCCATCATAGGCGCGATAGCCGCTAGAACCTTGATGATTGAGATGCGTGACTCAAGTGCTGGTGTTTCTTTCAGAATCGCTTCGTCAAGTTTTAGCTCTAGGGTTTCAACGTCAACATCTTTGTTATCTTGGTAAGCTTTAAGTACACGACCTAATGCGTTGTTACCTGGATTATCAATGTTCTTGCGCTGAGCCTTAACTTTAGCACCAACAACACCTAGTGTGATTAGACGCTCGATAGAGATAAGTGCACCGAGTGCTAGTAGAGCCATAATGATGTAACCGATGGTGCCACCCGCTTCAATACGTTCTTCAATCGTTGCTTTACCAGTGAAGATGTTAAGTAGCGTGCCTCGGATCGGGTCGATATAAAGCTTTGCAGCTCCTGAAGATGTCGCTTCAAACGCAGCGATCGGCTTAGTTTGGTAGCCGTCAGGTTGCTGTGAAAGTTCCTGAACTAGACCAAGGTCTGCGTTATAAACAACATACTTACCATCGGCTAAAAGGTTAAATGCACCGACACGAGTAATAGTCGTGTTAGTCACGCTACCATCGATACCAGTAACAGAACCTTCGAACTTAACAACCTTTCCAGACTCAGCCATTTCAAACAGCTGCTCTTCCCAGAAACGCTCTAGCTCGTCAATTTTTGGAAGTTGCTTACGTGCACCTAGATCTGCGATAAATACATCACGACCTGGGTACTGTGCAGAGATGTTAGAACCCGCTAGCTTACCAGCGAAGTCGCCCGCATCACCTTTAACAACACCAAACATTTCACCCAAGTCACCTTGAGCTGTTTTTAAGTCTTCTTCTAACTGACCGATTTTACGCTCGTTATCCAAAAACGCTTGGTTTAAGTCTTTACCGCGTTGACGTTCTGCCGCTAAAGCATCCTTTTCACGCTTCAGCAGTGCAGCTTTGTCGCCACGTTCATTTTTAAACTCTTGCTCACGCTTCGCATTTGTCTTAGATGCATTGGCACGCTCGACTTTTACTTGATTAAGCAGTTGATCGATAGTTTTAGGTGCGTCTGCAGCATGAGCAATACCGGCCGTTAATGACAGGCTCGCAGCAACGATTGCTGTAGTGATAAACTTCTTCATTATTGTGCAGCCTCCGCAGCAGGAATTGGTAACGAGAATAGATCCGGTGCACCCTGTTTACGTGCAATTCGAATACCTTTAGTTAGTTCGCGTAGGTAGCTATCTTCTAACTTATCCCAGCCTTTAGTTTCATCGTTATACATCCAAGCTGACTTGCCGTCTAAGCTTTGAGCATATAGCGCAACACGGCCAAGGTTGAAGAAGTCTACGAGTACTTCTTTACCATCTAGCTCTAGCTGACCAGTCTTAACGGCAACGAAACCGCCATATTCACGTTCAATTGAGTATGCATCTAGGATTAGACGATACTTTTCTGCCAGAGTTACCTCTGCACTGTTTAGTAGATTTTTTAGGTTTTCAACACGCGCAACACGAGTTTCAGTGTTAAACGGAAGGTCAAGAGCAACAAACTGCTCTAATGCATCAACCATCTTGAACATCAATGGCACTACGCCTTGACGTAATGCATCAACGCCGTTGATGTCATCTTGAATAGATTTCATGGTAGCTTCTTGGTCTGCAACCAGACCTGCTACGTAGTCGTTATAAGATTTTAGTGATTCACGTTCATCAGCAACTGAACCGTACTCGAACAACATGTCCTGAGCCTGGTCAAAATACTTATCGACTTTCTTTTGAGATGTTGCGGCTTCCGCGTGAATTTTAGCGTCAGCTTTCTGAACATCAGAAAGAGGATCGGCAATCACTAAGTTGCTGCCTGCTAAGGCTAGTGCGCCAATGAGCGCTGTAGCGATTTTTGTTTTATTGCTTACCTTGGACATAGTTCCCAACCAATTTGAAGTGATTAAAAAAGCTTTAACTTATCGACAACAGGGTGCGTACGCTTATTTTGCTTTAGTTCCCTATTGCCTAAGCCTGTCTTTCTATTGTGATTGTTAATTATTATCTTCCCTTTTCTACATCTTCGAGGATGTAGACCCGCTGGCATCATTTCACAAAATGTTGACCTGTGTCAACATTTGGAAACAGCAAAAACTATCAGAAAACGAGCTTAAAGGATGGAAAACAATCAGAAGTGACTTTTTCAAGGTAAGTGTGTAAAAGAAATTGAAAACAACAAAATGCGGCACTTCAAACAAAACACGCAAGTAACTGTAAAAAAAGGAAAAATGCAAAGATGGTGCACCGGCCAGAATTTAACACTTTATTAACACCAACTGGTATAACCAGTAAATAATTTACTTAAAATACACGCTAAATTAGCCTGATTGACAACGTCTAGCTGGTAAAAACATTAAACTGACCGCTATTTTAATAGTAGT
>NZ_BPET01000066.1 GCF_019654915.1 Shewanella sp. MBTL60-007 | reverse complement strand
TCTACGGCAGCTACAACTTGTAATTTAAAGCCTAACGAATAATCTCGCTGTGTTCGCTTAACGCGGGCTGGTATTGGTGTGGTCATAATAAAGTCCTAAATGTGTAAACACATTCCAGGACAAGACACTGAAAACAAAAAAAGCCAGTAGTTCTGACTACTGGCTTTTTATTTAAACAGCTTAAACAGACAAAGGATTAACCTTCGCTGACCATGTTAATCGTGTACTTAGGAATATCAACAACGATATCTGAAGCAGGCACTTTTGCTTGGCAAGAAAGGCGGCTTTCTGGCTCTAACCCCCATGCTTTATCAAGCATGTCGTCTTCTAGCTCATCGCTCTCTTCTAGCTCGTCAAAGCCTTCACGGATCACGACATGACAAGTAGTGCAAGCGCATGATTTTTCACATGCGTGCTCGATATGAATACCGTTACGCAGTGCAACATCTAATACCGTTTCACCGACATTCGCTTCAACTACCGCGCCATCCGGACATAATTCTTCATGGGGTAAAAATACAATTTGTGGCATAACCTTACCTATATATTGTCAACCGACTGCCCTTTCAGAGCGAGTCGAATTGAATTATCCATACGCTTAGCAGCAAAGTCCTGCGTCGCTGTATCTAGTGCTTCGATAGCCGCTTCAATCGCATCGGCATCGTCTTCACTCGCAATTTGAGCGAGTGAAGCCATATTCGCTTGAATAGCGCTTAACTCTTCAGCCGATAGCAACTCGCCATCTTTATTTAATGCAGCATTGAGCGACTCGAGTACGCGTGCCGCTTCAACTTGCTTCTCAGCTAGCATTCGACGCGTAATATCCTCTTTGGCATTGGCCATTGAGTCTTTAAGCATGCTGCCAATTTCTTCATCGCTTAAGCCGAAAGATGGCTTAACTTGAATGCTTGCTTGAACGCCTGTGGACTTCTCCATCGCAGTAACGCTAAGTAAACCATCAGCATCCACTTGGAAGGTCACACGGATATGTGCTGCACCGGCAGCAAGTGGCGGGATCCCTTTTAAGGTAAACTTAGCAAGTGAGCGACAATCTGCCACCAACTCACGCTCACCTTGAACTACGTGGAATGCCATCGCAGTTTGTCCATCTTTAAAGGTGGTGAACTCTTGTGCACGAGCAACGGGTATCGTGGTGTTACGAGAAACGACCTTCTCAACCAAACCGCCCATGGTCTCAACGCCAAGAGAAAGTGGGATAACATCGAGCAGTAACAGATCTGACTCAGGCTTATTGCCCACTAAAATATCCGCTTGGATTGCTGCGCCAATCGCCACTACACGATCAGGGTCGATTGAAGTCAACGGAGCTTTGCCCATGAAGTTTTCAACTTCTTGACGGACTAAAGGCACACGAGTCGAGCCACCCACCATCACAGTTTCAAGCACTTCATCACTGCTAACGCCGGCATCACGTAGTGCACGGCGGCAACTACTGATTGTCTTCTTCACTAATTTGCTGATTAAGCTATCAAACAGATCGCGGCTAATGGTTAACGTCAGCGTATTGCCTTGATCATCAACCACTGAAGCAACTGCCTCAGTTGAATCTGTTAATGCTTCTTTTACGCGTCTCGCTTCAATCTGCATTTTACGGTTCATGCTTGCACTAGCAGAACTTACCTGCCATTGCTCGATGAAATACGCTTGCAACATGTGGTCGAAATCATCTCCACCTAATGCAGAGTCACCACCAGTGGCTAATACCTCAAATACGCCTTTGTTCAAACGCAGAATAGAGATATCGAATGTGCCGCCGCCTAAGTCATAAACGGCAATCACACCTTCTTGACCCGAGTCTAAACCGTAGGCAATCGCAGCGGCTGTAGGCTCGTTTAATAGGCGCAATACTTTAACGCCTGTTAATGACGCAGCATCTTTTGTGCCTTGACGCTGTGCATCATCGAAATAGGCAGGTACGGTAATAACCACCCCTTCCAATGTGCCACCAAGAGTTGACTCTGCACGGGCCACCAGCGGCTTCAATATTTCAGAGGAAACTTGGACTGGGTTAACTTTACCACTAGGAGTTACGAAAATAGGTAAGCCATTTTCACTCGCTTCGAAAGCGTACGGCAACGCCTGCGAACCCGATTGAATATCTTCGAGGCTACGGCCCATAAAGCGCTTAACCGACACTATGGTATTTTGTGGATCTTGAGCTGAGAAGGCTTCTGCTTCAAGGCCAACTTGAACACCATCTTGGGTATATCGGACGACAGAAGGCAATGAATGCTGTGAATCTTCATCGGGTAAAGTATTCGCCACGCCGCTACGTACCGCAGCAACAAGTGAGTTAGTGGTGCCTAAATCGATCCCGACGGCGAGACGATGTTGGTGGGGAGCAGCGCTCTGTCCAGGCTCTGCTATCTGCAAAAGTGCCATATATATCCAACTTAAAAAAATGTTGGCTCAATATCTTGAGCCAACAGTATTATAAAATTAAGACCGCTGACTAATCTAAGAGTGCGTCTTCCACTCTAGTCAACTCATCTTGTAATTTTGCCATAAACTTGAGTTTACGAATTTGATCTGCCGCCTGCAAATGATCCGCTTCAAGCTCACTGAGCAATAACCCCTTAAGTTCTGCGGTAATTTGCTTACCGTACTGCTCAAAAGAATCATAGAGCTGGGCAATCTCTGAGTCGGGATCATCGCTATGCTTGATCTCTTCGAGTGACTCGCGCCATTCCATCTGCTGCATTAAAAATTGAGTATCTTTTAATGTGGTCGATTCGTGGCTTAACTCTAGACCTTTCAGCGCCAAAAGATGCTCAGCTCTCTGAATTGGGTTTTTAAGCGTTTGAAAACCATCGTTGATTTGTGCTGTACGCTGTACAGATAGACGCTTATCTTGCTCACTCGCGTTAGCAAACTTGTCGGGATGAACCGCCCGTTGCAGTTCGCGGTAGCGCTCTGCAAGTAAGGCGGTGTCGACATCATAGGAAGGAAGTAAACTAAACAGCTCGAAATAATTCATAGTTTTACTTTTAATGACTTAAACGGTAAAGCTCTCACCGCAGCCACATTCACCTTTCGCATTAGGGTTATTGAACTGGAAACCTTCGTTAAGACCTTCTTTAACAAAGTCCAACTCAATCCCTTGAAGATAGATAAAACTCTTAGCATCGATGATGATTTTAACACCATCGACATCATAGATCTCATCATCATCGTTAAGATCATCAACAAATTCCAACACATAAGCCATGCCGGAACAGCCTGATGTCTTAAGCCCTAAGCGTAAGCCTAGACCTTTGCCGCGACTAGCTAAAAAGCTTTTAACTCGGTCAGCCGCAGCGGGAGTGATACTAATTGCCATCTTAACTCCAGGTATTACTTAGATTGCTTAGTTTTATACTCTTCTAGCGCAGCCTTGATCGCATCTTCAGCCAAAATAGAACAGTGAATTTTAACTGGCGGTAATGCCAATTCTTCTGCGATATCAGTGTTCTTAATCGCACGGGCTTCTTCAACTGTTTTACCTTTAACCCACTCAGTCACAAGTGAGCTAGAAGCGATAGCACTACCACAACCATAAGTTTTGAACTTAGCGTCTTCGATAATACCGTTATCATCGATACGCAGTTGTAGCTTCATTACGTCACCACAAGCTGGCGCGCCAACCATACCCGTTACTACTGATGGGTCGTTCTTATCGAATGAACCTACGTTACGTGGGTTCTCATAATGATCGATTACTTTTTCGCTATAAGCCATGATACAACTCCAATTTATCTATTCGTCAATTTAGCTAAGGTTAATGATGTGCCCACTGAACAGAGTCCAGATCGATACCGTCTTTGAACATTTCCCAAAGCGGAGACATTTCCCTTAAATTACCAATAGATTCTTTAATCGTTTCTATTGCATGGTCGATCTCTTCATCTGTCGTGAAACGACCGATTGAGAATCGAATTGAGCTGTGTGCCATCTCGTCATTTAGACCTAATGCACGCAGTACATAACTTGGTTCAAGACTAGCTGAAGTACATGCCGAGCCAGATGATACGGCTAAGTCTTTTAGTGCCATCATCAATGACTCACCTTCAACGAAGTTAAAGCTGACGTTTAGGCTGCCACAAGCACGTTTTTCCATATCGCCGTTAACGTAGGTCTCTTCGATATGCTTGATGCCATTCCATAACTTGTCACGTAATCGACGAATACGTTCGTTATCCGTTTCCATATCGGCTTTAGCAATGGCAGCTGCTTCGCCCATACCCACGATTTGGTGAGTTGCTAGGGTACCACTACGCATACCGCGCTCATGTCCACCACCGTGCATTGCTGCTTCTAGGCGAATACGTGGCTTGCGGCTAACATAAAGTGCACCAATACCTTTAGGGCCATACATCTTGTGACCAGAGATTGACATCAGATCAACTTTGGTCGCTTGTACGTCGATAGGTAATTTACCAGCACTTTGCGCTGCATCGACATGGAAGATGATTTTACGTGAACGACAAAGCTCGCCGATTGCATCGATATCTTGGATAACACCAATTTCGTTGTTCACTTGCATGATGCTCACAAGGATAGTGTCTTCACGCATCGCGTCTTCAATCATAGAAAGTGGGATCAAACCGCTCGGCTCTGGTTGAAGATAAGTCACTTCATAACCTTCGCGCTCTAACTGACGACAGGTATCTAAAACGGCTTTATGTTCGGTCTTGCTAGTGATGATGTGCTTGCCCTTCTTATGATAGAAGTGAGCCACACCTTTAATTGCAAGGTTGTCAGACTCAGTAGCACCAGAAGTAAACACGATTTCACGCGGATCGGCATTAATCAGCTCAGCAACTTGATTACGAGCGATATCAACAGCCTCTTCGGCTTGCCAACCGTAGCGGTGAGAACGAGACGCTGGATTCCCGAAAATGCCATCCATAGTCAGGCATTGCATCATTTTCTCTGCGACACGAGGGTCAACTGGCGTCGTCGCAGCATAATCTAAATAGATAGGTAGCTTCATCACACACTCCGTACTTTGTAGCCTCAAATAGAGACCACTTACAACGTACAAAAAATAATTTTTATATTCATAACAGAGGCTGTTAGATACTTAGCCTTTGTTCCTGCTGCAATTTATCCTGTTTAACGGAGATAAACTGCACATCCCTTTTATGCATCAATCCTGCTAACGATATGCCATTTAAGAAATCAGAGATCTGGTTACTTAAATCTCCCCAGAGAGAATGGGTTAAACATCGTGTTCCACTCTGGCAGTTACCTTGACCTTGGCAGCGTGTTGCATCAACAGACTCATCAACCGCACGTACAACCATCCCAACGGAAATGTCACAAGCGTCTGTACCTAGGCGATATCCACCCCCCGGGCCGCGTACACTTGAAACCAAACCATTTTTTCTGAGTTTTGCGAAGAGTTGTTCGAGGTAAGATAGAGAGATCCCTTGACGCTCGGAAATATCGGCCAATGGCACAGGACCATTAGTTGAGTGCATGGCAACGTCTAACATTGCAGTTACTGCGTACCGACCTTTCGATGTAAGTTTCATGGTTACTACGTCTCCCAAAAAAGCATAGGCTAATTTCAACATACCTGACTATTTTAGTCAAGTATAAAACCTAGCGTTTTGGTCAGGTATTAATAGGATCATGACAGGTTAAATACCCCGTCATTTTGCTGGGGTATTTAACCTGTTTATTAGGCAAGATTCAATGGCATTTAGGATTTTAACCCCACATTAATCTAGATAATGGGATCAAACTCATCTAAAGACTTCTGACGTTTCTGCGCTGCCGCTAATTCGTCTTCGCTAAAATCTTCAACATCTAGCTCAGGTAACCTTTCAGTACAGACACTTCCACCAAGCGTTTGAACCGCTTGGCACACCTCTTGAACTTTAGAATCCATGAGATGCATATGATCCAGCATCTGGCCAATAGCATTGGCGACAGGATCGGGATTATCCGGTGAGACAGCGTAGGCATCGAAGCCATATTTCTTCGCCATCTCAGTGCGGCGCTGTGAGGTTTCTTTCGATTGCGCCGATGGTGTTGCCACTACGCGGCCTGGGATCCCCACCACTGTGGTATCGGCTGGTACATCTTTAACGACTACAGAGTTAGAGCCAACCCTAGCACCATCATTCATGGTGATCGGACCTAGAATTTTAGCTCCTGCGCCAATCACCACATTATTACCTAATGTAGGATGACGTTTACCAGACTGCCACGTGGTTCCCCCGAGGGTGACCCCATGATAAAGGGTACAATCGTTACCGATTTCAGCAGTTTCACCAATCACCACGCCCATACCATGATCGATAAAAAAGCGATCGCCGATAGTCGCACCGGGGTGGATTTCTACCCCGGTTAACCAGCGAGAGAAGGTCGATAAACATCGCGCAGAAAGCCGCCAATTCCTCACCCAGAGTTTATTACTCACTCTGTGGATCCAGATAGCTTGCATTCCCGGATAATTGAATAAGATCTCTATTGTCCCGTTTGCAGCTGGATCTCTATGGTAAATAGAGGCTATGTCGTCTTTCAGTCTTGCGATAACACCCATTTAGCAACTTCCTTTTAACGCTTTTACTTATCTTTAGTCTCGTTCTTAGAGACAACTTTATCAATCGAG
Organism: Shewanella sp. MBTL60-007; assembly: GCF_019654915.1. GTDB lineage: Bacteria > Pseudomonadota > Gammaproteobacteria > Enterobacterales > Shewanellaceae > Shewanella. The sequence goes on along the minus strand of NZ_BPET01000066.1, from coordinate 24,091 downwards.
GTCAAAATTCCGCGCAAGATATTCATCTCTTGGCGCTCGATGCGCGTACGGCTAAATAGACGGCGCAGTTTAGTCATCACCTGACCTGGATGATTTTTAACGATGAAGTTAGTCGACAACAACGTTGTCTCTAAATGTTCAAAGAAGTTCTCACGCTCTCTTGAAGAAGGATAAGCATCTTCGCTCTCTTCGCTTTCTACAACTGTTTGCTCTGTAGCACCTTGTACCTGAGCAAGATGCGCTACTCGCGCCTCGTAACAGATAATCTGCACCGCTTGCGCTAAGTTTAGCGAGGTGTACTCTGGATTTGCAGGAATAGCTACGTGGTAGTCACAACGCTGCAGTTCTTCATTGGTCAGGCCGTTATTTTCACGACCGAAAACAATGGCAACAGGACCATTAAGCGCAGACCCCACCAATTTCTCACCCGCTTCGCGGGGCTCAAGCATGGGCCAGTCTAACGTGCGGCTGCGGGCACTGGTTGCAATAACAAGGCTACAATCTGCGATAGCCTCTTCTACAGAGCCAACAGTGATGGCGTGCTTTAAAATATCTGACGCACCTGCCGCTAAAGCGATCGAGTGGCCATCTGGCTCAACTTTTGGCTCAGCCAGATATAAAGTGGATAATCCCATGGTTTTCATAGCACGGGCTGTAGAACCTATATTCCCTGGATGGGAAGTACCGACAAGAACGACGCGAATATTGCTGAGCATGAAACTACTTAATTTTTCTGAAGGAACACGTGAAAGAATGTTACCACAGGCGACTCATTTTACTTATACAAAAATCAACATTTGATATAACCGTCAAATCGAGTATAATCCGCCTCCGATAATTTATATCCGTTCTTTTACATCCAGGGGATTTGCAATGCTTCCAATGCATACCATTGCTGTGCGCGCTGCTCGCGCTGCCGGCCAAACAATTTTGCGCGCCTATGCGGAACTAGACCGAGTTGAAGTCAGTTCTAAAGGTGTTAACGACTACGTAACTAACGTAGACAAGGAAGCTGAAGCTGCGATCACGTATCAGATCCGTAAATCTTACCCAGACCACACTATTGTTGGTGAAGAAGCTGGTGAGAACAAAGGAACTAATAAAGATTACGTTTGGATTGTTGACCCTCTGGATGGCACTAATAACTTCGTAAGAGGTATCCCTCACTTTGCTGTTTCTATTGCTATGCAATTTAAAGGCAAAACCGAAGTCGCTGTTGTTTACGATCCTATTCGTGACGAACTATTCTCTGCTGTACGTGGTAAATTCGCTAAGCTTAACGATTTCCGTATCCGTGTAGCAAACAAAGACTTAGACGAAACCATCATTGCTACTGGTTTCCCATTTAAGGCTAAGCAACACACCGAAACTTACATGAAGTTGTTCGCAACTGCATTCACTCAGTCTGCTGACGTACGTCGTGCAGGTTCTGCTGCACTCGATCTAGCATACCTTGCGGCTGGCCGTGTAGACGGTTTCTTTGAAATCGGCCTAAAGCCATGGGATATCGCAGCGGGTGATCTAATTGTGCGTGAAGCTGGCGGTACAGTAACAGACTTTACTGGTAACCATAACTACCTAGCATCAGGCAACATCGTTGCTGGCGCACCAAAAGTTACAACGGCACTAGTTAAGTCATTCCGCCCATTATTGAGCGATGCACTTAAGCGTTAATCTCGCTTAGTTGATTTAGAAACCGCCTACTTAGGCGGTTTTTTTATGCCTAATCGACAACTGCCTCATACGATACCTTTGTTAATAAACAAACCTGATGTAAACCTGCCTGAGCAACAAGTTAAAACTTACCTAAAATTCATATTCTTACCTTATACAAATAAAAGTAACTTCAGAATTTATCAAACGATATTGTGAATAACATCACACCGATAATGTCACATTTCTATCATTTACTGATACCCTTTATCAAACGACTGCATTAGGGAATATCATGGATAAAATGTATCGCAAATATGGCATTACAAGCATTAAAGCCATTGAACATTTAGTACTTATTATTATCGCAATCGCCACCGTAGTAGCGATTGGCCAAGAGATTAAACATATTTTTGACGTTGGGGCGGTAGCCCTTGCTGATCTACTATTGCTATTTATCTACTTAGAAGTGCTAGCAATGGTGTCGCATTATGCGGAATCGGGCAAATTGCCTATTCGTATGCCGCTATACATTGCTATCGTTGCCCTAGCGCGGTATTTGATTTTGGATATGAAGGCGATGGATGACTGGCGAATCGTTGCGATTTCTATCTCTACGCTAATCTTGGCTGGCACAGTTATTATTATTCGCTGGGGTCAATTAAAATTACCTTACCCCCGTCGTAAAGAAGACGAGCTATAAAGCTCCTCGAAATAGCGCATAACATAATAAGTACTCGAAGCTACGACTTCGAGTACTTACCCTCTCACCATCACGTCCACTTTATCCTTTTCGTTTAATACCCTTAAAAATCAACTGATCCCAGCCTAGGCCTTTAATTGCTGCCACAAGTGGTTTAAGCTCATATCTGTTTATGCAAAATAACTCAAAGGATAATCGGTATGGAAACCTATCAACAAGAAAGACGTAGCTCCCAAAGGGTCGATATGGAAGATGAGTCTGTAATGATTGCGATTCATACGAATGGAGGCATATATTCAAACTCTGCCATCTGTCTCGATCTTTCTCGCCGAGGTGCATTACTAGAATACAATCAAGCATTGGCACTTGGAACCTTAATCGAAGTAACCTTTAATCAAGGTAATGACAATGAGAATACCATCAAGGGTCAAGTATGCCGCTGCACCTGTGCTAACGAGACCCGTTGTCACATTGCGTTACAGCTTATCTAAACTGGATGTTTTAGATACCAAATAAAAAGCCTAACGATGTTAGGCTTTTTGAGATCCGGAGCTTGTATGCAACAGAGTTTATATTAGTGGTTACAGATCCGGTCGGCAGCAGTCTGTATCCCCTTCTCCGAATGGATAAACTTGCCTTTTTTCTCCAGAAAAGCGATTAGCTCATCAGCATCCATCTGTTGGGCAGAACAAGTGTGATAACGTGCCTGCTCACCAAATTCTTTATGCATAAGCGACTTTAACGCTTCTTTAGTTAAAGATTGCCCATGTGCTAGCATAAGCTCCATCACCTGATGGCCATGAATCGAATCTGACATATTGCCCCTATTATTAAGCTGTATATATTAGGCACTTTATACGCTATACCCTTATTCAAAACTTTGATCTACATAGCACTCGCATCAATAGCCGTAAATTTTTGTATGAAATTAGCATCAATGCGCACTATATTAAGCATTTGATTTTGCTTAAACAGCTTAAGCTAAGCCACTCTTTCAAAGTGAGTCTTCCATGTCGTTAATATTATTACTAACCCAGCAGATGAGCCTCTATATGGTGATTGTCTACCTTGTTAGTAAGACGCCTCTGTTCAAAGTATTTACCGAAGCCGCAACTCGCCTTCCCCATAAAGTTTATATCTACTTCATCTTCTCTGGCTTTTGCATCATGGCGACCTATTTTGGCGAGCAGACCAATGACGCGATCGCTAATACCCGTGCAATGGGGGCTGTACTTGGTGGACTCCTCGGCGGGCCAGTTACTGGTTTCTTAGTCGGGCTCACTGGCGGACTACACAGATACAGCATGGGTGGGTTTACCGATCTTGCCTGTGCAATATCCACCACGGTTGAAGGCTTATCCGCAGGAATGGTGAGTTATTACCTACGCCGTATTGGCCAGCAAGAACTGCTCTACTCACCAATTTTGGTATGCATGGTTACCTTTACCGCCGAAGTGATGCAGATGCTGATTATTCTTGCGGTAGCCAAGCCTTTCGACGATGCCTTCGCGCTCGTGGAACAGATAGCGCTGCCAATGCTACTGGTTAACTCCATCGGTGCCGCGCTATTTATGAGTATCATACGCGACCAAAAAGCCATGTACGACAAGATGTCCTCTGTATTTTCAACCCAGTCATTAAGGATTGCTGAGCGCAGTGTAGGGATTTTGTCGACGGGATTTAATGAAGAGACCAGTAAACAAGTAGCACAAATTATCAAGGAAGAAACCCAGGTTGGCGCAGTCGCTATCACCGATACCGAGAAATTACTGGCTTTTATCGGTATCGGTGATGATCATCATATTGCTGGTACGCCAATATCCTCAAAAATCACCCAAGATGCCATTGACCAAGATAGAGTGATGTTCGCCGATGGCGTTAACATGCCCTACGCTTGCTCAATTTCCAATAGTTGCCAATTAGGTTCAAGCTTAGTGATCCCGCTCCGCTCCGATGCAAAGGTGATTGGCACTATTAAGCTGTATGAGCCAAAGAAAAAGTTATTTCTTAATATCAACAAAACCCTAGGCGAAGGTTTAGGCAGACTGCTTTCGAATCAAATCCTTTATGGCCGCTTTGCCGCTCAGCAAAACTTATTAGTGCAGTCGGAACTGAAGTTATTACAAGCCCAAGTCAATCCACACTTTTTGTTTAATGCACTGAATACCATCGCCGCGATTATCCGCCGCGACCCTAATACTGCACGTCAGTTGATTCAAAACTTGTCGCAATTTTTAAGAATTAACTTAAAACGCACTACAGGACTGGTCACACTCGCAGATGAGTTAGAGCACATAGATTCCTACCTCACTATCGAAAAGGCACGCTTTATCGATAAGTTAACCGTTAATATTGATATTCCGGAGTCATTGTTGCATTACAAATTGCCCGCCTTTACCCTGCAGCCAATCATAGAGAATGCGGTCAAACACGGCACTTCAAATATGCTAGGTTCTGGCGTCATCACGGTTAAAGGTGAGCTATTACCCGACGAAACGCTATTACTGTCAGTCACCGACAATGCAGGCCTCTATAAGCCAACAAACAACAACGAGGGCTTGGGCATGAACATCGTCGATAAACGGATCCAAAACATGTTTGGCGCACAGTTTGGTATTGCAATAAACTTTGAAGCGAACCAGTACACTACAATTAGCATTCACTTACCGACAACGGGATCTTAGACCTTGATTAGCTGCATCATAATTGACGATGAACCTTACGCTAGAGACGAGCTTGCTATCTTGCTTGAAAACGAGCCTGATTTTGAAGTCATGGCCCAATGCAGCAACGCAGTAGAAGCGATGCAGGCGATCACCAAATTTAAACCTGAGCTGCTCTTCCTAGATATTCAGATGCCCAAAATATCCGGCCTTGAGCTCGCATCTATGCTGGATCCCGATAATATCCCTAGAATCGTTTTTGTCACAGCGTTTGATGAATATGCCATCACAGCATTTGAAAAGCAGGCGTTCGATTACCTCTTGAAGCCGATTGATGACAACCGCTTCGCCGCGACATTAAACCGATTACGCAAAGATCTGACTCCAAAGCAACTCGGCACCATAGCTAGCGAAAAGCTTGAGCATATTCCCTGCTTTTGCGGCAACAGGTTGAAGGTTGTGGCCACAGACGCCGTACAGTTTATTTATAGCGATATGAGCGGTGTGCATGTAGCGACCGCCGACGAACTTGTGCACACGCATATGACATTAAGGGTTCTCGAAGAGAAAACCTCCCTCATCTATTGCCATCGTCAGTATTTAATCGCACCAACGGCCATTGCCGAAATCGAACTACAAGAGGCTGGCGCAGAGGTCACAACTCGCTCTGGTGCAAAAGTGCCTGTATCGAGACGCTACTTAAAACAGTTGAAGCAGCTCTTTGGGTTCCAGTAACAACAAAAAGTTCAACCGCTAAGGTCGCCATATTACCACTGACCTTAGCTATTTGACCGCTTAGCAATTTGTAACTTTCCGACTCTATAAATAAGTTTACACTCCCTGCCATTCTATGTTCTGAGAGTTAATTAATATGACTTGGTTTTTGCTTTGCGTCGGTCTGTTGATCGGTGGCTATTTTATTTATGGTGCGTTTGTCGAGAAAGTATTTGGCATCAATGCGAATCGCCAAACCCCTGCGTTTACAAAGACTGACGGTGTCGACTATGTACCTATGTCTAAAGCTAAGGTTTACCTTATTCAGCTACTCAATATTGCTGGCGTAGGCCCAATCTTTGGCCCGATTCTTGGCGCGCTATATGGCCCAGCGGCCATGCTATGGATTGTGCTTGGCTGTGTATTTGCTGGTGCGGTACACGATTACTTCTCAGGCATGCTATCTGTGCGTAACAACGGCGAGTCGGTACCAAGCCTAGCTGGCAAATACCTGGGCAAAGGTGCCAAGCACTTCATGAACGTGTTCGCCATCATTCTACTGCTATTAGTTGGTGTGGTATTTATCTCGGCTCCAGCAGGCCTTTTAGGTAAGCTGACAGGTTGGGATGTGAGCATCTTCGTTGGTATTATCTTCTTCTACTACTTGATCGCAACAATCGTTCCTGTCGACAAGATTATTGGACGCCTATATCCATTCTTTGGCGCTCTGCTAGTGTTTATGTCTGTTGGTCTAACCATCGCGTTAGTCATCTCTAGTGAGCACAGCTTACTGCCAGGTGTTGAAGTTGGTGACTTCCTAACTAACTTAAATCCGAATGACATGCCATTGTGGCCAGCACTGTTTATCACCATCGCTTGTGGTGCAATTTCGGGCTTCCACGCAACTCAGTCTCCACTAATGGCTCGCTGTGTTGAAAATGAGTCGAATGGTCGCTTTGTATTCTACGGTGCAATGATTGGTGAAGGTATCATCGCACTTATCTGGTGTGCTATCGCGCTATCTTTCTTCGGCAGTGTTGAAGGGCTAAATGCGGGTATGGCGGGTAACCCTGCGAACGTAGTTTATGAGGCTTCTACAGGTCTTCTAGGCGCTGTAGGTGGATTCCTAGCGGTATTGGGTGTAATTGTACTGCCTATTACTTCTGGCGATACAGCATTCCGTAGCGCTCGTCTAATTTTGGCAGAGTTCTTCAAGATGCCACAAACAGAGCTACCAAAGCGCTTGATGTTTGCCATCCCACTATTTGCTGCTGGTGCAGTGTTAACTCAAGTCGATTTTGGTGTGATTTGGCGCTACTTCGGTGTGGCAAATCAGGCGACAGCTGTGATGATGTTATGGACGGCATCTGCATACCTACTACGTCACAACAAGCTGCATTGGATCTGTACGGTTCCAGCTATGTTTATGACTACTGTAGTAATTAGCTTCTTACTCAGCTCACCAACCCTTGGTGCTGGTCTACCAATGACAGTATCGACTATTGCAGGGGTTGTATCGACCTTAGTGATTACTGGCCTAATTATTATTAAGACCAAAGGTAAAGGCGAAATTGAAGCCGTAGCCGAAGAGTCTTAAGCCTTATAGGTTGTTTCACGCAAAAGCCAGTCTGACGACTGGCTTTTTTGTGCTCTCAGCATGTATAAAAACATCACCTTTTAAATGTTAGCTATCGCCTTTAAGCAACTCAGGTTCAACTAGCACGCTATTGTCGTTATCCGAGATCCAGATCTGACCTTCACAGATATTAAACTGCAAAGCCATATTACGGCCAACTAACTGCCCCATCGCCTTCACAGCATCTTCTGGAATGTTCCAAATCGTCAAGTTGTCATAGCGCTCAAGCGCCGCTTCATTTTGTTTCCACCAGATCGGTACGCTACGGCCACCATAGGTGATCAATTGTACTGCTTTAGCTCGGCCACACGCTTTACGTAGCCATTTCTCATCACTCTGACCAAACTCCACCCATAGGTTGATTTCATCAGACAATGACTTGTCCCAAAGTTCAGGCTCATCGTCAACACAAAGACCTTTGCTGAACGCCAAGCTATCACTGGCATTCATCGCGAAGGCAAGCAACCTTACCATCATGCGTTCATCGGTTTCGGAGGGGTGCTGGGCCAGCGTTAACTGGTGATCTTGATAGTAACCACGATCCATATCTGCAATTTGAATTGCGACTTTATATACGGTTGCTTTGAGTGCCATGGGAATGTTCACAAATAAATTTGCGCCAAGTTTACCTCAAATTCCCCTCAACCAGTATAAAAGATGAAGCTGCTCGAGGGGAAAGCCATGAGAGCTTTCTTTGGATCAGCTAAAAGCCGCCAGGCCTTAAATACCTCGCATCGGGAAATTGCTCTGTTAAACGTAGGATATCCACTTTATCGCCATAAACCAGACATGACTCCCCTGCCACCAACTGCTGTTCGATAGTATGTTCGTCGAAACTGGATCTAAAATTAGCATCTCGCCTTAGCAGTTCATTAAGCTCAATCGGCACTCTCAGTTTGGAATAAGTTACCTCAATTTTTTGCAAATAAGGCATCGCTCCCAGAGGTAATAAGTCAGCAGGGGTTGAAGAGTCAATCAACAGTAGCTCGCCTCTGCTCATTTGTAGCGAAAAACTGGCCTCATAATGGCTCTGGGTATCATCGTCAAAGCGTTCGGCATTACGCTGAAAAAACAGCTCCCAAAATCGTCTTCGATGCTGAAACACAGGCAAGCGCTTCTGAACTTCATGTCGATGTTGGGCAATAAAGTCAAATAAGGGACTGATAGATTGAGGCAACCATGATTCGAGTCGGGCACGAAGCTCGCGGGCATAGACAGGCGACGCACCGGCTGTACTTATCGCAATCTGCAAACGACCTCTATCGACAATTGAGGGAGTAATAAAACGGCAGAACTTTGGATTATCAACCACATTCACCCAAATGCCTTGTTCTTTGGCGATAGTGGCTAAGCGCTCATTAAGTTGCTTATCTGCGGTGCAGAGATAGATAAGATCATAACCAGTGATGTCAGAGTCATTAACGGGGCGCTGCGCAAGAGTTATGCGGTCTTGATTGACATAATTTAAGGTGTCTTGGCAAACATCAACGGCAATAACATCAATATTCGCCTCGGTGCGACAAAGGAGGTCCAGCTTGCGGCTGGCAACATCGCCAGCCCCAATAATAAGCACCCGAAGAGATTGGGTATCAACAAATAGCGGAAAGTATTGCATATATGAGCTGCACCTTTGCGATAGTTTACGACTTATTCAGTCCTGTTCTATCGGCAATTGTCGCTCAAGCCACGCCTTATAACCACCCGCTAATGAGACCACTTTTGAATAACCCATAACCTGAAGGTTATTTGCAGCGAGTGCAGAACGATAACCGCCGCCACAATATAAAACCAATGGGCTTTGTTTATCAGGAAAACGTGTCTCGATATCTCTTTCGATAATTCCCCTGCCTAAATGCTGGGCGTTGGGCAGGTGACCCTGCAGCCACTCTGAGTCTTCTCGTACATCGAGTAATACCCAACCTGTCATTGCTTGGTACTGCTCAACTGTGACTTCGGTGATTTTAGGTAAAACACTTTCTACTAATGCTAAAAATGCGGGATTATGTTTCATTAACTGTACTTCTCACTGCGCTCTGCACTGCAATTCCAGCAGAGCTCAAAGCTGGATTCATTAATTTCATGGCAGTTAACACACTTCCATTGCGGACACTGTGCGTTTAACGATGCCATCTGTTTTTTGGCAATTTCATATTGGCTTTCTGCCACCCAAAGTTCAACATTTTGAATGCCTGTGGGTAATTCACCAACACCACCTAACAGCGCCTCTCCTTTTAACTCAACTTGTATGCCGCTGGACTCCAGCATGCCTTTCCAAGTGTGAGCCTCTAGCAGATTCCCTGCTGCAACTAAACGTGTCTGCTCTTCCATGTTATTTCCTACTGCTATTGCTCTATTTGGCAATTAAGACGCTTTAAGCGCTATTTTAAAAATAGGTTTACATGCTACCGCTAAATTATCAAGCCTGTCGAGTGCTGCTTTTTCGAACAGTAGAAAAAACTTAGCTAACGCTTACGGTTTGGTTTTTTACACTACAAATGCTTTACCAAAATCAGTTTTAAAACAAATATGACATAAAAAAAGCCACCTAACTGGTGGCTTCTTCACAGACATAATGATTAAGGCATCAATGCGTCTTGATCGGCTCCCTCTTTCTCAACTTCAACAGGCATCATATGTTCACGATTAATGCCTAGTTTGATAGCCAAGAAGCTCGCCACATAGATTGACGAGAAGGTACCCACAAAAATACCCATCAGCAATGCTGTCGCAAAGCCGTGGATCATTGTGCCACCTTTAAGGAACAAAGCGACAACCACAACCAAAGTTGTACCTGTAGTAATAATGGTACGACTCATGGTTTGAGTGATTGAGACATTGACCACTTCTTCTGGTAAACACTTGCGTAACTTAAGGAAGTTCTCACGAATACGGTCGAATACCACGATAGTATCGTTAAGCGAGTAACCAACAACGGTTAGCAAACCAGCAAGCACTGTTAGGTCAAACTCAAGCTGTAGTAGCGAAAAGACACCTAAAGTCACGATAATATCGTGCGCGAGTGCCGCGACCGAACCCAGTGCTAAACGCCACTCAAATCGGAATGACACATAGATAAGAATACAGATTAACGCGACTAAAACCGCTAACCCGCCTTGCTCTGCAAGTTCTTTACCTACCTGTGGCCCAACAAACTCAACGCGCTTTTGAACAACAGCTGAGTCTAGCTTGGTGACTGCATCCATAACGTCGTTAACTTGATCTTCGCTCTTAAAATCATCTTTAACAGGCAAACGAATAAGCACATCGCGGCTAGAACCAAAGTTCTGCACCACAGCGCCACCAACAGCCTCAGTCGAAAGATTTGCGCGGATCGCATTCAAGTCTGCAGGCTTAGAAAACTCAAGCTCTACAACCGTACCACCAGTAAAATCTAGGCCCCAGTTAATACCTTTTGTTGCCAAGGTAACAATTGAGCCTAACACTAACACAGCTGAAAATATGCTGATTGGTAGCGCATGGCGCAGGAAGTTGACTGTGCCTTTAACATTTAAAATCTGTAACATTATCAACTTCCCCTTAAATAGACAGTTTCTTCACGCGTTTACCACCCCAAATCGCGTTCACGATTGAGCGTGTACCCACGATAGAAGTAAACATAGAAGTAGCGATACCGATCATTAGGGTTACCGCGAAGCCCTTCACCGCACCTGTACCCACGGCGAATAAAATCAGTGCCGTCATAAAGGTGGTGATGTTCGCATCGGCGATAGTTGAGAATGCGTTACCGTATCCTTCGTGAATCGCTTGCTGTACACTACGACCGTTACGTAATTCCTCACGAATACGTTCGTAAATCAGTACGTTACCGTCAACCGCCATACCGACTGTTAACACCATACCGGCAATACCGGGCAATGTTAGCACTGCACCTGGGATCATAGACATCACGCCCACAACCATAACCAAGTTAGCAGTTAGTGCAAGGTTGGCGATTAAGCCGAAACCACGGTAGTAAACCAACATGAAGATAAGAACAACTGCCATACCCCAGATCATCGCTTGCATACCGTTTTGAATATTTTCCGCACCTAGGCTTGGGCCGATGGTACGTTCTTCAACGATATAAACAGGCGCGATTAGCGCACCTGCACGTAGCAATAGCGCTAGATTCTGTGCTTCTGCATGTTCAAGGCCAGTAATCACAAAGTTACGGCCAAGGCGTGCTTGAATTGTCGCAACAGAGATCACTTCTTCAATCTTCTTCATCTTGACGCTGCCGTCAGCATTCTTTTCACCAGTATCTTTATACTCGATGAATAGCGTTGCCATCGGATTGCCGATGTTGTCTTTGGTGACATTAGAGAAGATTGAACCGCCTTTAGCATCGAGGTTAATCGACACTTGTGGGCGACTGTATTCGTCAAAACTTGGTTGTGCACCTTGAATATGATCACCGGTCAACATAACCGCTTTCTTCAACACAACAGGGCCACCTGTGCGGCGCTGATAAAGCTCAGAACCCGCTGGTACACGACCACTCATTGCAGCTTGAACGTCAGCTTTTTGGTCAACCATATGGAATTCAATCGAGGCCGTCGCACTTAAAATCTCTTTTGCGCGAGCGGTATCTTGAACACCTGGTAACTCAACGATGATACGTTCAGCACCTTGACGTTGCACAACAGGCTCAGCTACACCTAACTCGTTTACACGGTTACGCAGTGTCGTGATATTTTGCTGTAGTGCTTCTTCTTTAACTTGCTTTAAATAAGCTTCGCTTGGGTTAGCAACAAGGACATAGTCATCGCCTACAGTCTTGTCGACGAAAACCATGTCATTGCTACGAGACTTAAGGAAACGCTCAGCATTTGCTAAAGTCTCTGCATCGCGAAACTTAATCTCGATGCCTTTGGCGCCATGACGAATACCCGCGTAGCGAATTTTCTCAGCTCGTAAATCAGTTCTAAAATCAGCAACCTTGGCTTCAGTCATCTTTCGAAGTGCTTCACCCATATCCACTTCCATTAAGAAGTGAACACCACCGCGCAGATCCAGACCTAGTTTCATTGGCGAACCACCCATGGCTTCTAACCATTTTGGAGTCGCTGGAGCTAAGTTAAGTGCTACGGTGTACTTGTCGCCTAACGCTTCTGCAATGGCTTCTTTAGCAACGAGCTGCTCTTCACCATTATTTACACGTACTAACAACTGACCATTTTCAAGCTCGGAACGCTTAACAGCGATACCTTTGCTCTTTAATACTTCATTTACTGTCGACAGAGTCGACGCTGAGACCTCAGCTCCTCGAGTCGCAACCACTTGAACTGCGTGGTCTTCTCCGAAAAGGTTTGGTATCGCATAGAATCCACCTATGGTGATAATCAGTATCACCATTAGGTTTTTCCACATCGGGTATTTATTTAACACGCCATCGCCCTCTTGGCTTAAAGTGACTTAATAGAGCCTTTTGGCAATACGGCCGCAATATAATCCTTCTTAATAGTGATTTCGCTCGTTTCGTTGATAGTCAACAATACGTAATCGTTTTCATCACTGATCTTAGCGATCTTACCTAGAATACCACCGCTTGTTAGCACTTCATCACCCTTGCTCAATGAGCTCATCAGGTTCTTGTGCTCTTTAACACGCTTAGATTGTGGACGGAAAATCATGAAGTAAAAAATTAGGCCAAAAATGACCAACATGAAAATCAATTCCATCGTGCCACCCGCGCCAGTTGCTGCCGGGTCCGCTGCATATGCATTTGAAATAAACATAGTATTCTCTTCTTCTTGTCTGAGTTAAAATTAATCGGTTAATTCAGGTACTTCAGGTACTTCTCGACCTTGGCTGGTATAGAATTCCGTAACAAAGGCGTCTAATGTACCTGTCTCGATAGCGCCACGCAAACCTTCCATCAATCTTTGGTAATAGCGAAGGTTATGAATGGTGTTTAATCGAGCACCTAAAATCTCATTACAACGATCTAAGTGGTATAGATATGCCCGAGAGTAGTTCTTACAGGTATAACAATCACACTTATCATCGAGTGGTGAAGTATCATCGCGATGACGCGCATTACGGATCTTGATAACACCTTCACTAGTAAACAGATGACCGTTTCGAGCATTTCGCGTTGGCATAACACAGTCAAACATGTCTACACCGCGACGTACGCCTTCAACTAAGTCTTCAGGTTTACCCACTCCCATCAAATAACGCGGTTTATCAGCCGGAATTTTAGGGCAAACATGCTCAAGAATACGGTGCATGTCTTCCTTTGGCTCGCCAACTGCTAAACCACCAACAGCGTATCCATCAAAACCAATATCGACTAAGCCATTTAAGCTTTCGTCACGTAGGTCCTCATAGACTCCGCCTTGAATAATACCAAACAGAGAGTTCGGGTTTTCAAGTCTGTCAAACTCATCACGTGAACGCTGCGCCCAACGAAGTGACATCTGCATCGACTTACGTGCTTCGTCCTCGGTTGCTGGATACGGAGTACATTCGTCAAAAATCATTACCACATCACTGCCTAATGAGTTTTGGATCTGCATCGACTTCTCTGGATCTAAGAAAATCTTTTCACCGTTAATTGGTGAACGAAAATGCACACCTTCCTCAGTGATCTTACGGATATCACCCAAGCTAAACACTTGGAATCCGCCCGAATCAGTTAGGATTGGTCGTTGCCAGTTCATAAAATCGTGCAGGTCACCATGCTTACGCATGATCTCTTCACCAGGGCGTAACCATAGGTGGAATGTATTACCAAGCAGAATATCCGCGCCAGTAGCACGCACTTCTTCAGGAGTCATACCCTTAACCGTGCCGTATGTGCCTACAGGCATAAAAGCTGGAGTTTCAACCGTACCACGTTCAAAAATCAAACGGCCGCGACGCGCACGACCTTGAGTTGTATCTAATTCAAATTTCATTTTTCACCTCGCCAGAGAAACAGTCTGACCTGAGTCGACTCAACCATTGAGCCTAAGATTATGACAAACATAAGGGCAAACAATTCAGTATCAACCCTAAATGCCAAAATATGCATTAAAAGTGCAGATAAAAAAATACCCACTTCATATGAACTGGGTATTTTAAAGCAATTTGGATAATTAGTTCGCTTTTTTGGTCACAAACATGGCGTCACCATAGCTAAAGAAGCGGTATTTTTGAGCGATCGCGTGCTGATAGGCGTTTTTTACCTCATCGAAGCCAGCAAATGCACTTAGCAACATGATCAGAGTCGACTCGGGCAAGTGGAAGTTTGTCACCATGGCGTCCACCACTTGGAACTGATATCCAGGGTAAATAAAGATATCGGTATCGCCACTGAATGCTTGTAACTGCTCAGGCGATGCTTTGGCTGCGCTTTCAAGTGAACGTACCGATGTGGTTCCGACTGCGATAACGCGATTGCCTCTGGCTTTTGTTTCAGCAATAAGATCCACGACGTCCTGTGGCACTTCAGCCCATTCAGAATGCATTTTATGATCTAGGATGTTATCGACACGTACTGGCTGGAAGGTGCCTGCGCCAACATGCAAAGTAACAAATGCGGTGTTCACGCCTTTGTCTTTTAATGCTGCAAGTATGGCATCATCAAAATGTAAGCCAGCAGTAGGGGCTGCTACGGCGCCAGGATTTTGATTGTAAACCGTTTGGTAACGCTCTTTATCTGCATCTTCATCGGGTCTATCAATATAAGGAGGCAATGGCATGTGGCCAACCTCTTCTAGCACTTCAAGTACCGTTTTATCGCATTGCAACTCAAGCTCAAACAGCGCATCGTGTCTCGCGACCATCTTCATTTCATAGCCACCATCTAAACAGATAATAGCGTCAACCTTTGGAGACTTAGAGCAACGAACATGGGCTAGCACTCGCTTGTCATCAAGCATACGCTCAACCAAGATTTCGAGTTTACCGCCTGACTGCTTTTTACCAAACATACGCGCAGGAATGACTCGGGTATTGTTAAATACCATCAAATCGCCAGGACTGACTTGGTCTAAAATATCGGTAAATTGCAGATCAGCCAGCTGACCACTATTACCGTCAAGCGATAACAGTCGGGACGCTGTCCGCTGAGCCGTTGGATAACGGGCAATTAACTCATCTGGGAGTTCAAAAGAAAAATCTGCAACGCGCATGGAAAGTCTCTATTGTATCTAAATCGGCCGCTAGTCTATGGCTAGAGCTACAGAAGATCAACAATCCAATCCTAAAAAACCGCCAAATACTCCCATTTAGGAGAATAATTCAGTGCGTTAATTGAACGACTTTAACTTGTTCGACTGCTGTTGCCGAGCATTACAGGGAGTTTTTTTATCCAAATCTTCTATGCGATAGCGGTGTTGTGCATAAGGAATGTCGATTTCGACTTTTTTTCGTCTAACCTGAACGCCTCTGCCCAACTTGTTGGTTAACCAGTTCCACATCATCCTTGATCCTCAAACCGTTTAATTGATGGGTAAATTACAATTTTTTACGATGCACATCCTTTTAGAAGCCCTAGATCTTGAATTATTTCAAGAAAGAATTTCCTTCGCACCTCCCTGCATGATAACGTGAAGTACGCGAATCACCAAGTATAAAATATGAACTTTCTTGCACACCTGCACTTAGCAGACAACAGCCAAACCTCTCTGGCTGCCAATATTGCCGGCGACTTTGCAAAAGGCAGTATTGAACATTTCCCTAAACACCTGCAGCAAGGAATATGGCTTCACCGCCAAATAGATCAGCTCACCGACAGCCATGAGATCACCAAAGAGTTGTTAGCAGCATTTCCCAAATCATTAACCCGTGCAGCCCCCATTATCATAGATCTTAGCTTTGATCATATGTTGGCAAAATACTGGGAAGAGTATCACCACCAGAGCCTAGAAGAGTTCGCCAACAAAGCATACGATGCCATTGATGAGTGTGAGGCTCTGCCCGAGCAATTGGTATCGATAGCACCTAAGATCAGGAAAGAGAACTGGCTTGTGGCCTATCAAACCCGCGAAGGGTTAAACCAGACACTTGCCTCTGTGGCAAAAAGAGTCTCTAAGCCTGAGATTTTTACTGGCGCACAAGAATGCGTCAAAAAGCTCGATACTGAAATCGAGATCGCGTTTCGTACTTTTTACCCGCAACTGATGGCCTATAGCCGCTTATGGACCCGCAACACGCCGCCTGAATATCTGTAAGTATTCTCACGCCTAAAAAGCGGCTCAGCACACCCTAGCGTTAAGGCACGTTCCAGCTAAGTAACCACCAAAATTTAGTGCGTGTCTTAACGCTCAATATTTTGCTAGAATTGCGCCGCAATAGGAGAATTCATGCAAATATTTAGCTATCAGCCCCCCAGTATTCCTTGGTTAGATATCCGTTATATTGACCGAGATATTATCGTTATCAATAAGCCATCTGGCTTACTCTCAAATCCCGGTATCGCTGAATATACTCACGATTGTGCACTAACACGTCTGCAGCAGCGCTTTAAAGATTGTATTCTAGTGCACCGTTTAGACTGCGCAACCTCTGGCATCATGGTATTTGCTCGTAACAAAAAAGCTGAGTCTAGCCTGAAAACCCAATTTCAAAATAGGCTGACACAAAAAACTTATATCGCAGAAGTGGACGGTGTACTGAAACAGCAAAATGGTGTCATTGAACTACCGATCGGCGCTGACAAGCTCAATCCTCCTAAACAGATGGTCATCGAGTCAGGAAAGACTGCGATAACCCATTATAAAGTGTTGGAACAAAAGCCTCACAGCAGCCTAGTTGAACTCAAACCCGTAACAGGTAGAACTCATCAATTACGGGTACATATGCTAGCACTAGGACACACCATTTTGGGTGATGATTTTTATGGTGATGAACAAACTCTCAAAGCCGCTAAACGATTACAACTGCATGCCCAGGAGTTAAGTTTTACTCACCCTTATTCGGGTAAAACAATGCACTTTAAAAGCGCTCACTCATTCTAATCAGCGCTCAATTCCAAGATCAAAAAAGGGGCTTATGCCCCTTTTCTGCTTATAAGAAATTACAGCTATTCTTCCTGATAATGCAACAACTTAAGCCGCTTCAACATCTCTCTTTGCCGTATAATAGCAGTTAGTTGAATTACAGAATTTAAGTTCATTATCCGTAGTCAACATAAAGTATTCGCCAAAAATATTCCCGCCCTTGTCTTCCAGCTTAATGCCCTCTTCCATTTCCTCTGAGAGCATTTCATCTAGGCTATGGCAACCATCTAAATACCAAGTCTCTAGATAATACTTACCCGCTTGTTTATAGAGGGTGATTTTATCTCCAAGCAACGGTCTTTCATCTACCCAACACCCAACGACTTCGCGAGGGCTGAGTTCATCTTCTTGCCAAGACAGACGCCTACGCTTTTCAACTACTGACATTTCCATCTCCTTGAGTTTTGCTTCTCGCTCAATTTGAATAACTTCATTTGTCTTATTGCGCACTACTGCCATCGGCTCGTTCCCTCTATCAAAAAGCATTTGTAATATATTTGTTAACCAAATCAGGTATAAACAAAGAAAGCAATCACAATGATACTGCCACCTTTTAGTCAAAAGTGTATCGCAATAAGAAATTAAAAACGCGATATAAATCACTTTCTATGCATTACTTTAGTAAAACCGCATAAAAACACAAGCGCAACAATGCGACATACCATTTTTTAACCCTTTTATCTCTAAATTTGATATAACTCTATGGCTGTTAAACAATTCCAATAAGTTAATGCGAGACTCTTGATGAAATTAAATCGCCGACACTTTTTAAAAACTGCAGGCCTCTCTGCTGCGGGAATACTCACCTCCCAACTACCATTCTCGTCCGCAGAGGCTGTACCGAGAAAACCCACTACAGGCCAGTCTGTTATGGGGTTGATCGCCCCCAAAATGACCACAGTGCGTGTCGGTTTTATTGGTGTTGGCCAAAGAGGCTCTGGTCACGTAAAACATTTCTGTCATCTGGAAGGCGTCGATATCAAAGCAATCTGTGATACCAACGCTCAAGTTTTAGACGAGTCAATTGAATTTGTGACCGCGCAAGGCTTAGCAAAACCCGCAAGATATACTGGTAGCGATCACGCATACAAAGATTTACTCGATCGTGATGATATTGATATCGTGATTATCTCCACCCCTTGGGAGTGGCATGCGCCTATGGCTATCCACACAATGGAAAGTGGCAAACACGCCTTTGTCGAAGTGCCATTGGCTCTGACAGTCGAAGAGTGTTGGCAGATTGTCGATACTGCCGAGCGGACGCAAAAGAACTGTATGATGATGGAGAACGTCAACTACGGCCGAGATGAGCTGATGGTGCTAAATATGGTTCGCCAAGGCTTATTTGGCGAACTGTTACATGGAGAAGCTGCCTATATTCATGAACTGCGTTGGCAGATGAAGGAGATTGACAGTAAAACCGGCTCTTGGCGCACCTATTGGCACACGAAGCGAAATGGTAATCTTTACCCAACCCACGGGTTAGGTCCCGTGTCTCAATATATGAATATCAATCGTGGTGACAGATTTGATTACCTCACTTCGATGAGCTCACCCGCGCTGGGACGAGCCTTATACGCTAAGCGAGAATTCCCTGCTGATCATGAACGCAACCAACTGAAATATATCAATGGTGACATCAATACCTCGCTTATTAAAACGGTAAAAGGCCGTACCATCATGGTTCAGCACGATACTACTACGCCACGCCCCTATAGCCGTCATAACTTGATTCAAGGCACCAACGGCGTATTTGCAGGCTTTCCTAACCGAATTGCTATCGAGCAGGGTGGAACTGGCAATTACCACAAGTGGGATATGGACATGGCGAAATGGTATGCCAAGTACGATCATCCACTCTGGATACAGATGGGAGAACAAGCAGAGCGCAATGGTGGTCACGGCGGTATGGACTTCTTGATGCTTTGGCGCATGGTCTATTGCTTAAGAAATGCAGAGCCTTTAGATCAAGATGTATATGATGGCGCGGCGTGGTCGGTGGTAAACATTTTAAGTGAAGAGTCGGTCAATAACCGTAGTAACTCGGTCAACTTCCCAGACTTTACTCGCGGCGCTTGGAAAACGGGTAAGCCACTCGAAATAGTCGGTGCTTAAGTACGAAGCTTTTTACGGTGCAATAAACAAAAAGCCCCGCTAATTATGTTTAGTGGGGCTTTCATGCTAATTAGTATTAGTCAGCGCCTCATATCAAGGCCGCAATTGTAGATTTAAGCGTTCTCTTTCCTTTCTGCCGCTTCACATGCTGCAGCAGTAAAGATAACGTCTGTAGAGCTGTTAAGACCTGTTTCGGCAGAGTCTTGAATAACACCAATAATAAAGCCTACAGCTACGACCTGCATGGCCACATCATTTGAAATACCAAACAAGCTACATGCTAGTGGGATAAGTAGCAGTGAACCACCTGCAACACCCGATGCTCCGCAAGCAGAGATGCCTGCAACAAGACTCAACAGAATTGCAGTCAGGATATCCACTTGTATGCCCATCGAGTGAGCTGCCGCTAGCGTTAAGATTGTAATCGTAATCGCTGCGCCGCCCATGTTAATGGTTGCACCTAATGGAATAGAAACAGAGTAAGTGTCTTCATGTAGCTTTAACTTTTCACATAACGCCATATTCACAGGAATATTCGCCGCACTAGAGCGAGTGAAGAAAGCTGTTACACCACTTTCACGAAGACAAGTGAATACTAATGGGTATGGATTACGACGTATTTTAAAGTACACAATCGCTGGGTTGATGATCAGTGCCATAATCGCCATTGCGCCAAGAAGCACCAATAGCAGATGCATATAGCCAGCAATTGCGCTAAAACCTGTACTTGCGAATGTTGATGATACTAGACCGAAAATACCAATCGGTGCCAGACGGATAATAAAACGAACCATCTGAGATACGCCATGGCTCACATCAGCAAAAACGAGCTTAGTTGAATCGGTTGCATGATGTAGCGCCAAACCTAAACCTACACCCCAAGCTAAAATACCGATATAGTTACCTGTCATAACCGCATTAACTGGGTTATCGACTAATTGAAATAACAAGGTATGAACCACTTCGCCGATCCCTTCAGGAGGATTAGCCTGAGCCGCATCTAGCGTTAATGCTAATGTCGTAGGAAACGCAAAACTCATCAAAACAGCGGTGACCGCGGCCGAAAACGTGCCAAACAGATATAGAATAACGATCGGACGCATATTGGTCTTGGCATTTTTCTTTTGGTTCGCTATCGATGCAGCAACAAGGATAAAGACTAATATCGGTGCGATTGCTTTTAATGCGCCAACAAATAGCTGACCTAAGAAAGCCACACTCTCCGCACCAGTTTTTGATACGGTTGCTAACGCAATACCAGCAATAATACCTACGAGAATTTGTAACACTAAACTACCGTCTGCCAATCGGGCAAACAAAGATGGTTTTTGATTCATTTATTAACCTGTCATTTTTATAGTATGCAACGATTCTATTTAAACTCACCATTAGGTGAACCTTAAATAAAATTAATCTCCCTTCGACACAGTTTGTATCGGATGTGGCAACTATTGTCTACCTTTACCAGACAAATAAGCTCGGTTATTACTCACGATTAACATATTACTAATAAGGCCCTAAAAATTAGCCATCGCTGTTGCTTTTTCAGCCCCGCGCAGCATGGCTTCAATCAACTCATGGGCATCAAATTTTGTCAGTGCCTCATTAGCACCTACTTGATGAGCCTGACTGACACTGATCTCACTGGAAAGAGAGGTATGCAGGATAATATAAGCGGACGAGATCGCGGGATTATTCTTCACTTCAAATGCCAACTCATAACCATCAAGTCCAGGCATCTCAATGTCGCTAACTAAAATATCGATAGCATGATTATCTCGCTCGGCTTGTTCCATGATAGACAATGCTTCTTTGCCATCGGCGGTAACTTGGTATGGAATATTGATACTGTCCAATGCATCACTCAGTTGTTTACGTGCAACCTTCGAGTCATCAACCAGCAAGATATTAAGTGGCTTTAGGTATTCTCGTTGTACATCGGTCAAGATGGCGCGGGTGGTCTCAGGGCTCGCTGGGAACACTTTAGAAAGCAGTAACTCTACATCTAATAACTGCACCAACTTACCGTCAATCCTTGTCACCCCTGTAAGATAAGCGTTCTTACCCAAATTAGTCGGTGGTTTCTCAATATCACGCCAATTACATTCAATAATCTTATCGATAGAGCGTACCAAAAAACCAATCACCATTCTCTGACAGTCAGTAATAATGATATAGCTATCTTTAAGCTCCTCTTTACTTATCGGCCGATAACCGACTGCGGCAGCCATATCGACAATCGGGATCGTTGCACCACGAATGTTCGCCGCCCCTAGAATTGTTGGGTGGGAATGGGGGATGGCGCTCAATGGCGTATAAGGAACCAATTCACGTATTTTTAGGGTACCTAATGCAAATAACTGTGTCAGAGATAGTTGAAACAAGAGTAAACCTTGAGATTGACTCGCCTTACTCTTCATCTTATTACCACTTATTGCATTCATCTTAATGGACCACTTACTAACGTATATGTTTGAGCAAACTCTAACTCAATCGTACTAAGCAAACAATTAAAGCTGCGACTCAATCGGTAATAATGCGATGCAATCGACGAGAAACTTACGCCAAAGCCCGGCATCGGGTTCAGTATAAATAATTCGCTGATGAAGATCATCGAACCAGATAAGCTCCCCCTCTTCGATGGCGAGTCGATAGGTGTTTCTAGCTAAGCTGGCCTCAATGCCGTCGACCACTTCCCCTGCCAATTGTTCATTATCAATAATCAAGCCCATCTCGGTATTTAACCACGCCGAGCGAGGGTCAAAGTTAAAAGACCCAACGAAGGTTGACTGCTTATCTGTAATAAAGGTTTTAGCGTGTAAACTGCTCTTTGAACTTCCTGTCCAGCTACTGGCTTTCTTCTGCTCAGGGTTAGCTTTAACTTCGTAGATCTTTACCCCAGCTTCTAATAATGGCTGGCGGTACTGGCGATATCCAGCATGAACGGCAATCACATCCGTTGCGGCTAAGCTGTTAGTTAAGATAGTAATATCAATCCCTGCCCTAGCAGCTTCTATAATGTTCTGAGTCCCTTCCCTTGTTGGCACAAAGTAGGGCGAAATAATAAAAACCTCTTTTTCCGCTTGCCTTAAAAACTCGCCAAGATCGGCTAAAATACTGTCACTGTCTAGCTGATGATTTTGTTTGTCTGGCTGATCATAGACCAGTTTTGCGCTGCCCCAATACCAATGCAAAGCATGGCTCTGCATCTGAGTAATGAGTTCACTACTTAATAATCGAGCCATATAAGGATTCGTTTGATACGCTGCTTTCTCGGATTCGACTAACGCCAAGGCTGTATCGACCTCCTCTGCCGTCACACTGTGGGCTGTTAGCGCTCCAACCTCAACGGTTAAAGGCGAATTCCAATAGATATCAAATTGATCTGAAATCTCATCGACTGCAGGGCCTATGGTCATCAGGTCAAAGTCACCAAACTCAACATTGGTGTCGTTTGAAAAATACTCATTACCAATATTACGGCCACCCACAATGCTGATGGTATTATCTACGGTGAATGACTTATTGTGCATCCTATGATTCAACCGAGAAAAGCCAGCGACAAAGGCAAGATTACGAAAGTCTCTCTCAAATGTTGGGTTATACAAGCGAACCTGAATATTCTTGTGTTCAGCCAACATCACTAGCGCCTCATCGGCATCTTTTACAGCCATATCATCTAGCAGAATACGGACTCTAACCCCGCGCTGTGCGGCATCAATTAAATGCCAGGTTAAAAGCCTACCGGTATCATCTCCTCGGTAGATGTAATACTGCAGGTCGATACTAGCTGTGGCGGCATTAACAAGTGCTAGACGCGCAATAAAGGCATCAATACCGTCAGTGAGAGGTAACACGCCTGTTTGCTGAGGATGCGCCTTCACATCGGCCTGTATATATTGCACCAATGGCCAATCTGGCTGCGCGGCTAACTTTGTCGTAATGGCTTTTTCGGGATAAACGGGAGAGGATTGGCAGCCTATTAACGCACTCAAGGCTGCACAAAGAAAAATGATTCGTAAAAAAGTTAGTGACTGCAATCCATTTGCATTCATTCCGTTACTCTGCTGCTGTGCCTTAACTATTCTTGTAACGCATAAAGCACATCGAATGCAAATTGATCCCAACCTTCGGCGCTAAATGCAATATCACGTACAGCCCGAACTTGACTCACGGCGTGCAAAGGCGCGGCACCGTTATCCATTAGGTAGTAAGCCATTATGAGACCCGTTCTATCCTTACCCGAACGACAATGAATAAGCACCGTTTTATCCTGCGCTTCACACTGGCGAATAAAGGCTAACGCTTGCGGTACTTGTTCTACGCAATATGCTAAGTCTTCCGGCTTAGGGGGAATATTACGAGAGAAAGGCACGCATAAATACTCTAAACCTGCGGCAGAAAACTCCGCTTCGATGCAATCTTCACCGTTATTTACAGATAATACGGCATCGATCCCCGCAGTCTTTAACTCCTGCAGATCCCAAGGATCTTTATTTGGCCCGCTGCGTCCTGCAATTTGTCCCTCAACTAACCAAAATAGGTGCTGCATAATATTTCCTAAAATAAATTTTGAGTTTCAAACAAGGTTTAATCGCCAAGAGAATACATAAAGCCT
>NZ_BPET01000065.1 GCF_019654915.1 Shewanella sp. MBTL60-007 | reverse complement strand
AGAATGATACAAATACCAAGCTAGTTACCGTTAAGAAAGAGGAATTCTTTGCGGTAAGCTAGCTTTACAAAAAAATGCAAAACTGATTAAAAATTTGCTGGGGTCGTTGCGCTAATTATTCGGCAAGGCACATCATATGGATTCCGAAAGCGATGGGGTAAGTCACTATTAAAGTAATAACTATCACCTTCATTGAGTTCAAACACTTCGTCTCCAACAGTCAACTCCAAGCGACCTTCAATCACCATTGCCGCCTCTTGGCCTTCATGTTTAAGCATCTCTATTCCTGTATCTGATCCAGGAGGATAAGTCTCACTCATCACAGACATGGCACGATTAGGAAAATCTCTACCAATGAGCTTAAAATCCAATACGCCATCACCGATATCCAATAACTCGTTGCTACGGTAAACCACTTTTTGCTCGGTCTCTTGCGTGTCTTCGATAGCAAAGAACTCCACTAAAGACATAGGCAAACCAGAAAGCACTTTTTTGAGTGAGCTAACCGAAGGACTAACGCTATTTTTCTCGATCATCGAAATAGTGCTATTTGTCACACCTGCACGCTTAGCCAATTCTCGCTGGGACAGGCCCTTCTCTTTTCTAACCCTTTTAAGGCTTTCACCAATATCCAAAATCTTTCCCCTAATTGAAGTAATCGTTCTTTGTCTCCAACAACATGTAGAGCGTTACAATCCATTCCCAGTACGACTAGTGTAGCGTCTTAAAAACATATTAGACCATAACCTCTATCGAGCAATTTGTATTCTACAGGAAAGCGTGTTAAAAATAACGAACATATGTAAATAATTTATTCACAACAATTTAGACACACGACCACTACAAGTCCTACTAACAATAAAAACATATACTTGGAGAAATAATGTCAACTAAGAGTCCAGTGCATAGCGACCAGTATCCCGCATCCTATTACTTCGCAACGGCTAAAGAGCTACATCAATCACCGCGACTAGAGGAGGTGTTAGATGTAGATGTATGTGTCGTCGGCGGTGGATTTAGTGGAATCAACACGGCAATTGAACTGGCTCAAAAAGGCTTTAGCGTGGCACTCCTTGAGGCTAAACGCATTGGCTGGGGAGCATCTGGACGTAATGGTGGTGAACTAATTCGCGGCATTGGCCATGACGTAAATCAATTTCAAAATATCATTGGCAGCGAAGGCGTTAAGGCCATAGAACAAATGGGCTTTGAGGCGGTCGATATCGTCAGGCAGCGCGTTGCAGAGCACAATATCGATTGTAATTTACAAATGGGCTACTGCGACTTAGCTATTCGTCCCCGCCATATGAAAGAACTCGAAGAAGATTTTGAACACCTAAATAATATCGGTTACGGCCACAATATGACTCTACTCGATAAATCTCGGATAGGTGAAGTGATCGGCTCAGATTTTTACCAGGGCGCTCTCGTTGATATGGCAAGTGGTCATCTGCACCCTCTCAACTTAGCTCTAGGCGAGGCTAGAGTCGCTCGTAACTTGGGCGTAAAAATGTATGAATACAGCGCCGCAAAGAAAATCATTAAAGGCGATAAGCCTAAGGTGATCACCGAACACGGCGAAGTAAATTGTCAGTACCTCGTTTTGGCTGGCAACGCCTATTTAGGGCTCGATTTAGAGGAAAACATTGGTAGTAAGATCCTTCCTGCTGGTACCTATGTGTTGGCTACAGAGCCACTAACGCAGGAGCAGTGTGATGCCATCATCCCACAAAACATGGCCTTTGCCGACTTAAGGGTCGATCTTGACTACTACCACTTATCAGAAGACAACCGCTTACTGTTTGGCGGCCTGTGTACTTATTCAGGCAAAGATCCCAAAGACATTGAAGCCGCACTTAGACCTAATCTAGAGAAGGTATTTCCGCAACTAAAAGGTATTCGTATCGACTATGAATGGGGCGGCATGATGGGCATAGGTGCTAACCGTTTACCACAGATTGGCCGATTACCTGATGCCAAAAATGTGTTTTATGCCCAAGCCTATGCGGGCCATGGCGTGAATGCCACCCATATGGCGGCTAAGTTAATAGCCGAGGCGATTACCACCCAAGCCGAGCGCTTTGATGTGTTTGCCAAAGTCCCCCATATGACCTTCCCCGGCGGTCCACACCTGCGTTCACCACTATTAGCCATGGGCATGCTTTACCATAGATTTAAAGATATTTTTTAATATCCATTTTTAGCCCTGAATAAAAAACGGACTTTGTGGTCCGTTTTTTTGTAAAACTGCAATAACCTAATTTAATGCCATCTCCACCGCATATTCACAATGAATCGCAGTCGTATCATAAAGAGGGACCTGGGTATCCTGCTGCCCTACCAATAACGCTATCTCAGTACAACCCAAAATGACCGCTTCAGCCCCCTGCGCATGCAAGCCATTAACGATATCTAAATATTCTTGCTTTGAATCGGGGTTTATCACACCTCGGCATAACTCCTCATAAATGACATGGTGCACAAGCTTGCGCTCCGCTTCATTTGGAACAATAACTTCGATATTAAATTGGTTTTGCAGACGGCTTTTATAGAAATCTTGCTCCATGGTGAAACGCGTCCCCAACAAACCGACCCTAGTCACCCCATTAGCCACCAGCTTTGCTGCAGTTGCATCGGCTATATGTAAAATAGGAATTGAGAGCTGAGCTTGGATCTCATCCGCTACCTTATGCATTGTATTAGTGCAAATGAGCAGAAAGTCAGCGCCGCCAGCTGCAACATTTCTTGCTGCATCAGATAAGATCTCCGCCGTCTCTTGCCACTTTCCAGCATGCTGTAGCTTTTCTATCTCCGCAAAATCAACGCTGTAGAGGCACACTTTTGCAGAGTGCAGACCACCGAGCCTTGCCTTTACACCTTCATTAACGGCCTGATAATAACTCGCCGTAGACTCCCAGCTCATGCCGCCTAACATGCCTATCGTTTTCATTATGTTACGACCTCTATATTGACTTGATGGAAAACAAAACTGCTATTTTGCCTCCTGCATACTACGGTATGATCTATGCTCAAGCTGCTTCTCTGACAGTCCAAACTGAGCCGCTAAGTCCACCAGCTCAGCACGATAAACTTCTAGCCTAGCTTCATCATCTGTCATGATGGCAAACTCGGCAAAATCGCCTAATCCAGCTAAGTGATCAACCGTGATATGAAACTTGCCGACAAAGTAGATGCTGCGCTGTTTTACCATCTCTAGATGCACTGCATACCCCATAGTTTTGAGCATGCTCTTAGCGCTCTCGGCATCGGTAATATTGGTCGCCTGACAGCGATCAACATCAGGCCCTTTGACTATCCAAAGCTTAATCCCCGATGGTTCGCATTCACGTATACAAACACTCTTATGTTGGGCTAAAAGCAACTGTTCTTTGGTATCGAAATAACAATCAGATTCGATATTATCTTCAAACATGACCTCATGTTCTATCGAACTCAATACTGTTAAGAATGCAGCCTTGCAAGGCAAGCGATACTTTAACTCTACTTCAAACTGACCTTTAAAATGCTCATGACTCATGAATGATTGCTCTCGCTTAGTCTCATTTAGTGCTTACCGGGCACTTACACCTCTCTTAGCAATAATATCCGCTTTATATTCGGCAGTTAGCGATAGAGTTAAAGCTTCTGGGATTATTATTTTCAACAATCTAAATTGGTTACCAATACTCGGCTTTATTTAATGCCGAGACGCAGCGACATCGACCACTCATCGGCGGTAATTCATCTGCTGAAAGTGACTGTGACAGCCAGCCTTCAGGGTAAGTTAACGCTTGCGGCGCTTTTACTATATCTTCGCTTATCTGCTTAAAGCCGACCTTTGAGTAATAGTTTGGATCACCATAGGTAAACAAAAGCTCAACACCTTTTTCTGCCAAAGCCTGTAGGCCAAACTTAATCAATTTTTGGCCTACTCCCTGACGTTGAAAGTCTGGGTGAACCGCTACTGGTGACAAAATAAAAGCATTGATCTCATTTTCAAAAGTTAATCTTGAAAACATGATGCTACCAACTAATTTATCCTCTGCTTTCGCAACAAAGATAAACAAGTCTTCACTCGCCGTGGTGCTCATTAGCTCTGTGGTTAACTCCCCAATGACTTTACCTTCATTAGCGCCTTCAGAGGCGGTAAAAGTTTCATTGAAAAGATGTGAGATCGCTTTGGCGTTCTCTGTGTTGCACTGTAAAAACTTCATTTCTATTTTCCTAATAATCTTATAATCGGGAGTGATTAAATCTTCTGTAAGATCAACATTTGATAGTCGAACTGACCTTGCCGTTTAGCCGCCATTTCTAGTTCTGTTTTAACATCAGTTAATGCCTTTGAATTTGGCATTAAAGGCGCTAACTCATCGATACGGGCCTGAAGCGGCTGATAATAATCACTCCAAGCTTGCTCACTGAGAGGAAAGCTATCAATCAACTCATAGCCTGCCAGTCTGGCCTGCGCAATACGTTGCTTTGCAGTGACCATATCGGGATACGCTTGTTGCCAAAAGTCTAGCAATTCATTAGATGGAGTATCAGTACTCCACACCAAGTCACTGATAACTAAATAACCATGATCCTTAATAAACGGCTGCCAATCTTTAAATGCTTGCTCTACGCCCATAATATAGGCACCACCTTCACACCAGATAACATCGAATTGATGCTGCTGAAACGGCAACTCGGTCATACTTGCACACACGGTTACCACTCTCCTATCTTGTGATAATCCGTGCAGATTCTGTTGCAAGCAGTCTAAACTCGACTGGTCATTATCCAGCGCCGTGATAGCAAACTCACAGTGCTGAGCCAATACCCGAGTCGCCACGCCTTTACCACAGCCAATCTCTAGCAGCTCACCCGATTTAGACGGATCAGCCTTGAGCGATTTAGTGTTGAGTAAAGTAGCCTTAAGCGCTGCTAGTGAGTCAATTTCTGTGCCTGGGCCTAATCTTGTTAATCCATCAAAGATCAACTCAAAATCGGCCATATATTGATCATGTTCATTCATATCTTTTGATAACCACTTAAGTCTTAGCGCCTGTTTTTCGTCGAATCCCTGCTTCATCAGCCACTCAAGATGGGCGTCAGGCGCTTGATTTTCTGTAGCTTGATGCCACTCTCTCATCGAGCTCATACCGAGCATTGCACTAAGTAGGTCTCTAGCCTGCTTTTTCTGGGCTAGCTCATCATCCAATACCTTTAGGCGTTGAAGCAGTAATTCCCTGTCGATGCGGCTCTCTAGGCAGCATTGACACTCTTTTAAGGTTAAGCCTCCCGCCTGCAACTGCTGCAGTAACTTTAAGCGTTGCAGATCCTGCTCTGAGTAACTTCGGTAGCCATTTGCTTGCCGCTTAGCAGAAATTAACCCGAGCTTTTCGTAGTACAGTAGCGTCGAACGGCTTAAGCCGACTTTTTCAGCTAATTCTGTAATTCGATACATGCCATCTCCTCTACATTGAAAGTACACGATAAACTATGAAGCTATAGACAGGTCAAGATAAATTCACGCTGCTATCGACTATCCTCCTTATGACACAAATAACAAAGCCCCTAAGTTTGCACTTAGGGGCTTATAATATTTCAAACCGCTGACGTAATTTAGGGCCCTTCAATCACAACACAACCCATTACAAATTCACCAGCTAGTTCCAGCTACTCTAGTACCAACCAG
Source organism: Shewanella sp. MBTL60-007 (assembly GCF_019654915.1). Lineage (GTDB taxonomy): Bacteria > Pseudomonadota > Gammaproteobacteria > Enterobacterales > Shewanellaceae > Shewanella. The sequence continues at coordinate 26,894 of NZ_BPET01000065.1, read as the reverse complement.
GTGGCCTTAATTTCGGTGTACTTATCAAACGCATGCAGTGACTTATCGCGGCCGTTGCCCGACTGCTTATAGCCGCCAAAGGGGGCTGTCATATCGCCGCCATCATAATGGTTAATCCATACCATACCACTGCGAAGTGCCTTAGCTGTCTTGTGGGCCTTGTTGATATCAGCAGTCCACACACCAGCAGCTAGGCCATAGATAGTATCGTTGGCTATCTCTATCGCCTGCTCCATGCCATCAAAGGTGATCACAGATAACACAGGGCCAAAGATCTCCTCTTTTGCTATTGTCATCTTATTGTCTACATCTGAGAAAATCGTTGGCTCGATATACACTCCGCCAGTGTCTTGCATGACTTGTGAGCCACCGTGATTTAAGGTAGCACCTTCATCGACTCCCGACTGTATATAACCCAACACATTATCTAGCTGTTGTTTATCGACAACGGCGCCTGATGTGGTGCTCGGATCCAATGGATGTCCCGGTGTCCAGCTCTTAAGCTCCTCGGCAATTAAGCCTATCAGCTCGTCCTTAACACCAGACTCTACTAATAGGCGAGAGCCAGCTGTGCAGACTTCACCTTGGTTAAAAGCGATAGCACTAGCCGCAGCTTGTGCCGCCTTTTTCAGATCCGGTGCATCATTAAAGATAATATTTGGACTCTTACCGCCCGCCTCTAGCCAAACACGCTTCATGTTGGATTCACCCGCATAGATCATCAACTGCTTGGCGATCTTAGTTGAGCCAGTAAAGACTAAAGTATCGACATCCATATGCAGCGCCAGCGCCTTACCCACTGTATGACCAAAACCAGGCAGTACATTTAACACTCCTTTTGGCAGACCAGCTTCAACGGCAATTTGTGCCATTCTGATAGCGGTAAGGGGAGATTTTTCCGATGGCTTTAACACTACACTGTTGCCAGTAGCGAGCGCAGGACCAAGCTTCCAACACGCCATCAGCATCGGGAAATTCCACGGCACAATTGCCGCCACTACACCTACGGCTTCGCGGGTGATCATGCCTATCTCATTGTGTGCGGTTGGCGCAATTTCATCGTAAATTTTATCAATCGCCTCGCCAGACCAACGAATGGCACGCGCCGCACCAGCCACATCCACCGCCTTAGCATATTGAATAGGCTTACCCATATCTAAGGTTTCTAACAGAGCTAATTCATCGGCATTTTGTTCCAGTAATTCGGCAAATCGGATCATCACCTGCTTACGCTTAACTGGCGCTAAGTTTGCCCACACACCAGTTTCAAAGGTTTCTCTGGCATTTTGTACTGCGATATTAGCATCAGCCTCATCACAACTGGCTACTTTTGCTAAGACCTTACCATCGATAGGACTGATACAGTCGAAGGTCTGCTTCGACTGTGCATCAAGGTACTCGCCTGCGATAAAAGCGGAGCCATTTATCGACATAGAATCTGCTAACGCCTGCCATTGAGTGCGGCTTTCTGGTGTGCTCATGATGACCTCTTAACACTAAATATAATAATTAGAATGACGGTTAATGCGGTCAAACAGCCATATATAGGCTATTTGCGCAAAAAGGTGTGGCTAAAGATTACGCTTTTTATCAGTATAATTTCAATATTTTTTACAAAAAGTTAATTTTTGCTACAAATAAATGCACAAAAAGCTTTCATGTTCATTATTTCTGACATAGCATAGCAAATATCGACCGCTTGCCTAAAAAAGCAACAGATAAAAGTCAATAGCCTCTAAAAACAATAATTACACTGAATCAAGGTAGATGATATGGCAGATTCACAGACGCACAATCAAGGCGATACACAGTCACTAGAGCATTACTGGATGCCGTTTACGGCTAATAGGCAGTTTAAGTCGAGTCCCAGAATGCTCGCCCATGCCGAAGGTATGTACTATAAAGATGTCGCAGGTCGCCCCATATTAGACGGCACGGCAGGTTTGTGGTGCTGTAACGCCGGACACGGACGTAAAGAGATCTCTGAAGCGGTCAGTAAACAAATTCATGAGATGGACTACGCGCCCTCTTTTCAAATGGGCCATCCTTTAGCCTTTGAGCTCGCCGAGCGCCTAGCCCAAATCAGCCCTAAAGGGTTAAATAAGGCCTTCTTCACAAACTCAGGTTCTGAATCTGTCGATAGCGCATTAAAAATAGCCCTCACCTATCACCGTGCTAATGGCGAAGCGACTCGCACCCGCTTTATTGGTCGTGAGCTTGGTTATCATGGTGTTGGCTTTGGTGGTATTTCGGTTGGCGGTATTGGCAATAACCGTAAGACCTTTAACCAACAACTGTTACAAGGTGTAGACCACCTGCCGCATACATTAGATATGAAGGACAATGCTTTTTGTCGTGGCATGCCTAAAACGGGTGCAGAGAAAGCCGAAGTACTCGAGCAGCTAGTGGCACTTCACGGTGCAGAAAACATCGCCGCAGTAATTGTCGAGCCTATGTCGGGTTCTGCAGGCGTTATTCTGCCACCTGAGGGTTACCTGCAAAAGCTTCGTGAGATCACCAAGAAACACGGCATTCTATTAATATTCGATGAAGTGATTACCGCATTTGGTCGTGTCGGCGATGCCTTTGCAAGTCAGCGTTGGGGCGTTATTCCCGATATCATCACCACGGCAAAAGCCTTGAATAATGGCGCGATCCCAATGGGCGCAGTGCTGGTCGATGACAATATTTATGATACCTGCATGCAAGGCCCTGAAAACGCTATCGAGCTGTTTCATGGCTATACCTATTCCGGACATCCAGTTGCAGCAGCGGCGGCACTTGCCACTCTCAATATCTATGAAAATGAAAAGCTATTTGAGCGTACCAAAGAGCTCGAAGGCTACTTCGAAGATGCGGTACATAGCCTCAAGGGCTTACCAAATGTGATTGATATTCGCAACACGGGTCTTGTTGGCGGCATTCAGTTTGCCCCTAGCGAGCAAGGCGTAGGGAAACGCGGCTTCGGGATCTTTGAGCACTGCTTTGCCAATGGCACTTTAGTGCGAGCCACAGGCGATATTATCGCGATTTCACCACCGTTAATTGTCGACAAACAGCAAATAGATCAAATCGTTAATACCCTTGGGGATGCGATCAAGGCTGTGGGTTAATCCTGATGCCGTTATTGCCGCTCGCAATAACGGCATGACAAGTCATGAACATTTACCGATAAATTAGTCTCCCTTCAGGGAATAGAATTAGGATTTTTGCGTTATGCACACCATTAACCATTACATTAACGGTAGCCACTCGGCGCCAAGTCAGCGTACTCAAGCTTTCTTCGAGCCAGCGACAGGCGAGCAACGCGGCACCGTATCACTAGCCAGCGCCGCTGAAGTGGCTGGCGTGATTGAACTAGCCAAGAAAGCTCACGAGTCATGGTCTAAAGTCACCCCACTTAACCGCTCTCGCGTGCTATTTAAGTTTAAAGCCTTGGTTGAAGCCAACATGGATGAACTAGCCGAGCTTATTACCCGAGAGCACGGAAAAGTACTAGAAGACGCTAAAGGTGAGATCATCCGCGGCTTAGAAGTGGTTGAATTTGCCTGTGGTATTCCGCACCTATTGAAGGGCGAGCATACCGAGCAAGTCGGTGGAGGGGTCGATGCTTGGACCCTCAACCAGTCACTTGGCGTCGTCGCGGGTATTGCCCCATTTAACTTCCCTGTGATGGTACCTATGTGGATGTTCCCAATTGCGATTGCTTGCGGTAACAGCTTTATCATGAAGCCGTCGGAGAAAGATCCAAGCTCCGTGATGCGTATGGCCGAGCTTCTGACCGAAGCTGGTCTGCCTAATGGTGTATTTAATGTGGTTAACGGTGACAAAGAAGCCGTCGATACACTACTTACACACAAAGATGTGCAGGCGGTGAGCTTCGTTGGCTCAACTCCTATTGCCGAGTATATCTACTCGACGGCATCGGCTCACGGCAAGCGTGTTCAGGCGCTCGGTGGAGCGAAGAACCATATGCTATTGATGCCAGATGCAGACCTTGACCAAGCCGTTGGCGCCTTAATGGGTGCAGCCTACGGTAGCGCAGGCGAGCGCTGCATGGCAATCTCCGTAGTATTGGCTGTGGGCGACTCTGGTGATGCCCTAGTTGAAAAACTACTACCGCAGATCAAAGCCCTTAAAGTCGGTAATGGCGTAACTCCTGAGATGGATATGGGACCACTTATCTCTGCGCAGCATTTGGAAAAAGTCAGCAACTATGTAGAAACTGGCGTTAATGAAGGGGCACAGCTACTCGCCGATGGTCGCCAACTATCTGTTAGCGATCATGAGCAAGGCTACTTCTTAGGCGGCTGCTTGTTTGATCATGTAACCCCAGAGATGACTATCTATAAAGAAGAGATCTTCGGTCCGGTGCTGGCTATCGTGCGTGTAAAAGATTATAGCGAAGCACTGCAACTCATTAACGATCATGAATTTGGTAATGGTACCGCTATTTTCACTCAAAGTGGTGAGGCGGCGCGCCACTTCTGCCACAACGTACAAGTGGGTATGGTTGGTGTGAATGTGCCGATCCCTGTACCAATGGCGTTTCATAGCTTTGGTGGCTGGAAGCGCTCTCTATTTGGCCCACTACATATGCATGGCCCAGATGGTGTTCGCTTTTATACCAAGCGCAAAGCCATTACAGCCCGTTGGCCACAGTCGACGCATAAGAGTGCTGGTGGCGCTAAGGCTGAGTTTGTAATGCCGACAATGAAGTAACCCCTTAAGGCGTAGCTCAGGCTGCGCTTTTTTGTTTAGCTTAGTGGTACTTAGGTATCAGTGAAATGGAAGCACTAATGGCTCAGAACATAAATTCAATCCTTAATTTTGCAAAGCTCAATACCGCTATCGAGCGCTATAAACTCGATGCTGAAAAAGTGTTGCAGGGCGATCCTGCGCAAGAACTGCAAAATCACTACTCCAGTGATTGCGAGCAGTTTCACGCAGGCGTTTGGCAAGGGGATATAGGCACTTGGAAGGTCGCCTATAGCGAACATGAATATTGTGAGATTTTGTCGGGGTCCAGCAAGGTCACCGATAAAAATGGTCACAGCATAACGGTAAAAAAGGGTGACAGATTTGTCATTCCAGCAGGGTTTGAAGGCACCTGGGAGGTGCTAGATAACTGCCGTAAGGTATACGTGATTTTCGAAGCTAACGCGCAGTAATACCAGTAGGTATCAAGCACAAGAGAATCGCTTATCAGCCATGAGGTCGTAGCAATATGCTGCTGTTTGGCACAATCAAATGATGCTTAACGCCAACTGCTTATCAAGCATTGGTATAAAACTAATAACAGAGCATCGCAATCAACATAAGTAAAATGGAGAAACTACCGTGTATAAAAAACTTAATAAAAAACGGATTGCCCAGGTTGTCGGTCTATCACTGTCTACAGCGCTATTTGCCCCTCTAGCTCAAGCAGAGTTCTCTGGAGAGATCAGTGTTACTAACGATTACCGCTTCCGCGGTGTATCACAAACGGCCGGTGACTTCGCGGTTCAAGGTGGCTTAGACTACAGCCTAGAGAATGGCCTTTTCTTTGGTGCTTGGGCGAGTAATGTTGATAAAGATAGCTACGATGCCGATGTTGAAGTCGATATCTATGCAGGTTATTGGGGCGCTTTCGGTGCCGATGAAGAGTGGGAATATGACGTAACACTAACCTACTACAGCTACCCAGGACAAGATGAAAACACGGGTTACCTCGAGGCGAATGTTGGCCTTTACTATGGTGGTTTTCATCTAGCTCAGTGGTACACCAATGATTACGCTAATGCCGATGTTTCACTGAACTACACCGAGCTTAACTACTCCTATGAGATCTTCGAGAACTGGAGCATTGATGCCCATGTTGGCTACAGCTATGGTGACGGTGCCGATTACGACTGGGGTGAAGACTATGTCGACTACTCTATCGGCGTCTCTACAGAGCTTGGTGGTATCGGTCTGTCTCTAGCTTGGCTAGACACTAACCTAAGCGATGACAACATCATCGACTCGAAAGACCCGTGGAGAAACGATGGTACTGTTCTAGCCACCGCAAGCTATGCATTTTAAGCTCGCCTAGATAACTCCCAATAAAAAACCGCCATAAGGCGGTTTTTTATTGGGAGGCCATTTTATTTGGCCTTAGATTTAAATGGCTATTTTAGTTTAGCCATACTCTCAAACTCTTCATGGCTCAGGTGCTCCGCCACTTGGCGCCAACGCCCACTTAATTTTTCATGATGCTCAATACGTTCGGGAAAAGTTTGAGATAAGTTGTCGATTAACTGCGCCTGCTTTTCACAAAGCTCAAGCCAGCGCTTGGCATTAGATATTTGCATGGTGTCATCCTTTACTAAAATTAAAGTAAATCCTTTGGCTAATACTCAGTCTAGCGCAAACTTGCTGATTCTGTGGCGCAGTACTCTTTTCAATTGTGCTAGGCAGGAGTATCTTAACTTTAGGGCTAAAATCGAACGAAAAGGAAAGCGCATGTCCCCAACCCTACTTAAAATTATTTTTATCGCCATTGCCGTTTTTATTATCTATAAGCTGATTTTCGGCGGCAAAAGAGGTTTAACCCTATTTGAGATGCATTTTAAAGACGGGCGCATGACTTCACACAAGGGCAAGATCCCAGATAAGTTTGCCAAAGAATGCCGTGCTATAGCCAAGTCTAATAAGCTGACTTGTACAGTTCGAGCTGAAAAGCTAGGGGATGTAAGGCTTCACGTATCAGCGAATGTCAGTGATGCAGTGACACAGCGCATTAGAAATGTATTTCCGTTTGAATATTATGATAAGAAGCAGGTTGATAACAGCCGTAAAACATCGTAAATACTATAAAAAACTTTCAGTTCAAGGCCTAAATGGTCTTTGAACTGACTCATTCTTGTTCCCCCCCAAAAAAATCGCTTCACTATTCTACTTTGGATATCACCAAGGTGACTTCAGCCATAGTAACGCCAAATTTAATGATATCACTGCGGTTAATAATGGTGTTTTCATCCACTAAAAACATCCAATCATCAAATGTCACTTGGTACTCTGTATCATCCACAGGCAACAACATTTCATACTGCCATTGCAGCGCCATCCCCACGGCCTGACCTTGAGCTTCGCCTAAAATATCATTTGCCGTACCTGAATATTTTCCGTTACCCAAATCAGTGATATTCCAAATTCGGATCTGTTTTTCACCATCGTCATAAATAAACCATTCTTTGATTTCGCCTTGATTGCCTTGCCAACTTGCCACCATCTCGACAGTGAATCGCCTAGTGACCTTATCGCTGTAATCCTGAACAGTGCCGTGAGCGGTAAGCTTTCCGTCAAAGAATGTCTTTAGATCTAAATTGGGCGTTGTGCCTTGGTAGTCATTAATATCTGAACTTGAGCAGGCACTTAGCAGTAGAAGCCCAAAGGTTACCCCAATCATTTTTAGAAAATCACTTTTGGACTTAACACTTTTTACAAGCTGCTGACTAATGATATTTAGCAATCGCATGCTAGCTCTCCTAGTAGCTGTTTTCTAAGTTCAGGGCGACTTGTTTGCTCTGATAACCATATTGCTAAAAAGTCATCACTAAACCCTTTCGGTAAAGGCTCAGCAAGAGGCTCTCCATTAAAATAAAACTGACTCAAATCAGGGCTAATAACCTTCAAGGATAATCTATCGCCCTCAGTCACATCTGGCCAAATAGCGATGATGGCTGATAGCCACATTTGCTGTTCTTGCTCACTCACACCTAAATGCTGCCATTGGTCTAGCGTGGCCTCAACCAAACGCGAGCTAGGAATGTCTTGGTAATACTCAATATCGAGCATGACTGGATACTCTCCTGAGCTATAGTCGCCATCTAAGGTCAATAATTTTGCTCGATACAGTGAAAACCACCACCAGTCCATCTCACCGCGACCAACCTCTTGAAACTGCTGGTTGCTTGCCACTGTATCAACAGAAGCTCTATTGGAAGTGTTTAAGTCATTACCGGGGAAAGCTGTATCTGTCACAACTTGACTAGACAGCTCATGGCTATGGAGTTGCTCCTCGCTTGCCTCTGCGTGAAAACCAATCAGCGCAAGCAGTATCGATGCTAAAATAACAGAACAGTTTTGGGCCAACATAAGAGACTTCCTAAAATTGTCTTAACAATTGAATTAACGTCATTAGCTCTCGTAAGCAACTCGCTCTAGTTACTTTCATAAGTAACTAATCGCTGGCTCTATTCAACGCCGTGTTTCAAGGAAAGAGCAGACTCACTGCGTTTCATAGGCGTTGAAACTAGGGTACGTTAAACTAAGATGCATTAGACCTAGAGACGTTAACAAACATAGGAAACATTACGAGCCAAGCAACAAACAAGATCACTGCGCTGGAAAATAACCCAAGCGGTAGCTCTACAGCCCCAAACCTTGCCCCCGCTAGATAACTCATACAACCAAATACCCCGCCCAAAATGGCGTTGACTGTCCAATTTAGTTTTTGCGCAAACGTTAAGCTATAGCTTAGGGATATAGCAAAATGACACCAGATCAGCAGCAGCCAAATGGGAAATGGCAGAAACTGAAACACACCACTAAGCATCAAAGCACAATCAAAGAAGAAACCAAAACTTGCTACTTTTAGCATTAACCTTATATCTTGCAGATGGTTAGGTGATAAGTATAAGTGTAAAAGTAATAGCGGCACCGTTAGCCAAAGAGCCGAGTTTTGATACAAGATAGATAGCCACCACACACCTTGAAACATGACCAGATTTATCATGTTCAAGTGCAGTGGCTTAAGCCCAGCAGTAGAGCTCATCAACATATGCCCTTTAATCTATGCGAAATATATGCAGACTAAAGGCTACTATTAGCCGCTACACGATATTGCGGTCTTACCGCCACTAGATGTACGGTACTTGTCGTTCTTTCTAAAAAGCCCCCCTCACAGTAGCTTAAGTAAAACTTCCACATACGAATAAAGTCATCACCGTAGCCAAGCGCTTTTATCTTAGGCAGTGCAGCGTCAAAATTGTCATGCCAATCTTTAAGTGTTTTGGCGTAATCAAGTCCCATATCATCAATTGACCAAGTCACGAAATCAGTATGCTTAGTTAGCTCATTTGTCATGCGCGTCACAGACGGTAAACAACCGCCGGGGAAGATATAACGCTGAATAAAGTCTGCTCCTTTGCGGTAACAGTCATAGCGCTGATCAGCTATGGTAATAGCTTGAATAAGTAATCGACCATTAGGCTTAAGCACACTCTGCAGCTTTTTGAAAAAACCCGGCAAATATTCGTGACCAACGGCTTCAATCATCTCAATCGATACCACGCGATCATATTCTCCACTCAAGATGCGGTAATCGTCTTTAAGTAGCGTGACCGAGTCTTGCAATCCTTCTTGCTCAACCCGCTTTTTGGCATATTCGTATTGCGCATCAGAAATCGTGGTAGTAGTCACCTTAACGCCATAATATTTGGCGGCATAAATAGCTAACGCTCCCCAGCCCGTACCCACTTCCAATATGGTTTGTCCCGGCGATAAATCTAATCGCTCACAAATGGTCTTAAGTTTATGCTGCTGCGCCTCATAGAGCGAAGCACCGCTATGTGGATAAAGCGCACTAGAATACAACATCTCTTTGTCTAGGAACTGCTGATACATGTCATTGCCCAGATCATAATGCGCCAAGATATTGCGCTTAGAACCCTGTTGGGTATTACGATTAAACAGGTGAGATATGCGGCTAAAAGGCGCCGTCAACCAAGATAGCTTTTGCTCAAGCTTATCTAGCAATGGCAAGTTGCGAGCAAACAGTTGCACAACCTTGGTCAGGTCAGGGCTGGTCCAATGCGCTAGAATATAGGCTTCGCCCGCACCAATTGAACCCGACAACAATATTTGTCGGTAAAAACGTGGATTGTTAACGATAATCGTGGCGTGTAAATCAGACTCTTTACGACCAAACTCAAAGGTCTTATCACCGTCGATAAGGCTTAAGTGACCATCAGCAAGTCCGGTAAGCGCACTGAGTAACAACTTTCTTGCAAGGCTGTCCGGCAGACGCTCATTAGCCAGATTATTTTTAGTGGTAATATTTTCCATTATCGTTTCTCCTCTGGCTTACCAGGATGACCAACAAAAGGCACACGCTTTATAAATAACTTAAGTGCTTGCCAATAAATTCCTTGGACGATTTTAAGTGTCATAAAAGGAAAGTTGACCAGCATAGATTGCAAATTTTTCGCACTCATCTCACGCTTAAACAAACATAAATTGGCATCGAATAACTTCTGCGTATTGCGATTTTCAATACCGACTCTGACCTCGCTGCTCGGCGCTTTAATCCGCCAAATGTATTTCATGTCGAGATCCATAAAAGGCGAAACATGAAATGCTTTGTCCGTAGGCTCAGTATGTTCAAGGTTAACCAAGTAATAATGCCGTTGATTCCAGGGGGTATTACTCACCTCGGCCAACATGTATTTAGCCTTATCGCCCTGATAGCAAAAAAAGCAGTTTATCGGGCTAAAATAGATACCAAAATGGCGAACCTGCCCTACAAATACCACTCGGTTACAAGCCGTATTGCTCCCCAACTGCTGAACTTTAGCTAGCACCCGAGTTTTTAAATCATCCACTGATGCATCCATATCGGCGAGCTTGGATAAATAATCCGTTTGCTTAAACCTTAGTGGCGCTGCACGCTTAGATGAAAAAATACGGCTCACGCTTTCTAATGTGTCTAACTCGTCTAAGTCTATGCCCAACATCGCCATAGAATAGTTAAATGCATGCAGGCTTGGCTGATAGCGTTTATGCGCGACGCTACCGATATAAATACCGCTAACAAGCTCATTTTTAACTAACGACTGGCGACTCATAAGCGCATTCCAAATGCTTCACACACATCAAAAGCACTGTGGACACCATCTTCATGAAAACCGTTGTACCAATAGGCACCGGCAAAATGGGTATGATTAATACCCGAGATTAAATCTCGCTGCGACTGCGCTTGCAGGCTCTGTTCATTAAACACCGGATGCGCATAATTAAATGTACGCAATACCTTGTCAGGTGAGATCAATTCAGATTGGTTTAGGGTGACACAAAATGTTGGCGCGCCAGCAGGCAAACGCTGCAAAATATTCATATTGTAGGTAACCGAAGCTTGTTTTTGAGTATCGCCATCTAAACGATAGTTCCAGCTCGCCCATGCAGCCTTGCGTCTTGGCATTAAGCTATCGTCAGTGTGCAGCACGACTTCGTTATTTTGATAAGCAAGCTTACTCAGTACTTGTCGCTCATCATCACTGGCATCTTTAAGCATCGCAAGGGATTGGTCGCTATGACAAGCCAAGACAACCTCGTCAAATACCTGCCAGTCACCGCCACTTACCTGCAATTGCACAGCATCATTTTCTCGCTTAATCGCAGTCACAGGACTATTTAAATGGATTGAGTCTTTAAAAGGTGCGATTAGATCTGGAATGTAGCTGCGAGAGCCACCTTCTAATACATACCACTGCGGCCTGTCGGCAATATTGAGTAAGCCGTGATTTTCAAAAAACTGAATAAAGAAACGCAATGAGAAAGCGCGCATGTCATCGATACTCGATGACCAAATGGCTGCGCCCATCGGCAAAATGTAATGCTCACTAAAGAAGTCACTAAAGCCTTGGCTATCTAACAGCTCTCCCAGAGTTTGGTATTGGTAGCTATCAGCTGCAAAAGCTTGTTTACACAACTTATTAAAACGCAAAATCTCTAAAATGAATGACCAAAACTTGGGCCTAAAAATATTACGCTTTTGGGCAAATAGGCTAGATATTGTATTGCCGTTATACTCAAGACCAGTATTAGTATTGTGCACACTAAAACTCATCTCTGTCGGTAACGCTGTGACATTGAGCCTTGCTAATAACTGCTCAAACCTTGGGTAAGTGCGGTCGTTAAAAACAATAAATCCGGTATCGATAGCGTACTCTTTCCCCGCCACCTCAACATCAACCGTTGCCGTGTGGCCACCAATATAGTCATTGGCCTCAAATACGCTTACATCATGTTTTTGCGATAAAATATGAGCGCAAGTCAAACCTGAAATCCCAGTGCCTACGATAGCGACTTTTTTACGCTGCTTACAGTTTTCAACGATATTCATTGAGACACCTTCTTCGCTTCTTCTGGCTTATTTTTTAGATGATTATCTGTAGTTTTTATAATGGTTGAACTTGCTTTATCTACGCAGTCCCCTTGTAAATTGGTATGCGTATCGGCTGGGCTTACTTGATTGATTCGTTCCCACAAGCGGCGAGGAAGTAGTGAGACAAATTTAAGTAACAAAGTAAAACGTTTAGGAAAGTCGATCTCTCTAACACCTTTAACTAGCCCTTTGCGAATCGCTCTTGATGCTTGTTCACTGGTTTGCTGCATCGGCATGGCAAAATCGTTTTTATCGGTTAGCGGCGTTTTCACAAAGCCTGGGCAAATAACACTGACGCCGATATTGTGCGGTTTAAGATCGATAGCCAAACTGCTTGCTAAGTACTGCACTGCCGCTTTAGATGCGCCATATGCCTCAGCACGGGGAAAAGGTAAATACACGGCGCTGGATCCCATCAAAGCTAACCGACCGCCACTTGCGATAAGGGGAGTAAAAGCCGCTAGGCAATAACCCATTGCAATTAAATTAGTGCGGATCACTCGCTCAAATAAATCACCATCAAAGTTAACCGCATCATTAATATATTCACAGCTACCAGCATTTAAAATCACTAGGTCTAAAGGCGCAGAAAGCTTCTGCTTAATCGCTTTTGCTTGAGCAGCAACATCAAGCTTGTTTGTAATATCAAAAACAAGCAGCTCTGCGCCATGTAACTGTGACAGCGCCTCTTGGTTACGACCACATGCAAAAACCTGCCAACCTTCAGCAAGGTAGTCTAAGGCTAACTGCTGCCCTATACCTGAGCTAGCCCCAGTGATAAGCACACTGTTTTGCGACTTGGTCACTACCTTTTTGCTACTCATTTTGAGGCCTTAGACTTAACCAACTTAACTAAACTACCAATCAGTGGGATATGTTCATAAAGCATACTGCCTAAGTCGAAAAAATCTTGATGCTGATATATTTTGCTATCTAAGGCCAACACGCTGACCCCATCGACTGTGATCTCTGCACCAGCATTTAACTTGGCATGACGAAATGTCATGGTCCATATAAGTGTTGCAGCGCCTTGCTGGTGAATAACTTGATGGATTTCAAAGTTAATTGAACTTATGTTGGCATATAAATTGGCAAAATAATGGGTCAGCGCATTCAACCCCAAAACACGGTGCAGCGGATCACTAAACTCGATGTTGTGACTATAGACTTGCTCTAAAAGGTGTAAGTTATCTTTACTGAGCCGCTGATAAATTGAGATAAAATTATCAATTAGTATCCTTTCTTGGGCGATTTTTTTTGCATTGCTCTGGGCGCCGCCCATAGATGACTCATGTGTTGTCAGTATGCTTGAATTTGCCATCATCCAAATATCTCCTTATCTAAATCTACGCTGCTAGCGCGATCTAACTGCGGTTTATGCCGTATTTCAGCGCCCCCTTTTTTCATTGCTGACAAAACGTTAATTGCGCGCGTTCTGGCAAACTTATGATCAACTATAGGAGAAGCATAGTCTGTATCACCAAAAAGTTTTGCTTGTGAGTGGATTTTAAGCTTATGAATTAACTTCAAATCTACACTTTCAAGCTCTGGTAAATAAGTACGAATAAACGCCCCAGTAGGATCAAATTTTTCGCACTGTGAAATGGGGTTAAACACCCGAAAATAGGGCTGGGCGTCACACCCAGTTCCTGCCGACCATTGCCAACCGCCGTTGTTTGCAGCTAAATCACCATCAATTAGATTTTGCTTGAAATAGCGCTCGCCCCAACGCCAATCAATTAATAAATGTTTAGTCAGAAAGCTCGCCGTCACCATGCGTAAGCGATTATGCATCCAACCTGTTTGGTTTAGCTGCCGCATTGCAGCATCGACGAGTGGGTAGCCTGTACGACCTTGGCACCATGCTTGAAATTCATGTGGATCGTTACGCCACACAATATTATCGGCCAACACATTAAAGTTGCTGCTTTTAGACAGTTTTGGAAATGCAACCAGCAAATGACGATAAAATTCACGCCAAATCAGCTCATTCAACCAGCAACGCCCGGGGCATTCATCGTGCACTAGCGCGTCTGGGTAATGGCTCAATAATGCTTGAATACATTGCCGAGGGCTTAAAATTCCAATCACTAGATACGCCGACAACTGGCTCGTTGCATCAATCGCGGGAAAGTCACGACAATCTTGGTAATCTGCGGCTTTTTGCTGTGCAAATTGACGTAGCTTTTGTTGTGCAGCTTGCTCACCTATTGGCCATTGTGAACTACAGCGTTTTTCACAATTAAACGTCACCAAACTAGGTTTAGGCAAAGGCGCAGCTTGTGCTGCAGGCCTAGGCAAAGTCTGTATCGCTTCTCGCTTAGCTATTGCGCGCCACTTTTTCGCAAAAGGGGTGAACACTTTATACATTTCCCCCGCTAAATTGAGCACGCTCAATGGTGCTAGCAAACAGTGCTGCGGCTTCAGAATGAGATTAACTCCCGCTGCAATGACGCTTGCATCACGGCACCGTTCGTTAAATTCGGGTTCACTCGTTGCAAACACCCTACCTATTTGCCAATCACTAATATATTGGCTTAGCAGACCTGTTACCTCTGAAAAATCATTAATCTGACAGATATCCATTGGGATCCCAAGTTCTGCCAGCTCAATAGCGATTTGGTTTAGCTGTCTTTCTATAAAGTCCAACTGAATGGGGGCAACATCATGAGACGCCCATTGTTTAGGCGTGACAAAAAAAATGGCTCTTACGTCACTTTGATGTGTTTCTGCATATTCGCAGGCAGCAACCAGAGCTTGGTTGTCTTCTAAGCGGAGATCATGCCGAAACCAAACTAAGGCGTTATTCCTTAAGTCTGTATTACTCATGATGTTCTCCATCTGCTGTTGTGTGCTGCTCGACAAGATGAGCTGGCACGGCATAGCCGCACTGCTTCAACAATTGCCCGATGTTGTAATGGGGCGTTCCCAGCGCTTGATTAACAACTTTTGCGTAACTACCAACTAAATAAACATCGCTATTGGCATTGTGAATAAACTGCTGTAGCTCTCTTGTTTCACTTGGACTCATCTGTGGCTTAGGTAATATGAAGATCCGGCGCTGCGCTAACCGCTGGATAATTAATCGCAGTTCACTGCAATTAGTCACGCTGACTAAATTATGATTAACGTGATAAGCCAATAGTTCGGCTGACATTAATAAACCGTTGAATTTCACTCCACCAGCGATCTCAATTAGTAAAGATGGGGTTTGCGCCTCTCCCTGTAATTGCGATAAACGCTTTTTGGCAATACGTGCAGCAAGCTCTTGCTCTAGCCAACCATTAACACAGACCGCATCAGGACGCCCTAATAACAACCCATTAAGGCCATTTAGCCACGGCCAGTAAAGACTGCTTTTTAATACGGCAAATGGGTACAGGCCTGACAATTCAGTTAACTTACTGTTGAGCCCAGCAGCATTAAACTCGAGGCAGCATTGGTTTAGAAACTCAATATGATCTAACCACTGATTTTGCTCTGCATCGCTCAAAGCCTGATTAGGTAAAGCTTGTGCAGCGGCTTTTGTTTGCGACTCTTTTAGTAACGGCTTTACCTTGCTAATAGGTACACCTTGATTAAGCCAAAATAAGATCTCTTCAATCTGAGCCAGATGTACTTCGCCATAAAGTCTATGGCCCTTGGGCGTTCGCTTAGGGACAACTAAACCAAAGCGTCTTTGCCACGCTCTCAATGTAACCGGATTTACTCCGGTGCGCTGAGCTGCATCACCGATGGTTAACCATATTGTTTCATCCTCAATTTTATCCATGCTGCACTCCTCGTTAACAATCAAATATATGCCTAGTAGGCATAACGTAACTTGAGCTCTTGAGGGTGCGGATTAAGATACACTTGGTTCTTAATATAAGGGGTTGGAAACTCTCGCAGATAATGGTTGATCAGCGTCATCGGTACCAAGATAGGTTGCAAGCCTTGGTTGTATTTCAAAATCGACTCAGCAAGCTCTAACTTTTGTGCACTCGAAAGATGCTTTTTGAAGTAACCTTGAATATGTTGCAACGCACTTGTGTGGTTTTTCCGGGTCGCCTTAATCTTTAAGATCTGCATAAACCCAGTGAAATAATCAGCAGCAATCTGCTCAAGATCACCAGTCATATCCGCAAGCAAAGGACCTAATGCTCGATACAGTTTAGGGTTATGCGCCATCAACATGTATTTATAGCGAGCATGAAAGTCGAGAATATTACGCTTAGTAAAGCCAGCGGCTTGTAGGCAGTGCCAATCATGATAGGCATATACCCGGGTAAAAAAATTCTCTCGAATGGGTAAGTCGTGTAAACGCCCCTCTTCTTCAACGGGAAGCTGTGGGTAACGCTGCATCAACTTTCTAGCATAAACACCAATGCCGGACTTACAGCCATTGTTAGTGCCATACTTGTACTCAGTGACCCGTTCCATCCCGCAGGTTGGCGATTTAGCACATAGAATGTAGCCACCTAAGAAATCGAGCTGTGCGACTTTTTTATCACTAAACTCATTAAGCTTGTCGGTGACATCAACCGAACCATCGGCACTTTTAACAAAGATAATATCGCCGTCTTTTTCTAAACGAATAGATTTACGTGGCGCGCCCATTCCGATTGCCATCTCAGGACATACAGGAACATAATCGAAGTGTTCAGCAATTTCTTTACGGCAATAGCTTGATGCTTTATGCCCGCCGTCGAAACGCACTTTTTCACCTAGCAAACAAGCGCTAATACCAATCTGGATTTTATCTGGATTAAATTGGCTCATAGTCATACTCCTATTTGCATGACATTACGCAGCATACTTGTACAAGGATCACTTTCTTGTATAAGTTTTATCCCAATTATTTCAACTCATTATTTCTCCCATAAAAAAACGCCAGCAATTTGCTGGCGTTTTTATGTACTACCGACAACTGTTAAGCCTTGCGGCTCTTATCGGCAAACTGCTCTAGTCCCCACACCAGTAGAATACCGGCAAACATAGCTATCACGGCATAGAGCATCAAAGAAGGCTGACCAGTGATATGTTCATACTGCATCGGTGAGAGTATACGCTCATCTAGCGGTACCATTTCACCCTTTGAATTTTCACGGAAGGTCAGCACCTCTTTCCAAGGCCAGATCTTACCTAAGGTGCCCAGCATGAGCCCGATTAAAAACATCAGCGTTGCGTCATGATACTTCCGAAGTAAAGCCGACAATACATGACTAAAGCTGAGTATGCCTATCGCAGCACCTGCGGCAAAGGTCGCCATAATGCTAATTTCAAAATTCTTAACCGCGCCAATCACAGGGGTGTATAAACCAAGCAACAATAAAATAAAGCTGCCAGAGATCCCCGGTAAGATCATCGCTGTAATCGCAATACAACCTCCCAAGAACACGTTGAGGTAGGTCATCTCAACTGCAATAGGGTTTAGCATGGTTATTCCCCACGCAAACACCGCCCCCAAGGCAAACAAAGCTATGCGCCCTAAGGTAAAGCCCTTCACTTGCTTAAGCATATGAATGACAGAAATCAGTATCAGGCCAAAAAAGAATGACCACACAGGGATCGGATGGGTAACCAGCAAGTATGTGATCAATTTGGCTAGACTCAGAATACTGGTCAATATGCCACCGAATACACAAACTAAGAATGGACCATTAATATGCATGAAAGCCGCTTTAATGCCCTGCTCTTTAATCACGCCCAGTAAAGAGGGTCTAATTTTTTTAATACTTTCCAATAACGGATCGAGAATCGCCGTAATAAAGGCGATCGTACCGCCTGATACCCCAGGGACAACATCGGCTGCGCCCATCGCCATTCCCTTAAGGTAGGTCTTTAAATAATTCACTTTATTCCTTAATTCACTCAAAACTGCTCGCCGGCAAAATTATACGTTCCATTCCAACCAAAAAGGAAATGAAGTTTGCTTTTATAAAGGTAAATTAACCTACGGCTGGCATTTAATGTTAATTCGATGTTAATCTCATCTGACCAGTTCAGCAAACAGGGAACGAGATGAACCAGTTCGAACAAAATCAAAAAACCACCAAGGTGATGTCACTCTATAACCGCGTCACCAAACTGCCCTTTGGCAACAAGCTTTTTTCCTTAATGGTTAGCCGAATGGCACCTTACTTCGGTACAGTAAAACCCATCATTAGTGAATTAAATGTGAATCGCTGTGTTTGCCAAATAAAAAAACGCAAAGCAGTACACAACCATATTCAGACTGTACACGTTATCGCTATCTGTAACGGCCTAGAAATGGCTATGGGAGTCATGGCTGAAGCGTCAATCCCGTCACATCTAAGATGGATCCCTAAGGGAATGAGCGTGGACTACACAGCCAAGGCGGGTAGCGATATTACCTGTGTTGCCGAGGTAAAGCCTGAGCAATGGGTACCCGGTGATATGCTGGTCCCCGTCACCGCTTACGATACAGATGGCGTAGTTGTAGTTCAAGGCACCATCAAGCTGTGGATCTCTGAAAAGCCAAGCAAAAGCTAGCCCTCAGCCTAGGCTTAAAAATATTCTTTTGTCGGTCGCTGTTTCCCTGCTATTATTTCCAGAACTACCGAAACATATTTTCTTTTTGAGTTAAAACGTATGGATACTGAAATTGCGGCGAAAGCCCTGAAAGAGCTAGGCCACCCGACTCGGTTAACCCTATTTAGAACCCTAGTCAAAGCCGGACATGAGGGGTTACCCGTTGGCCACCTACAAGAGATCTTACAGATCCCAAACTCGACGCTGTCACATCACCTATCAAGCTTAATGTCTGCCGGGCTAGTCAAGCAGCATAGGGAGGGACGCGTACTACATTGCATTCCCCAATTTGACTGCTTAGAGAGCCTGATTCAATTCTTACAGGAAGAGTGCTGCTCAGGAGAGTCCTGCTAACAGAGCTTTTATAGCGCATTAAACCTGACTATATTCAATAGAAATGCACTAAATATCAGTGTTGTAATCAGTGGCACAGTGATAGAAACAGATAGTACCCGATGACAAAAAACGCAGTATCAACTGGTGTAATAGATAGCTGGGATGACGCCAAGGGATTTGGTTTTATCCAAATCCCCAGTCAGAAGCAGCAGGTCTTTTTACACATTTCAGCCTTTACTCATCAAGGAAAAAGGCCACAAGCAGGTAACCGGGTCCAATTTTGCCTAGCTAAAGATAAACAAGGTAAGTGGCGTGCAGATAAGGTGCGACTACTCGGTGGCGGCGCAACAAAGGCCAGTCGAAAAATTAGCGGCTCACCAAACCGATTGAGTATCGCTATTGCACTGAGTTTTATCGCCGCCTTGAGCATTGGCTACACGCTGCAGCATTTTCCTCTTTGGCTGTTCCTCTATTTTATCTCTGCTAGCCTAGTGACATTTATCGCCTATGGCTGGGATAAGCGCTCTGCACGTAACAATCGCTGGCGAGTAAGTGAATTTAAGCTTCACCTATTAAGCTTGGCGGGCGGCTGGCCTGGCGCCCTACTTGCTCAGCAGTGGCTAAGGCACAAGTCTGCTAAGGGTCGTTTTAAATTCATCTTATGGTTAACAATAAGCGCCAATCTAGCGCTTATTTATCTCATCCACAGGCCAGAATTAAATACACTGTTAAACTAAAAGTAGCAAAACGCAGCGCTAAATTAGCGCTGCGTTTTTTGGTGTGAATTGCGTTTGGACTGAGCCAACTCTTGGCTGAAATAACTTAAGGCGTTACGGTCACTTCTGCTGAGCCCGATACCAATCCCATAGTCGCTGTCACAGTGGTAGTACCAACACCTATAGCGTTAATAGTATCTTTGTGCCCATAGGCGATATTATCATCTATTGAGCTCCAATTGACATATTTAGCGTAGTCAAACACATCACCATTGCTATAAGTCACCATCACCTGAACAGTTTGATAATCGCCATTTTTAAGTGTCAAGGTATTCGGAATAATCTCTACCTGTTCAACTACATTAGGTTCAACGTTCAACAACAAGCTATCGGTAAGTCCGGCGTATGATGCCGAAATAGTTGCAGAGCCATCCAGACTGACTCCCATAGCTTCGCCGGCACGGGAGTTACCTGTTTGGATTGATATTGTATGAGGATCATCACTTCTCCAATCCGCATCTAAGGTAATATCGACCACAGTGGCATCAGAAAAATACGCATTAGCATAAAACTTCTGAATGTTTTCAGAGTAAACCGTATCGAGTCTAGGGGTGATCTCTATGCGCTCTATCACGGCTGCGGTAACTTGCGTACTAACACTATCAACAGCGCCGTCAAATTGGGCTGTGATCTCACTCATGCCCACAGCTTTAGCCGTGGCCGTACCACCATTGGTCCCCGAAGTAACGATATGTACCACATCCGGAGCACTTGAAGACCAAGTTGCGAGCTCTGTTACATCCTCATCGGGCCTATCGATATAAGTTGCAACCGCTTTATAGCGCCCCTTAGTGCCAATGGGTGCCGACAGATTATCGGGGGTAACCGTCAACGCAATAAGCTCACTGTCATAGACATTGATCCTGCCTTGCCCCTGAACACCTTGATAAATCGCAAAGGTATCCGTTGCCCCCACTTCTATACCGTGTACAAGACCATTACCGTCGATGGAAGCTTTACTCGCATCCCCCGCCCGCCAGTCACTGACATTTGTAACGTCTTTTTGAATTATCGCTCCGCTATCATTTCTATAAACAGCAAATGCCTGTAACTGGGTCGTTTTATTCACGATAACGTAAGTATCGGCGGGCTCGACTTGCACACCTAAATATTCTAAATCGCTGACAATAACTAGAGCTTCAGCGTCCATACCGTAGTAATGCGCTTTCACACTTGTCTGTCCGTGAGCATCTCCAGTCACCCTACCTGCAGAGAACCCCGAGGGGACAACATGTGCTATTGAGTCATCAGCTAAAGTCCATGTTGATGCCGTCGATACATCATATGAGTAACCATCAGAATAGAAGGCTCTCGCGATATATTGCTGACTTTCATTAATATTTACCGTCGAGCTTACTGGCGTGACCTGAAAATCTACTAAGGTAGGTTCACTAACAAAAAGTGAAGCGCTAGCCGTGAGTGATTTATAACTCGCTTGGATCTCTGTGTTACCCGACAATAAAGTATGGGCCACACCTTGCGAGTCGACAGTGGCAATGTCTGTTTGGCTGCTCTGCCAACTCGACGCTAATGTGACCTCTTTACTGCTTCCGTCTGAGAAGCGAGCAAAGGCTTGATACGCTTGATCCAGCCCCGCTGCAACCGATGCATCTACTGGTGATACCGTCAATTCGACTAATTCAGCAGGCGTTACCTTAACGACTGCAGTATCCGTTGCCGTTAAATACTGAGCCGTGACGGAAGTCTGCCCAACTTCTACGGCGCTGGCAAAACCGCTGTTAGGTGCGCCAGTATCGATATGCACTATCGCCTCATCACTCGATCTCCAGGTTGCAACCTTAGTGATATCTTCAGAGGTGTTATCGGTATAGAAAGCACGGGCAGCAAACTGCCCTTCAGTCCCTACTGGCACACTGATTAAACTTGGTGTGACACGAATATAATTAAGTTGTGCATCGATCACGTTCAGTTCAGCTGTCGCCTGTAAACCACTATAACTTGCACTAACGATGATATTGCCAGCCTTATAGCTTTGAGCAACGCCCAATCGATTAAGCGTTGCGACCTCGCTATCTGAGCTGTTCCAATTTACAACGTCTGTAAGGGGCTTGGTGCTCCCATCGGAGAACACACCTATCGCTTGATAGGGCTGACTGAGCCCTGCAGCAATACTGCTATAAGCCGGTGAGATCACCAGATTTTCAATAACAGCATCGGTTACCTTTACATCAACCTTATCGCTCTGCCCTTCAAAATCCGCTTGAACTTTTGTCGTCCCAACCGCAATTGCCTCGGCAAAGCCCGCCTCGCTTCCCGTTGCCGCAATATTAACTAGGCTTGGATCGATAACACTCCAGGTGGCTAAATGGGTGACATCACTCGTATGGCCATCGGAATAAAATGCATCGGCACGATACTGCCCCGTCGTCCCCAACGGAACAGAGAGGTTTGCAGGAGAGACTTGAAGACTCGTCACTTCGGCATCGGTCACATTAAGCTCTGCAACTGCTGAGAAACCGATATAACTCGCCTGGATTTGACTCAGCCCTTGTTGGTAACTTTGTGCTAAGCCATATTTATCAATGGTTGCAACTGCTAATGCGCTAGATTGCCAGCTGGCTACATAGGTTAACTCTTTATGACTACCGTCAGAGAAGATGCCAAACAATCGATACTGCTGAGTGTTCCCCGCCGCCACTGTCGCTGTTACAGGCGTCAAAGTAACCGACTCGAGTATTGCACTGGTGACATTAACATTGGCGCTTGCTTGCATGCCTTGATAGCTAGCCTCAACGCTCGAGTTTCCTTGAGCCGCACCTTCGGCAAGACCAACAGAGTTCACCTGAACAATTGAGGGCGACAGTGAACTCCAATTGGCTAAGCTAGTGACATCGCTACTATGACCATCTGAATAATAAGCCGTTGCAATCAATTGCTGGCTATAACCTACCGCGATGCTGCTCTGTGCGGGTGAAACCTGCAATTGAGTGATAACCGCATCAGTCACAACTAAATCTGCACTGACCTGCATGCCAAGATAACTGGCAACAATCTTCACCTGCCCCTCAACAAGACTATGCGCTAAGCCAAAGCGGTCAATGGTGGCAATGCTGGTATCGCTGGTTTGCCAATAGGCATAAGGCGTTACCTCTTTACTGCTAGCATCAGAAAAGAGTGCGAACAATTGATAAGGCTGATTATTGCCTGCTGCAACGCTCGCGCTGACTGGTGAGATGACTAGGCTCTGTAAAATTGCAGGGGTGACCTTGGCCGTTGTTTTGCTGCTGATGGTTGTCAATGCCCCTATCTCAGCTACAGCTTGCGAATCGCGCCCCATAGATGTTGAGCTGACTCCAGAGCTTAGCCCTGCATAGGTTGCTGTGATCTCTACCAGCCCCTCGCGGAGCCCCTTAGCATAACCAGCATCGACTCCGGTATTAACAATGTTCACGACTTCTCTGTTACTCGATATCCAGCTCGCCTGCTGAGTAACATCCTTGCTATGCCCATCTGAGTAATAGGCGGTTGCAATATACTGCCCTTGCGTACCTATGGGCACCTGAAGATCTCTCGGTGAGATCTGTAAATCGACCAAAGTCGCTGCCGTCACCATTAACTCTGTTGACTGACTCTGTCCCAGATAATCGAAGCGGATCTCGGTAATCCCCTCTTGATAAGTATCCGCAATACCAGAAAGCCCTCCCGTTAAGCCAACAGAAGCAATTTGCGGCTCACGACTTTGCCAATACCCCAAGCTCGTGACATCTTTTACGCTACCATCACTAAAACTTGCATGGGCATGATATTGAACCTGAGTACCAGCCGGTACTTGGGTATTTAAAGGAGAGATCTGCAGCGAGATTAACACTGCATCGGTAACCTCTAGCTGTGCATTGGCACTTAGCTCTTGATAGGTGGCGGTTATGCTTGAACGGCCAACCGCTTTTGCGGTGGCATCACCAGCATTTTGCCCTTGTGCTGTTATGTCGACAACATCAGGTTGTGATGCTGACCAGAGTGCATCACGGCTCACATCTTTTACCTGACCATCTGAAAAATAAGCCGTAGCAACATAATTGCCTTTGGTTCCCACAGGAAATGTCCCTTGGGCAGGAGCCACAATTAAGTTACTGAGCTGCGCATCCACAACCGTCGCGCTGGTTGTATCGGATAAGCTAATATCAGCAAAGGAGAGCGTCGCCGTTACTCGTGTTTGCCCCAGTGCCTTAGCCACTAAAAAACCTTGGTCATCGATAGACGCAATATCCACGGACGAGCTTTGCCACACTGACTGCGGCGTCACATCGATACTCAAACCGTCTTCTAATAACAGGTGTGCATGATACTGCAGACTGGTGCCGTTCGGTAATGCTTCATCGGGGGGAGTAATTAATAGCTGACTAGGTTTAGTCGCTAGCACGACTAATGTTGCCAATGCCTCTTGAGCAGAAAAATGCGCTTTCACCTGCGTTACACCCACTGCAAGCCCCTTTGCGATGCCGATAGCTTCTCCATCGCTCCCGATCGTTGTGATATTGGTGTCTAAGCTTGTCCAGCTAGCATCGTTAGTCACATCTTGTTGATGACCATCGGCAAATAAAGCCAAGGCACGATAACGCTGACTCATTCCAACCAATATCTGCGCCTGTCCAGGTTCAATATTCAGTGCGATCAGAGCGGCATCCGTCACCCTAAGTGCCGCGCTATCGGTTAATACCTTGCCCGCTTCTTGTGCAGGGGGAAGACTTGCTGTGATCTGCACCTCTCCCGCTAAGACCCCCATAGCGACACCATTTGCAGAAATACTGGCAAGCGTAGGCTCACTGCTCGACCAACTAACCTCTTGGCTGACATCCTTAGTTGCGCCATCGCTGTAGGTAGCGATAGCTTGATAAACTTGCTGAGTACTTACTGCGATAACACTGTTGCTTGGAGTAATATCAAGAGCTACTGCATAGGCAGGGCATGGGTCATCGGGTCCACCGCAGTCCCCAGTAGGAAAACCATCGTCATCGCCGCCACAACCAGCAAGAATCAATAAAGTCAGCAAGAACAGCTGGCGATATACTTGTTTAAATAAGGACATATTTAGATCTCCGGCTTCATTTCTGATGTCGTTGATTGGATGTGTATTAACACACGGCGGTTTTCATGGCGATGCTCAGGGGTATCGTTTTTCATTACTGGGAATTGCTCACCATAACCATGTACCTCTATCTGCTCGGGTTTTATGCCCGCTGCAATGAGGTAGTCTGCGACGGCTTGAGCCCTACGCTCCGACAATGCTTGGTTGTAGGCTGCGTTGCCTTTAGAGTCGGTATAACCTTTAATATAGGCTACAGCCGTGGGGACTTGCTTTAACCGCTCAACCACTGGCGCTAAAGAATCGGGATTAGTTAATTCACTGCTGTCAAAATCGAATAAACTGGTTACCGTAACTGCTGGTAATACAATAGCTTTAGGTGTTACAGGAGGAATTTTTTCAGGTAAGGTTACCGGGGTCTCTTTAGCAGACGGCTGCACTTTTTCTGCACTTTGACCAAAACGATAGCTAATACCTAAAGTGGTTAAGTGGCCATTGCTACCACCGATTAGCTCACTGCCTAAGCTATCGATATATTGATACTCGAGTCGTGCGACCCATGAAGGCGATAGCTGATACTCAACCCCAGCACCTAGTATCGGTGCCCAATCAGAATCTGAATTACGGCTGTTAGGGCCACGATTATCACCATCCCAGTAGAAACTACCAGCCTTTGCAAATAGCTCAAAACTTTCACTCAAGCTAAACCGAGTCACCGCCGAGAGTTCCCAGCCTTTCATGCTACCAATATAAGTATTATCGACACCGCTTTCTGAGTAATGCGCCACTGCCTCACCTAAATCAAGGTAAGCGGTCTCAAAACCCAGATATTGCCATGCTTGATAACCAGCAAAACCGCCAAAGCCAACATCGTTTCCATCACAGGCTATACTCCAGCTTTCACACGCATTTTGATAATGCATCTGGCCAGCCTTTGCTCCAAGATAAAAGTAAGGCTCAAACTCTTTTACAGGTTCTGCGCCATCAAGCTGCGCTGCGTAAGAAACACCTAAAGGCAGATATAGGAGAGTTGAAAGGACAATTGAAAAACTTCTCACGGAGCTTAGTTTAAACATGGCTTTTCCTCGATAACGGTGTGTTAAAGATTAGGTTCGCAACCGAACATAGTAGCTCACCTTTGTCACATTATCATATTAACCGCAACAATAACCCTCATAAGCCACAGTTATCAATCAATAAGCTGATAGTTTTCAGTTCATCAAACAAATCGCTAAACATCAGGTTTTCATGCGATATAAACTGTATTCTTTGATGATTAAAGCTGAGATTTACCTCAAGATAGTGATTAGCTATCATAGGCGCTCAAATCTAAACAAGGTGGCTCAAAAATGAGAATGGTTTTAGCTGTTGTAGTTATTGCATGTGTTGTTTTTTACTTTTTTACGTCTATGAATAACCAGAAAGCTGCCAAAGAAAATATCGCCGTAGGTAACAGTTTTCTTGCTGAGAATAAACTTAAAGATGGAGTAACAACTACTGCATCAGGTCTACAGTACCAAGTACTTGAGGCGGGAACAGGTACTGAGCATCCAAAAGCGAGCGACACAGTGACAGTGCATTATCACGGTACACTCATCGATGGCACTGTTTTCGATAGCTCTGTTGAACGTGGCGAGCCCATTGCATTCCCGCTTAATCGTGTGATTAAAGGTTGGACTGAAGGGGTGCAGTTAATGGTGGTCGGTGAAAAAGCTCGCTTCTTTATTCCAAGTGAGCTGGCATACGGTAATCGCAGCGCAGGAAAAATTGCTGCTGGCTCAACCCTGATTTTTGATGTAGAGCTAATCAGTATCGATTAATCACGCTGATTATTTGTCTGATTAAAAGAAAAGCCCGAATGGTTGTCCGTTCGGGCTTTTTGTTAGCAATTGTCTTGTCCTGGAATGTGTTTACACATTTAGGACTTTATTATGACCACACCAATACCAGCCCGCGTTAAGCGAACACAGCGAGATTATTCGTTAGGCTTTAAATTACAAGTTGTAGCTGCCGTAGA
>NZ_BPET01000064.1 GCF_019654915.1 Shewanella sp. MBTL60-007 | reverse complement strand
GTAAAAAGTCGAGCAACTGTTTCATAGAGTAGCATCAGTTTTAAATCAAAAAAGTGGGCCTGAGTGTAGCATGCAAGCTTGCGGGGAAAAAGTGAAAGCCCATGACTGTGATTTGAATCTATGACGGAGTTATGAGCTGTGGTTTTTTGTTAATGTAAAGATGCAAGTGTGCTTATCTTTTGCTCCAAGTGATAATCCGCCCTGAATAGCTGGCTATACAGAGCGATTGATAGCTATGATATTAAGGAACTGCTCATTCAGTGAGAATGATAACTTAGTCTGCTAGCCAGTTGTCGATTGCTTGGCGTTTCTGTTTCTTGAGATCATCTCTTAGCTTGTCGGTAATGTCGTCTCTTGGATCTAACTTATCTTTTGTTTTGTTCAATTTTTTTGCGGCATTATCTTCGATTTTCTGTAAACGCTTTTCGGCGTAGTGTCCCTCTTTAACTGAGTTGACGTTGGCCTTAGCCTTATCCAGTTTTTTCTTCGTTTTTTTTACCTGCTTGTTGTACTGCTTCTCTGCTTTATTAATGTCTCTGTTTATACGTACGGCTTCTTTGAGCACATTTTTAGCATGGATTGGTGTGGATAGGGTTAGCAAAAGGGCTGTAATTAGAATCAATATTTTGTGCATAGTGTTGTTAGGAGTGATCAATAAGGCCGAGCATTATCAAGGCTGCTAAGCTGTGAATAAATGTGGCTTTGCTCATAGTGGTTATTAGCTAGCCAAATGAAACTTGCTTGATATTACCGCCGTTAAGGATTATTTAGATTGTCCTGCTTGGTTAAGTTGGAGCAAGTTAAGTTATATTTCTACTGGCTTTAAAGGGGGGATGTCGAAGCTTTGTTTGAAATCGTTTGCCAACTATGGAGGAAGAACTGCGTGTTCAATATTTCATTGGCCAGTAAGCCACCGCTTGCTTTAATAAGCACTGCTGTAGCTTTATGGATCTACATGTGCACTTCTTAAATGAAACACCGCCCCCTGTTGCAGGGCTGAAATTGTGAGAGACACTGGGGAAGTGCCGCTTCAGTCTATTGAGTCGCAATAACAGCGGTGGGTAAAAGAAGAGTTATTTATTGAGTTTATTGACTAACATCGGTGACGTAGATAGCTTAATAGCATTAAATATAAACGAAGGAATGTTATTAATGAAAAGACTTGGACTGTTTATCGTAGCACTATTGCTTGTTCCTCACATAAGCGAAGCAAGGACGAATAATGTATATGGTGAGGTTGTAGTGACAGATATTGAAGCTACTAGCCCTGTCAATTGGCAAAGAGATGATAACAAGCCACCAATTTATCCAATAGAGCTCGCACGTGGTCAAGTGCAAGGCTGCAGCATAGTGTCTTTTGACATTTCAACCGATGGTGATACTGAAAATGTGGAAGTTATTAGCTCTGTACCGAACAAATACTTGGGTAAATACACTAAAAGAATAGTCAAGAAATGGAATTGGCAAGCAGCAAATAGTGGCATTAGCCCAAGCCTTGAGAAGCGAACGGTTAGGATTGATTACTGCTTAGGTCACGAGTCAGCACAAATAACCTCAGCTCAGTGTAAGGCGCAATCTAAACTCAACTGCCGCTAAATAGAGTCAATATTAAATACTGACTTCTGAGTCATGCATTAGCACTCAATTTATTAGTAGATGATTGAATGGCTGTGAGTTTAAATGTTAAATTGAGGCAATGACTTTATTGATTGATATTTAGGATGTTAGATTGGATTACGCTCAATGGATCAAAAGCAGCTATCCAGAGCTAAAGATAGCGTCAAGGGCAGATATTCCTGCATTGGTGAAAATGGCAAAGGCCAGTACCAAGTACTTGCGCTTTATTGTAGGTATTGTGGTTATTGTGTCGATATTATTACCCGTTAATATCTTACTAACATCCATCGGATTTGTGCCTTTTCAAGATCTTTTTTTCTGGTTCTGCCTTATCTTAGTGCTTTTTCTTAGCAATGTTATTACTTCGATTTTAGAGCAGTACATCATCAAATATCAGTTAAAAAAAATCATTCGTTATAAGCTATGCTGATCTCTCTAGCTTCAACTTTCTAAGTCCATTGCATTTTCACGGTGTCACTATTAAGTGACGGCTGTTCGATGATGATAATTGGTGAATGATTTTCAGTTGTTCAACGAAGAATGAGACTGTCAAAACGCTTCAGAATGGCGAGATTGAGCGTAGAGCAACTATGCTCTTCACTCGCAGCAAGCTGCATGGTCTTGTATGTCATTAATGCACGACTATATGGATATAGGAGGAAGAGTAACGCAGGAACAGTTACTGAGGAGCATTTAATGACCTTGCCTCAGAGCCGCTATATTCTCGCTGAGCGATCAAGTCTTTATACTGATGATAAATGCTGTCAGCGATTCAAATGAATAGCTGACAGCAAATTATGGTTGCTGAAAATTAGTTAAGTGTTAAGCCCTGATAGGTTTGGCTTAAGCTAGCCATCTCAACAGAAGGTACGATAACCTTGTTTTCGAGCAGTAGATCTGCAACGCTTTGATCAAATGAGCGGTAATGCAGCTTGGTTTCGATACTGTATTCATTCACGCCCTTTGGTAGGCTAAATGGATACGTAACCGTTTTAGACCCTTTGGCTGGAATCGTATTTTGCACCTCGAAGCTGGCAACTTTCCACGGCTTATGTTCAGGCTTTCCATGAATGTCGACAGATTTATCTTGGAAGATAACCGTGCCTCCTGGCAGTGCATTTTCAGCTGTTAATGAGCCAGAACGCATGATCTCTTTGCCAGTATTATCACGAATTATCACTTCTAACCAGATTTGGCGGATGAAGGTTAAGCTCGTTGGCAAATCATGACCTGCACGGCGGTTATGTACTGTTACCTCAAGTACTGGTGCTGCAATTGTTCCCGAAACTTTTGTTTCTAACGCGGCAGCTGTTTTTAGGCGTTTTACGGCTTCTTTAGCATGAGCCTCACCATTTTCAACACCCAGTAACGGGGCTATCACCGCATTGCCGCCCACAAAACCATGGTCATGTACTAAAGTACGTGCAGGGCCACCTCGTGCAGCTTTGCCTTCTAGACCATGATTTGTAAGTTTTTTAGCAGGAAGCATCTCGTCCGCTACGCGCATGGCGGTTTCTACTGGTACCATATGACAATCTTGGCACTGAATATCCGCAGCCGCATAAGCCGATTTTTTCCATTCGTCATAGGTATGCTCTAAGGCGAAGTTGTCGTGCACAGGGTTAAAGACGTTATGACAGTTTGCACAGAACTCAGACTTAGTGTGTAGCTCTGAATACTCGGCTTTGTGGCCGCGTGGCTTAGCATCATCAAATGGACCGCGCTTAACCTTGTCATTGGCAATTACCAGTGAAGCATTGCCATGTTCACCCATGGCGGTGTGCTTAGCGTTTGTATCGACAACGCTATGGCAAACTTCACAAGATACGCCTTGGTTAGCAATTGCTTGGGTGGTAAAACCACCAAACTTACCTGATTCAGATTTAAACTCAACGGTTTGAGTCACAGTGCCTAGTACGGTATGGCAGCCACCACATAGGTTTTTGGCCGCGCCATTAGTTTCTTTTTCACCCATTGCCCATTCAGCTTGGAACACAGGATCAATAAAGGCTATAGAGTGCATAGAGCCTTGCCAGCCTTTCCATTGACGTGGGTGGCAGCCTTTACAGCTTTTTGCATCCCGCCACTGTTTTAATTCGGGTTGCTTATCGCCTTCCATCGTTAAGTAGGAAGGAGCAAACGCCATCTCTTTTTCGGCATGTGCTAGCAAAGGCATTGCGCCAATTAATACTAATGCTAGATATGTCTTTTTCATTGTTCGTTATTATCCAATAAACATAATCATTTGTTTGCTCAAGTAAGTTCGAATGAATCTTGGCTTGAGCTTGGTGTTGCCCATTTAACGGCTCGCGGATTCTAAAAGATTTAGCGCGACGCTTCTGTAAGCTATGGCACATAAAGTTGTTGAATTTGTTTGCTTTTGCTGCGTTTGTTCAAGGATTTATTCGAAAGTCTTCCCAAGGCGTTAAAGGGAACTCACTGAATAAATCAGGCATATGAAATACGGCTTAATGACGCATTTAGGATAATAAAATTGAAATCGGATTAGCTTAGTTTGTCGTAGTTCTTTGCCAAGACGCTAAACAGGCGGGGGCGATAAATTGCTAAAAACCGGATTAAAATCACCTTTAGTCGATAAACTCAAGTATCATATGCCTATGAACGATGAAAATATCACTGACGTTAAACTGGTTGACTTGCATAGCCATACGACCGCATCAGATGGTCAATTGACCCCGTCACAACTGATTGAGCGCGCAATAAGCAAAGGCGTGCAGATGTTTGCTATTACCGACCATGACACCACCGATGGCTTAAAAGAGGCACATGAGTTTAATCAAGCCCATGAAACACCGCTTGAGTTGATTAACGGCGTTGAAATTTCTACTCGCTGGAACAATTTCGATATTCATATCGTTGCGCTTAATCTTGATATCAATAATGTCGAATTGGCCGCATTTTTAGTGAATCAACGTGAGTTACGATCGAGTCGAGCCAAACAGATTGGTGAGCGACTAGCGAAGGCGGGTATTGAAGGTGCCTATGAAGGGGCCAAAGGCTTTGCCGCCGGTGCCGCCATTAGTCGAGGACACTATGCACGTTGGTTAGCCGAGCAAGGCTACGCAACCACTACGGCCAATGTGTTTAAGAAATATCTAGCTCGGGGTAAGACGGGTTATGTTCCCAACAATTGGGGAGATATGGCCAGTGCCATCGAGGTTATCCATCAAGCGGGCGGGGTTGCTGTATTAGCGCATCCTAGTGGCTATAAACTTTCTGCTAAGTGGCTCAAACGCTTGGTTCGAGAGTTTAAAGAGGCTGGTGGTGATGCAATGGAAGTGGTTCTAGGTCAGCAGACTATCGACGATCGGAATAATCTGATCGCCCTAAGTATTAATAACGGGCTCACATGCTCGTTAGGAAGCGATTTTCATTTCCCGAGTAGTTGGATTGAGATCGGTAAAAATATGTTCCAACCCCAAGGAGTGGATTGGGTTTGGCTGTCAGATAAATGGAAGGTAGTACAATGAGTCAGTTCTTTTATGTGCATGAGGAAAACCCTCAAGCACGCTTAATTAGCCAAGCCGTAAACGTGATAAAAAGTGGTGGTGTGATTGTTTACCCGACCGATTCTGGCTATGCATTAGGTTGCTTAATTGGTGATAAAGATGCCATGAGCAAAATTGCGCGCATTAGACAGATCGACAATGATCATAACTTCTCACTGATGTGCCGTGATCAGTCAGAGCTGGCGACCTATGCGCGTGTCGATAACCAAGCCTATCGTTTGCTTAAGCAAAATACGCCAGGTGCTTATACTTTTATTTTTAAGGCTTCTAAAGAGGTGCCTAAGCGCCTACAGAACCCTAAGAAGAAGACTATCGGTATTCGTGTACCAGATAATGTGATTGCATTGGCACTGTTAGAAGCCTTGGGTGAGCCTTTGATGTCAACCAGTTTGATTTTGCCAGGTCAAGAGTTCACCGAATCAGATCCTGAGCATATTCGAGATATCTTAGAGCATCAGGTCGATTTGATTATTCACGGCGGGTATTTAGGAGAGAAGCCTACCACTGTGATTGACTTATCGGATGGCGATATTGAAGTTATCCGTGAAGGTGTGGGTGACGTTACACCATTCCTCTAAGCGGTAGGTTAGGCAAGCAGCGCTGAAAAGCGTTGCTTGAGGTAGATTGGGTATACAGGTATAATCGCGCGTTTGCAAAAATAGAGGGATTACGGATGGAGGGCGTTCAGCAAAAATTGCCTTTAGCCGTTGTTCGCGGCGAGCCGTTTAAGGTGATGCCGAAAGACCTTTTTATTCCTCCAGAAGCATTGGAGGTTTTTCTCGAGTCTTTTGAGGGGCCGTTAGATCTTCTCCTTTATTTAATTCGCAAACAAAAACTTGATGTTGTTGATTTGCCGATATTTTCTGTAACTCAACAATACCTCGAATATGTGAATCTGCTACAGGGAGCAAGAGTTGAACTTGCAGCAGATTACCTCGTGATGGCAGCCACTCTCGCCGAGATTAAGTCTCGACTTTTACTGCCAAGACCCGAGGTTGAGCATGAAGATGAAGAAGATCCACGGGCACAACTGATCCGTCAGTTGAAAGCTTATGAGGTGATTAAAGAGGCGCAGGAAAAGTTGGATGAGTTGCCTAGGATGGAACGTGATCTGTTTCAGGCCAAAGCGATTCCAGCTGACAACATTAAGCCTGAACTATTGCCTCCTGAGGTCTCGCTCACCGAGATTGCTAGAGCATTTTCATCAGTATTAAAGCGTATCGAAGCCACCGAAAATCACCATGTGGTGCGTGAAGTGTTATCGACACGCGAACGTATGGCGCAGATTTTAGCCAAGCTTAATGCCGAGACCTACTTACCATTTGAAGCCCTGTTTGATTTTGAAGAGGGGCGAAGTGGGGTGGTAGTGAGTTTCTTGGCTTTGATGGAGCTAGTCAAGGAACTGCTGGTTGAGCTTGTACAAGCTGAGCCGTTTTCAACTATACATGTTAGGGCGTACTGATTGTCTCAGATAAATCCAGACCAGCTTAAACAGTTAATTGAGGCTAGCCTTTTTGTGTTGGCCAAACCGATGACGATAAAAGCATTAAAAGAGACGGTATTGTCTAATTTTAATGTGTCTCGGGCTAAAATTAAGGCATGTATTGAAGAGTTACAGCTCGATTATGAAAACCGGGGTGTACAATTAGTAAAGGTTGCGGGAGGGTATCGATTTCAGACATTG
Source organism: Shewanella sp. MBTL60-007 (assembly GCF_019654915.1). Classification (GTDB taxonomy): domain Bacteria; phylum Pseudomonadota; class Gammaproteobacteria; order Enterobacterales; family Shewanellaceae; genus Shewanella. Next base: position 26,136 of record NZ_BPET01000064.1, on the reverse strand, counting down.
GCTGAGTTGAGTCCTTTTTTACAACCGCTATGGCAGGAGAAAGCACCGAAATATTCGCGTGCAACCTTAGAAACCCTGGCGGTGATTGCCTACCGTCAACCCGTCACCCGAGGTGACATAGAATTTGTTCGTGGGGTTGCGATTAGCAGCCACATTATCAAAAGTTTAAACGATAGAAATTGGATAAAAGTGGTAGGTCATAAAGAGGTACCGGGTAGACCGGCACTTTATGCGACCACAAATGAGTTTCTAGCTTATTTTGGCATCGATAGCATTGCGGACCTTCCGCCACTGTCAGATGCCAAATCATTGGACGCGCTATTCCGTATTGAGAGTGACGCGACCGAAAAAACAGAAGAGTCTACTAATGAGTGAAAAATTGCAGAAAGTCTTGGCCCGTGCAGGCCATGGCTCCCGTCGTGAGATGGAGGCATGGATTGCTGCAGGCCGAGTTAGTGTTGACGGTGAAATTGCAAGCTTAGGCGATCGCGTCGAGACTGACGCTAAAATTCGTATCGATGGGCGTGCAGTTTCTATTCGTTCTGAAGAAGAAGTGGTTTGTCGAGTGATCGCCTACCATAAGCCAGAAGGCGAGATCTGTAGTCGTAAAGACCCAGAAGGACGCCCAACAGTATTTGACCGTCTACCTAAGACTCGCGATTCACGCTGGGTTGCTGTAGGACGATTAGATATTAACACCTCTGGTCTATTGCTATTTACCTCTGACGGTGAATTAGCAAATCGCTTGATGCACCCATCAAATGAAGTCGAACGTGAATACGCGGTACGTACGTTTGGTGAAGTGACAGATGGCTGTATCCAACGTTTACGTATGGGTGTAACCCTAGAAGATGGTCCAGCGCACTTTGATAAAGTTAAAGCTGCGGGTGGCGAAGGTATGAACAAGTGGTGGCACGTCAGCTTAGCTGAAGGCCGTAACCGTGAAGTGCGCCGTCTTTGGGAATCTCAGGAAGTACAAGTAAGCCGCCTTATCCGTATTCGCTACGGTATGATTGAGCTACCTAAATCTCTACCACGTGGTGGTTGGATTGAGCTGCCAATTGAGCAGGTTAACTACCTACGTCAAACTGCAGGTATGGATGAGGAGACTCGTTCTCTTCTTGGTACCGACAAGCACAGTGTAGCTCGTAATAAAGTACGTAGCGCAAAAATTAAGCGCGCCGTGCATAAGCATAAAGTGGCTTCGGGTAGACCAAAGCCATCGCGTCAGCGTAGCTAATTGCTTAGCCGCTTATCGATTAAACATTGTCGATAAAAAATAACGATTAAAAAGGCCGCTAATTGCGGCCTTTTTGTTTTTAACTGCTCGTTTTAACTGTTTATTTTAGTTATTTACTTCACAGTCATTTACTGAGCGTTCAGCTGTTGCCCGTTGACCTCTTTAGAGTCTTCACCCATCAGGTAGAGGTAAGTCGCCATGATCTCCTCGGGCGCCTTTAGTGTCTGTGGGTTTTCAGCTGGATAAGCGTTAGCACGCATCCCGGTACGGGTTGCACCAGGGTTGATGCTATTCACACGTACATTAGTTTGTGCGTACTCATCGGCTAGTGATTGCATCATGCCTTCAGTAGCAAACTTAGAGATAGCGTATTCACCCCAGTATGCGCGGCCTTGGCGACCGACACTGCTAGATGTAAACAGTAAAGAGGCGCTTGGTGACTTACGCATCACTGGCAGTAGTGCCTTGGTTAGCATGATCTCGGCGATTACGTTAACCTGCATCACCTCTTCGACAGTGCTCATCGTCATATGTTCAAATGGACCTAATACACCCAATACGCTGGCGTTATGTAATAGACCGTCAAGCTGTCCAAACTGCTCTTCAATGGTGTCGGCCATATCTTTATAGTTCTGCTCTGTCGCACCTTTAAGATCAAGAGGGACTATCGCTGGAGTAGGGTAACCAGCCTGTTCAATCTGGTCATAGACTGCTTCGAGTTTTTTTACTGTTTTGCCTAATAGGATAACTGTCGCACCATGTTCTGCAAAAGCGATTGCCGCGGCCTTACCTATGCCGTCTCCTGCGCCAGTGACTAAAATGGTCTTGTCTTTTAATAGATCTTTTGCTGCTTGATATTCCAACATGAGTTAATACTTCCTCAGAGCGCAAACGCCCGTCACTTCTAGAGTCGCTGATATGATAAACAGCTGTTTTAAACAAACGATTAATCTTTATCCGCTCAATTAATGACTGAATGTGACAAAATTGTAGCTAAGTCAATAATTTTACGTTAACTTGAACTCAGTTAAGGACTAACAATAAGTCCTCTTGGTCATACTTTGCTGACTATTGTGACCAATTTCTATGTGAAAACAAAATTATTACAACAAGATTTGGGGAAAAAAGATGAAAAAACTCTTTTTGGGCGTAGCAATCACCTCTGCGTTGGGGTTAACTGCTTGTAGCGAAGACAGTTATAACGAATTAGTGGACAAAACTGAGCCATTGGTTCCTCAATCAGTTATCGTTTTTGATCCGGGAAATGGTGAGCTGCCTTTACCCAATGATATTCTCTTTAGTGGTACCACTGATGGTACCATCAATATTCCACCAAGTGATGATCCTACAGCGCCAAGTGAAGCTAATGGTGACTACACAGATCCAACGATTGCCTTAGGTGCACTAGATGGTTGGTCGACAACGGCACCGATCAGTATCGAAGTCGCTCCAGCTACGGATAACGATGGAACTGTGCTCACGTTAAGTAAAGCATCGGTAGAGCAACCTGGTGCCGTGAAGATGTTTGAAGCTACCGTAGGCGGTGCATTATCATCGGATCCTGAGTGTAAAGCCGCCCCTGATGTATCGGCCTGTAAAGTTGGTGCCGAGCTGCAATTTGGCGTGGATTTCGTGACGACCACATCTGGAAACAAGATTGTTATCGTCCCACTTAAGCCTTTTAAAGCAAATCAATCTTATATTTATGCTACAACCGATCTAATTCAAGACTCAGCTGGTCGCTCAATTGCACCATCTTCAACCTATGGCTTGCTAAAGCTTGATATCGAGACTAAACCACTGGAAACCCCTGAACAGCTACTGTTACAAGCAGCGGTGAATAGTTATGAAAAGGGGATGGCTAGTGCTGGTGTTGACGCCGAGTCAATCAGTTACTCAGGTCTGTTCACCACTCAGTCGGTTGCCGATGTGTACGAAGTCTCTAAACTATTAATTGCTGGGCAACCTGGCTATATGCCTGAGTTTGTACAAGCGCCAACGGATAGTGGCTTTACACTGGCTCAAGTGTTGATGATGCCAGAGCAACATCCGGCGTACGAAGGGGCAAGTAAAGTTAATGTTTGGTCTGCTGCAATTAAATTACCGGTTTATGGTGATTGTTCATCAGTAGCTTGCTTAGATGATGCGGGTAACCCAACCATTAATGGGATTTGGTCTGCGGCTTATGATAGTCCTGTATCTGTGCTAACGGCTCTTGAAGCAGGCACCTTGAGCCAAGACAGCTATTTCACTCAAGCAATTGAAAATGGGATTGATGATCCGATTGCGGCGCTGAGTGATCCGGCCCAACTCGCGGGTAAGCATTGGATGTTAGATGATGGCACGCCTACCGATAAGGCTAGACACTTAACGAAATTCAATCCTATTCCAGAGGTCAGAAACCACGAAATAGTACCTGTCCAAATGACGGTACCTAACTTTGCTCCTGCTCCTGCAGCAGGCTGGCCAGTCACTATTGCCATGCATGGCCTAGGCGGTGGTAAAGAGATGGCATTTGCTTACGCTGGCACTTATGGTGAACTTGGCGTAGCGACAATTGCTATCGACATGCCACTTCACGGTGCGCGCTCGTTTGGTAAAGATTTGCTTGTGCCTGGTGCCTATACTGTTTCGGCAACCGACCCGGCCTATGGTGATGTTATTGGCGATGATGTGTTGTTCTCACTGGGCGATCCATTAGCCTTTATTAATATCGGTAGTACGTTAACCGTGCGTGATAACTTCCGTCAGGCAACATTTGATCATTTAGCACTTCGTGCCGCGTTTACCGGTTATGCAGGCAAACTGATGGAGCTGGGTGCGCCTCAACTGTTTGACGTAAACCAAGTTAGTGCTCAAGGCTTAAGCTTAGGGGCAATCGTGGGAACTAATTTCGCGACTTACGCTAGTACTGGGCTGACTCACCCATCTGGAGCTGATTTAAGCCACGTTTATAAGCTTAATGCGACATCGCTGGTTGCACCATCGGGTGGTTTTGCGGGGACCTTTATTGGTTCGGCGACATTTGGACCTATGCTGTTTGAGAACATTGTAGCTACAGAAGCATTTATGGCACTGGTGGAAGAGGCTAATGAAGAACATGGCTTCTTACCGGGTACGCCTGAATATGATGCATTAGTTAAGTCAGTGTATGATGCATTCCTACCGACCTTTGCTTTTGCTGTTCAAACGGCTGTTGATAGCGCCGACCCAATTAACCATGCTGCTATGCTTAAAGCTACAGGTCTTCCGCTGCATCTTATCGAGGTTGTTGGTGATGGTGCAAACAGCCTTCCAGATCAGACTCTGCCTAATAGTGTTGAAGGTTTCCCTACTGCGGGAACTGAACCTTTGATTGAAAACTTAGGCCTAGCTTGTATCGATAGCACGACAGTAGGCTCTGGAGCGGTTCGTTTCTCTAAAGGACATCATAGCTCGCTTATCGACCCATCACCGGTTGAGGGTGTGACAGATGGATTTGAAGATGTTGCAACGGTAGAGATGCAAACTCAGGCCGCTTTCTTCTCCTACAGTGCAGGTCTTCCTGATGTGGACAGTCCGACCGTCTTCCTTGGTTTAGTGACTGGTGAGGCAGCGCAATATGTTGTGGCACCTTGTGCTCAATAATACTGACAATAAAATCTAGAACTGCTTAAAAAAAGACCCAGCGAAAGCTGGGTTTTTTATTGGCGTGTTTTATTGGTTAATAGGCTGGTAGAATAGCGACCAAATTGAAGAGACAGAATGGTCTAGCTGGAGAATATTTTGGAATTCCTGTACGAATATGGTTTGTTTTTGGCCAAAGCGGTCACCATTGTTGTTGCGATTATTGCGGTAGTGATTGTTGTGCTTGCGTCTTCTATGAAGCAAAAGGCTGAAAAGGGTGAGCTTAAACTAACCAATCTCAGTGATAACCTAAAGTCATTGAAGCATGACTTGAAGGAAGAGTTACTGTCTAAAAAAGCATTTAAGGCTTACGAGAAGCAATTAAAAGCCGATGAAAAGGCCAAAGAGAAAGAGCAAAAAGATAAGGTTGAAGAGCTAGAGCCTAAAGTTTTTGTTGTTGATTTTAAAGGTAGCATCGATGCTAATGAAGTGGCGTCATTGCGTGAAGAGATCAGTGCTATCTTAGCTATCGCAGAAAAGGGCGATGAGGTCATTGTTAACGTCGAAAGCGGCGGGGGCATGGTGCACGGCTATGGTTTAGCTTCGAGTCAGCTAGATCGCCTAAGACAGGCTGAGATCCCACTGAGCATCTGTGTCGATAAGGTCGCAGCGAGTGGCGGCTATATGATGGCTTGCGTAGCGAATAAAATTTACTCCGCTCCTTTTGCTATTGTGGGGTCTATCGGTGTTGTGGCTCAGGTGCCTAACTTTAATCGTTTATTGAAAAAGCACGATATCGATTATGAGCAGCACACTGCTGGTGATTTCAAACGTACGCTAACCATCTTTGGTGAAAATACCGATGAAGGGCGAGTAAAGTTCCAACAAGAGCTGGAAGAGACCCATGTGCTCTTTAAAGCCTTTATCGCCAAGTATAGACCTGAGTTAGATATTGCCAAAGTCGCAACCGGTGAGCACTGGTATGGCCAACAAGCGATTGAGCTAGGCCTTGTTGATGAAATTGCTACCAGTGATGATGTGATCATGAAGTTGGCTAATGAGCGCACTGTGATCAAGGTGCAATATCAGCTTAAGAAGAAGCTTTCCGATAAGATTGCCCATGGCGCGTCATTATCGTTTAACGCAATCTTCAATAAGTTTGCTGAGAAGAATCAGCCACTCAAGTAACTCTGCTTGAGTTTTAGCAAATATAAAAACCTGCCCAGTGCAGGTTTTTTTGTCCTTGTTTAGTTTCCTGTTAGACAGTAGTACTCAACTTCAATTTCATTGGCTGAACAGACAATACTGATGCTTCCCGAAGACTTTCCAATGAACCATAAGGCTCAAAACCATAAGCTTTATATAATTTTATAGCTGGTATATTTATCGTTGTTACTGCTAAAGAAACATAATCTAAATTGAGTTCTGTTGACCATGTTATTATCTTTTTAAGCAATAAACTCCCAACTCCTTGACCACGAACATCGGGAGAAACCCACATTTGATAGATGTGAGCAGTTTTATCTTGGGGGCTATGAACCAATCCCCAAGCTAAGCGAACAGCAACACCATTTAGCTCCGCAATAAGTGGAAGTGCACGTTTATCACTATTATCTAGATTAAGGCGAGCAATCCACTCATCACTTGAAAACAACAACTCTTGTTCATAACTACTACCAAAAGCGTTGGGAGACTCTTGAAGAGAAAGAAGACGAAGTTCTCTATACGTAGACCAATCATCTTTATTTAAGACTCTAATATTTAACTTACTCACTAAGCTATCCTTTGCTGCCTAACGCCCAATTAAGTAGTGAGCAACCCAAAACGAAGCCGCCGCAGACCATCTTAATCAATAAAATTAACGCATAGTAACAGTGTCACACATTGCGAATCCCCCTAGAGCAATTTGTTATATGCGTAGCTCAAGGGGGTCAGAACTTAAAGACTGATTAACCAACAACTTTGAAGCTGATAAAACACAAACTTTTTTCTGTCGGATATATCTTTCGCAAAATCCATTTGAGCATAAAAACAAATGGGAGGTTTTCTGCTTTTGCGTGTTTTCTGTTGAGCTTTTCAAACTCTACATGCTCAACACCAACTATTTCTAGCTTACAGATTTTCCGGTCATCTTCGTGAGTAAAAGCTTCAACGACCAGCCCCGGGTAATAGTGGCTTTCAGATTTATCCCTAATTGTTGCAGTCTTTTTACCTGAGAGTATTTGGCGCTCTAGCCTTTTGAAAAATGTAATTTTATCCACTGTTTTACACCAACATCCTTAGAGGTTCTTCCAAGCATATAACGCCCTGCTAATAAGTGAACTAAGCGCAGGTGGGCGATTAGCACCGTAAATGGCATGACAGCCTTGAGTGAGTTTTGATTTATAAGCTTGTTAGCCATCTCTGACTATTCCAGAGATATTAAGTAATGAAGATCCAAATAGCCGTAAATATCAACCAACTAATAGCCAGTATTCGTAATATCACTGTGAGAGTGGTGCTAAATTTAAAACTGAATGATATATGATTTAATAACAACATTATTGGTGCGATTAGAATATCATAATTGCCATACCTGTACGGATTCGAAGAATCAAGACTTATACTTAACGTCCAAAAAAAGAGTGATAATAGAATAGTGAGAAAGCCAAATTTATATATTTTACTTTCTGCAACCAGTCCTTTAGGCTTTTCCGTAAAAATAGCGATTAGTTTCTTCAACACTTCGTCCCTCTTGGTTCAATCTTTAATGGAAATTAATACGAATTCACAATAGTGGCTAACATTTTAATATGACGCTCGCACGTTTTGTTGATAGTTGTTGGAAAAATGCGCATTGTATTATTCGATAAAACTCAGATAATAACAATGCACACTTGCATCTCAATGATTTAGCAGGTTAACCAGAAAGCACGAAAGCTTAAAATGAAACACCAGTTATCTAATGTAGCTACGGCTGAAGCCGTCGAAATCTGGGTGAATGATAACGAAGTTATCTCTCACCTTGTCATGGACGGTGAGGCTAAGCGCAAAGCTGCATTATCGCAAGCGGGCATCTAATGAAGGGGCATGTTCACATGTGTATGATTATTCCACCAAAATTTTCAGTTTCAAATGCGTTTTGTTACCAATAAGGCCTAGGTTTGTCGAAGGGGTTTAACTTATGTGGTTTATTTGATATATTTTATACAATCTTTCTGTATGATAAAATTTTTAAACAAAAGGTAATATGATGGTAACAAATAGCACAGATTGGCGATATACGGTTATGCCGGCCGTGTTTACTTGGCTAAAAGAGTCAGAATCCGGTGCCCTTGAAATTGACCTTGAGGCAACACAAAAATACGCTGCAGATATTTTAAAAGTGCAAGGTAAAGGCGGAACCAGAATGGGCGGGCTTGTTGGTTCTGGTACTCTAGGTGAGAATAGCTACCTAAGCTCTGAACAGCGTCTTTCTTTACTTAAAGCCCTTTCTGAAGTTGCTAAAGAATACAATGTTCCATTAATCAGCGGCGCTGCGGCAGAAACGAAAGAAGAGCTTGCCAAAATCGTTACAGAACTAGCGACAGTTGGCGTGGATACCGTTATGGTCATGCCGCCAAAAACGAAAGAAGCACCTTCTGATGAAGACATGTACGCATACTATGAGTTCTCTGCAATAGCGGCAAAAGAGGCAGGCGTAACAATTATGCCTTATAACAACCCTGATGCAGCCGGATATCACGCACTTTCAACAGATATTCTTAGAAAACTTTCTGCTTTACCTGAAGTCACAGCTCTTAAAATCTCAACGACAGATGTTTCAGTGATTGAAACTCTGATGTTAGAAGATAAAGATTCAAAAATTTTGGCAGGTGTTGACACTGTTACTGTGCATGCAGGACTTGCAGGCGCATGCGGTGGCATTACTGGTGTGGGTTGTATATTCCCGAAAGCCAGTGTCACTATGCAAGAGTATGTGAATAATGGCGAGTGGGCTGAGGCAAACAAAATTTCTCAGGCGATGAATTCTATCTCTTACCTTGATGCTCAGCCTCTGCTTTTAGAATATCTTAAGTTTGCTTTTGGCGTTCACCACAATGACGCTGATGGTGGTCTTCGCACTCTTGGTAAGAAGTTAACTCAAGAGCAAATTGATGATGTCCGCGCAAGATATCTTCTGGCGAAAGAAAGACTTGAGGTTTTGGGTTTAGCTGAATAAACCTTTCAAATTGTCTATTCCTAAAATTAGGTTGACGGTTTTTATTAAGCCAGTTGGTACTCCCAACTGGCTTTTTCATGCCCCTAAACAATACCTTTAATCTGAAAAGGGTATTTAGACAAAATGCTGATGAAGCAATATTGAATCCATCAATGTGTTCTAAAAACTAGAATCTGTCCTTTAAACACGTATGTTATTTGTTACCGCAGAGCGTATCGGGCCCCTTACTTTCAAAAGCAGGCTGCATCTCACTGCAGTGTTTGCACATACGTCCTGTTAACCGTGTGTAAATAAAATTAAGTTAAAATTAATAAAAGGCTACCAATTCTAATTTAGATCCGTTAAAAATGTTGATAAAGATCAATTTATCACCGTGTTAGATGAATCAAACCTGTAGCTATAAACCTCATATTCGGGTAGGAGATCAGTCCTATCCAGCGTACGAGCTAAAGAATCTGTTTCGTTACCTGAAGCAGAACTTTGCCAATGAGGTTGTTGAGCGCCTCTACAGCGACATTGGTATAGGTGAATCGGAGTTGATGGTGAGTCAGTTTGTCTATGTGTGGCAGGTTGATTATGCAATGAACTATGTGCGACAACTTAGCTCTGATCCCGAAACCGCCGCCAAAGCTGCATCAAGTTATAAAGTTGCCCAACTTGATGTATTGTTACCTCATCTGGCAAAATTTGACACCTTAGGTGAGTGTTTACAGTTTGCGATTTCTCACCCCGAATTAGTGGGTAGCTTCTCGGATAACTTATTAATGAATGTCGATGGACGCTTGTATGTCCGGTGGTTAAATACTAATAAAGTCGATGTAGAGCGTTATAGTTTTCAATTCCAACACAGTATTTGTTCCCTGTTGGCTTTTGCTAAAGAGCTTACCGGAGAGAATATTCGAGTCTCCCATATTGCCTTAGCAGAACCAGTGCGAGAGGTTGAATTCTTATCTGCGCAGACTGGGGCCGATATTATATTTGATAGTGAATTTTTCGAGTGGTCAATTGAGCACCGTTATTTAGCGCTGCCCGTGACTTACTCTTTCGAACATGCAGCGGTGAAACTAGGAACCGAGAGCTCGAACTCCTATATATCGCAGATCTTGGCAATATTAAGAGAGCTGGCGCCTGAATTACCGAGTATGGAGGCGATGGCCGAACTGCAAAATATCAGCGCTAGAACCCTCAGGCGAAGACTCGCTTCGGCTAATACCAGTTATCAGAAGTTGGTGGATCAGGTGCGCTGTCAGATGGCAATAGATTTGATTTTAACTAGCGATTACTCCATAGATGAAATCTCAGATCTGATGGGTTTTGGTGATGTGAGCCATTTTAGACAAAGCTTTAAACACTGGATTGGCCATCCTCCAGGCTACTTTCACCGTCTTAACCGCCCTTTAACTCGCGGTGAGTAAAGGGCTTAGCGTTGATTATTGTTGGCAGTTACCAAGCTCAGGCGCCATTTGATCAATCCACTGTTCTATGAGAGCTACGGCATCAGTATGAGCGATACTGCGGCCTATCGGTGGCATTCTGTCTTTAGGCTCATTTAACTCCTGCCTGTAGACGAGTATCGAATGCTCACCATCACCAGGAATGATGTCATAAGACAAGCCCTTTGCGCCGCCGTCCCAACCGGGAGGTTGCTTACAGATCCCATATTCAAAGCTAGTATGATCCACATAAAACCCCAATCTTAACCCTGATATGCTGGCAAAACCCTGTGGGTTGTGGCAGTGGGCGCAATTGATATCTAAATAACCTTTGGCTCTTACCGTTAACGCCGCAGACTCGTCAAAAATGTCATAGGTCTTGCCAACCTGAGCAAGCTCTGGCAGGCCGTTAAGTAATCCAAGTCGCTGCCACAGTAGCAATTGATTGAGCTCGTTACCTTGGTGGACTATGGGGCGATTAAGTAGGTGGGCTTTTAACCCGATAGGCTCAATACGACTGTTGTCTGCACTCGTTTGATGACATAGCTTACATTCGGCTCTACTCGGGACATGGTAATCGAAGCTTTGGCGCTCACCTTGGTGGTTTAGGCTATGAGCGATATCTTTACCTGCGACTTGCAGCAATGCTTCTCCGTCTTGCCAGATATAGGGCAGGGTTGTCCAGCCAGTCTCTCTGTGGATAAGCAATCGTGTCTCGATAAGTACCTCATTGTTGGCGCCGATGACTTGAGTATCAAAGGGTAAAGAGAAGCTTTTGACTAGAACTGTCCCAACTGGCATATCGAAGGTCGCTTTGGCGTCATAGCTAAGGGTTTTACCTTCGGGAACGAAGATGAAACGATGTTTACTGGCATAGTTAGAGAAGAGCTCAGTGGACAATTGGTACGGGATCCCTGGTGAAACAGGAGAGTCTGTTGGAATACTGGGATCGATAAACAGACCATATTGTGCCAAGGACTCGCAATCTTCATTCATAAGTGCATCCCAGTTAACCTCGCTGGTGTTCGCTTCACAGGCTGAGCTTGGTGTGGGATCGGGTGTAGGGTCAGGAGTGACGCTCGGCGTTTCAGGTTGTGGAACGGCTTCGGCTGAATCGTCAGAGCCGCCACAGCTAATTAAAGGCATGAGTAGGGTAGGTAGAATGAGTTTACGCATACAGCACCTAGGATTATCTATTTTGGTGTTAGAAAAAAGGCCGGGAGTTCCCGGCCTTTTATAGTGATGAGTGCTTAGCTAAATAATTAGATTGGCTCTCATCTCATGACTTAGTACTAGCCTTCTAGTTAGAACAGCTTGCTTGAGGTAGGCGCTTAATCCATTCATTGATAAGGGCAACACCCTCAGCATGGGATAGGCTACGGCCAATTTCTGGCATTCTGTCACCTGGATCATTCGACTCCATTCTAAAGTGCAGAATCGACTCTTCAGGGCTACCAGGGACGATATCAAAACCAAGTGAACCACCACCGTAGGCAACAGGCGACTTACACGTACCATGTGATAAACCTGCATCTTCATCGTAGGCTCTCCAGTACTCAAGCTTTAAGCCTGTGTTTGAAGCGTTGCCTTCTGGGCGATGACAGTGGGCACAGTTGATGTCTAAGTAACCCTTAGCCGTTTTCATTAGGTCCGCATCAGACATCTGGGCAAGGTTGACTTCATCGCCATCATTAAAGGCAGGTACTGCATCAATACTTGCTAGCTCTGGTAGGCCTTGTAATATGCCTGCAGCTTGCCATTTAAGTAGCTGGTTCATACTGCCATCACTGTAGGTGTAATCCTTATTGAGATTACGGGCCTTAGTGCCGATAGGGGCGAACTTAGCTGGGCTGTCAGCGTCGGCTTTTAACTGGTGACACTGTTTACATTGGTTCATGCTGGGCACGACATAGTCAAACTCCATGTCTTCGCCATTATGCATCACGCTCTTGCCTTGAATCGCTCCCGCTTTAGCCAAAACAGCGTCAGACTTTTCAGCATTCCAAACATAAGGTAGTGCAGTCCAACCAGTTTCACGCTTGATCAATAGGCGTGTTTCAACTAAATCCTCGTTTGCAATACCGCGCTTGCTTGTGTCAGCGGGTAGGGCAAAAGACTTCACGATAACGCTGCCTACAGGGAACTCAAATGACTCATTCTCTGAGTAGTTAGCTTTTTGACCTTCTGGTATAAATACATAGCGATACTTACTCGAATAATCGGTAAATAGCTGAGTATTCATGTCGTAAGGCATACCGCCAGAGTTCGGTGCGTCCGTTGGGTTCTTCATATCGGCGAATAGGTTGTAGTCAGACAGGTTAGGGCAGTTGGCTTTAAGTAGCGCGTCCCAAGAGGCATTTGAGCCTTCAGCCTTACACAGACTGAGATCTCCATCGCCATCTAGGCCACCTTCACCTTCGCCTATGCTGCCACCGCCACCAACGAGGTTACCACCGTCACAACCCTCTGTATCGTCATCAACACCACAACCGAAAATCTGCTCGCCAAATGTCACAGTATGAACTGGAAGGCTCACCTGCTGGCAATCCATAATATCGGTTTGAGTCTTCTCAAATAGGAACTCGGGACTGGCCATATCGGTATTGTCGTTTGCATACAGACGACCAAAGGAGACATCGCCGTTATTGCTGGCACAGATGTTATCACTGCCATCTGCTGCAAAAGGTAGTTCCTGCAAGCCAAGGTACGCTGCGGTACCGTTATTGGAGAGCAACTCACCTAAACCATCATAAAGTACGCCAGGAAATTGGCCATGGGTGAACAGGTAACCTTTGATGATGTCATCGATAAGGTATCCATTTGGCTTCTGACCATAGCCTTCAATCACGTTATCGTGCAGATAGATATTACGGGGCGTTGGACGCCAGCCATCTTCAATCGGTTGACCGGGTTGACCATAGTTAGCGACGAAAGTCTCAATATTTGGCTCGGCGATAAAGAAGCTTGAGATAGTCACACCCATGGTATCGTGATTGGTGATCTCGTTGTTAAAGATCTCCACATCATCGGTAGAGAGAATAATCATACCGGTTCCTGGTGGAACGATATGTACACCTGCCGGGTTGGCAGAGGCGTTGGCAAAGTTCTTGGTATTGTTATCGTAGACTTTGTTATTAAAGATCCGCACACTCGAGCCGTATCTATGGTTGCCAATAGGTAGGTCGAATACCAAAATACCACCTGTATTACCCATGGCTTCGTTGTCATATACGTCGGCATATTTGGAGTTTTCAATCTCAATACCGGCTACGTTTTCTTTGGCGATATTACGTCGTACGACAATATATTCAGACTGGCCGACATAGATCCCCGCATCGGCGCTACCACGAACATAAGTATCTTCAATTAGAATGTTCTCACATTCAACAGGGTAAAGACCGTAAGCGCCATTACCTTCATCTAGCTCACCTTCCCAAACCGTAGCGAGTCGACGAAGAATAATGCCATTGGTGTTTTTAAGCTTAATACCGTTGTTTTTGGCTTCGTTGACCGAAAGGTCTTGAATGATAATATTGAGTGCATTCTGAACGAATATACCGTCACCGGAGTTTGCCTTAGAGAAGTCAAGAACCGTCTCTTCCATGCCATATCCCATGATGGTGACATTTTTTGCGTAACTACCGTCACCGTCGACATCGCCGTCAAACAGTAGCGTCGATTCGATCTCAAAATTCCCTTTAGGTAGCACGATAACGTCGCCGCTTTGTGCATTAATTAGGGCCTCTTGAATACGGATGGTGAGGTTTTCACCGTCTTCAACCATGATAGCGCCATCAGGGAAGCTAGGGTCCGGCTCTGGCGTCGGTGTGACAACGCCTGTGTCTTCTTCGACTACGTTGGTTTCGTCATCGTCTGATGAACAAGCCCCTAGGCTTATTGCTACAGCGCTGGCAAGTAAGGTTGGCATAAGCCATGAAGGTTTCTTGTTGAGCATAGCGTCTCCAAATTTATTTTTATTATGCGACTACTAGATTGCACTGGCGTACAAGATAAGCAATGTGAAATGTGGTCAACAATTAACTAACATTGTGTTATCAATTGTGTTTTTGGTAGGAGGTTAAACGCATAAGCAAGGCTTACTACTTGAAAATTAATGTGAACAAGGTCACATTAAAACAGGTGTATGGATTTAAGTCTGCTTGAGAAATTGACTAATAATTTTACCGAATTGTGGCGGGTAATTAATGGTCTCGACGCTTTGTGACGATTTTACTTTGTGTCGTCTAATCTAACTTTTTGCCAATTTTAGAAATGTAAAGTAGTTTAACTTCATGGGGTTACACCAATCAGTGTAAGAGGTTGATCTACTCAGAGCGTTTTTTGGCAAACTTATTCAAGGCGAATAGCTGAAAGGATGGTAGCTCCCTTGTGAAGCTTTGCAGCGCAGGAGCAGTTATCGAGGAGCGATTGATGAGCTTGTCTCTGTGCCGATAAACTCTCGCGGAGCGATCAAATATTTGTACTAATTGGTATCAGTTAAGTGAGAATAAAAAAATTCCCGCTACGATAGATAGCGGGAATTTTCAAAGTAGAGCTTTCAACCTAATGAGCGGTTGGCTAAAGATCAATACCAAAACCAACGATGAATTGGTAATCATCTTGTTTAGGGATAAAGCCATTTGCATCTGGTTGTGGGTTATTGATGCGATCCCAAACAAAAGAAAGGTCGAGATCGAAGATGCTGGTTAGTTCAATCTCAAGCGTGGCAATTGCATGGTGGGTATAGCCACCTGACTTTTCATTACCATATTGAATTCGGTATAAGGTATTGAAGTCGATATCACTGGTGATCTCGGTGTCATAAACCGTTTCTATTACCATTGCTGCACTATCATCATCGATCTCTTCATTGTCGGTAACTTCGTCGAATCGAGTGTAAGTATATGCAGGACCGCCACTGATGCTCCATTCCGTTTTTGAGTTATCTATGATGTTATAACCCAAACCCGAACCGACCGTGACTCGGTAGTCAATGTTTGAGAAGGGATCTTTATAGATCTCGGCAAACACAGGTCTTAAGTAGAACTGTTTAGAGATAAACCAGTCAAAGTTAGTGTTAATACGATGATTATTAATGCGGTTTTCACCATCGGTTTTAGAGTAGTTGCCAATGTAGTCTAGGTTGAAGCGTGACTCTGTTGTGCGGCGCATGGTTTTAGCTAATGCACTGTAATCTATCTGGTCTGTATTGCCGCTACGGAAGTTAGCACCGAGGGTGATTTTACTGGACCAGTAGTTAGCTTCTGATTGGTCACCAGCAATAATGGTCATGATTTGAGAGTTATCAAACTCTTCACCATCAATATAAGACTTACCATTCTCAACTAATAAATGACCTGTTTTAGTGCTTAGATCTGTAAAGCCAATACTAACGATGCCGCTACTTTGCAGTACTTTCACATCGTCCCAGTCGATAAACACCGTATCGAGCTCATCACTCTCAAACTCTAGTTTGTCATCATAAAGGTTTTTAATTTCACCTTTTAATAGCTCTAATGAGGTCAGTTGCAACCAGTCATATTTGCTGTCTACAGGAGGATAAACTTGTTCGGGCTTTAACGATTGCTCCTTTGGGGCTACGGGGCTGATTTGTGCGGTGGGCTCTGCCGAGTTTGCAGAAGCGGAGCTGATGGCAGCGAAACAAGCCGCCGCAATAAGAGAATAGCGCATATGGGGTTCCATTTATCTCTCCCTGAAATGGTATTAATACCCCTGTGGCTGGCTTTATTATACGGATGCCAGCATTTTACGGTACAAATACATAGTTTAGGGTTTAACTAAAAAACTAGGTTGTGCAATGATTTGTAGATGATTATAAAGCCTGTTCAAACCATGGCAACATAAACTCTGCAATTGCAGGTTGTGCTTTTTGATTGGGGTGGATGCCATCTCTTTGCATGAGAGAAGAGTCGGTGACGATCTGTTCCATAAAAAATGGCATTAGAGTAACCTCATGTTCTTCTGCAAGCTCTTTATAAATAGCACTAATTTGTGATGCGTATCTTGGACCATAGTTAGGTGGTACCATGATTTCACTGAGCAGAATTTTTACCTCTTGCTCCTTTGCCAGTTCGATGATTTTTGTAAGATTGTTTTTCAATTGTTTAGGTGGAAAACCCCGTAAGCCATCGTTGCCACCAAGCTCGACTAACAGTAACTCAGGCTGCGTCGACTCAAGCAGCGCGGGGAGTCGGCGCAGTCCTCCTGCGGAGGTTTCACCGCTAACTGAACCGTTTATGATGCTGTGCTCGGGCATTTTTTCGCGTAATAATTGTACCCAACCCTGATCTTCGGGCATGCCATAACTTGCACTTAGGCTATCACCTAGGATTAATATAGGGGCAGCACTCAGTTTAAAACTGCTGAAAATTAATAATAAGGCTAAGCCGCCGAGTCGGCTCTTGAAGCCTAAGAAGGAATCTATGTCTGAAAATAGCGCCATAACTGTAAGCCACCTAGTTAAATCTGTTGTTACTCAAGAGGGTCTACTGACTATCCTCAACGGCATCAATATGGATGTCAAGCACGGCGAGAGTGTGGCTATTCTTGGCCCATCGGGTTCGGGTAAGTCAACCTTGCTAGGCTTACTTGCTGCATTAGACTCTCCCACTAGTGGTTCGATAAAACTTGATGGTGTTGCCTTAGAAGATCTCAATGAAGAGAGTAAGGCATCCTTACGTAAACAGAAAGTCAGTTTTATTTTTCAGTCTTTTATGTTGGTCGATACTCTAAATGCACTAGAGAATGTGATGTTACCCGCCGAACTTGCAGGTATAACTAAGGCTAAAGAGAAGGCCGAGGCGATGCTAGAGCGAGTGGGGTTAAGTCATCGTTTGAGCCATTTTCCTAATCAACTATCCGGCGGTGAGCAACAAAGGGTTGCTATTGCTAGAGCTTTTATTTGTGAACCTAAGGTGCTATTTGCCGATGAGCCAACGGGTAACCTTGACTCAGCTAATAGCGATAAGATCGCCGATATGCTGTTTGAACTTAACCGTGAGAGTGATACAACCTTAGTGTTGGTGACTCACGATATGGAGTTAGCAAGCCGTTGTCAGCGCCAATTTATTATGGATTCAGGCTGTTTAAGTGAGAAGCAAAACGAACAGGTGACAACAATTCAAGGAGCAGAAGAGGCAAGCGCATGGAGCTAAGTTTAGCCTGGAGGCTGTTTAAGCGAGAGCTGTCCCAAGGACAATTGCTGTTGATTATCTTGGCGATCACTTTGGCCGTTTTATCGGTAACGGGCCTTGCCAGTGTCAGTGAGCGCTTGCAGATGGCAATTAACGGGCAAGCATCAAAATTTATCGCGGCTGACCGTATCATCGACTCCCCAGCCAAAATTGATCCGCAAATTTTGCAAGTGGCTGACGAGCTAGGTGTTGCTCGGGTTGGTAGCATGCAATTCAACTCAATGGTTTACGCTGGTGACGCATTTCAGTTAGTTACCGTTAGGGCTGTTGAGCAAGGTTATCCCTTAAAGGGGGATATCGAACTCAGTACTGGTAAGGCTCAGGGTTTACCAGAGCTAGGTCATATTTGGTTTGAGACGCGGCTCGGCGGCTTGTTAGGTTATCCTGAGCTAATAGAGCTTGGGAATGCGAAGTTTGATTTATCTAAGGAAATAATTCGCTTGCCTGATGCGGGCTTTAACCCATTTGCGTCATCCCCAGTTGTACTAATGCGCATTGAAGATGTAGCCAAGACACAAGTTATTCAACCGGGGAGTCGGGTAACCTATCGTTACCAGTTCACTGGTGATGTTGGACAGTTAACGGCATTTGAAGCGCGAGTAAAACCTCTACTTAATACCAGTCAGCGTTGGGTAGATGTGCAGTCGGGTGACTCGCCCATTGCCGGTGCCGTTAAGCGAGCAGAGCGCTTTTTATTGTTAGCCAGTCTGTTAGGTATCGCGCTCGCCTGTGCGGCCATTGGTATTGCTGCGCAGCGATACTGTCAGCGTCACTATGATGTGGTGGCTATGCTAAAAACCTTTGGTGCATCGGCGAAGCAGATCAGAGTGTTATTTGGGACTCATCTATTGCTAGTTACCGCGGTTGGCGTATTGCTTGGTTTGCTCGGTGGTTTTGTCTTAGATCGGGGCATCACGGCATTTCTACCTGTAGAGATTGCCGCATACACGCCACCAGTAAGTAGGCCAATCATGCTAGGCATAGCGACAGGTTTTGTTAGCGCCTTTATGTTTTCCGCCTATCCGCTAATGCGTCTATTAGCTATTCCGCCTCTTCGAGTATTACAACGTCAGCTTGAAGGCTTGCAGCTGGGGATGTGGCTGCACCTTATTTTAAGCTTAGGCGCGATGGCGCTGCTGGGATATCTCTACTCTCAGAGCTTAGCGTTAACCTTAACTGTTGTGGCTGCGGTATTGCTGCTGGGAACTTTACTGAGTGTGCTCGGCTTTTTTATGATCCGTTTAGGTCATAGCGTCGGCATGAAAACTACCAATCCGTTACAGTTGGCGCTAGCAGGACTTAGGCGCAGAGCCAAACAAAATGCAGTGCAGCTTGTCGGCTTCAGCAGCGCCTTGGTATTACTACTGACTATTTTGGCGCTTAGACAAGACTTATTGCTGGAGTGGCAAAAGCAGTTACCTGAAAATTCGCCTAACTACTTCTTAGTCAACATTGCCCCAGAAGAGACGCAAACTATTAGCGACTTCTTGGCACCTCATCTTAAAGAGTCACCTATTATCTATCCTGTGGTGCGCGGTCGTTTAACTGAAATTAATGGTGAGGAGTTGATCTCTAATGCGCAAAAGCAAGAGGGAAAAGAGGGGCGGGTCGGGATCGCTCGAGAGCTAAACTTAACCTACCGGGTGAGTCTGCCCCCGAATAATGAGATCTTAGAGGGCAGTTTTAATAAAGACACTTATGATGTTTCAGTCGAATCGGGTGTCGCGGAGCGTCTAGGCTTATCTATAGGTGACAGCTTAACTTACACCATAGATAACCAGCCACTCACAGTGAAGGTTACCAGCATTCGTGCAGTGCATTGGGAAACACTACAGCCTAATTTCTTTATGATTTTTACCCAAGAAGCACTCGCTCCCTTTGCTTATACCTCGATGTCGAGTTTTCACCTTGCTGACTCTCAGCGTGGGCTTATCCTTGATTTGATAAAGCAGTTTCCGACCGTATCTATCATAGATGTCGGAGCCATGGTGAGCCAGCTAAGGCAGATCATCGACCAAGTTTCTCTGTCGTTATCGCTGGTATTAGTCTTAGTGTTATTAGCAAGTGCCTTGGTAATGATAGCGCAAACAGAGGCGGGGATGGCGACTAGGCAAAGAGAGCTTGCCGTATTGCGCACCTTTGGCGCATCAGGATGGTTACTGCGAGCGGCAACTGGACTTGAGTTTGCTCTACTTGGCACCATTGCAGGGATATTAGCGGTGATTGTCGCCGAGTTTACTCTGTATCTGTTAAAGACTCAGGTTTTTGAGCTTAATGTTTATATGCATTGGCCTTGGTGGGGGATAGCACCACTTTGCGGTGGACTCATTGTGGCTTTGCTCGGTATTTGGCGCTGTAGACAGTTACTTAATAAGTCCTGCGGTGAATTACTTAAAGCCCATTAGAATGGGAAACTCCTGTTCAAAGGGATAGCCTAGCTATCCCTTTTTTGTTGATATTAACTTGCTTACGTTGCAGCTAAAAAGACTAAGTGAGCAACTGTTTCAGCGCCGCTTGAAGCTCAGGGTATTGGAACACAAACCCTGAGTCTAAGGTGCGCTTAGGTATGACATATTGTCCTTCAATTAATAGGCAAGACATCTCACCTAAAGCAACTCTCAATACGAAGGCTGGCATAGGAATAAAGGCTGGACGGCTTAATGCTTGTCCCAGTGTTTTTGTAAACTCTTTGTTACTAACAGGGTTTGGTGCACAGCCATTATAGATGCCGTTGCATTCTGAGTGGTTGAGCAGGTGCACGAAAAGCTGAACCAGATCTGATTGATGGATCCAGCTCATGCCTTGCTCTGCGCTGGCAATCGGCCCGCCAAGCCCCAGTCTAAACGCGGGTAACATCTTAGCCAAGGCGCCGCCTTTGCTACCGAGAACGAGTCCTATTCGGATAATACAGACCCGGGTTTGTTCACTCTGCGCTTTTAATGCGCCATCTTCCCAGCGGTGACATACCTGATGCGTAAACTCGGCTAGATTAGCATCGCTGGCTTGATAGCTCTCATCGACTCGAGTTTGATTCTGATTGCCGTAAAAACCTACTGCAGAGGCACTAATGAAGGTATGTGGTGGCTTAGTACTATTTTCGATGAGCTCTGTTAGTCGCTCGGTTATACTCCAGCGGCTCTGGCAAATATCGAGCTTTTTCTGGCCGCTCCAGAGCTTTTCGGCGATAGGCTCACCCGCTAGATTGATAACGGCATCGAAATTATCCAAGTCTTTGAGTTCATCTAACGAATCTAAATAGTGATGCTTAGCGCCCAGTATAATGGCTGAGCGCTGTGGATCGCGGCTGAGAATAGTTAACTGATGTTGTAACTCTAAGGCTTTGACCAGTTGCTTACCGATAAATCCACTGGCGCCAGTCATTAATATTTTCATAGGCTGATTAAATAGCTTAAAAAGTATAATTGTCTGTACGTTAGATTATAGTCGTTAGATCGATTGTTTTTGATAACACAGCTCAAGGGAGACTGAATCTGCAAAACGCAGCGCATGTGGCTTGTCTATTTCAACCTTCGCAAAATCTACCCAATCGTGTTCACTGGCAATGGCTAAGACTTGGTTAGTGAGGTTTTCTAGTAAAGAAAAGCGGTTGTTTTCAACTAAAGCAATGATCTTTTTCGTAATCGTGCGATAATTCAGAGCATCATCCATATTGTCACTGTTTCTGGCTTTGTCTGCACAGTAGTGAATAATGGTATTTATGATGACATCTTGCTTATTTTGTATTTCGTCTTCTTTGATCCCGATATAGGTACGTAGCCTAAGGTTTTTGATTCGGATCACGGCGATTTCTGGTTTCATAAATAACGATGTCCCTATTGTTGTGTATGTTTGAAGCAGTTTATATAACCCTATCAATATTATAGTGAATCAAGAAGGATTTTATTGTAATGAGACGATTTGAGAACCAAGGCGTAGCATTTAAAGGCTTTGCTATTTCAGCGTTTATCGTTGTAATTTTAGCGGGCATTAAGGCGGCAAGCCCGATTGTGGTTCCCTTTGTGCTGTCAGTATTTATCGCTGTGATCTGTAATCCAATGATCAGCTGGATGACACGCCACCGTGCACCACGAGGTTTGGCTGTACTGTTGTTGATGGTCTTTATCGTGATGATGGGGCTATGGTTGGCCTCGGTTGTTGGCACTTCGATTAATGAGTTCTCTAAACAGTTACCATTTTATCGCGATCAGTTAATCGACCAGTTCTCATGGGTCGTTGAGAAGCTTGCCGCATTTAATATTCAGATCTCTAAAGAACAGATCTTGGCCTACTTCGACCCAGGTGTTGCCCTGTCGATGACCACGAATATGTTGTCCGGTGTAGGCAGTGTGATGGCGAATCTGTTTTTAATCATCTTGACCGTGGTGTTTATGTTGTTTGAGTCGAATGGTTTTTCGACCAAGATGCATTTAGCACTAGATGATCCAGATATGCGATTAAAGCAGGTCGACCGTTTCTTGCATTCGGTAAACCAATATATGGTGATCAAGACACTCGTTAGCTTAGGCACCGGCTTGATTATCGGTGTAGGCCTTTACTTTATTGGTGTGGACTATGCCTTGTTATGGGGCGTTATCGCATTCCTGTTTAACTATATTCCAAATATTGGTTCAATTATTGCGGCTATCCCATCTGTGCTATTGGCATTCATTCAATTAGGCCCAGGCGCTGCTGGTGGTGTGGCGCTGCTGTACTTAGGTACGAATACGATTATGGGTAATGCCGTTGAACCAAGATATATGGGCAAGGGCTTAGGCTTATCAACGCTTGTGGTGTTTTTATCATTAATCTTCTGGGGCTGGTTGTTAGGCTCTGTCGGTATGCTGCTATCGGTACCACTGACCATGATTGTAAAAATTGCACTTGAATCCAGTTCTGGTGGTCGTTGGTTGGCAGTGTTGTTGGGCGATGATGTTTCTGAGGAGCAGTTACAAGTGGCCAAGCTGAATGCCGGTGTCGCGACTGAAGAGACAACTTTAGCTATTACAAACAGTGAAAAAAATAAGCAAGACAGTAATTAGTTAACAAGTAAAAGTGAGCTTGATGCAGTTATTTATTGAAGCAGTAAAACAAGTAGAGTTTCCACAAGATGTGACGCGTCTTTTTCATGGTCGCGGAGGGCGTTTTGCGGGCTGTGAGCATTTGTGTTTGGATTGGTTTTCGCCAGTATTGTTGTTAACCAGTTTTAAGGTATTAGAAAGTGATGAGCTAGACACCTTATGCGCTGCCATTGAGCAACGCTGGGTCGAATTAAAGGGGAATGAGCCTCTCAATCTTGTGTTTCAATACCGCCGTGGTGGTGAGACTCATACCGAGATTATTAAAGGTGAAGTCCCTGAGAAACATATCGTCACTGAAAATGGGGCGTGTTTTCAAGTGCATCTAATGCGTGGCCAAAATCATGGTTTGTTTCTCGATATGCGCAATGGCCGCCAGTGGGTGCGTGAGAATAGTGCCCATAAGAAAGTATTGAACTTATTTGCCTATACCTGTGGTTTCTCTGTGGCTGCATTGCAGGGCAAAGCCGATGAAGTGGTTAACATCGATATGAGTAAAGGCGCGTTGTCGATTGGTAAGCAAAACCATCTACTCAATGACTTTAAAGTCGGCGCGCGTTTTCTGGGGCATGATATTTTTAAGTCTTGGGGTAAGCTCACCAAGCTTGGCCCTTACGACTTAATCATCGCCGATCCGCCTAGTAATCAAAAGGGCAGTTTTGTGGCTACTAAAGACTATGCTCGCCTGTTGAAAAGATTACCAGAGCTACTCAGTGAAGATGGCGACATGCTGCTTTGCTTGAATGCGCCAGAGTTGAGCATCGAATTTTTAATGGAGCAGGTAAACGAGTACAGCCCAAGCTTAGTGTTTTGTGAGCAGCTTGAGAATCCTACGGTGTTTGAAGATATCGATCCTAACAAAGCACTAAAAGTGTTGCGGTATCGAAAGAACTAGTCTGCGTCTATTTGCTGAGTTGCATTTAAACGGCCAAACCATGAGTTTGGCCTTTTTTATGGGCAAGGTTAATTAATAGTCTAATCTGCACGTCTGCTAAACATATTTTTTAGATATATAAAAATAGTGGCTAAGCTAATTTTTGAATTAAAAACTGAAAGCCTTTCAGTTTCTGTGACCTGTTTTGGCTGTAAATTGTAGTTTTTTGTGGTTTTAGGCTAGTTTTAGCATCTAATTCTGAAAGTTTTCTGTAAGTGGTGTGCCTAAGCTGTTATACTCGCCCCATAAAGACAATGCATAATTGGCATGTTTTTAAAAAAGGCGAAATGTCACATATTGATGACATGCCTTTGCACCCTACACCTTAATCAAAGATCTGGAGTCGTTATGGAAGTTCAGGAATACGAAGGCGCATATTATCAACTACAAGATGAGATGTTAGAGTCTCTACCAGTTGAAATGGACGAAGAAGCGTTTTTGGATTAAGGAAAATCGCTTAAAGCCCGTTACAGAGCTTTAATAGTAAAATAGCAACCAATAAGGTTGCTATTTTTTGTTTTGGAGGAGCATTTGGCGTAAGCAAGTCAGTTTTTGTTGGAAAGTCACTAGCCGTTCACTTGGCGTTTTTCAGGCATTATCTCAACGATTATCCAGTTACCATTGCGTTTATGTAGACGTAAGGTTCTATCATCGATCCACTCCTGCCCACCTCGCAGTCCTTTTATTTTTACTATAACGGTTACATCATCGGTAAACTTGCGGAAGAAATCGATATCCACTTCATCAACTTCTAGCTCGACATTTGTCATTGATAAGTTTAATACATAACGTTGCACCGAAGAGGCGATGTAATAGTGGCCTAAGATCTCTTTAAGCGATTCATCAACATATAATTTGGCTTTATCTACATCTCTATCAACGTAAATCGCACTTAAAAACCCTAGAGACGTTAACTCCGGGCTGCGAAGGGAAGCACTCTCTGAACTGCTAATATTTCCGCTATGCTCTTGTGAGGGGCTACAAGCCACAATGGAGAAAAGTGCGGCGATGAGTAGAAGAGGTTTAATCATAATTTTAGGAATGAAGAATTTTGTGCAGTATTACGATTCTTACGCGTTAACGCAAGATTTTCGTTTTGATCGAATGAAAAGCTTGACCTGAGTAACGATCTAAGGCATATCTGTATGAATGACTTATTTAGGTTATCCACAGAATCTGTGGACAAGTATGTTGAATACTATTTTTAACGTGCTTAAGCTACTAATATATAAGCATTAAACCTGCTGGTTGTTTTTTGACTCATTCCTGTGTAACTCTGTTTCCCCCTAAATTTATCGCAGTAATCACTCCCTTTATTTATGAGCGATAACGATCGGGCGATCTTTTATAGCTCCCTGTAGATAAGTTACCTCTGAACCACACTCATCTACCTATGCAATAGCACGTGTTGCTTCATCGATGATTAATTGTGGCATTGTTAGAATAGAAGACAGTGCTTAGTGGCTAAGGTTATATTTTCCGATTAGAGTTAAAGCATTCACACTTTTGGGATTATCACCATTGATAAGCTAGCTGTCTGTCAGTTTGATTCCTGCGAAGAGCCAAGTATTAAAGTGCTAACCTCATTTTCTGGCATGCTTACTGAGTAAAGGTATGGAATACAATACAGGAATATTTCCTCGTGGCTTTGTGACAGGCTTACGTAAGCTGTTGCAAGAGGGCACGATTAACAGCTAACGGTCAACAGAAAGCGCAGTAAAACCTAGATGTATTTCAGACATGAGAGGCTTAGTTTCCAAATCGCTCGTCATGCTAAAGAATTCGAATAAACAGTAGATTTACCTGCGAGCAATATTACCGATCACAGTTTGACACCCTGTAATAGTGATTTTTTGGCTTTGCTACAGTTGCTCATTAACAAAAATCACTTTTAGGGACCAACACCTAGTAATAGTCATACCTTTGAATAGTCTTGGTCTGCTTTTTTGCGTTGTTTAATTTTTACTTGCCATAACACGATAGCCTCTTTATCAATCCAGAACGTAAGTGAACCTCTGTTAATTAGGTTCCTGCTAGCGGTTTTGTTGCGGGGTTTAGGCATCTAGTTGAGGCATTGAGCGATAGTTGGTGATCTGAACATCTGATTTAGGAAACAAAGCCTACTTGCAACCGGAAGGTTGTCAGTGTAAAAGCTTAAGCGAATTTAATTAAATAAGCAGAATATTTAATTTAAAAAGCAGTATATTTAATTGCAAAAGTAATATGTTTAATTTGGAAAGTAATATGTTTAATTTTGGAAGTAATATATTACCACTATTCAGGCTAACAAATTAATTGACGTTTTTCTTAAGTAATGTAATGCCTCATATATTCATTAATCATCCAGCTGTTTCATGAGTTATTTAGCTAAGCGCTAGCTAAACTACGCCCCCTCGTTATTAGACACGATAGCGCTAAATGTCAAAGTAGGCA
>NZ_BPET01000063.1 GCF_019654915.1 Shewanella sp. MBTL60-007 | reverse complement strand
TATGCAAGCTAATAAAAGCCAAGATGATTTAGTTAAGACCTTCAAGTCGATTTTGAAAGAAGAGCGATTTGGCTCTCAGAGTGAAATTGTTATTGCCCTGCAAGCCGAAGGCTTTGGCAATATTAACCAGTCTAAAGTCTCTCGTATGCTAAGTAAGTTTGGCGCGGTCAGAACCCGTAATGCTAAACAAGAGATGGTCTACTGTCTTCCGGCTGAACTCGGTGTGCCGACTGCAGGTAGCCCGCTTAAGAACCTCGTACTCGATGTTGACCACAATCAATCCATGATTGTCGTTAGAACCAGCCCTGGTGCGGCGCAATTGATCGCCCGCCTACTTGACTCCATTGGTAAACCTGAAGGGATCTTAGGTACCATTGCTGGCGATGACACCATCTTCATCTGCCCATCTAGTATCCACAATATTGAAGACACATTGGAAACCGTTAAGTCGCTGTTTAATTATGCCGACTAAACAAGTGTAACAGGCGATATGCTGTAACCTCTAGGTTACAGCATCCTCTCCCCCCCTATTGCACCTTCAGCACAAACTCCGCGTTAAGATAGACACGATCACGACAGCACCTCAAATATAGAACACATTGTTTTATACAATATATTGAATAGATTCTTCTCTCTTTAACAATTATCGTTATAATCCTAAACGACAGTAATTTAAGTCGAGGATAAAGAGTGAATAAAAGTAAAATTATAAATATCAACGATATATGCTGGGAACCTTGGCAACATGAAGATGAATATGCCAGTGAACAAAAACATATAGGGGACTCCGCTGGCGGAGAAAAAATCGGCGTCACTATGGAACGCTTAGCACCAGGAAAATCCTCTGCGGTGGCCCATTACCATACAAAAGAAGAAGAGCATATCTACGCAATGCATGGTGAAGCGACGCTATATATTGACGGTGAGCCTCACTCCTTTAGTCAGGGAGAATATATCTGCTTTAACGCCGATACCGGTATCTCACATAAACTCGTCAATCATAGCGACCAAGATTTCGTCTTTCTTGTGGTCGGTAACCGAGACATACATGATGTAGTCGTATACCCCGAAAACAACAAGGTACTCGTTAAATCAGTAAATGAAATTTATGCCAGACGCCCTACTAACTATTGGGATAAAGACGAAATTGATAGTGAATAACTCGCTCGGTAACCTCCAATAAAAAAACGCACCTTAATGTGCGTTTTTTTATTGTCAGAACTTTATGGCATCAGCTAACGCGATTCATAAAATCCAATGAAGGCGCGAAGAATGATGACCCTGTTAATGCTTGAGTAAAATGCATCAAGTGATCATGATTGCCCTCGGCATCACCATGTATCATGCTCTCTAACATCTTTTCAAAATGCACCGAGTTGCGACAGGTAGAGATAAACATCAAACCTTGCTCTTTAACTGAACCATAAGGCATGCTCTGCCTTAAGATCTCCATCGATTTGCCTTCACTATCTTTCAGGTTCACACGCTTAATATGACTCGTTAGCGGCTTATCTGCAGATGCATACTCAATGTTGTCGGCCTTAGTTCGCCCGATAACGTCTTCTTGCTTCTTAACTGGAAGACGATTCCACTTACTTAGGTTATGAGCAAACTTCTGCACATGAATATAGCTGCCACCTTTAAACTGGGCGTCTTCATCACCAACTAAAGCCACTTCTTGTCTGCTACGCCCCTTAGGGTTTTCAGTACCATCGACAAAGCCGGTTAGGTCGCGTGAATCAAGGAACCTAAAACCGCGCTCCTCGTCTACAAGCTCGACTAAGCCTTCAAACATTTGGCAAACTTCATTGGCAACTAAATGTAAAATATCAAAACGGTCACAACGGATCTGCACGAACAAGTCATACTCGATAGCGGGAGCATCTCGGTTATCACGATTCATTGCTGGGAAAGGTTTTAGCTGCTGTGGTCTAGCATTAGGATATAAGGTGTCCCAATAATTAGCTCCTATGGCAACAAAGCCATTAAATGCGCTATCAGAATATTGATCCGTTAACTCATGAATATATTGAGCTACCGTCGCCACACATGGACGCATATCAGACTCAACACTTTCATTAGCATTAAACATTAAATAGACGCTGTGCAAATTTCCTTCTGCACATACTCCAAGCTGTTCACGAGGCATAACCTGACTATCCATTATTATAAGTAACCCTTCTGCTGAATTTAATTTCGGCAACATTATGTACAACTTTAGTTATTAATATCATTAACTGACGCACAATAACTAGAATTAAAACACAAATGTTGGTTGTCACGCAGTTTTAGTCGAAAGCGTACTGGATCGAGATCTCAAGATATAATGCTCTATTTAGCCTAGAAATATCTCCTTAGGCTCAATTTTCTCCACTATATGGGTAGCGATACTCACGCACCCTCATTCTCGCTCAATACGCCTTGCGCTAAAGCCTGTCGCTTAAGTGTCACCTTATACTGCCTAACTAAACCTAAGCTTAAGCGAAACAGTTATTTTGCAAAACCTTATGCAAACAATACTAAATTGTGATTTTGATATGTTATGGCTACCCGTTGTCCCGCAACAAAATCAAGGTTAGTGCTATGAACCTCTAACATGCTTTGTGCAACCTTAACTTGATATTGGCAAATATTACCTAAGAAACGGCGCCCAGAGATCTCTCCAGCCCCATTTGAGTCGCTAGTTAACTCTATATGTTGTGGCCTTAATAAAACCTCAGCTTCTGAACCAACGCTTAAATTTAGCTGATTATGACTGGCTATCAGTCCAATTGAAGTCTCGATCTTATTACTATCAATAACCGTTGCTTTTAAATAGTTCGCCATACCCAGAAAGTCTGCTACATACTTATCTGACGGCTGTGAATATAACTTCTCAGCGTCACCAGATTGCACAATTTGCCCCTGATTAAACAAAGCAAGCTTGTCGGCAAAGACAAAGGCTTCATCTTTACTGTGGGTTACAAATACTGCACTCACATTATGCTGTTTCAGAATATCCCTGATCTCTAACATCATCTCTCGGCGTACCTTAGCGTCGATGTTAGAAAAAGGTTCATCCAATAACAGGACTTCAGGCTCATAGGCGAGCGCCCTAGCAATAGAGACCCGTTGCTGCTGCCCACCTGAAAGCTCATGGGGATAACGTTTCGCAAGCCCCTCAAGCTTCACCAGTGCCAGCATCTGCGACAAACGAGCAGCTCTTAATGATTTATCTCGAGTCTCAACTCCGAATAGAATATTTTCAGCCACGGTTAGATGGGGGAACAGGGCGTAGTCCTGAAAGATCATCCCCACCCCACGGAGCTCACTGGCAACAAAATGGCCGTCATCGGCAACGACTCTGTCGTTTATGATTATCTTACCGCTACTTATCGCCTGCAGCCCCGCAATGGCTCGAAGCAAGGTTGTCTTACCACAACCACTTGGCCCAAGCAGCGCCACGATCTCTCCTTTCTCGACCGTAAGATCTAAGCCCTTTAATACGACCTGCCCTTGATAATCGCTAAACACCTGTTGTACTTGTAATGTAGCCATACTAATTATCGTGCTCCAAGGAACGGTTAAGGTAGATAAGTGGAACGAGCCCCACGAGCACTATAACGATTGCCGCTAAGGCTCCCTGCTCGAGCTGCTCATCAGACACAAACTGATATACATAGGTGGCGAGGTTCTCAAAACCGATAGGCCTTAACAAGAGAGCCGCCGGTAACTCCTTCATACACTCGATAAATACCAGTAATAAGCCAGCAAAAATGCCTTTTCTAAGCAGAGGTATATGCACCTGCTTTAACAAGCCTAATGGCTTTAGTCCCATGGTGATCCCAGCCATATCCAATGAGGGAGAGATCCGCTTATAACTGTTTTCGATACTGCCTATCGCAATGGCAGCAAAACGAATCGTAAACGCGCACACAATAATGAAACTGCTACCAGTTAAGATAAGCCCCGGTTCTTCAAAACCAAGGTAATTGGCAAGATCGTTAATAGCAAAGTCGAGCTGAGTAAACGGCACCAAGATCCCAATCGCTAATACAGTCCCTGGCAATGCATAACCGGTTGAAGCTAGCCGTGAAGGCAAGATGTCTGCCTGACGCGGGCTAATGCGCCTAATAAACATCAACATAATGCCGATAACAACACAAATAGCGCTGGCCAATAAAGAGATCCACAAGCTATTAAAACTGTACTTAAAAAACTCGTCATTCCAACTTTCGGCAAAGTAACCATAGGCATATTGCAGCAAAATAAGGAAAGGCAGTAAAAATGCTAAAAATAACAGCCCTGTACAGTAAGCTGTTGCAGCGAAAGCCTTGGCGCCAGACAGGGAGTAAACATCGAGCTCGCCTGGGGTCGACAACTTTTGAAATAGCTTTTGCTTACGCCGAGCAAAACGCTCAAAGCCCACCATAGCGAAAATGACTAACAACATAATGGTTGAGAGCTTAGCCGCTGCGGTCAAACTCCCGTGTTCGAACCAAGTATCATAAACAGCTGTGGTCAATGTCGGCACAGCAAAGTAACTAACCGTCGCAAAGTCTGCCGCAGTTTCCATAGCAACTAACGCGGCGCCAACCGCTAATGCAGGCCTAGCCATAGGAAGGCTTAGGCGCCAGAAACTCTTCCAGGGGCCACAGCCCATCACACGCGTTGCTTGGCTTAGGCTGGCAGATTGTTCCATAAAAGCGGTTCTGGCCAATAAGTAGATATAGGGAAACAGTACCAATGCCAACATGACTGCAGCACCGCCTAAGGTCCTCACCTCCGGAAAATAATAATCTTGGGGAGTTTGCCAACCAAAAGCGATACGTAAACTGCGCTGCACAGGTCCGGAGTAATCGAGTAAGTCGGTATAGACGTAGGCTACAACATAAGCGGGCATGGCCAAAGGCAATAGCAGTGCCCATTGAAAGATCCCCCGTCCAGGAAAATGACATTTAGCCACTAGCCAAGCCGCTGGGATGGCAATGATAAGAGAGCCTATAACGACCCAAAACATTAACCACAGGCTATTACTAATATAAGTGGGTAATACGGTATTAAACAGGTGGCCAAATACTGCCTCATCGGGTAACAATGATTGAGCAATCAATGCAATCAAAGGCATTATAATTAACAACGCCAAAGTATAACCCACAACAGACCAGCCCTTGGCTAAGCCTAAAACCATAATGTTAACTACCTAAAAATAACACATCCGTGTACTTGGATAAAAACAAGAAAACCTATCTAATACCAGTCAGTATAAGAAGTTGATCTACTCAGAGCGTTTTTGGCAAACTAATTCAAGGCGAATAACTGAAAGAATGGTCACCCCCTTTTGAAGTTAATCAACGCAGAAGTAGGCAGCCAAAAGCGCTCCAGAATGGCGAGCTTTAGCGGCTCTAATACTGCGTTAACAAGCTTAACCGTAGAATAACTATGCTCTGCACTCGTTGCCTTGTCTCAGTGCCGCTAAACTCTCGCTGAGCGATCAAATCTTTATACTGACTGGTATAATGATAGGTTAACTGAAATATTGCCAGGCTGAGCTAAACCATTAACTTCAAACTGCTCCTTCTAGTCTAGCTTGAATTGGTTAGCCCAACCTTAAGAGTCTTCCACTATAGATCAAACTTTACTTCATCAAGTAGTTTGATTGCTGCGCCATGATATTCAGCCAATTTGTAAATAGGTAGGTCATCGGCTTTAAAAGCTCCCCAAGAAGCCACTAATGTCGAAGGCGCTACGTCAGCCTTTACAGGGTATTCGTAGTTCACTTCGGCGTAAGCTTGCTGCGCCTTATCACCTGATAGGAACTCCATCAACTCAAGCGCTGCCGCCTGGTTCTTTGAGTGCTTCGCCAAGGCCATGCCTGATACATTGATATGTGAACCACGGTTATCTTGGTTAGGGAAATTGATCTCAATTGCATCGGCCCATAATTTTTGCTTAGGATCTTGTAGCATCTTACCTAAGTAATAACTGTTACCAATCGCTATGTCGCATAATCCTTCGCTTACCGCTTTAACCTGTGCTCTGTCATTACCCTGAGGTTTTCTGGCTAAATTGGCTTTCCAACCCTCTAGCCACGTTTTGGTCTCCTGCTCGCCGTGATGAGCAATCATAGAGGCCACTAATGAAACGTTATATGGATGCTTACCGCTACGAGTACAGATCTTGCCCTTATACTTAGGATCAGCTAGGTCTTCGTAATTAATATCCAATTTACCCAGTCTATCCTTTGAAGAATAAATATTACGCACACGCATCGTTAGTGCATACCACTCATCGTCTGGTGAACGGTATTTTTGCGGGATATTTTGTTTAAGAATGTCACTGCTAGCAGGAGCAACTAAATCTTTTTCTACCAGCTCCATCAAGCGGTAAAAGTCAGAGGTCAGAACAACATCCGCCTTCGAAAGGCGTCCTTCACGCTTCATACGCTCGGCGATGCCCTTTTTAGAGAAGACAACATCGACCTCAACACCAGTCTCTTTAGTAAAGTTTTCTAAGATAGGTTCTATCAAAAAGGCTTGTCGATAAGAATATACCGTTAGCCTATCAGCGGCATTAGCGATAGATGCAAAACAAGTCAGTCCTATTACAGCTAGACTCTTTACCATTTTCATTACTCTTCTCCCTTAAGCAAGTATCGAACTCATCATCGTAAAACGACTGATAATAATTCTCAATTGCAACGAGAGTAATAAAAACTCATACAAACAGCAAGCATTTGTCATATTTTTAACTCAAAAATGACAACTGGATCAACATAAGCAAACGCTTAAGTTACATAAACTTAGCTAGACTCTCCACAAATTAACAGCGGATGTCGCTTCCATTAAGACTTACCAGTATCTCTCAACGGTTACATGTCCGGGTGCACGGCGCAGATTCTTTATTAAGCCCCTATCGTTAAGTACCTGTTGTGATGCGGTGATCATCTCGGGGTTGCCGCAGATCATCACCTGAGAATCCTCAGGGCTAAGCCTTAATCCGGCTTTGCCCTCAAGCTCCCCTGAAGTGATGGCATCGGGGATCCGGCTCGTTAAAGCCCCATTTAACGGCTCCCGAGTCACAGAAAGTACCAGCTTAAACTGCTCAGGATATTTCACTTCATATCCCTTAAGTTGCTCAAGATAAGCTAAATCTTCCACCTTACGCACCCCATAGACTAGTACTAAGCGCTCGTATGCCTCCCAAGGCTCGCAAGTCTCCATCATTGAGATAAAAGGCCCTACAGCAGTTCCTGTGGCTAAAAACCACAAATGCTTTCCTTTTGCATCATCAGTCGGGAGCTCATCTAAAGTCATAAAGCCAGAGGCTTTAGTGGCAACATCGATAACATCACCAACGTTCAAAACCTGTAAGTTAGGTGACAGCAACCCTTCCTCTACTGCTACCGCCAATACCTCTATATAATCACAGCCCGGTGGATTGACTAGCGAGTAGGCTCGGCTAACTCGTTTTTCATTCACG
The DNA here is from genome assembly GCF_019654915.1 of Shewanella sp. MBTL60-007. Taxonomy (GTDB): domain Bacteria; phylum Pseudomonadota; class Gammaproteobacteria; order Enterobacterales; family Shewanellaceae; genus Shewanella. The sequence continues at coordinate 26,509 of NZ_BPET01000063.1, read as the reverse complement.
ATCTGACTCAGCTTAATGAACTGACCGGCCTTAAAGTCTCCGATATCGACTTTAATCTTTAGTGAAAACAACTTATCGTTCCAGTCTCGCCTCTCTATGACTTGCCCTTCAACCCACATAGCGCCTCCAAAAATCTTCAGCCTTCGGGAAATGGTGAACTTACCTAAGCTTTTATTTCATATTCAGAAAGATTAGTCTAGCCAACGAGGAAGGTTGACATTAATGGAGTAAATTCATGAAGACGAAAATTAAAGCAATCAAAGCCAATGTGCTTGCTATGCTGCTATTCTCAATCAGCTTGTCCTGTATAGCTCAGCCAAACAATGCGTTGGAGATAGATGCAAAGAGTAACGCGCTAACAAAAATTGTAGTGTTAGTCAGGCATGCAGAAAAACGCGACGACGGCTCTCGAAACCCTGCGCTAAGTGAAGCTGGACAGCAAAGAGCAAAGGCACTGATTGGGACACTGCAACAGGTTGAGTTATCTCAGCTGATAGCGTCTAACTATCAAAGAACCCAACTGACCTTAGATCCCATAGCTAGCCAAAGAGCGCTACCGCTCATCATTGCCGACACCCAGTTAGGACTCGATGCCCATATCGCTTCCATCGTAACTTTAGTCAATCAAACCTCAGGTAACAGCTTAATTGCTGGACACTCCAATACCGTCCCCCTCATCATAAAGGCGCTCGGCGGTCCGAAAACTCCCCCCATAGAGGAAAGCCAATACGGTACTCTTTATCTGTTATCTATCCCTAAAGAAGGGAAAATAAGCCTGATACAAACCCATTTTGGAAAGTGATTTTTATAATAAAACTCAGACCAATCACGAATTAAAATTCAAACCAAATGACCGGTTGGTTAAGTTAACAAGCTATAAAAGCTTGGTATATTAGTCTTATAATGATTAAATACTGCTTCGGGAATGGGGATAACCGAACTTCTACGCAAGATTTATTTGACATAAACTATCAAGGTAGCAGTGAGGGGGACACGGTGAGCAATTCCAACACACCGTTAAAAAACAAATCATTATCAGCAAGTTGTAGCAGTTGTCAGCGAATGACAAATATTGAGGGAGAGTTTATCTGCTTTAGAGAAGGCAAGATCATCGGACTGATCCCAACGAAAGAACCTTCTCCTCAAACTAAACTGATCTGTGATGGCTGGAAAATGGGCAAGCCTATAGGTTGAATGAATAAGCGGTTAAGCACTTAGCATGCCCGCATAATCCCTAGCCGAAAATTTTGGCTCATGTAATAAACCTTGTGACGGTTCGACTGGTGTAGCTTTTGCTAGACCTAGCCCTCGCGTCGTCACTCTCATTCCGGCACATAACTCAAAATACACCACTTCAAGTTCGTCTCTCTCTAAGCCGCGCTTCTTCAGCGTAGCCATAATCGCCAGCCAATCGGTATTAACTTTACTATCCTGTCCTTCAATATGCACCAGTATAGGTATATTTTTCATTGTGACCTTCTCTGCATTAGCGTCCCGTTAATTTGATGCCAATTATAGTCACACGAAACTGAACCTATGCTGAATCCTAAGTAGGCTTTTCTTAATCAATATGAGTCGATTAGCTGCGTAAAAATAATAGACCTACTCCTGCTGCACTCGCCACAAATTAGCATAGAAACTCTTCGCGGCAAGCAGCTCATAATGGCTACCGGTTTCAACCACTCTGCCCTTACTCAAGACGATAATGCGGTCAGCATCGACAACAGTGGAGAGTCTATGGGCTATGACAAGACTTGTATGGCCTTTCGCCACTTCCTTCAAGGCGGTTAAAATGGCCTGCTCAGAATGGCTATCTAAAGATGAAGTGGCCTCATCGAAGACTAAGATAGGTGATTTCTTAAGGATGGCTCTCGCAATCGCAACTCGCTGCTTCTCTCCGCCGGAGAGCTTTAGACCACGCTCACCAACCTTGGTCTCTCCACCTTCCGGTAGGCTCTCGATAAACTCGCTCAAGTGCGCCATCTTAATCGCGACATTAATCTCTTCGACCGTTGCATCGGGGCGGCCATAACGGATATTTTCGATCAGGCTATCGTTAAACAGCACGGTATCTTGGGGTACGATGGCAATGGCTTGGCGCAAAGCACTTTGAGTTAACGTACGAATATCATGACCATCGATGCAGACTCGCCCATCAATGACATCATAAAAACGAAATAACAACTTCACCAAGGTCGACTTACCCGCCCCGCTGTCGCCAACGATAGCCACTTTCTGACCCGGCTCTATGGTAAAGCTGACATCATCTAAGATTATCCGTGTATCATAACTAAAACCTACGTGCTCAAATGAGACTCGACCTTGGCTCAGGACTCGGTTACTAGCGTCGGCTGCGTCTTGAATCGAAGGGACCTTATCTAAAAGATCGAACATCCGCTCTATATTGGCAAAGGCGCCACGGATCTCTCTATAAACAAAGCCCAAAAAATTAAGAGGAATAAAAAGTTGCATCATAAAGGCATTGATCAGCACGAAGTCACCTATGGTCATCTCGCCTTGCACAACATCATAAGCAGCCATGCCTAGCATCAAGGTCATCGCAATCGAGATGATACAAGCTTGGCCCGCATTGAGTGCGAACAACGAGAGCCTGTTTTTACGCTTAGCCACTTCCCACTGCGCCAAAGCCTCGTCATATTGCTTGGCTTCATACTGCTCATTATTAAAATACTTGACGGTTTCATAGTTAAGTAAACTATCAATTGCCCGTGTACTGGATACAGAGTCGGCTTTAGCGGCGTCTCGCACATAGCCAGTACGCCACTCGGTCGCAACTATCGAATATGCGCCATAAGCGATCACAGAGAGCAGCGTCACACCAGCAAAAGCATAGCCGTAGTTATAGAATAAGATCCCCACGACCAACACAATCTCAAGAATCGTCGGTACGATATTGAACACCATAAAGCGCATCAAGAAACTCATGCCACTGGTGCCACGTTCTATATCTCGAGACAAACCGCCGGTTCTGCGCTCTAAATGAAATGCCATATCGAGCCGATGAAGGTGCTCAAAAACCGCCATGCCTAAACGCCGAATGGCGCGCTCGGTCACCCGCCCAAATAGCGTGTCCCTCACCTCGGAAATAATGGTATTAAGTAGGCGAATACAGCCATAGGCAACGACTAAAGAGATAGGCACAGAGAGAACGGCTTCACTAGAGGCACCCGAGAGCCCATCCACCAGCGCCTTAAGCACAAACGGCAAGCCAACACTGGCAAGTTTCGCGATGACCAAACATAGCAATGCCAGAGCCACTCTACGTTTAAATTCAATTAAATAGGGCCACAATAAGCGAAGCACATGCCAATTTAATTTACCTATCGGTCCATCGAAATAAAGTGAAGGGCGCATTCTGATTCCAAAAATATTTTTAAATTCAAACTCAGGTCATTTTAAAAGAGATGACAATAAGTTAGCTTTATTCCCGACTAATAACATCTGATTGATGTTTACAAAAAGTTAACGACCATCGACTATAAGCTGTGTTATCGTACGACTTTAGTCTGATAGAGTGTGCTTAGAACGCTCCATATGGAGTAGTTTGCACATTTTTCGGTAATTTTGTATTAAGTAGTGCAAATTCTGTTAACCCAAAGAAAAGAATTTGATACTCTGCGGCAAAATATAAAAAGTAAACAGGCAGGAAGGGCTGAATAAGGCTCTTTTAAAGTTAACTAAAAAAGGATGCAAAAATGCTGGACACATCCAAGCCAAAATATCCCCCTCTACCACTCATCCAAACATGGATATGGATGATGACCCAATCAGGAAACCCTGAAATCCAAGAAAAGGGACAGAGCAATCTAATTGCTTCTTTTGGCAGCTTAGCAAAAGCCAATGAATACTTAATTGAGCAAGATAAAAAGAAGTAACTCTAATCCAGTGAACGACTTGTTCAGAATAAGGAGGCTAGCGCCTCCTTTTCTGTATTTATCGCCGCAGCTAGCGATTTCTACGCTCAACAATGCTCTCATTGAGCATGCCCAAGAGCTTCTCAGAGTCTTGCCAACCGATGCAGGCGTCCGTTACGCTCTGGCCATAACACAGACTCTGCCCTTCAATATGATCTTGGCGTCCTTCAATCAAATTACTTTCAACCATGACGCCAAAGATTGATTGCTCACCACTTGCCACCTGAGCGGCGACATCTTCACCGACCAACATCTGCCGTTGGAACTGCTTGCTGCTATTGGCATGGCTAAAATCGATCATGATATTTTGTGCCAGTCCCGCTTTTTCAAGCTGTTGCTTAATGTCGGCCACGTGCTGAGCGCTGTAGTTAGGCTCTTTACCGCCACGTAAAATGATATGACAGTCGGCGTTCCCCTTAGTCTCAACAATTGCCGAATGACCAAACTTAGTCACAGAGAGGAAGTGATGCGGTGCACTTGCGGCGCCAATCGCATCGATAGCCACCTTGATGGTGCCATCGGTGCCATTCTTAAAGCCTACGGGGCTCGATAGTCCCGATGCCAGCTCTCGATGTACTTGAGATTCAGTTGTACGCGCACCAATAGCTCCCCAACACATCAAGTCAGCCACATACTGAGGCGTGATCATATCTAAGAACTCACCCGCAGTTGGCATCCCCATATCGTTAAGCTCTAACAACAGCTTTCTTGCTGCACGTAAACCATCGTTAAGCTTAAAGCTGTTGTCCATGTAGGGATCGTTGATCAAACCCTTCCACCCCACTGTGGTACGTGGCTTCTCAAAGTAGACCCGCATAACGATTTCGAGCTGATCTTTATAACGCTCACGCAGCTCGACTAAGCGCTTACCGTATTCGAGTGCCGCGACAGGATCATGAATAGAACAAGGGCCAATAACCACTAATAAGCGATCATCCTTCTTAGCCAAAATATTATGAATACTTTCACGGGCGTTAAATACGGTAGCGGATGCGTTCTCAGTTGCAGGAAATCGTTCCAAAATTGCAATTGGAGGTAACAACTCTTTTATCTTATTAATTCGAACATCATCATTTTGGTAATACATGGTAATACTTAGCTCCGTCTAGCCTATGAATACAGATCTCTCAATTGCGATACTGCATTCAATTTATCCAGTCTAAAGCCAGATTGCAATCAAGTTATTATTATTTCATATGATTATTTTTAATACGTTGTTTAAAAAGAGATTAATAAAGACAAAATGATATGATTACATTCGAAAAACCGCCGACTTAACCGAGTAAAACTATAAATTTTTATCGGCGCAACGCATTTATTTAGATTAAAGTCGCCATGCAACACAAAGTCCAATATCGGCAGCGAAAAAGCAGCAAGTAATCTAATGGCTTCTCATAGCTTGTAACTTTGATTGATAGCGTCGTTTATTGTATTCATCGGTAGTGAGTTTAAGGGCCTTTTTAAGACTTTGTTCCGCTCGCCGTTCATCCCCTGTTACCCAGTAAGTACGTGACAGACCAAAGTAAAACTCATGTCGATAATCCGCCTTGGCGATCGCCCTCTTATACCAGATTAACGCGTCTTGGTAGTCTCTATCGAAATACGCCTGCTGCGCCATGCCATAGTAATAATAGGGGTTTCTAATCCGCGCTAGCTCCATCACCTTGTGCACATCAGCCCACTCCTCCAGCCTATCTTGCGCCGATAACATTATGGCGTAGTTATTAAGGGCATTCATATCCTCAGGCTCTACTCGCAAGATATATTGGTATAAAGCCTCAGCCTGTGAGTCTAAACCTTTATAACGATACAAAACCGCCAGAGTATTTAGTGCTGGCAGAAACAACTCATATTGTTCTAGAGCGAGCTTTAATAGGCCATAGGCACGGTCGTAGTCACCTTCGACCAAGGCTTCTGCAGCGAGATTGTTGTAGAACATTGACACGACTGTAGAGCGGCTAACTCGACGTTTCTGATAGCCTTGCATGGCACGCTCGGGTAGAAAATCTACCTGTATCGACTGGGTGGAGATATTGAAGACATTGCCCTTATTCTGAGGCAACAGCTTAAGATTAATATGGCCATTGACGAGATAAAAGCCCCCTTGCCTATCCCATACAGGGGGAATATCCACCTCCTGAAACTCCACCTTAACACCAAGCTCCTTTGCTAAAGCCGCCGTCAACACCACTAAAGATAAACAATTTCCCTCTCTATTTTCGAAGGTATCGCTGGCACTAAGAGTGAGATTATCGGCATAGCGAAAGCCGCCATCGCTGGCATTGATGTAATTCGCGAGCCACTCGTGCATCATCACGCTCGATTGCTGCTGATAGTTCTTGGAGCTTATCACTTCTCTGCGAAGCAAATGCACAGCTGACTCGGGTAACTCAAATAGGTCATCGGTATCGGGCAGATCTAGAGAGGCTGTAAAGTGCCGATCATGAAAATAAGCGCTTAAGTCATCAGACGTCGCCACGGGCTGCGTTGCGCAGCCACTGATAAGCAGCATACATAGAATTAACAGGACGATGAGTAAAACAATTGACCGTTTCATCACACTCCCTAAGCAAAAACCTCTGCATTAAGCATATGTCATGAATATCCACCCCGAGTGTTAATGCGTTACAAAACGTAAATAACTCCCTTTAGACCTAAGTTATATTGCCAGCCACTTTGTTGACTTACTCTTGAAATAACCTTGCTAGGGCGACTCGCCTGCAGGAGGATCGATTTGAATAAACAGCTCTCTATTCTGGTAAGGGTATGGCCTATAAAATAAGCCTTGGCAGGAGAAGTGGTGGTAAGGAGTCGCAAGTGGTACACACCCTAAAGGCAAAGCCTGTAAGATCTGAAGTTGCTGTTGAAAGCGTAGCGCTTCACGCCACTCATGTTGCTTCTGCACTTCATCTCTGACCGCAAACGCATCGAAGGGCTCACTGGATTTTCGCACCACGACTTGTCCTGCACTCACGTTTACAGTGAGAGTGGCAAGCAGCATACCTAGGAGAAGACTGAACTTTTTCATAGCAGTCCAATAACTAAATTTCAGTTAACTTACTCTAGCCCATAATGGACCGATGTAAAATAACTAACTGCATCATACTTATGATCACAAAAAAAGCAGGGATGACCCCTGCTTCTTAGAATAGCTCTCTAGCTAGCACCGCTAGCAATATGGCTTATGCTCTATGTCCTAATTGGCACTCTTAACCGAAACAAACTCGGGATAGGCATCGATACCACAATCAGATGCATCCATACCATTGTATTCCTCCTCCTCTGAAACGCGGATCCCTATGGTCACCTTAAGTGCCATCCATACAGCAGCGGACGCCAAGAAAACCCAACCAAAAATCACCGCCGCACCATATAGCTGCGTCACAAAGGATGCATCACTATTAGATACCGGAACCAAGACTAAGCCCAGTAACCCTGCCACTCCATGTACCGAGATAGCGCCCACAGGATCATCGATTTTTATCCTATCGAAGGCGACAATCGAGAACACCACCAAGCCACCAGCAACAACACCAATCACACCCGCCATCATAAGTGATGGAGACAGTGGATCGGCTGTAATCGCCACTAGACCAGCTAGCGCCCCATTTAAGATCATGGTCAAATCCGCTTTACCCCAGATGAGTCGACACACGATTAACGCCGAAATAGCACCGAAAGCGGCCGCCGAATTAGTGTTAACGAAGATCTTAGCCACCGCACTGGCGTTCTCTGCATCCGACACCAGCAGCTGCGAACCGCCGTTAAAGCCAAACCAGCCCATCCACAAGATGAACATACCCAGTGTCGCCATAGGCAAGTTTGAGCCTGGGATAGGATTCACTTGACCATTAGCGCCATACTTTCCCTTACGCGCACCTAGCAACAACACTCCAGAAATCGCCGCAGCGGCGCCAGCCATATGCACAATACCGCTACCAGCAAAATCGACAAAGCCTGCTTCCGATAAAAAACCTCCGCCCCAGGTCCAGTAACCTTCAACCGGATAAATCACCGCCGTCATAAATACTGAAAAGGTTAGGAAGGCCCACAGCTTCATGCGCTCCGCAACGGCGCCCGATACAATAGACATAGCCGTAGCGACAAACACCACTTGGAAAAAGAAGTCGGACTCAAGCGCGTGATCGGCCCCTTCAGACTGAGACCCGATAAGCGATCCAAACGATGGTAGCCATCCCCCCTCGCCGTTATCTACATACATGATGTTATAGCCAACAATCAGATACATGATGCAGGCTATCGAGTATAAACAGACATTCTTGGTCAAGATCTCCGTGGTATTCTTCGAACGTACTAAGCCCGCTTCTAACATGGCAAAGCCCGCTGCCATCCACATAACCAATGCGCCTGAAATTAAAAAGTAAAATGTATCAAGGGCAAAGCGCAACTCTGTTACCGTCAATCCCAGTTTTGTTAAATCTTCCATTAGCCTATCCCCTTAAAGTGCTTCGCCGTCGAGTTCGCCAGTTCGAATACGGATTGTTTGCTCAAGATCCATCACGAAAATCTTGCCATCGCCTATCTTTCCAGTGCGCGCCGCACCGCTAATCGCTTCGAGCAACAACTCCAGCCTCTCAGCCTTAATTGCTATCTCAAGCTTTACCTTAGGCAGAAAATCCACTTGATATTCGGCGCCTCGGTATAGCTCGGTGTGACCTTTTTGACGACCGAAACCTTTCACCTCTGTCACTGTCATGCCTTCAATGCCAACGCCAGCAACAGCCTCTCGCACATCGTCTAATTTAAATGGCTTAATAATCGCACTCACCAGTTTCATCACACTCTCCAATTCCATTTCGATTTGTTTAAACACAATTCAAGCATCAGGCCAAATTAACTAAACATTAAAATTCAAGTAGATAGGTGATAAGCAATAAGGGGAAGTGAATGTAAATGCACCAGAGGAGTGCAATTATTCATGTTCTGCACAAAGATAAAGCACAGATTGTGATGCATTAGACCAATTTCCAATTGGCATCAGCAAAACGCTCCGCTTTACTGACAGAGTCCACTTTTAAAGTCAAAGAAGGTTAAGATGCTAAATCCTGAAGAGTGCGTATTAGTTGTGGTCGATGTTCAAGGGCGACTGGCACAGGTCGTTCAGCAAAGTGAACAACTCCACCAAAGGCTCGATGCGCTTGTAAAAGGGCTACAGTTGTTTGATGTACCTATTTTGTGGCTGGAACAACTTCCGGATAAGCTCGGCTCAACCAGTGAAGAGTTAGCCCAAGTACTTACAAGGAGTTGCAACCCCATCAATAAAGAGCACTTTAGCGCATGGCAAACGAATGACTTTCGAGCCAAGCTCAGCGACATGCCTCAAAAACAGGTCATCCTAGTCGGAATAGAAACTCATATTTGTGTCTACCAAACTTGCATGGACCTTCTGGAAAACGGCTATGAAACGCACCTAGTGATAGATGCAACCTCCTCTAGAGAAGAGGCAAACAGGCTATGTGGTATTCAAATGATGCTAGCATGCGGCGCTAAGCAAACTAACGTTGAATCTCTACTGTTTGAGCTACAGCAACAAGCCACAGGCGATCGCTTTAAAGCTTTACTAAAACTCATCAAATAGAAGCTCGTCGTTACTTTTTCTAGTTAAGATCCCGCAGCAAAAAGATTGTATTATTAAAGCAGACAACAAAAAGCCCTCTTACGAGGGCTTTTAATATTAAACACTATTATGTGTAAATCTTACTTGTAAGTTGCTTCACGCTTTTCAGCTTCAGCATCCCACTTAGGTAGAACAGTCTTCTTGAATTCAGCCTTGTCAGCGTTCATCTTCTTCATGTCCATACCTAGAGCTGCTTGCGCCTTAGCTTTAGTAGAGATGTCTGGAAGAGCGATTGGCTGCTTAACGCCTTTCTTAGCAAGTAGTTGAGCTAGCTTAACGCGTGCATCAGCTGCTTTGTTTACTGCAGTACCTAGAACACGTAGCGCTTCATCTGGAGCGTGAGATGCAACACCGTGAGAAGCGATTGCATAGTCCCAACGCCATTGAGCGTGACGGATATCAGTTAGGATTGGCTTCATTTCAGCTTCAGTCGCACCCGCTTTCCAAGCAGCGCCTGCTTCGAAGTGAGCTTTTACTAGCTGATCTTCAGCTTGCATTTGGATCTGCTTAACCTTGGCTTTACGCTCTTTGTCTAGGTTAACCATGAACTCTTTGCTTTGCTCGTGACAAGTACCACAAGTTTCTTCGAAACGATCGAATGGGTTACCCACTTTGTGATCGGTAAACTTACGGCCTTCAGCATTCTTAACCTTAGGCATGTGACAGTCAGTACAGCTTACGTTGTTCTTACCGTGCATACCTAGCTGCCAAGTTTCATAACCTGGGTGCTGTGCTTTTAGCATTGGCGTCTTAGAAACAGCGTGAGTCCAATCTGCGAAGTCGATAGCATCATAGTATGCTTCCATATCTTCAACAGTTGTGCCCTTGTCCCATGGGAACTTAACAAAGCCTTTCTTATCAGCAGTCTTTTCGAAGTAGTACTCTACGTGACACTGGCCACAAACCATAGACTGCTTGTCTTTACGAGAAGCTTTATCGAATGGTGTGCCAATTGCTTCCATACCACGCTCAGCGAATGGACGAGATAGACGTAGCTTAGACTTACCTTTTTCGTGACAGTCAGAACAACCAATTGTGTTTACAACTTCTGCGCCGCCTTTAGCCCACTTACCTTTGAAGTAGCCGTCTTCACCCTGCTCTTCAATCAAACGTGGTACATCAGGGCTCTTACAAGACCAACATGCCATAGGCATTGGACCATCTTCAGCGCTCTTTGGCGCACCAGTACGCAGCGTGTTACGTAAATCAGTTACCGCATACATATGACCACGAGCCTTGTTGTAATCTTTAGCAAAGCCGTAACCTGCCCAAAGAATAACTAGGTTTGGATCTTGCTCTAGTGCATCAATGATCTCAACGCTTTCTGAAGTGTCATGCCAGCTATTATACTGCTTAGAGAACTTATCTTTGTAAACTTCGTTACGTGGTTCAGTTTCATCGCTTGCGATTGCGCTACCAGCCATTAAACTTGCAGCTACGATTGCACTCAGTGCAAAAGACTTTTTAGTTAATGTTTTCACCATCTCATCTCCATGTTACTTTTGTATTTTTGTATAGTCCCACCTATTTCAAGGTTGAATTTAATCACTTCTATGTAACAAGGACATACCCACAAGGGGGTATCCACGGCAAACCTTGCGGTAGATCAACTTGTGAATGTGTTGTTGCTCACATTTTTGCGCATTTGTTAATGTAATCAAGTATCCACTAATGTTAAACCGCTATAAATTAATAGCTGTTAAATTCTATTACTGAGATTTGTTATGAAAAAAGGCAGGCTCACTTCGGCCATCTGGGGCTTTATGCTCACTCTCATTTTATTGTCGAGTGGCTTGGCTATTTTTGCCATCATCAACTTGTCCTATAGCCTTGGCGATGCCAGAGCAATTAACGCATCAGGCTCGCTTCGCATGCAGAGTTACCGACTGATGTTTTATGCAAACTCAGGTAGTGAAGAGGCTAAAAATAAGATAGAAGAGTTTGAAAACACCCTTAATTCTCCAGCACTTAGGCGCTCACTTAGTTGGTATACCCCAGATAATTTAAAAGAAAAGTACTTAACCGTTATCGATAAATGGCAGATCATGCGTTATTACATAGAGTCTGAGAATTCTCGTTTATATGCTGCAGCGTTAAAAGATTTTGTCGATACGATTGATCTCTTTGTACTAGAAACTGAGCAATATGCAGCCTTAAAGTTACGGTTTTTAGCCGTGAGCCAGATAACAGGTTTAGCCCTAATGTTATTAATTGCGTTCTTTACCGTAAGACTCGCAAAGCGCAAAGTTGTTAAACCGCTGCAACAATTGATGCAGGCGGCTGATACAATTTCACAAGGTAATTTTAATGTAGAAATGCCTAAAACAGAGTACCTAGAATTAAGTGCTTTAAGCACTGCTTTGGATTCGACGGTAAAAAAACTAGCCGGTGTTTATCAAGGTTTAGAAGAGCAGGTTCAGGAAAAAACCGTTGCATTAACCCGGGCTAACAATGAGCTAACCCTACTCTATGATAGTCTAGTCATGCTGCACTCCAGTAAGCTCGACGCCAACAGCCTAACCCAAGCACTCAACCAACTCCAGGCTCACGAGAGTGAGGCTCGCTTACGCTTAGTCATGGTACAAGATGGTGAAGTCAGCGATATTATTACAACTGACAACGCCCATGAATGGCCGCACCATAGCGACGATACCCAACAGTTCCCCTTAGAGTTTGAGGATAACAACTTAGGTTACTTAGAGGTACTTTCCACTAAGCCCTTTTCTTTTCAGCTACTGAACAACTTCGCCATCATGTTGGCTCGCTCTATGGTGATCTACAACGCCGGTGAACAACGACAGCAACTCGCTCTAATGGAAGAACGTGGCGTCATCGCCAGAGAATTGCATGACTCCCTTGGACAGCTACTCTCCTTCTTAAAAATTCAGGTTAACTTGTTATCCAAAGAACTGGATAAAACCTGTAAAAGCGAAACCGCAGCACTGCAACTACAAGAGATTAACGAAGGGGTCAATACCGCATATGTGCAATTAAGGGAGTTGCTATCAACCTTCAGGCTCACCATAAAAGACCCCAACCTAGGGCATGCGATTGAAGCCATGGTAGAACAACTACGTGGTCAGTCTGATGCTGAGATCACCCTAGACTATAAGTTACCAACACAATTATTAGGCGCAAACCAACATATTCATATTCTACAATTAACCCGCGAAGCGACTTTAAATGCGATTAAACACGCCAATGCCAAGCAAATTCATATTAGCTGCCAGAAGGTATCGAGTGATAAAGTGGTTATTAGTATCAGTGATGATGGTGTCGGCATCGAGGAACTGAAAGAAAGAGATCAACATTTTGGTCTTGGAATTATGCATGAACGCGCAAGTCGCCTTTCTGGTGTGGTAGAATTTAGCCAGAATAAAAAAGGAGGGGCAACAGTGACCCTTACCTTCCCACCTCAACAGGAAGAAAGTGAATAGATAAATACTTGATACACTGTTGATTTTATAGGTGATTAATGGATTTTCACCTTGTTAATTTGACGTATATACCTCAGCAGGAGGCCTTAAAATGGGAAAGCCCTATTCGGTTCTAGTAATTGATGATCACCCACTGCTACGGCGTGGGATCTGCCAGCTCGTTACCTCTGACTCTGATTTCACCCTATTTGGTGAGGCGGGTAGTGGTCTAGATGCGCTGTCAGCGGTGAGCGATGACGAGCCTGATATTATATTGCTCGATCTCAACATGAAGGGAATGACTGGCTTAGACACGCTGAATGCATTAAGGCAAGAGGGCGTCACCTCTCGTATCGTTATTTTAACGGTATCCGATGCTAAGCAAGACGTGATCCGCTTAATGAGAGCAGGTGCCGATGGTTACTTACTAAAAGACACCGAGCCAGACATACTGCTCGATATGCTCAAGAGTGCCATGCTCGGCCATAGGGTGATCAGTGATAACGTGCAAGAGTATCTGTCAGAACTCAACAGCTCGGTTAATGAGCAAGAGTGGATCGACAACCTTACCCCTAGAGAGTTAGAGATCCTGCAACACCTTGCCGAAGGCCAGAGCAACCGCATAGTGGCAGAGCAACTACACATTAGTGAAGGCACTGTTAAGGTACACGTGAAAAACTTACTGCGTAAAGCCAACGCTAAGTCACGCACTGAGATGGCGGTACGTTACCTAAATCAGTAATGATATTCGGTAGAAATAAAGTATTTAGAGCAAAAAGGCAGCTAAACGCTGCCTTTTTAGTACATTTCTGATGATAAAAAAATCTGAAGATCGGCAATCAATTTTCGTCTAAGAAACGTCGCCAGCTCACAAGCACCTCATAAAAGTCCTCTAAGCCACAAAAAGCTTCCGACTCGCCATCATAAAATGACATCGATTCATCTAACTCTTGATCATCATTATCTTCGATGTCGTTGGCAAAGACTCTCGCCTGCTCTCGGTCCAGCTCAAGGGACAGCGCCTTACCCACCAAACGCCACTCATTACCATGACCACTTTGTAAACGCTCAATTTGCTGACAGATCTCAACATATAATTCAGCATTATCTGCAAGCTCCTCCGACAACCAAAAACCCAGCGCCTCATGATCCATACTAAAACGGGCAAATACAGTATCGGTAATGGTATTGCGTAAAAATTCGTATTCCATAATTTGGCTCAAAATAAACATCACTCTCAAGGATCATTTTAACCCAATAAATGTGAGCTTGCGCCTAGAGTGAAACTAAAAATCTGATCTAATTGAAACTTAATCACAAACAATACACCTAAATAGATACAAATCGACACAAAGCATTACAATAAGCAAAAATAGCAACAAGGATGATAACGATGACACTAGGTACTTCGTCACTAAGATATTCTGCCGCTACAGCGCTTAGCATCACAATAGCCTGTTCACCCGCTTTGGCTCAAAGTGAGATTTTTGAAGGGCAATCTGGCACCATTTCAGACTTAGGTGATGTCGTACAAATAGCCCTACCCGCTGGTGCTCTCATCGGCAGCTTGTGGATAGGTGACACCGAAGGCGCTTGGCAACTAGCTAAAGGCGCTGCCGCAACAGGCATTATTACTCACACAATGAAATTTGGTTATGAGCGGCTTCGCCCAGATGGTAGCGAGAGCAATTCCTTCCCATCGGGTCATACCTCTGCGGCGTTTTCTGGCGCGGCCTATATACATCATAGATATGGTAACGCCTGGGGGATCCCCGCATACGCGGCTGCCACTTTTGTGGGCGCAAGCCGAGTCTGGGCTAACCGTCATTATGTTGATGACGTCTTGGCTGGCGGCTCCATTGCAGTATTTAGCAGTTTATATTTTACCGATCCCTACAACAGTTCAGATCTAGTTATAGTCCCCAGTTTTGGGGAAGATCATATTGGTTTGGCAATGAGCTACACGCCCGGATTAACCGGCCCTAAAAGCAAAAAACAGAACCAAAATGCCGAAATATGGGGTCAAAAAGAGCAGAAGCTAACGCGTAGCTACTCACTCTTAGTGGGAGGCTTTGATACCGAGAAGAACCAGATCAATGAAGTGGGTCAAGACAGCTTCGATCTTTATGACTTCAGCCGCGAATCCGAACCTAACACCTATGCAGCTGCGCAGTTACGTTGGGGGCTAGATCAATCCCAATACCTCTCATTTGGGTTTGCCCCAATGGAAGCACGCGACACCACGACATTAAAACAAGACATCAATTTTGGTGGAAAGCATTACCAAGCAGGCGCAGAAGTCATTTCAGCCTACCGCAACTGGATGCTCAGTACGGATTATGTCTACAAGCTACTAGTAAATAGCGACTGGGTTTTCGATGCCGGCATAGGAGTCAGCATTGTTGGACAGTCGATTCGCCTAGATAACATCAATGGTGAGAACTTAAGTGAACATGACGATCTATTTGTCACGCCAGCAGCTAGCATAGAGGCGGGTTATCATTTTACCGAGAGTCTCTCGACCACCATAGGGTATCGTATCTCAGGATTGTCCGACTTCGAGCAAGAAAGCCTCTGGTTAAGCTTAAATTATCAGTTAGACAAGCGTTGGGCGACCTCCCTATTTGCAGGGCAGATAAATCAAACTACCGATACCGATGATTACTACAACGATGCACAGTTCGACTATGCTGGATTTGCCGTTACCTACGCGTTTTAATACTAAAATCAAGCCAATAAAAAAGGACGCATATTGCGTCCTTTTTAGTTTAGTCGTTAACGACTAAAATTAGTGTGCGTGAGACGCATCAGCAGTTGGCGCATCGGCCTTTTGAATATCAAGCAACTCAACTTCAAATACCAGTGTAGAGTTGGCTGGGATACTACCTGTGTCACGGTCGCCGTAAGCAAGCTCAGCAGGGATCACAAACTTGTACTTAGAACCCACCGACATCAACTGAACGCCTTCAGTCCAACCAGGAATAACACGGTTAAGTGGGAAAGTAGCAGGCTCGCCACGAGCAACTGAACTATCAAATTCAGTACCGTCAGTTAGTGTACCCACATAATGAACTTTAACTGTGTCTTCAGCCGTTGGTTTGTCACCCGTGCCTTCGGTGATCACTTCATACTGTAGACCTGAATCTGTAGTCACTACGCCTTCTTTAGCCTTGTTAGCTTCTAAGAATGCTTTGCTCTCAGCTAGGCTCTTTTCTGCCAATGCAGCAGCCTGCGCCTGACGTTTCTCATTTAGCTTCTCATCAAGGCTTTGCAAAATAGTTTGCATCTCTTCTTGAGTCAGTTTCAGCTCACTGTTTAGACCTTCGCTAAAACCAGTAACAATTAAGCTTCTATCCACTTTTAGACCAAGTTCTTCTTGCTCTTTAATATGGCCAGCCATGTAAGTACCAATTGACGCACCAACGCTGTAAGCTTCTTTTTGGGCTTCTGTCTTTAATTCTACAGGAGCATCTACCGCTACAGCCTGCTCTTGATTACACGCTGTTAGGCCGACTACTGCTAGGGCCACTAGTGAATATTTATAAATCGATTTCATTAAAGCTTCCTCAGCATTTTTACGTGGTTAAACTAACCTTTATTTTTATTTAGGCGAACCACTCTATACTAGTTAAATAGGTTATTCCAATCTGATTGGTTAAAAGCGGCTCAGCTATTATTAACCACTCTTTTCCATTTAGACTTGTATCTGTTATCTGCACTTGCTGTGCAAATATAAGGATTTAGGCCCATTAACTTAGCAATGATTATCTCTATCGTCACCATAAAGACAGCAGAAATCGAAGCGAGTTCATTCACGAGTGCATCTGTTAATGCCTTTTTCAGGTTTCATTCAGCTTTATGAACATTTATTGTCCGCTTGCTTCGTCATTCTTTTAAAGAGCAAATTTCCATAAAGATGACTTGCCGTTGTATAATCAGCTAAACCAACCCTCTCTGACCGCTCTATTGAGCAGCCGAGACAGTGAAGCCCTATCCATCAGAGGTCAATTTGGATAATTTAGAAAATCGAGTCGAAGAGTTAGAGATGAAAATCGCCTTTCAAGACGGCACCATCGAAGAGCTCAACCTACAAGTTATCAAGCTCAACAATTTACTGGCATCTCAGCAGGAGCAGCTAAAGCTGCTTATTAATAAGCTACAGGCTGTCGAACCAAGCAATATGGCAAGTCAGGCAGAAGAAACGCCCCCTCCCCATTATTGATACACTCAATCATTAAGATGAGTAGATTTAATCGAGCGAAAAGAGTACAACTTAGCGTGTGCTTTTTAAGCATCTATTTAAGGTATTCATCTTATGTTCAGCTTTAAAGCGCTATAAAAGCCTTGATATAAACATCAAATATTGTAAGTTTTTATAAACACGCAATAAATGAGCTTTCACCTCTTATAATTATTGGAAGCAATCGATAAATTCAACCAAGCTTTAAACTAAGCGGGCTTTAAACTAAGTCGACTTAAACCTAAGCAGCCTAACCCACTGTTATCAAGGAAGGCGATGCAACTAGCGCAAACCAAAGAGACTCAGGTATGAGAAGTTTACTACTGCTTACGGTGATGATATTAAGTCTAAATGGCTGCGCATTTAACAGTATCTTTATCAATTACCCCTCTCAAATTGCCCCCGTAAAGGCTCAACTCAACTCGCCCACGCCACAAAATGCGGCCAAATTAGTCGAGGAAAAAATTGATGGTGCCGATGGTCTGCTCTATGCCCAAGAAGCGGGCAGAAGCGCCCAAATAGCTGGTAATTTCGATACCAGTAAAAGCTACTATCAGCAAGCAATCTCAGCCTACCGAGCATTCGATGACAAGGCCAAGATCAGCCTAAGTGATGCTGGGGCGACTGCCAGTAGCCTTTTCGTTAACGATAACGTTATTCCCTATCGCGGCCCCGGTTATGAGCGCATCATGCTGCACCAATATCAGGCGCTAAACTACCTATTTGCAGGCGACCCTCAAGGCGCGCTAGTAGAAGTACGCCGCAGTAATGAACTACAGAGCCAAGAGCAGGCTCGCTATCAAAGGTCGAATAAATCGGTACAAGCCATGGCAAACGGCACGATAGATGCTGAGATCGATAAGCTCAGTAAAGCGGCCGGCACAACCACCAGCTCCTTCTTAAATGCCTATAGCTATTATACAACGGGAATGTTACACGAGATCCTAGGCGAGCCCAATGATGCCTTTATCGACTACCGAAAGGCAGCACAGATCACCCCTAATAACCCTTACTTGCAAAAAGACTTAGTCAGGTTAGCAAAGCAGCTTGCTATGCCTCAGTACGATGAGTTTAAGCGCCGTTGGGGCGATGCGGTTTTACCCAATAAAGGTGACGGCCAAGTTATCATCATGCTAGAGCGTGGCTTCGTACCTGAGAAACAGAGTTTCACCGTGCCTTTTACCATTAAGGGGAATTGGCAGACAGCCTCCTTAGCCACCTATTACCCCAATAGACAACCAGTGAAACAGGGACAGGTGCAAGGTCTAGGCACTGTGCTAAAAACCGCGCCCATCGCCAACATCGATGCCCTCGCTATTACCGCTCTCAAAGAGGAGCTTCCGGCTGCACTCGTTAGACAGGCCGCGCGGATCTATGCCAAGTCAGAAATGGCTCAGAGCGTCGAAAGTGAGACAAAGAAGCGCAATAATGATATCGATTACGCCTCTATTGCCATGCAAATTTTTAATGTGGTTAGCGAGCAGGCTGATAGACGTAGCTGGTTAACCTTACCAGAGCAGGCACAGATCGCTCGCTCATATGTAAAGCCCGGCAGTTATTCACTAATGCTAGACAATAATCCAGCCGATCCCATCGAAGTAAAGAGTGGACGTACAACCTTAGTCTGGGTAATTGATACTGGTAATTACACCCGTTTTTATTCAATAATCATTTAGCAATCACTTGTATGGAACTTACTATGAAACATTTAAAAGTCGTTTTTATCCTTGCAGCGGTAATAGGTTTATCTGCCTGCCAATCTAAAGTCGAATACGGTGATGCCACTGAAGTGGAAACCGTTAACGAAAACTTCGGCTCAACTGACCTTCAAGCTATTGCCGCTAAGATGGTCGACAGCATGCTGACTTTCCCACCCGTTGTGGCTATGACGGCGAATGATCGTCCAATCATCTTCGTTGATAAGATCAAGAACAAGACTTCTGAGCATATCGACACCGAATCGGTAACCGATTCGATCAGCAACAAGCTACTACGCTCGGGTAAGTTCCGCTTTATCGACATGACTAAGGTAGATGCTGTGCGCAAGCAACTAGACTACCAGAACAACTCAGGCATGGTTGACCCATCTACAGCAATTAACTTCGGTCGTCAGATCGGTGCTCAGTACATGTTATACGGCAACCTTTCTAGCATCGTGAAGCAAGATGGCAGCACCAAAGATGTTTACTACAAGATGACCATGCGCCTAATGGATCTAGAGACAGGCCTAATCGAATGGTCTGATGAAAAAGAGATCCGTAAGGTTAAGTCTAAGTCTTTCTTAGGCCTATAATTCTCTAAAGAATGCCCCTCCATTAAATAAGCCAGCAGTACGCTGGCTTTTTAATGCGCTCATTGAGTCGTTAGCATTGCGACAAAAATGACGCATTTTATTGCTTCTGCGACAACTCGAAATAAGGTAACTTATGCCGCTTGTGCTATGGTTCCTTGGGTTGATAGTTGTTGTCATAATACCGAACAGTATCAGGCCGAAATCAGGCTAGCGTTTAAATAGAATAATAAGGGCTAAAGCCCGCTGAGTTTAATATTAAGGAAGTTGTTTTGAAGTTGCTGCACACAGGTTTTGCCGCCGCACTATGTTGTTCTTTGATCGCCACCAATGTTAGTAGTAAAGAGTTGAGTGGCCAACGTGATGCAACTCCTTATATTAGCCAGCAAGTAGCCGCAGCCCGCACCGAGCGAATTTCTGATGTGGAATATGAACTCGACTTTACCCTGAGCGAGCAGCAGTTTAGCGCCATCAGCACTGTCAACTTCGAACTCAGCGACACCAGACAGCCGTTGAGCTTAGACCTTAATCAAGCCCAAATAAACAGTTTCACCATTAACGGCAAGAAGGTCTACCCCAACTACAACAACAGCTATATCACACTCAATCCACGTTTGTTAAACCGTGGCAGCAACACTATCGAGGTGCAATTCACTCGCAACTACAGTAGTAATGGCGAAGGGTTACACCGCTTCGTCGACCCGGTCGATAACAAAGTATATCTCTACTCTCATTTTGAACCTGCTGCCGCCCAGCAGATGTTTGCCCTATTCGATCAGCCAGACCTTAAAGCAACATACACCCTATCGGTAACCGCGCCCAAAAGCTGGACAGTGATCAGCGCCATGAGAGAAACTTCGGTAATCGAGCAGGGGGAGCAGCGCCGATGGGTATTTCCTGAGTCGCCTAAGCTAAGCCCCTACAATTTCTCAATGCATGCAGGCCCCTACCATGAGTGGCAAGACAGCTCTGGCAAATATCCGCTACGCCTATTTGCCAGACAGTCTGTGGCAAAGCAGGTGGATGAAAAAGATTGGTTTAACTACACCCAGCAGGGGTTAACCTTCTTCGATAACTACTTTGGGATCCCCTATCCATTTAACAAATACGATCAAGTGTTAGTACCAGACTTTCTCTATGGCGCCATGGAGAACGCAGCCGCAATCACCTATAGCGAAAGCCACTTTCTAACAAATACTCAAATGACAGCCAGCGAGAAGCAGCATCTAGCAAGCGTTATCATGCATGAGATGGCGCACCAATGGTTTGGCAACTTAGTCACCATGAAGTGGTGGAATGGTCTATGGTTAAATGAGAGCTTTGCTTCTTTTATGGGGACACTCGCTACCAGCCAGATCGACGAATTTAGCCATGCTTGGCGCAGCTTCTACGCTAAAAACAAACAAGATGCTTATCATCAAGACAGCTTAGCCAGCACGCACCCTATCGAGGTTCCTGTCGCGAGCAGCCAAAATGCCTTCGATAACATCGATGCCATCACCTACTCCAAGGGCGCATCGACACTGAAACAGCTCAACCACCTGCTAGGCGAGAAAACCTTCCAAAAGGGAGTGCAAAACTACTTAACTCAGTACAGCTACCAGAACGCCGAGTTAAAAGACTTTATCACCAGCCTTGAGCAGGTCTCAAAACGAGACTTAAGCCAATGGAGCCAAGACTGGCTGCATAATGCTGGCGTCAACACACTACAAGCGGAATATAGTTGCAGCAACGGCCGTATTAGCGCCTTTAGCCTAAAACAAACTGCACCAAGGGGCTTACCCACCTTACGAGAGCAGAAAGTGCAACTAGGACTGTTCACCCAAGGTCGAAACCGCTTGTATCACAACATTAGTGTGCCCGTCATTTATAGCGGTGCAACCACCGAAGTAAGCAAAGTTATCGGCCTACACTGCCCCGCACTCGTTTATCCAAATTACCAAGACTGGGGTTTTGTTAAAGTGACCCTAGACCCGACCTCATTTAACACGGCACGGACCTATCTCGCCTCCGTTGATGACCCTTTTTTGCGCTCCATGCTGTGGCAAAGCCTGTGGGACAGCGTTGAAAGCGGGGAACAATCCTTAAATGATTACATAGGCACAGTACTGGTTAACTTGCCCGGCGAGCGAGATCTCACCATCTTAGATCAGGTATTAACCAGCTTATCTAACGCGCGCATCTATTTAGATAAGATGGCACCTATCAATCAACACTATGCCAAAAAAGCGATAAGAGCTATTGAACAGATGAGCCTGAGAAAGGTGATGGTCAACAAGGGCAACCGCGACATTCAGCGTCGCTGGTTTGCAGTCTATATCGAGTTTGCCAGAAGCAACGATGCCCTCAACCATATCGATGCACTCCTCAAGCAAACCGCAAGCATAAAAGGCGTTGAGATCGACCAAGCACTACGCTGGAAGATGATAGTTCAACTCAATCGCTTTAATCACCGCAACAGCCGTTACTGGCTCAATAAAGAGCGTGCAAAGGATAATTCTGATGCCGGCCAAAAATCGGCATTGGCCGCAGAGGTTATTCGCCCTGAAACCTCGAATAAAGACAGGTGGTTAAAGCGAATTCAACAACCAACACATCTGCCATTTGCTAAGGTACGCACCGTGATGGAAAACCTTTACCCAAGTGAGCAGAAAATGCTTAGCGCCGCAACTGCAGAGCAGCGTCTCGACTCACTTGCCAAGTTAGACACGAGTAGAGGCCCTGTTTTTATGCGCAGCTATAACGAGTCACTGATCCCCACTGATTGCAGCTATGGCAATGCGAATCGATTACAACAGCTTATTAGTTCAGTAGAGTCAGGCCAAACACAAAAGCCATTATCAGATACAAGCCTACGAGCCCTTAAAGAGGCTCTGCAATATGAGCAAAAGTGCTTATTGATTAAATCTAAGATGAAGCATTAGCGCTAAGAGAAGGTTCTAGGTTCTAGGTTCTAGGAAAATGCTAAGACGGTAAAAGACGGAAAGGCAAGACCGGACAAGCAGGAAAAGCAAAGAGCAAAGAGCAAAGAGCAAAGAGCAAAGAGCAAAGAGCAAAGCATCGTAATGTCCACTTCTTTGATTCCCGCTCTTGCTATCTTTTCCGTAAGCGCAGCGTTCCGTAAGTGACGCAGTCACGTTCCCTAGGCCGCAGGCCGTTCGCTGTTACCATCTTTGCTCTCCCTACAACCTGCTTTTTCTATCTTCTCCGTCTTTGCCTTCCTAGGACCTGCTTTTTCGCTTTTGCCGCTATACTTGAGTAGCACTTTACTCATCAAGGAGTTACATATGGGGCCCTTCTCGGTTGCCGCACTGGCTATCATCGGCGTTTTTACTATCGCCGCTTTAAAGGAATACAACAAACACAAAGGTCGGGTCGAACTCGATGAGCTAGTGAGTGTTAAGGCCGAGCTAGAAAAACTCAGAGAGCGTGTCGCTACCCTAGAAAAACTCGTCACAGATAAGTCATACCAGCTAAAAGATGAGATTGATAAGCTTTAGGTTCTAGGTTCTAGGTTCTAGGTTCTAGGTTCTAGGTTCTAGGTTCTAGGTTCTAGGAAAATGCTAAGACGGTAAAAGCCGAAAATGCAAAGACGAGAAAAGCCGGGAAAGCAAAAGGTAAAGCTTCATGCTTTTGCTGTTCCTAGCAGGGGGAAGCCCGTCCTCGCAGCGAAGCTGCCCTAAGTCATAGGCCCTTCTTTTGAAACAAAAAAAGCCACCTATCGGTGGCTTTTAAATGAATTCTCAAACGATCTATACAAACAGGTCTTTAATATTTTTCAGATCACCTTTGCCTTCGGCAAGCTCTTCAGCAGACAAACCAGAAACTTCGTGCGGGAACACTAACCACTCATCAGACTCATGGATAAAGTAGTCAGGCTTTAATGGCACAGCTGTATTTTGTGGCTTGTAGTATGGGCAAGCGATACGTACATCTTTTGGCATATTCAAGCGCATCAAATCACTTAAATTCTCCATTAACGCATGGATACTGCGGCCTGAGTCAAACACATCATCGACAATCAATAGACCATCACCAGCGTTAGCATTTTCAACGATATAATGCAGCCCGTGCACCTTGATCTGCTTACTCTGCTGGTTGATGCCATAGTAAGACGAGGTACGCACTGCGATATGGTCTGTTTCAACTTTCTTAAAGTCGAAAAATTCCTGAACTGCAATACCGATTGGAGCGCCACCACGCCAAATACCCACGATAAACTGTGGACGGAAGCCACTTTCATAAACTTGTGCCGCTAAACGAAAAGAATCTTCTAGCAACTCCTGTGCGGTAATAAAGCGTTTCTCTGACATCTGACCGTCCCCATTTTGTTATTAATATCTGAAATTAGTCTTATAGCTGCCGCTGCACTACTGAAATTGACCTCTTTTACTTAATCTAAATCCTAAGTAAAACGAGCCCTTACTCTATCGACTAAACACTCTGATGAGGAGTATTTAATATAAAGGGTAGGTCAAAATAGTTTAGCGTAAAGTTATAAAAAGGTCGGTGATGACATCAATCCCAAGATCTAGAATAGTGCCCAGTAAATCATAAAATTTATTTACTGCTCAAAGTCTAAGCACCCACCGGATTTTGGTGGCGAATTCTATACTAAAATAGTCATGATTGCTGCAAAAAAGCCGAAAACTTACCTCCTAATCACTAAAAAATTAAGGCAACCTCATTAGGTTGCCTTGGTATTAAATCTAAACAACGAAAATCCCCTGAGCTGAAAGCAGCGATGCAATAGCTTACTCTCAGCCAGTCTCGGCTCAATCAGTCCAGCCGCTACTCAGTGACAGCGCTTAAAGAGGGAGTACCAGCCTTAGTGGTCATAGAGAAGTTTCTCTCGATATCCTCTTTAAAGTCACGCGTGTAGATGGTGTCGACATAGCGCCAGTCACTACGCACCTCTTGATGGCTAAAGGTGAGAGTCATCAAGCCACGGTTCATCAAGTTCGCATAGGCAAGATTATCGACCAGATCGATAATTGCCGCCTCCGTTGCGGGAATATCTTTAGCATCGATACCAAGATAGTACTCTAGACCTGGTGATGATACCGAGCTAGTCGCAAACTCGACGCCTACGGCATCACCCGCTGCGTCTTTTAGCTCATTCGCCCATGCGTTATGGGTATCACCGGCAATCACCACTAGGTTCTTCGCCTGTGATTTAGCCGTTGCCAAAATCACCTCTCGCTCATAAGCATAACCATCCCAAGCATCCAAGTTATACGGGATCGATGGCAGCTGTAGTAACGCCATCGCCTCAGGCGTAAGCTTATGCCCGTAGAAAGATAGATACTTAAGCTCATCTTCAGTCAGTGTTGGGTCGCCCGCCGCTTTTCGTGCAGCAAACTGAGCGAGTGCAGCCAACTGCCCAAACTCAGGGATCGACAACTGTTGAGTAGCAATTGCCGCAGGCAACATCATCTTCCCCATCAATACCTGCTGCCCTAATACTTGCCAAGTTGCCGTTGAGGTGAGTAACGCCGTCTGCAACCAGGCCTGCTGTTCTTGACCAAGCATGGTTCTATTGGTATCGGTTACATCCGCCATGAAACGAGTGCTATCTAGCCCACCCGTTGCGGGGTCAATATATTCGGCGTAGTCCAGCGGCTTATCTCGCCCAAGCAGACGGGTATCGAGCATATGCAGATCGACCAAGTCACCAAACTGGAATGAGCGATAGATCTCCTCATGGTTGCCTTCGCGCCATGGTCGGATGGGGAGCCACTCGAAGTAAGCTTGCAGCGCCGCCTCTTTACGGGCATCGAAGTCCCCTTCGCCTTCGTTATGATTCTCAGCCCCTTCACGCCAGCTATCATTGGCGACCTCATGGTCATCCCACACGTTAATAAATGGCGTCTTACCATGAAGCTTCTGCAAGCTGATATCACTGCGATACTGGCCGTAACGAGTGCGATAATCGTCTAGACTCATTAACTCGCCCTCGGGCAAGACTTCACGCCCAAGCTCGGCGGCACGTTCGCTGGCATACTCACCGCGCGCATACTCATAGATATAATCGCCTAAGTGGATCACCGCATCGAGGTCATCCATTCTTGATGCCATCTCATACACATTAAAATATCCTGCTGGAAAATTCGCACAGGAGAGCACCGCAAATTTGGCACTATCTATAGACCCCTTTGGCAAGGTTTTTGTCATCCCGGATTGAGAGGTTTTGTTGCCAGTTTTAAAGCGATAAAAATACTGGGTGCCAGCCTCAAGCCCCATAGCATCAACTTTAACGGTATAGTCACGGTCGCTATTAGTAATAGTGTCACCACTGACCACCAGCTGAGCAAAGCTCGCATCAGTGGCCACTTCCCAAGCCACTTTAATATCACCATCAACTTCTGGGGTGACTCGAGTCCAAATAATCACTGCGTCATGGCTAGGATCACCGCTGGCAAGCCCATGTAAAAACTCGGCGTAAATCCCCTTGTCATCATCGTCACTGCTACAGCCCATTAAGCCATAAGATACAACGGCAGCGCCCACGCCTTTAGCCGACATAGCTAAAAAGTCTCTACGAGTTACAGGTCGTTTCATTGTTATTATTCCTTTAATATTGGCATTCTAGTTTTACTAGTGTGGTACGAGGTCTAATCAGCTCGAATACTAAAACACAACCATGACATGAAAAAGACAATAATGTAAACAACTTGTTAAGCACAAAAAGTAGGTTCTAGGGAAAGCTGAGAAAGGCCGGAAAGGCTGAGACGGTAAGAGCAGAGACGGATAAAGCCGGAAAAGATAAAGCGGAAAATCAAAAGATAACAACTTGGAGCCTTTGGCTTTTGCTTTCCTTGCAGGGCTTCAGCCCGTCCTCGAAGCGAAGCGTCCTAGGCCCTTTTCTTAATGTAGGTCGGCATTTATGCCGTCAAAACTGGCGAATAAACTGTAAGGTTGATGGGCTAAAGCCCAACCTACATAAAAAACACTGCGCCAGCTTTTGATTGTATAGCAGGACGAAGTCCG
>NZ_BPET01000062.1 GCF_019654915.1 Shewanella sp. MBTL60-007 | reverse complement strand
ATGCCATTGCTTGAGCCTGATAATAAAAAAGAGATATAAATAATGAGCCGAGATGCGCTGTTTACCCAAGACGATAGCGATAAATTTGCCGATACCATTAAACAGAAAATTGCAGAGTTTAACTGGCAACATTGGGAAGTGTCAGAAAGACTGCCTCTAGGACTAAAGCTTGAAGACAGTAATGGCCAGCTTGTTGCGGGACTTGCCGGTAGAACCTTTGGCAATTGGCTTATGATTGACAATCTATGGGTCGCTGAAAACCTACGAGGACAGAAAATCGGTCATCAGCTGCTTACCGAGGCTGAAACCATCGCCAAGGCCCGCGGTTGCCAATCTGCAATTTTGGATACGCTAAACTTCCAGGCTAAACCATTTTATGAAGCCAGAGGTTATCAATTAAAGTGGACCCAACAGGACTACCCTAAAACAGGCTGTAAATATTTTATGGTGAAACAACTCTTCTAACAGACTAAGTCTAATAAAGTGTCAACTTACCTCAGGACTGGACAGGGCCAAAATGAAAAAAGGCACTAACCATAGTGCCTTTTTGTTTAACCTGCATCAGAGTACTACCTAGGCCAGCGACCTAATGTACAGCGGTCATTACTGCCAAAGTCACGAACCGTCGCCACATTTTCATAGCCTAGCTCAATTAACTTCTCTCTTAACTCGATAGCTTGTTGATAACCGTGCTCAAGCAGTAAATAACCACCCGGCGCTAAATAATCACGCGCTGACTCTGCAATGTAAAACAGATCGGCAAAACCTCTCTGAGGTGCGGTTAATGCGCTGGCGGGTTCAAATCTCACATCACCTTGAGAAAGATGTTCATCTTCCTCATCGATATAGGGCGGGTTAGACACGATCAAGTTAAAATCATAACACTCGACAGCATCAAACCAGTCACTTTGAAACACATCAACTTGATCAAGCTTTAAATTAGTACGGTTTTCTTTGGCTAACGCCACCGCATCTTCAACTTTATCAATCGCACAAACTTGCCACTCACTGCGCTCATGGGCCAGTGACAGAGCGATAGCTCCAGTACCCGTCCCCAAGTCGAGCACCTTGGCATTTTCAGCCAAAGGCAGGTTTAGCGCCGTTTCAACCAGAATTTCAGTATCGGGGCGCGGAATAAGCGTGGTCGGGTTTACTCTAAATGGTAGCGACCAAAACTCCCTCTCGCCCACAATATGCGCAATCGGATTACCCCGCAAACGCTTAGCTAACATCTGCTTAAACTCAAACACTTGTTCGGGTTCTAAGCTTCTATCAGGCCAAGTGTACAAATAGCTGCGCGGCTTGTTAATCACATGAAGCAACATCACCTCAGCATCGAGTGATGCCGAGTCTGAAATGCTTTCAAGCTGAGAAGAGGCCCACTTAAGCGCCCCTGAGATAGTTAATTGCAAGGAATATCCTTATTCATCTGTAGCACAATGATAGTTTGAGAGAAGGCTTAACCTTCACCCAGTGCTGCAAGCATATCCGCTTGGTTTTCTTGGATAAGTGGCTCGATAACGCAATCGATGTCACCTTCCATAAATTCGCCTAAGCGGTACAGAGTTAAGTTGATTCGGTGCTCACTCACTCGGCCTTGTGGGAAGTTATAGGTACGAATACGCTCCGAACGATCACCACTGGTTACTAAGTTTCGGCGAGTGCTTTCTTCTGCACTACGACGCTTCTCGTCTTCTACCGCCTGAATACGCGCAGACAAAACGCTCATCGCCTGAGCACGGTTCTTATGCTGTGAACGCTGATCCTGACACTCTACAACGATACCCGTTGGAATATGGGTAATACGAATCGCAGAGTCGGTTTTGTTCACGTGCTGACCACCCGCACCTGATGCGCGGAAAGTATCAACCTTAAGATCGGCTTTGTTAATTTCAATCGCTTCGGCTTCAGGGATCTCAGGTAGTACAATCACTGTACAGGCTGAAGTATGCACGCGGCCTTGTGATTCAGTTTCAGGTACGCGCTGTACACGGTGTCCACCTGACTCGAATTTCAACTTACCGTAAACACCATCACCACTGATCTTCGCAATCACTTCTTTAAAGCCGCCATGCTCACCTTCGTTGGTGTTCATAACTTCAATTTGCCAGCGCTTACTTTCAGCATATTTACTGTACATGCGGAACAGATCTCCGGCAAAGATAGCTGCCTCATCGCCACCCGCACCCGCGCGGATCTCGATAAAACAGTTATTATCATCGTTAGGATCTTTCGGAAGTAGTAAGATCTGCAATTCGGCTTCAAGAGTTACAATAGCTTCTTTAGCCGCTTTATATTCTTCCTGAGCCATCTCTTTTAGATCTGGATCATCCTCTTCCATCATCTCTTTAGCCGACTCAAAGTCTTCTTCGGCTTGTTGGTAAGACTTAAAAGCCTTTACCACATCTTCAAGTTGAGAATACTCTTTAGACAAGGCGCGGAAACGCTCCTGATCGGCAATAATGCTTGCATCGCTCAGTAACGCCAACACTTCTTCATTACGTTCAAGTAAGCCTTCAAGCTTACGAATCACACTGTCCTTCATTAAAACGCTAACCTTAGTCTTTATCTAGTCCAAGCACAGCTCTTAATTGTCCAAGAGAATTCAGGTCCCCTTGTCGACTCGCAGCGGTAAGCGCTTGTGTCGGCGCATGGATCAGTTTGTTGGTAAGCTTATTAGCTAGCTCTAGCAAGACCTGCTCACTATTACCACCTTGGGCCAACTTGTTGACCGCTCGCTCTACCAGCTCATCTTTAATCGCCATACTTTGAGTGCGATATTCACGGATGCTGTCTACCGACTCTAGGGAGCGGATCCATTCCATAAATTGATAAGCTTGATCTTCTGCAATTAATTCTGCTTGCTCGGCGGCCTCTCTTCGAGACGCCATATTCTGTTCAATAATGCTTTGTAGGTCATCCACGGTATAGAGGAATGCATCATCTAAATCCGCGACTTCGGCCTCGATATCTCGAGGAACTGCTATATCAACCAATAACATAGGTTGATGACGACGCTGCTTAAGCGCTTTTTCTACCATGCCTTTACCAAGAATTGGTAATGGGCTAGCCGTAGAGGATATCACGATATCGGCCTTAGGGAGAAAATCTGGGATCTGTTCTAGTGTAATTGCTGTTGCACCAAACTCATCACACATAGCTTCCGCACGTGAAACGGTACGGTTTGCAACCACCATGGTTTTAACACCATTGTCTTTTAAATGGCGTGCAACAAGCTCAATAGTCTCACCCGCACCGACTAATAATACCTGAGTCGTACTGAGTGATGAGAAAATATGCTTAGCCATGCTGACGGCGGCAAATGCCACAGAGACGGCGGCAGCGCCAATCTCGGTTTCGGTACGAATTTTTTTAGCCACAGAAAAGGTATTTTGAAACAACCTGTCCATTGTGGTCGCAACGGTGCCCGCCTCTTTCGCTTTCACAAAAGATTGCTTCACTTGACCGAGAATTTGCGGTTCGCCCAAAATAAGTGAATCGAGTCCAGCAGAAACGCGCATCAAATGTTTGACCGCTTCCTGACCTTTATATTGGTATAGACAAGGCTCAACGTCTTCGTGGGAAAGTTGATGGTAATCCTCCAACCAGGCAACGACGTCAGCAGCTTCACTATTGTTACAGTAAAGTTCTGTACGGTTACAGGTGGAGATGATGACGGCTTCGCCTGATTGAGTACTAGCAGCTAGACTCTTCATGGCATCATGAATTTTATCTGGACCGAATGCGACTTTTTCTCGCAGATCGACCGTGGCCGTTTTATGGTTAATTCCGATTGCTACAAGGCTCATTTGACTCGTTCTGGACTCTTGGGCATCTCATTTATTGGTGCCATTCTACTGAATTGGTATTGTTAAAAACAGAATACGCTTAACAAAACCGAATAATAATCTCTGTTCTTACCCATTTTTTCAATTAGCATCACTTTTTTAACTATTCATATATAGTTATGTCACGCATTAACGACATTGAGCATTGTATAAATTTATATTTTTGCATATGGGCATTGGTAAATCATCCAACCCCTCGTATCATAAGGGCTCTTTTATATCAGTAATAGATGAATAATTTGAGACGTATCACAAAAAACACTTATCTTTGGGTGATGCTGGGCACTCTTTTAGTTAGTGGTTGCTCAACTACCATACCAGACAACCTAGTTCCCGTCTCTGTTAACAAAGTGCAGCAGGCTGACGCATGGGAGATGCAGGGGAAGCTTGCGGTGAGAACACCCCAGGATAAATTCAGCACCAATCTATATTGGCTACATAGCCCTACCCATGATGAACTAAAGCTGACAACAATGCTGGGGACTACCGTTTTATCGCTACAGAGTCGAGCTGGCGAAGCCACGCTGGAAGTCGATGGCCGGACCTACACAGATAGCGACCCTCAACGCCTTCTTACCCGAGTCTCGGGCTGGTCAATACCAATTGAGTCACTACCACTTTGGATCACAGGCCAATTAACAGTGGGCGACAAATTGATGGCCAAAGACGCTCAAGGTCGTCCTGCAAAGCTGGTCAATTCAGAGCAACTCCCTCCTTGGGAAGTTGACTTTAACAGTTGGCAGGTGCAAAGCGGTGCGGAAGTCCCACGTTTACTTAACCTACGACGTGGAGAAGTACGCTTAAAACTACAACTCAATCAATGGCAAGCTTTAGCTCCACAAAGTACTACGCTTATTCAGCAGACGTCACAAACCGAGAATTCTTTATGACAGCGCCACTTTCTTTAGGCTGGCCCGCACCAGCTAAACTCAATCTGTTTCTGCATATTAATGCCCGACGCAGTGATGGCTATCACGAGCTGCAAACTCTGTTTCAATTCATTGAGCATTGTGACTACCTAGATTTTAAAGTGTTAGATAAGCCAACCCTGAAATTACATTCGAATATGTCGGCAGTTGTTGCTGACAGCGATAACTTAATTCTCAGAGCCGCAAAATCACTACAACAAAGAACAAATTGTCAACTTGGCGCTGAAATTTGGCTCGATAAACGCCTACCAATGGGCGGCGGTCTCGGCGGCGGTTCCTCCGATGCGGCAACAACATTGGTCGCCCTTAATCAACTTTGGCAAACAGGGCTATCCACAACGGAACTTTGCGAACTAGGATTAAAGCTAGGTGCGGATGTTCCTGTTTTTATTAATGGTTTTGCGGCCTTTGCCGAAGGTGTGGGTGAAAAACTGCAAAACGTTGAGCCTGCCCAGCCTTGGTATCTGGTGTTAGTGCCTCAGGTGCATGTTTCTACAGCGGAAGTATTTCAAGACCCCGATCTACCTCGAAGCACGCCAAAGTTAAGTCTAGAGTCATTAATGAACAGCCCTTGGCAAAATGACTGCCAAAGATTAGTCGCAAAACGCTACCCTCAAGTTGCCAAAACCTTAGACTGGCTGCTAGAATATGCGCCGTCCAGAATGACCGGAACAGGAGCATGTGTTTTTGGTCAATTCGAACAGGAGCAACAAGCTAAAGATGTATTGGCGAAATTGCCTGCATCAATACAAGGCTTTGTCGCGAAAGGGGCAAATAAATCGCCGTTAATGCTGAGATTAACTCAGTGTTAACCACTCTCTGGGATACGATTAATCCCAGCCACAATCATGAAGCATACGCCTGAGGTTCCTACAGTGCCTGACATTAAACTTTTTGCCGGTAACGCTACACCTAGTCTCGCTAAGAAGATAGCCGATCGTCTATTTTGTAAACTTGGAGACGCGGAAGTAGGCGTTTTCAGTGACGGCGAAATCAGTGTCCAAATTAATGAAAATGTACGTGGTGCGGATGTGTTCATCATTCAATCTACTTGCGCTCCTACTAACGATAACCTAATGGAACTTATCGTTATGGTTGACGCGCTTCGTCGTGCATCAGCTGGTCGTATTACAGCAGTTATTCCTTACTTTGGTTACGCGCGTCAGGACCGTCGTGTTCGCAGTGCTCGTGTACCTATCACTGCTAAAGTTGTTGCAGATTTCTTATCAAGCGTTGGTGTTGACCGCGTATTGACATGTGATCTACACGCTGAACAAATCCAAGGTTTCTTCGACGTTCCAGTTGATAACGTATTCGGTAGCCCAGTACTGCTAGAAGACATGTTAGCGAAGAACCTAGAAAACCCTGTAGTTGTTTCTCCTGACATCGGTGGTGTTGTACGCGCTCGTGCAGTCGCTAAGCTACTTGATGATTCTGACTTAGCCATTATCGACAAACGTCGCCCACAGGCGAACGTTGCTCAAGTAATGCATATCATTGGTGACGTTCAAGGCCGTGATTGCATCATCGTTGATGACATGATCGATACTGGTGGCACGCTATGTAAAGCTGCAGAAGCACTGAAAGAGCACGGTGCAAACCGTGTATTCGCTTACGCAACTCACCCAGTTTTCTCTGGCAATGCAGCTAAGAACATCGCTGAGTCTGTAATCGATGAAGTTATCGTAACCGACACTATTCCACTAAGCCCTGAAATTGCGGCTCTAGACAAAGTATCTCAATTGACTATGTCTACAGTTATGGCTGAAGCGATTCGCCGTGTAAGCAACGAAGAGTCAATCTCTGCAATGTTCAAACACTAATTCTTAGTAAATGCTAAGAGCTAGTCTGGCAAGATAGAGATGAAAAACGCACTCCTTTGAGTGCGTTTTTTTATGCCAATAAATTACCGTTTTCAGTCATTACTACTCAACAAACCTACGCTTGAGGGCATCGTCTCTTACCGCTAGTGTAATGTCATAAGCAATACTACGGCGCAGTTTAACCAGCCAGCCATCAACCTTGCCCATATCGACTTTACAGCTCTTCTTGCCACAATCTGGACGCTCGGCACTGATAAGCTTAACGGCAACGCTGTTATCCTTTACCATCAGCTCCGTTGTTATCTTATAGGTCTTATAATCTAAATTTGCGTATCTAATACCTGATTCATCTTTGCTAAATACCCAATGATTACGTTTAACCGCATCGGTCAGCATACTATCTATGTCTGTTATATAGGTACCGTAAGGGATCGGGTCTTGATAAAGTTTCAACTCACTAGCCGTAACAGTCATGACTCCAATACAGCTTACAAGCAGACCTGCTATGATTTTTCTCATCTAGATATCCTTAACGTTTTTAAAACCGTGACAGTTGCTTGCTGATGCTATTTCTAAGGTTTTTAATGTAGTTGTAATAACCTCGGCTGTTCTTATAGCAGATATCATCTACCAGCTTCTTACACACATAATCGCCGAGCGCATCATGATATTTAAGTTGTACCAAAGACTGGTCATACTCTATTCGCATCACATTGGTATCGCCACGATAGTCGAACCGCGCCAAGATGTAACCATCTCCCTCGCCTTGGTAAACCCAAGCGAAACCTTTGGTGGTCAACATTCCCTCTAAGATCCCATAACGGATCTTATCAAGATCATTAGTTCCGGTTTCAATTTCTTTATGAACCGCTCTAATGTATCGATCAGAAGACTTAGGCTTGATCTTGTCGTTGATTTCAAGTGTCGTTGGTGCGGCTTGAACGGCACAACTCGCTGACAACAAACACCCTAGAGATAAGGCGATTAAAGGCCTCATAGTATTCACTCCCTGAAATGATAAAGCAGAATCCTAGCACAGATTTTAATCAGCAGTGATTAACTTATACCAATCAATATAAGAGACTGATCTACTCAGGGCATTTTTTCGCAAACTGATTCAAGTCGAATAGCTGAAAGAATGTTTGTTACATTATGAAGCTTTTAAACGCCAAAGTAGGTAGTCAAAAACTCTCTAGAATGGCGCCCAAACCTTTATGCTGATTGGTATTATAAGAGTGCTAAGAAAAATAGGAGAATATTAGCATCGAAGCTAAGAATAGAAATGCAGAAAACAAAAAGCCCATCCTAAGATGGGCTTTTTGGCAAGTGGCTGGGGTACCAGGATTCGAACCTGGGAATGCCGAGATCAAAACCCGGTGCCTTACCGCTTGGCGATACCCCAATCAAACTTTCTAACTCACAACAAGCCTTGGCTCATCATGTAAATAAATGGTACGGGAAGAGAGACTTGAACTCTCACACCTTACGGCACCAGAACCTAAATCTGGCGTGTCTACCAATTCCACCACTCCCGCACTGCACCTGTGTTCACACACAGTATCAGATTTTACATCTCTGACGGCGATGATTCTAGTTTACATCCAGAAAAGATGGTAGCAATGGCGGGACTTGAACCTGCGACCCCAGCATTATGAGTGCTGTGCTCTAACCAGCTGAGCTACATTGCCAAAGATGGCTGGGGTACCAGGATTTGAACCTGGGAATGCCGAGATCAAAACCCGGTGCCTTACCGCTTGGCGATACCCCAAAAATCTTAGTTTCAGTAACAAGCCTAAGCTCATCACTTGAATTAAATGGTACGGGAAGAGAGACTTGAACTCTCACACCTTGCGGCACCAGAACCTAAATCTGGCGTGTCTACCAATTCCACCACTCCCGCACTGCACCTGTGTTCACACACAGCATCAGATTTTACATCTCTGACGGAGATGATTCTAGTTTACATCCAGAAAAGATGGTAGCAATGGCGGGACTTGAACCTGCGACCCCAGCATTATGAGTGCTGTGCTCTAACCAGCTGAGCTACATTGCCAAAGATGGCTGGGGTACCAGGATTTGAACCTGGGAATGCCGAGATCAAAACCCGGTGCCTTACCGCTTGGCGATACCCCAAAAATCTTGCTTTCAGTAACAAGCCTAAGCTCATCACTTAAATTAAATGGTACGGGAAGAGAGACTTGAACTCTCACACCTTGCGGCACCAGAACCTAAATCTGGCGTGTCTACCAATTCCACCACTCCCGCACAACATCTGTTTTTTACATCCCGATTAAGATGCTGCCAACTAAGTTGGCAAAAGAAGATGGTAGCAATGGCGGGACTTGAACCTGCGACCCCAGCATTATGAGTGCTGTGCTCTAACCAGCTGAGCTACATTGCCATCTTTCTTTTTCGCCCCCCAGTCTGGGGAACGGGGCGTATTATGCTTATTCGGGTTAATCAGGTCAACTGCTTTTTTTCGCAAATTTACCGAAAAAGCATTGTTAGGCGATAACTTCACCAAACTGAGCAACAGACATTCAAAAAAGCGTCTTTTGTCAGAGAATTTTAGCAGTTTTTACTCACAAACTTACCAGTAATAGTGGCTTTATACACTCAGGCCACTTCTTATTCTGTCAAAATCCCCCACTTTGTACCCGCCTAACTTACAAAACCCAAGCAACTTATACCAATCAGTATCAGGCGATGTCATAGGCAATGCTTGTTCAAGTCCTAGATACAAAAACGGCGACTATAATGAGTCGCCGTTTATTATCAATGTAGCGTCAAGCTTATACGTTAAATAGGAAATGCATTACATCGCCATCTTTTACGGTATAAGTCTTACCTTCTACGCGAAGCTTACCAGCTTCTTTCGCGCCGGCTTCACCTTTATAAGTAATGAAATCTTCATAAGACATAACCTGTGCACGGATAAAGCCACGCTCGAAGTCAGTATGAATAACACCAGCGGCCTGTGGAGCACTCGCTCCAACACGAACAGTCCAAGCACGTACTTCTTTTACACCAGCGGTAAAGTAAGTTTGTAGGCTTAGTAGATCGTAACCAGCACGGATCACGCGATCAAGACCAGGCTCTTCTAGACCTAGATCGGCCATGAACTCTTCACGGTCTTCTGCGTCCATCTCGGCAAGCTCTGACTCAATTGCCGCACATACAGCAACAACTACTGCGTTTTCTTCAGCAGCAATAGCCTTTACCGTATCTAGATGAGGGTTATTCTCAAAACCATCTTCAGATACGTTAGCGATGTACATGGTTGGCTTTAACGTTAGGAAGTTTAAGTAACCAACTGCCGCTAACTCTTCTTTAGTTAGCTCCATTGAACGTAGCATTTTGCCTTCGTCTAACACTGGACGCATTTTTTCAAGCACACTCACTTCAAACTTAGCATCAGCGTCACCGCCTTTAGCACGCTTTGCCTGACGTGTAATCGCACGCTCACATGAGTCTAGGTCAGCTAGTGCAAGTTCGGTGTTAATCACTTCGATATCACTTGCAGGTGACACCTTGTTAGCTACGTGAACAATGTTATCGTCTTCAAAACAACGAACAACATGGCCAATCGCATCGGTTTCACGGATGTTAGCTAGGAACTTGTTACCTAAACCTTCACCTTTAGATGCGCCAGCAACTAGACCTGCGATATCCACAAACTCCATCGTTGTAGCCAATACACGCTCAGGCTTCACAATTTCAGCCAATGCGTCTAAACGTGGATCCGGTACAGGAACAACGCCAGTATTAGGTTCAATTGTACAGAACGGGAAGTTTGACGCTTCGATACCAGCTTTCGTTAGTGCGTTGAAGAGTGTTGATTTACCAACGTTTGGCAGGCCTACGATGCCACATTTGAAACCCATATTGTTACCTTTAATATCAATGAATGACTTGGAGCTTCACTCCAAGCACTTGTTTAAGCTTTAAAAGAATGCAGTCTATGCATCGCCTTTGCCATATCTTGGTTGAACAAGACCTCTGTCGAACGTACCGCTTCATCAACCGCGGCGTCCATCAGCTCTTGATCCGTTGGAGAGGCTTTACTCAGCACATAATTGCTCACCTGACTCTTATCGCCAGGATGGCCTATGCCGATCCGCAGTCGATAAAAGCCTTTATCATTGGCTAATTTTGCAATGATATCTTTAAGACCGTTATGACCACCATGACCACCGCCCAACTTAAACTTTGCAACACCCGGTGGCATATCTAGCTCATCGTGCGCAACTAATATCTCTTCTGGTGCGATGCGGAAAAAGTTCGCTAACGCACCAACCGACTTACCACTTAAATTCATAAAGGTCGTCGGAATTAATAGACGAACATCTTTGCCATGCAGCGTCACTCTTGCCGTCATGCCAAAGTATTTGCTGTCTAATGTTAACGTGGCACCACAGACTCTAGCGAGTTCCTCAACGTACCACGCACCTGCATTATGGCGAGTCCGTTCATACTGTGCGCCGGGGTTTGCAAGCCCAACTATCAGTTTTATATTGCTCATAGTACCAGTCTGTTATTACCTAATTTTGGTTTTGTCGCCGAGCCAATCAGCCAGCAGCAAAATTAAAAACGCGACATTTTAGCACTCAAATAGCCTGCCAACAAATTATACGCAAATTTACACTTATCACTGTACTGAACCAGCCTATTTTCACCCCTAGCTTTGATCCCATTCCCCAATGAAAAACAGCAAGTCGATCAATACCCCAAAAAAAACCGAATGCTCAGCATTCGGTTATTCTCTTTAAGTAATGACTCTAACTTAAAAGCCCATTGCGTACTTCAGTACCTGTTTCTTTATTGGTGTATCGATATTCGCAAGCTTGAGTGCGCCATTACGTAGTAGCTTTAGCGGCAATATGTCATTACTAAAGCTGGCATAAAACAGATCCATGGTCGACATCATCAACAGGTTGTCTCGGTAACGACTCTTTTGAAATTCAGCTAAGACAGGCTTTTGCCACCAGCCAGTTTTATCTTCAAGATGACCTGCAATCGTGCAAATTAAGGCATCGACATCTTTAAAGCCTAAGTTAACTCCCTGCCCAGCTAACGGGTTGATGGTATGGGCAGCATCACCAAGAATCACTAAGTTATTCTGGTAATAAGTCTGTGCATGACGGCGAGTCAGTTTAAAACTCGCCTTATTGATAACACTAAAGTCACGATCTAATCGCTGTGGGAAATATTGATCAATTTGCACTTTTAATGCTGAATTATTGAGTTGGCTAAGTTGCGCAATTCTATTGGCATCATCATACCAAACTAATGAAGCATTATTGCCCGGTAGTGGCAATAAGGAGCGAGGCCCACTGGGTGTAAACTGTTGCCAAGTGACATCTTGCTCACTACATGCTGTTTCGATATTAATCAGCATGGCTGACTGCGC
The DNA here is from genome assembly GCF_019654915.1 of Shewanella sp. MBTL60-007. Taxonomy (GTDB): domain Bacteria; phylum Pseudomonadota; class Gammaproteobacteria; order Enterobacterales; family Shewanellaceae; genus Shewanella. The sequence goes on along the minus strand of NZ_BPET01000062.1, from coordinate 24,038 downwards.
ATAATCCCACGCTGTAATACCAATGTTTGCCCATTGGCGAACCATAGAGTTAGCACCATCGGCGCCGATAAGCAGACGAGCTTGCAATGCCTCACCATTATCAAGCTTAACCTCTATTGAGTCCTGAAGTGGTTTGCGTGACATCTCTACAATTTTTACCGGGCAAAACAACCTAATGTTCTCTAGTTGCTGCATCCGCTGCCAAAGAGAGAGCTGGATCAGGCGGTTCTCAATAATATGACCTAAGTGCGTGGCACCAATTTGCTCGCTGTGAAAACGGGTAATACAGCCATCCATTTCCCAAGTCTCTAGGCCTTTATAGGCAACTTTACGCATCGAATCGAGCCCAGCCAAAGCACCAAGGCGATCAAGCAAAGATTCCGATGCAGCGCTGATGGCGGAAACCCGCAGGTCCAAAGGTTGTTCACTGTCATAGGGTTTTGGAGCAAACGCTTCAACAATTGCCACCTTTAATCCAAGCTGGCCAAGACCTATTGCGGTTGCCGCGCCGACCATACCACCGCCAACAACAACTGCATCATATAGACTGTCTTTACTATTCGTCTGTTCCACTGTTACCTGTCTCCTGACAACTAAGCTCACTTTTCGGCTCAGAGTTTACACTTAAAAGGTATCGATATTGAGGCTTTATATAAGAAAGTTTGTACTATTTTGAAGCAAGCCGGATTTCTCCTAAGAATATGTAAACCAAGCTCCGCTAAAGTATGTCGTTTGATGTCATATTCGACTCTAACGTATATAAATGTGTCTGAACTCGAATATCCTCACACCTGCTTACAAACAGCAAGGGCAAGATCCAAACCATGCCATACACTCAAACTGTCAAATGGATACATCCTTATTGGAATGAGTGAGAACATTATGAAAACACTTACCTGTGCCACACTATTAATAGCATCGATGCTACCAAATATTGGCTACACAGCTGACGCTGACAGTCAAATGGAACGCATCACCGTGACCTACCGAACCCCTTTTGAGTATGCACTATATCAATATACAACCGAGACCTTACAGGCCTTTAACCAGCAAGTTATAATGGATATTCAAATACAAGCTCGGTTAAGCAGCATGCAAATGGCCAAGGAACACGGCGTGATGACTAACGAACTATCCAAGGCGAACGAGTCAAACAAAACCTTAATAAGTTCAAGGACATTAAAATCGGCTGAATAATTTCACTTTAATAACGGCTAAATGCTAGCCACAGGCTAACTTAGGCGTTAAAATGTCGCGCTATTTTTTCGGTGCTTCTAGAGTGATACAGACTGATGAGTAAAAAACTCCATATTAAAACTTGGGGCTGTCAAATGAATGAGTATGACTCTTCAAAGATGGCTGATCTTCTTGACGAATACGAAGGTTACACACTAACAGACGAAGCTGAAGAAGCTGACGTACTGCTACTTAACACCTGTTCTATCCGTGAGAAAGCACAGGAAAAGGTTTTTCATCAGCTAGGGCGTTGGAAAACATTAAAAGATAAGAAACCAGGGCTGATTATCGGCGTTGGTGGTTGCGTGGCCTCTCAAGAAGGTAAGGCAATCAAAGAGCGTGCTCAGTGTGTGGATCTTATTTTTGGACCACAGACCTTACACCGCCTACCAGAGATGATCGATCAGATCCGAGCAGGTAAGAAAGCCGTTATTGATGTCAGCTTCCCTGAAGTGGAAAAGTTTGACCGCTTACCAGAGCCTCGTGCTGAAGGCCCAAGTGCTTTCGTATCAATTATGGAAGGCTGTAGTAAATACTGCTCTTTCTGTGTGGTGCCTTATACCCGTGGTGAAGAAGTGAGTCGTCCACTTGACGATATCATTCTTGAGATCGCACAGCTGGCAGAGCAAGGGGTGCGTGAAGTTAACTTACTTGGACAAAACGTAAACGCTTACCGCGGTGCAACCCACGATGACGAAATCTGTACTTTTGCAGAGCTTTTACGTTACGTGGCGGCAATCGATGGTATTGACCGTCTACGCTTTACCACCAGCCACCCAATTGAGTTTACACAAGACATTATTGATGTGTACGAAGACACACCTGAATTGGTGAGTTTCTTACACCTACCTGTACAATCTGGTTCTGACTTAATCCTCACTCAGATGAAACGTGGCCACATGGCAATCGAGTATAAGTCGATTATCCGTCGCCTACGTAAGGCACGTCCAGACATTCAGATCAGTTCAGATTTCATCATCGGCTTCCCTGGCGAGTCTAAGCAAGATTTTGCCGACACCATGAAGTTAATTGAAGATGTACAGTTTGACCATAGCTTTAGCTTTATCTATAGCGCACGCCCAGGTACGCCAGCGGCAGATCTACCAGACGATGTAAGCTTAGATGAAAAGAAAGAGCGCCTAGCGATTCTACAAGACCGCATTACCCAGCAAGCTATGCGTTATAGCCGTCAAATGTTAGGTACGGTTCAACGTATCTTAGTTGAAGGTCCATCGGTTAAAAACCCAATGGAACTACGCGGCCGCACGGAAAACAACCGTGTAGTGAACTTTGAAGGCACACCTGAGCATGTCGGCGGTTTTGTTGATGTTGAGATTGTTGACGTTTATACCAACTCGCTGCGCGGTGTATTTATCCGTGGTGAAGATGAAATGGACTTACGTCGCGACCTGCGCCCATCAGACATCACTGCTAAATATAAACAAAGTGACGACTTAGGTGTGACTCAGTATACGCCTGCTTAAACAGTTATAAGATTGAACACGCTAAAGGCGGCATCCCGAGATGCCGCTTTTTTCTTCTCGGTCATCGCGAAAAAATACCATTCGCAATTATTAAGCATGGCTCGTAAACTAGCACTATTAACGTATAACCCTACGTCCATAAATGGAGTGTTTTTTTGTCAAACAAGTTAACAACGCTCAACCTGTATTTAGAGCCTGCAGACACTCGTAGACTGGCCTCGCTTTGTGGCCCGTTTGATGACAATATCAAGCAGCTAGAGCGCCGAATTGGCGTTGAGATCAGCTACCGTAATAACCACTTTCAAATTGTTGGTGCGCCACGAAACTGCTTAACTGCAAACAACTTGCTTAAAGATCTCTATATCGAAACGCAGCCAGTAAAAGGCAGCACGCCAGATCTTGAGCCTGATGCAGTCCATATCGCAATTCAAGAGGCTATTTCCCTCGATATGGAAGCGCCTCGTGACGAGAAAGAGCTATATATAAAGACTAAGCGTGGTGTCATCAAGCCTCGCAACCCAAACCAGAGTGACTATGTTCGTAATATCGTGACCCACGATATTACCTTCGGTATTGGTCCTGCCGGCACGGGCAAAACTTACTTAGCGGTAGCCGCTGCCGTAGATGCACTAGAGCGCCAAGAAGTGCGCCGTATTTTGCTGACCCGCCCAGCAGTTGAAGCCGGTGAGAAACTGGGCTTCCTACCCGGCGATTTAAGCCAGAAGGTCGACCCTTATCTGCGTCCACTTTATGATGCGCTATTTGAGATGATGGGCTTTGAGAAAGTAGAACGCCTGATAGAGCGTAACGTTATCGAAGTCGCGCCGCTGGCTTATATGCGTGGCCGCACGTTAAATGACGCCTTTATTATTCTCGATGAAAGCCAAAATACCACCGTAGAGCAGATGAAGATGTTTCTGACCCGTATTGGCTTTAATTCACGGGCGGTGATCACGGGCGACATTACCCAGATAGACTTACCTAAGCATCAAAAGTCTGGCCTACGCCACTCTATTGAAGTGTTAGGAGAAGTCGATGAAATTAGCTTTAACTTCTTCCAAGCAAAAGATGTGGTACGTCACCCTGTTGTGGCACGCATCGTTGAGGCTTATGAAGCGTTCGACTTAAAAGCACAATCGAGTAAAGGCAATAAAGACAGCCAATACCAATTACAGGAAAGCGCAACCCATGAATGATAGTCAAACGGTTATCGATCTTGATCTTCAGATCGCCGTAGAAGGCTTTGAACTACCATCGCAAGTCGATTTTGAACTTTGGGTAAAAACAGCACTCAGAGATACCATGAGTGAGGCTGAATTAACGATTCGCATCGTTGACGTTGAAGAAAGCCAAGAATTAAACTCTACTTATCGTGGTAAAGATAAACCAACTAATGTTTTGTCTTTCCCGTTTGAAGCACCACCGGGCATTGAACTACCGCTACTAGGCGATTTAGTGATCTGCGCGGCGGTTGTTAAGCAAGAAGCAATTGATCAAAATAAACCGCTAATCGCACATTGGGCACACATGGTTGTACATGGTTGCCTCCATCTGCTAGGGTATGATCATATTGACGACTCTGAGGCTGAAGAGATGGAGTCACTAGAGACTCAACTCATTGAAAGCCTTGGTTATACTAATCCTTATAAGGAGCAATAATTGGCTCAAAAGAGTCAAGAAAACACTATGAGTGACGATATCCCACCGAGTACTAACGCCCAGAAGAAGGGCTGGTTAGAGAAAGTAAGTCAGTTGTTCCAGGGCGAACCACAAAATCGCGAAGACTTGGTTGACGTAATTCACGATGCAGAGATGCGTGAAGTGATCAGCGAAGACACCCGCGAAATGATCAAAGGTGTTCTAGAGGTTTCCGATCTACGTGTACGGGATATTATGATCCCACGTGCACAGATTGTCGCTATCCAAATTGAAGATTCAGTAGAAGAAGTGCTATCTACTGTGATCAGTTCAGCACACTCTCGTTTTCCAGTAGTCAATGAAGATAAAGATCATATCGAAGGCATTTTGCTTGCGAAAGACTTGCTTCAGTATGGCTTTAAAAACAGCGAAAAGCCGTTTGAATTACGCCAAGTAATTCGTCCTGCTGTCGTTGTACCTGAGAGTAAACGTGTTGACGTGCTACTCAAAGAGTTCCGCTCTCAACGTTACCATATGGCAATTGTTGTCGATGAATACGGCGGAGTATCTGGCCTAGTGACGATTGAGGATATCCTCGAAGAGATCGTAGGTGATATCGAAGACGAGTTTGACCACGACTCTGCTGAAGAGACTGAAATCAAGCAAGTTGGCAAACAAGTATTCATGGTGAAAGCTCTGACTCCAATTGATGACTTCAACGAACAGTTCGGCACTGAGTTTAGTGACGAAGAGTTCGATACTGTCGGTGGTATGGTGTCTCATGCGTTTGGCCATCTGCCAGAGCGTGACGAAAAAGTCATGATTCAAGATATCGAGTTTAAAGTGATTAACGCCGACACTCGTCGCTTAATCCAACTTAGAGTGAAGTTCCCTGATAACAGTCAAAGCAATGATGAGACAGTAGTTTAATTACTGACTGACGTTATCTCGACCCAATGATGAGGCTGTATGCTGAATAAACTTCGGGCATTAGCCCATCATCCGCGCTCGAAAATGGTGCTGGCCTATGCGGCTGGCGCCACTACGGCGCTCTCATTTGCCCCCTACTCTATTTGGCCGCTCTACCTTATTGCGCTAGCTTTCGCCCTTCATCAAAGCGCAGGCCTCACGGCAAAACAAGCTTTCCGGTATTGGCTAGCCTTCGGCTTTGGCTGTTTCTCTGTCGGTATAAGCTGGGTACATGTCAGTATGGATGTCTATGGTGGCATGCCGCTTATCGCCTCCATAGCACTAATGGCACTGCTTGCCTTATATCTAGCGCTATATCCCGCGCTGGCAGGCTGTTTAATGCAAAAGCTTGCCCCCAAGACCTCTGTGATCCGCAACATCCTAGTGTTCCCCGCGCTGTGGACCATTACCGAATGGGCGAGAGGTTGGGTTTTAACTGGCTTTCCATGGCTATGGGCCGGCTACAGCCAAACTGAAGGACCGCTCAAGCCCATCGCCTCAATGTTTGGCACACTCGGATTAAGCTTCATTGTCGCCTTGCTAGCAGGTGCTATCGCGCTATTAGCCATTAAACGTTGGCAAAGCCTAACAATTGCAGTTCCTGTACTTACCGCCCTGACCTTTATCGCGCCCATGACCTCGCAAGTTAAGCCAAACGGCGAAACCATCAAGGTGGCGTTAGTACAAGGTAACATCCCACAGAGCATGAAGTGGAACCCTGATGCACTGTGGCCAACCATGCTGAAATATATGGACTTGTCTCGTCCTGAGTTCTCAGCCGATCTGATTATTTGGCCAGAAGCGGCTATCCCCGCGCCAGAATATATGGTGAAGGACTTCCTCTATAACGCCAACAAGGTGGCTAATTTAAACAATAGTGCCATCATCACAGGTATCATTAGCAACCATGGCGATGCCTTCTATAACTCGCTTATCGTACTGGGTAACTACAAGCATAAGCAGCAATCTGAGCCTGATTACTTAGGTGATGGCAGCAATGAATTTAAGAAACACCATCTACTGCCTATCGGTGAGTTTGTGCCCTTTGAGTCACTCCTTCGCCCATTAGCACCATTTTTTAACCTGCCGATGTCCTCCTTTAATAGAGGCGATTTTACTCAGCCAAACCTCAATGCAGTAGGACATCAGATATCACCTGCTATCTGCTACGAAATTGCCTTTCCCGAGCAGCTTCGCGCCAACATGAATGACACAACAGATCTGCTCATGACGGTCTCCAACGATGCGTGGTTTGGTACTTCTAATGGTCCACTGCAGCATATGGAAATAGCACAAATGCGCTCAGTAGAGCTAGGGCGACCGTTAGTGCGTGCCACTAACAACGGCGTCACCGCTGTTGTCGATGAGCAAGGCAATATCACCCACCAGCTGCCACAGTTTGAAGCTGGAGTGCTAGTTGCTGATATTGCGCTAATGAAGGGACACACACTGTTCACCACTATTGGCCAATGGCCAGTATTGGTCTTAAGCTTTTTAATCGCCATAGGTGCAGTGATTAGGAAGAAAGTACACTGAACAGCATAAAAGCGCCGTCAGCGACAGCCACCAAGCCGTTAATAAAGTAAGCGGTGACTGTTAGTTGATTTGTCGGAGGTTGGGGCCTGCGTTTCCCCTAAAGGGGAAGCGATTATTAATACTAAGGCGCTAACGCTTCTCGAGTGAACTCATTATTGTCGCACTCGGTGCAATCGGAAAGCACACCAGGAAATTCAATTTTCGACTCATGACCGCACGCAGTGCAAACCATGGTGCCTTGGCCAACTATTTCACCGCTCTGGTAGTAACCATGATGTTTAAAGTCTTGTGCCACCTCATGCCATTCAATTTGACTGCGGTCGGTGATCTCACTTAACCAATGCCACAAGGTGTTCTCTACAGTAATGACCGTCGGGCTATGGCTCAGATCGGTGGCATTTTGCTCCTGTAGGAAACTGGCAATGTCACGTTTTAAAAATTGTTCGACTAAAGCCAGCTCTTCTTCCTTTGCGTGCTGCTTTAATGCCAAGTACTGTTTACTCGCCTGCACCTGATTATATAAACTCTTTACAGTCAATGAGTTATCATCTTTGTATTGAGATTTTATATGTGCAATAAGTGCTTCATAAAGCGAAAGAAGCGCGGTACTTTGTTCACTCATGGTAAATACTCCTTCAACGAACCTTTTTAATGACTCACTTCTAGTTTATTCTATGCCGATATAACTCGCGCTGAAATAGCGCTAGATCAAACAATGGGCGGCATGGCCGGAAATAGATTGATGCAAGAGCAATATACTCCTTCAGAAATTGAAGCTAAAGTGCAACAGCACTGGCAAGACACAAAAACATTTGAAGTTACCGAAGACGCAAACAAAGAAAAGTTTTACTGCCTTTCTATGTTCCCGTATCCATCGGGCCGACTGCACATGGGTCACGTACGTAACTACACCATAGGCGATGTTGTGTCTCGTTACCAACGTCTGCAAGGTAAAAACGTGCTTCAACCTATCGGTTGGGACTCTTTTGGTCTGCCTGCTGAAAACGCTGCAATCAAGAACAAGACTGCACCTGCGCCGTGGACATACGAAAATATCGATTACATGAAGAACCAGCTTAAAATGCTAGGTTTCGGCTATGACTGGTCACGTGAAATCGCTACCTGTACACCTGAATACTATCGCTGGGAACAGTGGTTCTTCACTAAGCTTTATGAAAAAGGTCTAGTGTACAAGAAGACCTCTTCGGTTAACTGGTGTCCAAACGATGAAACCGTTCTGGCTAACGAGCAGGTTATCGACGGTTGCTGCTGGCGCTGTGATACCACTGTTGAGCAAAAAGAGATCCCGCAGTGGTTCATTAAGATCACCGAGTACGCCGAAGAGCTACTTAACGATATCGACCAGTTAGACGAGTGGCCAGAGCAAGTTAAGACCATGCAGCGTAACTGGATTGGCCGTAGCGAAGGTATCGAAATGACCTTCCAGGTTGCTAACAGCGATCAGAGCTTCGATATCTACACCACACGTCCTGATACAGTAATGGGTGTCACTTATGTGGCTATTGCTGCAGCACACCCATTAGCAGAGCAAGCGGCTATCAATAACCCAGCTCTAGCTGAATTTATCGAAGAGTGTAAAAACGCTGACACCACTGAAGCCGCTATGGCAGCAATGGAAAAGAAAGGTGTTGCTACAGGCTTAAATGCTATTCACCCAATCACAGGTAAAGAAGTACCTATTTGGGTAGGCAACTTCGTATTGATGAACTACGGTACAGGCGCAGTAATGTCTGTTCCTGCTCACGATCAGCGTGACTATGAGTTCGCGAAGAAGTACGGTCTAAACATCGAAGCGGTAGTAAAACCAGTAGACGCTGAAGTCGATATCAGCGAAGAAGCTTACACCGAGAAAGGTGTGCTATTTAACTCTGGTGAATTTGACGGACTCGATTTCCAAGCAGCCTTTGATGCTATCGATACCAAGCTAACTGCTGAAGGCAAAGGTAAGCGCCAAGTAAACTTCCGTCTACGTGACTGGGGCGTTTCACGTCAGCGTTACTGGGGCGCACCTATCCCAATGGTGACCTTAGCTGATGGCACAGTAATGCCAACACCTGAAGACCAGCTACCTGTTATTTTGCCAGAAGATGTGGTTATGGATGGCATCCAAAGCCCAATCAAGGCAGATAAAGAGTGGGCGAAGACCACAGTTAACGGTCAAGAAGCATTCCGTGAAACCGATACCTTCGATACCTTTATGGAGTCATCTTGGTACTACGCGCGTTACTGTAGCCCAGATGCAGACCAAATGCTTGATCCAGCTAAAGCGAACTACTGGCTGCCAGTTGATCAGTACATTGGTGGTATCGAGCACGCTTGTATGCACCTACTGTACTTCCGTTTCTTCCACAAGTTGCTACGTGACACAGGTCTAGTGAACTCTGACGAGCCAGCTAAACGCTTGCTGACTCAAGGTATGGTTTTAGCCGATGCCTACTACTACACCAATGAGAAAGGCGCACGTGTTTGGGTTGCACCATCTGATGTCACTGTACTTGAAACTGACGCTAAAGGTCGCACTGTTAAAGCTGTAGATAGCGAAGGCCATGAACTGGTTTATACCGGTATGAGCAAGATGTCTAAGTCTAAGAACAACGGTATCGACCCACAGGAAATGGTTGATAAGTACGGCGCAGATACTGTACGTCTATTTATGATGTTTGCTGCACCACCAGAGCTAACCCTTGAGTGGCAAGAGTCGAGCGTTGAAGGCGCACACCGCTTCATTAAGCGTTTGTGGAAGACGGCTCACGACCATATAGCTCATGGCCCAACAACAGAACTTGATGTTAAGTCACTTAACGCAGCACAAAAAGAGCTACGTCGTGAACTACACAAGACTATTGCTAAAGTGGGTGATGATATTGAACGTCGTCAGATGTTCAACACCGCTATCGCATCGATCATGGAATTGATGAACCGTCTACAGAAGGCACCTTCTGAAACGGATCAAGACAAGGCATTAATGCAAGAAGCCTTGAACGCTGTGATCCGCTTGCTTTACCCAATCATTCCACACACTTGTTTTGTGCTATGGAACGAACTTGGTAACCTAGGGGCGATTGAAGATGTACTTTGGCCAGAGGTTGACGAGTCTGCACTGGTTGAAGACAGCAAGTTAATCATAGTACAGGTTAACGGCAAGTTACGCGCTAAAATCACCGTTGCAGCAGATGCTAGCAAAGAGGAAGTTGAAGCAGCTGGTATGGCCGAAGATGGCGTGGTTAAACACACCGAAGGTAAGACCGTCCGTAAAGTTATCTACGTACCGGGCAAACTGCTCAATATCGTGGCTAACTAACCTTCGTAAACAAGGAAGACTAAACAAAGATTATGCTAATTAAACGCATACTTTTAGCAACTTTGGCACTGAGCGTTCTGCTCAGTGCCGGTTGCGGCTTTAGACTCCAGGGTAGCTACTCTATTCCAGAGCAGCTACAAACCTTAAGTCTGACCAGCCAAGACGAGTACAGCGAACTCACACGCCTAGTACGTGAACGCCTACGCTTAAACAGCATTGCTGTCGTTCAGCCCGCTGATGACATTCCGGCCTTGCGTATTATCAATGATTCACTAGACCGTTCAACACTATCTATCTACCCAACAGGTAATGTCGCCGAGTATGAGCTTATCTATCAGGTCAGTTTTTCTGTGCAACTGCCTGACACCGAGTCTCAACGTTTCGATGTCGCTATCCACCGCGATTACCTAGATGATCCCCGCACCGCACTAGCAAAGAGCCGAGAAATGGAGTTGTTGCTAAAAGAGATGCGCATCCAAGCTGCCGACCGAATTATTCAAGCTTTGGCGGCGACTAAGGTCGATTAATGCGGGTCTACCCAGATCAATTATCACGTCAGCTTTCTCCCTTGCCACAATGTTGCCTGATTTTTGGCGACGACCCCTGGTTATGTGAGCAAAGCAGAGCAGCACTACACAGCGAAGCAAAGCGCCAAGGTTTTGAGGAAAAGATCCAGCTAACCCAAGAAACCGGCTTTAGCTGGAACGAACTGATTGAGCAGTGGCAAGCGATGAGCTTGTTTTCTAGCCGTCGTATTATCGAGCTAACCCTACCACAGGCGAAACCCGGCACCGAAGGCAGCGCCATGTTGCAGTCACTGATGCAGATGGATAATCCTGATGTATTACTGATCTTGACAGGTCCTAAACTCGCTAGCGAGCAAACCAAGACAAAGTGGTTTAAGAGTCTCGATGCCAAAGGAATCTATGTGCCTTGCACCACTCCTGAGGGCGCACAGTTTCAGCGCTGGTTAGACAGCCGTATAAATTACTATGGCCTGTCACTGGCGAGGGATCCCAGAGAAATGCTGTTTGCACTCTACGAAGGCAATCTACTAGCAGCAGATCAAGCATTGCAGCTACTGCAACTGTTAAGCCCAACGGCGCCTATCGATTGTGAGCAGTTAACTCAGTACTTTGAAGACCAATCACGCTTTAGTGTCTTTCAGTTAACCGACGCTATGCTCAATAATCAGCAAGATAAAGCGCAACACATCCTGTCGCAGCTAAAAAGCGAAGGGGTAGCCATGCCGATTATTCTATGGTCGCTATTTAAAGAACTCGCAGTCCTGTTGCAACTGAAAACGGCGCAGAATAACCGCGAGCCACTACAAGCACTGTGGGGCAAGTTACGCATTTGGGATAAGCGCAAACCTATCTATCAAAACGCCTTGAATAGGCTAGAGCTCCCCCACATTGAAACCTTACTTGCTAGCGCCTCGGCCATCGAGCTTAAGCTAAAGCAACAAGGGGCTGAAGATTGGACAGGGCTTAGCCATATCAGCCTGCTGTTTGATGCCAAGGCCCACAATAAACTGGCTCATATAGTCTTAGATTAATGAAAATAGGCATTTTAGGCGGCACATTCGACCCTATCCATTTTGGCCATATTCGTCCGGCCCAAGAGGTTAAACAGCAGCTTAACCTAGATGAGGTTTGGCTTATGCCAAACCACATCCCACCACACAAGAGCGGCACTCATGTCTCCAGTGAAGATAGACTCGCCATGGCGCAGCTCATCTGCGATCAGCTCCCCCAATTTAGGCTCTGCGATATTGAAGCTAAACGTGACACACCGTCATATTCGGCATTGACCTTAGCTCAATTAACCGAGATGTACCCAGAGCATGAGTTTTACTTCATCATGGGCATGGATTCCTTTTTAAGCTTCACTCGTTGGTACAAATGGCAACGATTATTGGAACTATGCCATCTAGTGGTCTGCAAACGTCCAGGATGGCAACTCGATACTAACGACCCCATGCAATCACTTTTAGATAAGCGTCAACATGACATAAACCAATTAACACAAGTTAAATTTGGCAAGATCTTTATGGTCGACATCACCCAGCAAGATATCTCTTCAACTGAAGTTCGCCAGCAACTCTCAACGGGAACCTTGCCTGAAGGCGCGCTTCCCACTGAAATTGAAGAGTATATTATCAGTCACCACCTCTACCAAAACCCAACTGCAGACAATTCAAACTAATACTAATTCAAACGCAGATATTTATGCCAATAGCTATTAATCTAGATCTGAAATACTGCTATACTATCGCGCTGTCTTAAAATTAATGGGGTACCAGCGTGGAAAGCGCAGAGTTAAAGCAATTTGTAATTGATAAGGTTGAAGACCTTAAAGCAAAAGATATCGTTGTAATGGACGTATCAGAGAAATCTAACATCGCCGACTTTATGGTTGTATGTACAGGTAACTCAAAAACACACGTTAAAGCAATCGCTGAAAATCTAGTGGTTGAATCTAAGCGTGCCGGCATCACTATTCTAGGTGTCGAAGGCCGTGAAAGCAGTGAATGGGTTTTAGTGGACCTAGGCGATGTCATCATGCACGTTATGCAAGATCAAACTCGCGATTTCTACCAGCTTGAAAAACTTTGGTCAGAAAAGCCTGAGTAATGAAGATTCAGCTAGTCGCAGTTGGGACCCGCATGCCAGATTGGGTCGAAACAGGTTTTAAAGAATATCAGCGCCGCTTCCCTCGCGATATGGCGCTTGAATTAGTTGAAATCCCCGCTGGCAAACGCGGTAAAAATGCCGATATAGCTCGCATTCTCCAAAAAGAGGGCGAGTTAATGTTGGCGGCGATCCCGAAAGGGAATCATATCGTCAGCTTAGACTTACCCGGTAAAAACCTTACCACGCCACAGCTAGCAGAGCAGATGAACAAATGGCTACTCGATGGCCGCGATGTTAGCTTGCTGATCGGCGGTCCTGAAGGTTTATCACCCGAGTGTAAACAGGCCGCAGCGCAGAGCTGGTGCCTATCAGCCTTAACCCTACCTCATCCATTGGTACGTGTGATTGTTGCCGAAAGCCTTTATCGTGGCTGGAGCATTAACAATAATCATCCCTACCATAGAGAATAATATCGAATCACTATTTGGTTAGACTGACCTTTACAGGACTAGCATATGTGCTTGGCGCCCCTTTTTAAGCAGGAGAGAATGTAAGTGTCCCCAAGAAAGCGCATAACCATGAACGACCATGCGGCCGAAGCTTCGCTGTTTAAGAGTCGCGCTCTGTTCACTTTCTTCAGTGTTGTTATCCTCCTGAGCCTGTTGCTGGTTAATCTTTATAATCTGCAGATCACCTCTTTTAAAGACTACGAAACTCGCTCAAACGACAACCGTATTCGCGTTGTTCCCGTTGCGCCTAGCCGCGGCCTGATCTACGATCGTCACGGGCAACTACTTGCCGAAAACCAACCTTTCTTCTCATTAGAGTTAGTGCCTGAAAAGGTAAAAAATATCAGTGAAACCTTAGATGAACTGAGTGAAGTGATCGAGCTGTCCAGTGATGACAAACAAAATGTACTCGATGCACTTAAGTATCATCGCCGTTTTAAGCCATTGACGATAAAGAATAGACTCACCGAAGAGCAAGTTGCCGAGTTCAGCGTCAACCAGCACCGTTTTCCTGGGATCACTGTTGAAGCCGGTCTAAAGCGTCACTACCCTTATAATGGTTTAATGACCCATGCATTAGGTTATGTGGGTAAGATTAACAGCCGAGATCAGGACTCACTTGTTCGTAATAACCTATGGGCAAACTACGCAGCCACCAAAGATATCGGTAAACAGGGTATCGAAAAGTTTTATGAGAGTTTACTGCTTGGAAAGCCAGGCCACCTCGAAGAGGAGGTTAACAACCGCGGCCGTACTATTCGAACCCTCAAATCTGTTCCACCTGAGCCTGGGCAAGATATCTACCTAACCTTAGATCTAAAGCTACAGCAAAAAGCAATGGAGCTGCTCAACGGTCGACGGGGTTCGATTGTGGCTATCGACCCACGAGACGGTGGTATCTTAGCCCTTGTTTCTAGCCCTACCTACGACCCGAACCAATTCGTCCATGGCATCAGTAGTAAAGCCTATAGCGAGCTATTAAACTCTAAATCTAAGCCACTGATTAACCGAGCAACTCAGGGACAATATGCGCCGGCCTCAACGGTTAAGCCACACTTAGCCTTATTGGGATTAGAGAATAAAACGGTTACCGCGAAGACGCGTATCTGGGATCCTGGATTTTGGCAGATCCCGGGCGTTGAACGTAAATATCGTGATTGGAAACGTTGGGGCCATGGTTGGGTAGATGTTAATAGTGCCATTATTAGCTCCTGTGACACCTACTTCTATGATCTCGCTTACAAGACTGGCGTTGACTCAATCGCTAACTTTATGGAGCCATTTGGCTTTGGTGAGCGTACTGGTGTCGATATCTTCGAAGAGTCTGCCGGTATTATGCCGTCTAAAGACTGGAAGCGCCTACGTTACAATCAGCCTTGGTATATTGGCGACACCATCTCTGTCGGTATTGGTCAGGGGTATTGGACCACGACACCATTGCAACTTGCCAATGCGACTGCGATATTAGCCAATAACGGCCGCCGATTTGTACCTCATTTTCTAAAGTCTATCCAAGATCAGACAGCGAAAATTGATACGCCGCCCGATGAGCTCCCGCCTATCGTGCTAAAAGATCCGAAGAACTGGGACATCATCAATGAAGCGATGCGCGATACCGCTCATAAATCCCGCTTCACTGATGCACGCTATACCGCAGCAATGAAAACGGGTACGGCACAGGTATTTAGTGTCGCTCAAGACGCCGAATACGATGCAGATAATATTGATGAGCGTCTTCGTGATAACGCCTTAATTATTGCCTACGCCCCTTATGAGAACCCTAAAATTGTGCTTGCGGTGGTACTTGAGAACGCTGGCTGGGGTGGGGTTAACGCAGGTCCTGTAGCTCGCGCCTTGTTAGATGAGTATTTGTTACGAGATTCATGGGATAAAACTAAATGAGCGCACACAATCACCGTCCAAACATCTGGCAGCGCTTGCATATAGACTTGCCATTATTACTCGGTCTCTTAGCCTTGATGGGCTTCGGGCTGGTTGTGATCTATTCAGCCGGAGGTGAAGACCTAGCCCTAATGGACAGACAGCTGTTTCGCATGGGCTTGTCGCTACTAGTGATGTTTACCGTAGCGCAGATAAATCCTGAAGTGCTCAGGCGTTGGGCCTTTCCCATCTACCTCGCCGGAATCGTCTTGCTAATTGGCGTGCACTTTTTTGGGGAAATAAACAAAGGTGCCCAACGTTGGTTAAACCTTGGCTTTATGGAGTTTCAGCCATCAGAACTCATCAAGCTCGCCTTCCCTATTACTATGGCTTGGTATATCAGCAAGTTCCCCTTACCGCCAAAGAAGCGCTACTTAGCGGGTGCAGGGGTTATCTTACTGGTCCCCACTCTACTTATCGCGAAACAGCCGGATCTTGGCACCTCAATTCTGGTTGCAGCCTCAGGCATTTTCGTACTGTTTTTATCTGGTATGAGCTGGCGAATCGTGGGTAGCTTTATTGGTAGTGTGCTTGCGATGCTGCCTGTTCTCTGGTTCTTTCTAATGCATGACTACCAGCGCACTCGCGTCTTAACCCTACTCGATCCAGAAAAAGATCCACTCGGCGC
Organism: Shewanella sp. MBTL60-007; assembly: GCF_019654915.1. GTDB lineage: Bacteria > Pseudomonadota > Gammaproteobacteria > Enterobacterales > Shewanellaceae > Shewanella. The sequence continues at coordinate 8,139 of NZ_BPET01000062.1, read as the reverse complement.
CGGCTACCATATTATTCAATCTAAGATTGCGATCGGCTCAGGCGGCTTGTGGGGTAAAGGTTGGTTACAAGGAACCCAGTCACAGCTAGAATTCTTACCCGAGCGTCATACCGACTTTATCTTTGCTGTGATTGGTGAAGAGTTTGGCCTTATCGGAGCACTACTACTGCTTGCTCTTTATATCTATGTCATCGGTCGTGGGCTAGTTATCGCCTCACGTGCACAAACTAGCTTTGCTCGGCTACTTGCAGGTAGTATAACCCTAACCTTCTTCGTCTATATTTTTGTCAACATCGGCATGGTTTCGGGTCTATTACCAGTTGTAGGTGTCCCCCTGCCATTAATCAGTTATGGTGGTACATCAATGCTGACATTGATGACCGGATTTGGCATCTTAATGAGTATTCATACCCATAGACGCTTTATCGATAGATAGTTTCTAATGTAAACCATTAGACAATAAACCTCGAAAGCATTATGTCGTCTTCGAACACTCATACATACTGCTTTCGACAACTTTCGATAACGTTCGACAATTATTTTTCGACTAATAAGGACGGCTTAACGATGACGCTGTTTACACGTATTCTTGCACCTTTGGCACTTTCGCTCTTTTCATACTCTGCTGCCGCAACAACGACCGATGCCGATGTAGAAGCGCTCAAAACTGAATTTATTAAGGCACAAAGCGCAAAAGGATTTGATGCAGCTGAAACTGCAGACTTCATCAAAAATGCCAACTATAACCAAGCCGTTATTGATGCCATGACCAAACCTTGGGAAGCTAAGCCTTGGCATCAATACTATCCAATTTTTCTTACTGAGAAACGCCTAGAAGCTGGCCTCACATTTTGGAAAGAACACGCTAAAACCATCGAACGCGCATCGAAAGAGTTTAACGTTGACCCGCAGATCATCGTGGCGATTATCGGTATCGAAACTTTTTATGGCGGCTACATGGGTAATTATCCCGTTAAGGACGCCCTGTATACCTTAGGGTTTCATTACCCACCACGAGCGACTTTCTTTAGAAGCGAGTTCGCAAATCTACAGTCACTCGTCAATGAGGAACACTTAGACATCAATAGCCTAAAGGGCTCCTATGCAGGTGCTATGGGCTTTGGGCAATTTATTCCCTCAAGCTACCGCCACTACGCGGTTGACTTTGATAATGACGGCAGCCGCGATCTGCTCAATAGCACCACAGATGCTATTGGCAGCGTAGCCAATTACTTTCACCAACATGGTTGGCAGAAAAACCAACCTGTCACTCTGCAATTAACCTTGAGTAAAGACTTACCTGATACAGTTAAAACTTGGTCTGGTGAGAAGCTTCACTATAAGGTTGCCGATATTTTATCGCCAAATGTAGTACTTACTCAGTCTATGGATCTTGATGTGTCGCAGCCCGCTCTGGTAGTAAAGCTTGAACAAGCCGACCATGATGAGTATTGGCTAGGCCTTAAAAACTTTTATGTTATCACCCGTTACAACCGCAGCCCTCTGTATGCCATGGCCGTGTACCAGTTTAGTCAGGAATTAAAGAAAGCCTATGCCACGCAATAATACTCTCGCCATCTTGCTTTTAACTGCCACCCTCGCCGCATGTTCTAGTGGTGGGCGCTACGAGCTTGATGACGATAAAGCACCGACCTCTGCTCCTGATGTCACTAAGGTTGAAGACGCTCACCCTAAATATGAGCCCTATAGCCGTGGCGGCAATAAAAAGCACTATACGGTTTTAGGCAAAACTTATCAGGTGATGGATACGGGCGAAGGTTATGCAGAGAAAGGCATAGCCTCTTGGTATGGCGCCAAGTTTCATGGCCACCTTACCTCTAACGGTGAAACCTATGACATGTACTCCATGTCTGCCGCCCATAAAACCTTACCACTGCCTAGTTATGTGAAGGTGACGAATCTTAAGAATGATAAGACCGTCATAGTACGAGTAAACGATAGAGGACCATTTCATGAGAATCGCATTATCGATCTATCCTACGCAGCCGCTCACCGTCTGGATATGTTAAAAACAGGTACCGCAAACGTGAGCTTGGAGGTGATCTATATTGCCAATCCAGAATCTACAGCGCTGGCCGAACTAAAAGGTACTGAGCTGCACTATATCCAAGTAGTCGCCTCATCGAATAAAGCGCGATTAGACAGCCTCGCCAATAGCTTAGAGCAGAAGTATCAGGTTAAAAGCCGTGTGCAGAGTGCAAATAACCTCTACAGGTTACAGCTCGGGCCTATCGGGCAAGTACAGCTAGCTAACAAGCTCACCGAGAAGTTAAAACAAGAGGGTTACCCTCAAAGTTACCTGCTTACAGAATGAACCAAGATTAATGAACCAACGCTGAATTCCCTTGTCCACTAATGTTATACTCATGGGAATTACACTTTCTTCATACCTCAACTTATTAAGACGTGCATTATTAATATGAATTTATTGAACAAACCATTAAAAACATTTTTGTTCGCGACCTCTGTCGCCGCCTTATCAGCACATGCGGCCCCCGTCGTTACTCCAAATGCACCCACTGTTGCAGCAAAGGCCTATGTGCTGATGGACTACAACACCGGACAGATCATCGCTGAGGAAAACGCTTACGAAAGCCTAAACCCAGCCAGCTTGACTAAGATGATGACCAGCTACGTCATCGGTCATGAGATTAAAGTCGGCAATGTGTCACCATCTGACGAAGTGACCATCAGTAAGAAAGCTTGGTCTAAGAACTTCCCTGATTCTTCAAAGATGTTTATTGAAGTGGGTAAAAAAGTCACTGTAGAAGATCTAAACAAGGGCATTATCATTCAATCGGGTAACGATGCTTGTGTGGCGATGGCTGAGCACATTGCGGGTACAGAAGATGGTTTCGTAGATCTAATGAACTCATGGGCTAAGCAGCTAGGTATGCAGGATAGCTATTTTGAAAACAGCCACGGCCTAGACTCTGATAACCACAAGAGTACTGCCTACGATATGGCGATTCTAGGTGCGGCGATTATTCGTGATGTGCCTGATGAGTATGCGGTTTATAAAGAGAAATCATTTACCTATAACGGTATCAAGCAGTATAACCGTAACGGTTTACTATGGGATAAAAGCCTAAGCGTTGACGGCATCAAGACCGGCCACACTTCAGGCGCTGGTTTTAACCTTGTGACTTCAGCGACCAAAGACGGTATGCGACTAATCTCTGTTGTAATGGGCACTAAGAGTGAAGCGGCCCGTAAAGCTGAGAGTAAAAAGTTACTTAACTACGGTTTCCGTTTCTTTGAAACCGTAACTCCATACAAGGCTGGCGACACTTTTGTAACTCAAAAAATCTGGTATGGCGATCGTGAAACGATTGATTTGGGCGTAGTTACCGATACACCAATTACCATTAGCCGCGGTCAAGCTAAGAACCTACAAGCAAACTTTGAGCTAACCAAAGAGCTTAATGCGCCAATCGCTAAAGGTGAAACTGTTGGTCGTATCTACTTCCAGTTAAACGGAAAAGATATCGCTCAGTTCCCACTTGTAACGCTACAAGAAGTGAACGAAGGCAGCTGGTTTAGCCAATTATTGGATTACTTTAAGCAGATGTTTGCAGGTTGGTTTAGCTAAACCATACTCAGTACAGCAAGAAGCCACCTTAGGGTGGCTTCTTTCGTTTTATCCAAGCTAACTTCCCTTGAATTAGGTATAATTGCCACCATATTAGTGAATATTGAAATCTTTGAGAGTAAAAAATGTTAGATACAAAATTTGATGAGTTAATGGAATTTCCTGCATCTTTTCCATTTAAAATTGTTGGTGACGCAAGCGATACGCTAGCTGACCGCGTTGTTGCAGTGGCTCAAAGCCTAGCTCCAGGCGATTATGCACCAACCACAAAAGCGTCAAGCAAGGGTACCTACAACTCGGTGACTATTCGCGTAACGGTAACAAGCAAAGAGCACATTGAGAAGCTTTACACTCAATTTGCGGCAATTGAAGGCGTTAAACGCGTACTATAAATATTAATCACTACTGATAAATGTGATCTGTATTACATTTATCATTTTGAAGCGTATAATAGCCCGCACAAATATTTGAGGGGAGAGGTTGCCCTTGTACGACAACGCTTTGCATATTCGCCATCTAGGTAAGCAAGATTACGAATCAGTGTGGCACGCGATGCAGCACTACACAGATAATCGCGATGAGAACAGTCCAGACGAGATCTGGATTGTTGAACATACGCCGGTATTCACTCAAGGCCAAGCCGGTAAAAGTGAGCACATCCTAAATCCAGGTGATATTCCTGTTATTCAGGTCGACCGCGGTGGGCAAGTGACGTATCACGGTCCAGGCCAGCTTGTTGTGTATCCTCTTCTCGATATTAAAAGGCTCAAAGTGGGTGTACGTCAACTCGTCACCCATATTGAACAGAGTATCATCAACATGCTAAAGCGCTATCAAATTGAGGCCTATGCCAAAGCTGATGCGCCAGGTGTTTATGTTGAAGAACGCAAGATCGCCTCCCTCGGTCTTAGGATCCGAAAAGGGTGCTCTTTCCACGGACTGGCCCTCAATGTCGACATGGATATGTCACCCTTCCAGCGTATAAACCCTTGTGGTTATGCAGGCATGGAAATGATCCAATGCAAACAGCTAGGTGGACCACAAACTGTTGAAGAAGCTGGTGCCCAACTGATTGAAACCCTCAGCCAAGAACTCGGTTTAGATAAGCTAGTTCACCACCAAGGATTACCAGAGTCATATGAATAGGCCTGAAAGATTACAACCTGGCGTCAAACTTAGAGACGCAGAAAAGGTTTCCCGCATCCCTGTTAAGGTGGTGCCATCAGAGCGTGACACTATGCTAAGAAAGCCTGACTGGTTACGTGTTAAGTTACCAGCTTCAAATCAACGCATTACAGATATCAAACAAGCCCTGCGCAAAAACGGCTTACACTCTGTTTGTGAAGAAGCATCTTGCCCCAACCTATCAGAGTGTTTTAACCACGGTACTGCGACCTTCATGATCTTAGGTGCCATCTGTACTCGTCGCTGTCCATTCTGCGATGTGGCTCATGGTCGTCCACTCAAGCCTGACGCTGAGGAGCCGAAGAAGCTTGCACAGACCATCAAAGATATGAAGCTTAAGTATGTTGTCATCACCTCAGTTGACCGTGATGACTTACGTGACGGCGGCGCTCAGCATTTTGCTGATTGTATTCGTGAAATTCGCCTGCTCAATCCAGAGATTAAGATTGAAACCTTAGTACCGGATTTTCGCGGCCGTATTGATGCAGCACTTGAAATCTTGGCCACCGAGCCACCAGATGTGTTTAACCACAATCTAGAGACAGCGCCAATGCACTACCGCAAAGCGCGTCCAGGTGCTAACTATCAATGGTCATTGGATCTATTGAAGAAGTTTAAAGATCGCCACCCTAATATTCCGACAAAATCGGGGCTAATGATGGGCCTTGGTGAAAGTAACGAAGAAATTGCTCAGGTCTTGCATGATCTACGCGCGCACAAGGTAGAAATGCTAACCCTAGGTCAATATCTGCAGCCGTCTAAGTTCCACCTACCAGTTGAGCGCTATGTCTCTCCTGCGGAATTTGATGAACTTAAAGAGCTCGCCGAAAGCATCGGCTTTACTCATGCTGCTTGTGGTCCGCTAGTTCGCTCTAGCTACCATGCCGACCTTCAGGCGCAAGGCAAAGAAGTTAAGTAATCTAAGCCCTGCTAATGACTACAGATAGAAAAATAGCGCCAATGGCGCTATTTTTATTTTCACTTCAGAAATCGATATGAATTATAACGACAACTGCATCAGTATCGCATCTTCACTGCCAGCCTCAGTCTTATAGTAGCCCTTACGAACACCTGTTGTTTCGAAGCCTAGTGTTTCATATAAAGCTCTAGCAGTGCCGCCTGATTGCCTCACCTCCAGCAGTAATACCTCAGCACCTCTGTCTTTCGCTATAGCTATTACAGCGTTTAGCAGCGCCTTACCAAAGCCTCTCCCCTGATAACTAGGGTCGACACAAATATCCATTAGGGTCGCATCTTCGAAAATCTGATGCAAAATTGCAAAGCCACACAACTTGTCACTATCAAATACCCCAAAGCTGCTATACAGATCACCAAAACAGCTTCTGATACTCGCTTCTGACATAGGATGGCTATGCGCTTTAGCCGCAATAGAAGTCATTTGAGGAGCGAAGCTCTCACTTAACTCAATAAGGTTCATGAATTATCCTTTTGTGCCAGAAAGGGCTGCATATTAAGCCACAGAGCTTTTTTGGCTTCAGCTTTAGCTTCTAGCTCATTAATTGGTGCTGAAACCAAGATCTCGTCATTATTAGATACGGCCTGCTTACCTCGCATATCCCATATAATTGTGCTGCCCGGTTGAGCACGCACAGCGAAACGACAATTAGCGATGTCATGACCTAACATACTAAGTACCGTACTGATGATAGGACTACTAACATCGTTAATCCGCAGTGGATTAACCAGTACAGTCAACACCTCTGATGGCGGGACGGCCTTTTTCCACCGCACAATGCCCATAGCGTCTAAATATGCACTTGTTTTCATTAAGACTCGACCAAAAGGATTTAACACAATAAGGAGCATAGCAGCTAGTCTATGCCTAAGTGAAGCGACTCAAACGGCTATCCTATATATCCATGGCTTCAGATATAATGGCAAATCGCAGATACGAAAAAGCCGAGCTAATGCTCGGCTTTTTCTGAATTTGGCAGGGGTAGCAAGACTCGAACTCGCAACCATCGGTTTTGGAGACCGCTGTTCTACCAATTGGAACTATACCCCTGTTGTTGGAACGCATTATGCTTAAACAACCCTAAAAGGTAAAGTACTTTTTAAGATAAAGGCCGCCGACTGCAGATTTTTCGCTCAAAACCAGTGTAATACTCCAGATGTTTGGACAAAGCTAAACATTGATAGAGAGATAAATTATAGATGCAAAAAAGCCGAGCTAATGCTCGGCTTTCTCTAAATTTGGCAGGGGTAGCAAGACTCGAACTCGCAACCATCGGTTTTGGAGACCGCTGTTCTACCAATTGGAACTATACCCCTGTTGATGAGGTGCATTTTGCGTAACATAGCCCAAAAGGTAAAGTACTTTTTAACGAAAACCCACCGCCTGCGGCTTTTTCAAGCATTTAGTGCATGCTTTAAACATTAAAAGCTAAAATATATGCGTTCACATAACTCTCCACCCCTGTATTTTGCTAAGAGGATATAACACGCCTTATATAGCTCATAATCTCCAAGACGCAACCCTAACATCTGCAAGAATGCTCACCATATGAATACTGGCGCTGCGGGAGTAAATAGAGAGCGAGAGGCGTAGCTAGCCAGCAGTTAAGCTTACATATAAGAGTGCCCCTTCTTTTTAGTATAAATACATTCAAGAGCTGCCTAGCCCGAGTAAAAGCAACTAAGCTTTAGAGCAGAATGTATGGTGAGATTGCGAAGACCATACGCTCTCTAACGAGACACAAGAATATAAAACAAACCTTTGTACAGGGAGCTTGCAAAGTGGGAAGCTCAGAAGTCTACGAATAAAGCTTCAAACCAAACATAGCGATGGCTCGACGTCGAGGGGAGGCATTTATGCCTACTACCTACTTTAAGTGAAGCAGTCACCTTAACGGGTAGCTGTATTCTAGATAAGTTAGCGTTCAATATTTTACAAACGCCCAAACGCAACTCCTCTCCTATGCCATCCATGGCATTCGAGGATAAGTACTTCCTATACACAAAAGCCACCTGCTTTTATCATATAAGGGTAGGTGGCTTCTTCACTTAATTTAAAGTTCACTTAATTTGAAGCCTGGAAATGACCAGCTTCGAGCAAGCTCTCCGCGTTCACCCTACTATCACATGATTTGAAGCATGCTTCGCATGCACTCTCTACTTCCCCATGTTCGTTCGGTCATCTTTCCAGGCAATAACGAAAAAAGCCCGCTACATCGTAGCGGGCTTTTTCGTGTATTTGGCGCCTGGAAATGACCTACTCTCACATGGGGAGACCCCACACTACCATCGGCGATACTGTGTTTCACTTCTGAGTTCGGAATGGATTCAGGTGGGACCACAGCTCTATGGTTTCCAGACAAATT
>NZ_BPET01000061.1 GCF_019654915.1 Shewanella sp. MBTL60-007 | reverse complement strand
ATACTAGCTAAAACTCAATTAAAGCCGCCGTTATCGGCAGCTTGTTGGCCGATGAACGGCTAAAAGTTTTAATTAATGGATGAGGCGAGGTGAGAGTGTTATCTCGATTCATCGATATTATGAGCTTGTGGAGAGTTGATGGGAGCCTTACTTTTGAACTGCTTAGTACAAACTAAACAAAAAAGCGCCACCTAAATTAATTTTAGGCGACGCCTTTGTCGGTTCATATTAAAAGTTTCGAGTCTTAATCTTACTCGTCATCTTTTTGAGGCACATAACCCTCAATTTCAACTTCTTTACCTTCAAATAGAAAGTTTACCATCTGCTCTTCAAGAAACTTACGGTCATCGACATTCATCATGTTAAGTTTCTTTTCGTTGATCAACATGGTCTGCTTTGACTGCCAAAGTGCCCAGGCTTCTTTACTAATATTATCGAAAATACGCTTTCCTAATTCGCCAGGGTAGAGCTGAAAACCTAGGCCTTCTGCTTCTTTGTTTAAATACACGCAGTTTACTGTGCGAGCCATGATTACTCCTTATTTAATACAGAACCTAAGTCGGCCAAAATTCGCTCGGTAGCCGAGGCTAAACCAACTTTAGGTGGATGAGTTAAGTTATACCAGACAGTGGATGTTTGTTCCATGATCTGATTATCGCTATCTCCACTTGCACGCACGAGTACAGGCTGGACATCGAGGTGAAAGTGGCTAAAAGTATGTCTAAAACCAGTGAGCTCTTGCTCAGACACTACCTTCAGTTGTTTATCTTTAATATAGCTATCTAATTCATGGCGCTGATTGAACTGGGGAAAACACCAGAGTCCTCCCCAAATACCTGCTGGGGGACGCTTTTCTAGTTGTACTCGATGACTTTCTTCAATGACTAATAGCCAAGCTGATTTTTCAGGGATGGTTTTCTTTGGTTTTTTTCCCGGAAATTCACTCTGACGACCGCTTAACTGTGCTTTACAGTCGATGGCGACAGGGCATTGAGCACAGTTAGGTTTAGATCTAGTACATACTGTCGCTCCAATATCCATCATAGCTTGATTATATTTCTGGATATCTTTAGCCGGAGTTAGCTTTTCCGTTAATTGCCAGAGCGCCTGCTCGACAGGCTTTTTACCCGGCCAGCCTTCGATTGCGCCATGTCGCGCTAAAACACGCTTAACGTTGCCATCGAGAATAGGGAAGTTAAGTCCAAGGGATAAAGACAATACTGCCCCTGCTGTTGAGCGCCCGATCCCTGGTAATGCTAATACGTCATCGAAGTCAGTTGGAAACTCACCACTAAACTGTGACTGCATTGTTTGGGCGGCTTTATGCAGGTTTCGTGCACGAGCGTAATAACCAAGGCCTGTCCAGTAATGTAGCACTTCGTCTTGCTCGGCGCTCGCTAAAGCATCGATGTCTGGGAATCGCGCGATAAATTTTTCGAAATAGGGGATAACGGTAGCAACTTGGGTCTGCTGTAGCATGATCTCTGAAATCCACACTTTATATGGGGTTTTAGCGATTTGCCAAGGGAGCTGTTTACGACCGAATGTGTCGTACCAATTAATAATTCGTGTTGAAAAGGAAGCGGTAGTTTTCATCGGCGCAGTGTAACTTTAGCCTTGGTGATTAACAAGGCAACAATTGCGCTTTATACCCTAGTAGGCCTCTACACGATCTGCTCTGCAGCTGATATAGAGGATAAGTGCGATATTTGAGCTGAAAACCCAGTTATTTGCGGGCAAAGTGCAGCTGCAGCTCGCACAAACTGAGATTATTGGTATAATTTCGCCACAATAAGGCTTGCACTGAAGGTCTAACTTTGGATAATGCCTTTCTTTTTTTAAATAATAGCTGTCTTATGCGAGAGCAGGCTTAAAGCGAGGGCGAAAATGAGCGACGTAACAACCGCTGAATTCAATGAAGAAGGTAAATACCTTCGCAAAGTAAGAAGCTTTGTATTGAGAGAGGGGCGCCTAACTAAAGGTCAAGCTCAAGCGATGGAGCAGCAATGGCCAATTATGGGTCTAGATTATACTCCAGAACCAATCGATCTAGTCGAAGTCTTTGGTCGTGAAGCGGATACGATTTTAGAGATCGGCTTTGGCATGGGCGCATCACTCGTTGAGATGGCGAAGGCAGCACCAGAATTAAACTTTATCGGCATCGAAGTTCATAAACCAGGTGTTGGTGCTTGCTTGGCAGATGCTGCCGAAGCGGGTGTGACTAACCTACGCGTTTATCATCATGATGCGATTGAAGTACTAGAAAACAGCATCGCAGAAGGCAGCTTGGCACGTGTACAGTTGTTCTTCCCAGATCCTTGGCATAAAAAGCGTCACCATAAGCGTCGTATCGTTCAGGCACCTTTTGCTGAATTGATCCGCAGTAAGCTTAAAGTGGGCGGTGTGTTCCATCTGGCAACAGACTGGGAAAACTACAGTGAGCATATGCTAGAAGTGATGAATGCAGCGCCTGGTTATAAAAACCAGTCAGCAACTGGCGATGTGGTAGAGCGTCCAGAACATAGACCTTTGACCAAATTTGAAGCTCGCGGCCATCGTTTAGGTCACGGTGTTTGGGATCTTATGTTTGAGCGTATATAAACGCTAAATATATTCTTGTTTACTTTAAATATTGTTTTTTAGGAGAACAACCATGGCAGCAAACCGTAGTCGTCGCTTACGTAAAAAATTACGCGTAGATGAGTTCCAAGAGTTTGGGTTTGACGTTAACTGGACCTTTAATGACTCTGTAACTGAAGAGCAAATTGATGCAATTGTTGATCAATTTATCGATGAAGTTATCGAGCCTAACGCTCTAGGCTACCACGGCGGTGGACACAAAGAATGGGAAGGCATTATCGCGACTCAAGCTATCGGCAAATGTACCGAAGAAAATAGAGCTGCAGTTAAGGCATTCTTCGCTAGCCAACCTGTATCTGATCTCGAAATCGGCGAGCTTTACGATATTTGGTGGGGCTAATGCCTGAATTGGCATTACTTGAAGAGATTGTTGACAAGGTTCGGCCTCTTCTTGGACAGGGCAAGGTTGCTGATTATATCCCAGCCCTTGCTCAAGTTGATGCTAACAAGTTAGGTATTGCAGTGACAACCTCCGATGGTTTCACTATAGGGGCTGGAGATTATCTCGAGCCCTTTTCAATTCAAAGTATCTCTAAGGTGTTCAGCCTTACCTTAGCGCTCATGCTGTATGAAGAGGATGAAATTTGGTCGAGAGTTGGTAAGGAGCCTTCTGGTCACTCATTCAACTCGTTAGTACAGGTAGAATTGGAAAAAGGCGTTCCTAGAAATCCTTTCATCAACGCTGGTGCGTTAGTCATTGCCGATCTTCTGCAGAGTCGCCTTGGAGCACCTAAGCATCGTATGCTTGAGATTGTTCGTGGACTTAGCGAAAACCATCGAATAGGTTACGACAAAGTGGTTGCCGCATCTGAGTATCAGCATAGTGCTAGAAATGCCGCTATTGCTTACTTGATGAAATCCTTTGGCAACTTCAATAATGATGTCGACACCGTTTTGCACAGCTATTTTCATTATTGCTCACTGCGTATGAGTTGTGCAGACCTGTCGCGAACCATGTTTTATCTGGCTAATGCGGGCAAAAGTCTTTCTGGTAAACAGCTTATTAGCCCAGTACAGACTCGGCAACTTAATGCGCTGCTTGCGACATCTGGACTCTATGATGGAGCAGGAGAATTTGCCTACCGTGTCGGTATGCCCGGTAAGAGTGGCGTTGGCGGCGGTATTATCGCTGTGATCCCTGGTGATATGTCTGTGTGCGTTTGGTCTCCTGAGCTCGATACTAATGGTAACTCCTTAGCTGGCACGGCAGTATTAGAAGCCTTGAGTCAGACGCTAGGTCGCTCAATTTTTTAATCCTCTTACATCAACAGTCCACACCTGCTGCTTGTGAAATTTGGCCAATTGTTAGTTTAATTGGCCAAATTTATTATTAATGCGGCTAGCCACTATTCTAAGAAAACCTCGTAAATCCAAATAAAAACAATGGTTTTTTATGTTTGGCACAGTCTGTGCTTTATCTAGTCAAGATTAAAGTCATACAGACAATAGCGATAAAGGATTGATGCGATGAAAAAATTACTTACCTCAGTTGGGATCTCCGCGGTATTGCTTTCGGCAACTAGCCTACAAACCGTTGCCGCTCATAGCGATCATGACGTTCATAATGAGTGCGAAGTCGCTCTGAATTATGACGTCACGGTCGAACCGAAGAAGCTTATCGTAAGTGAGGTTGGTGACGAGAAGTATCGCATCGAGATGGACAAGCTGTTTGTAAATGGCAAACAAATTTCACTCAATAGTGAGCAGCAGGCTTTAGTTAGTCAGTACTCACAAGAGGTTTCAGCACAGGTCCCTGAAGTGATTGCACTCGTTAATGATGCCGTTGAGATGGCGTCAACGGCGGTGAGTCTCGCTCTGACTCCATTATTAGGCGATAGTGCTGGTGCCAAGATAGACGAGATGATGGCTGGGCTTGAGGAACGTATCGAAAGCGTTGCCTACCAACATGGTGATAAGTTTTACCTTGGTTCAACAGAGTCTTCTCTAGAAGATGCTTTTGGTGAAGAGTTTGAGCAAGAGATGGAAGAGCTTGTACAAAACTCCCTTGGTAGCATGATGATGAATTTAGGTGCGCAGATGATGTCAGGTGATGGCGACAGCTTCGAGCAGAAGATGGATTCGTTTTCACAGAAGATGGACTCTATCGGTGAAGAGATTGAGCTGCAGATGGAACAGCAAGCCGATGACATAGAGGCTCGTGGTGAAAAGTTATGTGAAAGATTTAAAACCTTAGTCGTGCTTGAGCAGCAGCTAAGAGACGAGATCCCTGAGTTAGCCAAATATCCCCTGGTCGAAACAGCAAATACGACTTTGCTGGAGTAAATCGATTTACCCTGTTGCTTTTAGTTGATTTGCAACGCCCCCTGCATCCCACCTTTGTGCAGGGGCTTTTCCGTTTCTAGGCCACAATAGCGGTAAACCCATCTTTTGCTTTGATTAGTCCAAACGACTTATTTGATGAGTTATGAGGATTTTTTGGTATACTTCTAAAAATAAAAGCAAAAACCATATATTGGTAAATAATTAAAACTCTACTCTAGCGTACATATATTCACTTAAGATATTGTTTTTATTGAAAACAGCATGTCTTAGCGATGGAAGTACTATTACTGTCGTAAACACCTTAAGGCGATTTACATGTTAGAACTTTTAGAACCGATCGCAATTTTTACCCATGTGGCTCGAGCGGGGAGTTTTAGCTCTGCGGCGAGAAAGTTAGGCATATCTAAGTCAAAGGTCAGCACCCAAGTTGCCGAGTTGGAGCATAAACTTGGTGTACAGCTTATTCAACGTACCACAAGAAGTCTGAGCCTAACTGAAGCCGGACAGTTGCTATACGCCCAAGGTGAAGAGCTATTAAGAGATGCCGATCAGGCGGTCGCTAGCGTTCATAACCTTAATGATGCTACCCGAGGCGTATTGAAAGTCGGGATTTCACAGTCGTTCGGCACCATGCATATCATTCCTGCTCTGCCTGAGTTCATGGCAAAGCATCCTGAGCTTGAGCTACAAGTTAGCCTATTAGATCACAAAGTCGATGTTGTCAGCGAAGGTTTAGATCTGCTACTTACCATGTCTGAGCAATTACCCTTAGGTATGGTGGCAAGGCCCTTGATGAAGTGTCAGTTCTTGTTGGCCGCCTCACCATCTTATGTTGAGAAGCATGGAGTGCCTAGCCGCCCTGAACAGCTGGTGGATCATAACTGCTTGGTATATCAAGGCGAGTGGCATGAGCACAGTGTTTGGCAGTTTAAACAAGGTGACGATTACTGTGAAATCGGCGTAACGGGTAATTTCAGAGTCGATAATGCCCCTGCACTTAAGTCTGCAGCGGTAAGCGGACTCGGCGTGGTTTATCTTGCCAGTTACTTGCTTGAAGATGAGCTTGAGAAAGGCACGCTAGTTCCCATTCTTGAAGATTGGCAACTAACCCATCACTTGCCTCTGCAGGCTGTTTACCCAAGGCGTAAACACTTAGCACCAAAGGTGAGTGCCTTTATCGACTTTATAAAGGATCATATCGGCACCCCACCATATTGGGATGAGCCACTAAAAGAGTTGTATGCAAAACGTAAGTAAAATGGGGAAACATTGTTCTAAATACTGGACAATGTAAACCTGTTCTAATATAGTAAGCTCTTATATCTATTTAATTCAGATACTTACGCTGTCCTGCCTGTTGTTTAGTCAAGCCGAATTTAGGTTTGGCTAAACTACTTTTTATCATTTCTGTTGCAGTTTGTTCTCATTTTAATACAATTGCGGGCAATTGATTCAAAAGTTCTGAGTCCTATAATGTAATCGAGAATGACCCCTCTCAATTGCGTTATACAGAGCAGCTAAAAAGCAGTTTTGTATCAATGCTGGCAGGCTTTAATAACTAAAACAATGTCAGCCTTAAAACCATCATCCTAGTTTTGGTTTACCTCGATTTTTATCGGGGTATTTTTCTTTTTGGCGTTTGCCAAAGCTCCTCATTTTTAACCTTTTCATTGGTTTGTTTTGTTTATGAAACAGCTTAAAGTCTCTCATTTTTCAACCTAGTTATCATCCACTCGTTATATCGGGGCTGCGGTTGAGACAAGTTATGGCATTTTGCTCCCTTTTCTTATTAAGTGTCGGGCAAGGTCTGTATTCAGGAGTAAAACACTTGAAAGCCGAGTCGTAATCACCTTAAGCTACGGATAAAATTGAATTATTTTCTCTATTAGCTATTAGTCGAACAATTTATTAAACATGTATAGCAATGAATAAATTTATTAAAACACTCTTTTCTCGTTCAACAGACTCTGAGCCGGAATCTAAAGTTACCTCACCATTAGCTAATCAGACGGAATACGCTTTTCAGCACCATCGTCTGTTTTATGATGGTTTTATCCAGCTACAAATAGTGAAGGGAAGTGGCTTCAATGTTGAATTACTGAGCCAGATTGAATTGCTTGATAGTGGTAACAGTGAGCTGCTTTTGGCTGAGTGGCTAGATAATGGGCGTTTTATCGCTGTGGATTCTACGGGGCAAATTTATAGCTCTGGTTTCAGCTCTGTTAGCTGTGAATTGAGTAGTTGTGAAGTGAGCGGCTCGACCAATAAGCCGAGCCTGTCGTCGATGATGTCCTTGGATCTTTATCCAACTAAGGATGCATGCTTTTACAATGGCAAGCTTTGGCTGATCGGCGCTAAACGAGGCGGGCGACGCAGCGCCGAGTCCATGTACTGTATCAACATAGCTCATGCGCTTAAGCGAGCGATGCGCTCTGGTTCGTTTGAATTGCTCTCAACGGATATCTGTTGCTTTGAAATGCCATTTAGGTTTGTTAATGGCTCTATGGTCTGCGTGGCTGACAATGAGTTTGTGTTCTACCAGCGTGAAAAGCATCGAGTGCATCAACTTGTGAGTTTTAACCCGCTAACTTCTGAAACTAAAGTTCATCCGCTTGAGGGGAAGTCTACACCAACGGAGATCTCCGTTCGTAATACCTTTTTTATGGATAACAAGCGCGGTATTGCGCTGCTCGCCAATACCGAGTCGCTTGTTTTGGCTCAGCCCTTAGAAGATGCTTCTAAATTATCTATGAAGGCTCCGAGCTTTGGCTTTGTATTGCAGTTAATCGACTTTCAGCAGAAGAAAGCGCTGTGGAGCCGCACTGTTAGAGTGCTTAGCCCATCGCAGATTTGCGCCGACTATGAGGCTGAGGATTTAGTTGAGTCATTAATGGCGATTGCTGCTGGCGATAACAGTTCAAGTCACCATGATGAGCTGCAAACCTTCATTGAGTGTTTAACATCGGCAAGTGTTAGCTCCGATGGCAAGAGCATCTGGCTCGGTTGGCAAGATGGGACGGTGCAGCAACTTTCGCTGACAGGCGATGCTATATCCCCCTTATATAAATTGATGAAAGATAGCATCAATGGCAAGCGGCGCTCAGTACAAGTCTTTGCTCATGAACCCGTTGTGATTAAAGGTCAGCTGGATAAGCAATTGATAGTGGCAGTTGGTGAGGATGAAGATGCGTGTATTTGGCAGGTAGAGTTGCTAGATAAACAGGGAGTTTCCTTTATAAAACAGGCTGAGAGTTATTACAGTACTGTTAGTGAATGTCGGAGCCAAGGAGAAAGTCAGAAGCAAAATCCAGTAAACACAGTTATTCCAGTCGTCTGTCAGTCTGCGGAGTTCAACTTGATTATGCCGACCTGGCTAATGGAATTACCGAGCTTGAATGGCCAAATCGATATTTGTCTGCAAGATGTCAATGATACTGCAGCAAAGATTGGTTCGCTTGAAAAGCTTAATGCTCTTATGCCTAAACTTAAATCCCATTACCTTAAAAGTGGCCAAACTTCGCTATTTTTCGGTTTTGTGACCCAGCTAATCGACAGCTGTTCAGTGCAAAGTGAGTACGAGCTGTTTGCCTCGGCAGCTTATGACGAAAAAGGCGCTGCGTTATTAGCAGAGGTGATTAAGCAGTTTGCTAGCTGGCCCTGTGCAGCTCAGCTTAAGGGGCATAAAGGCGCACCTGTAATGGCCGATGCGGTGCTTGCTTTGGCAGATAAGCGCCAGTATTTAGCTATTCTCGCTGAATACTTTTGTGCCATTGGCGGTCAAGAGCCTATCCATCCATTTCATGTCAACAGAACTATGCTAGTGCTCCGTGAACAACATGCTGATACACCGGAGTTAGCCGCTTTTATGGCTAAGGTACCTTGGCCGTGGAACGATGCAAGTTTTAGCGTGGCTAATGGCGGTGATTATGAGTAAATACTAGCGAGTTTAGCTCTTAAAAAAACAGCTATGGGGGCTAGGGTTAATGAGTCCCCCAGATGGAGCTCGCTCCTTATCATTAGGCAGACAGTTAGTCACATTGCCACAGAATTGATCAATTGAGTTAACCTCCTAGTGTACAACTCTACTTAAACTTTTTTTGTTACAAATACAATCAACCTTATGCGTAATAAAACCCACCTACACGCTTTCTACTTAGTGGTAACTATCTTGACACAGGGGGGAGGAACCTGCCCCTTGTGTCTATTAGTTCAGCGTTATTTAAATAAATGATTAGGGTGTGCTCTGTCTAGCGATGAATTGAGCATTGAAAGGTCGTTGAGTTCCAAACTTCTAAGAGCAATCACCCTGCTCGCAAGATCTACAGATCTTAAGGTATAGAAGGATTTAACAATGAACATTATGAATAGAAAATATTACCTACTGGTCGCTGTGTTAATCGCATTAACTAGTAGCAATCTTTACGCTAGAGGTGGAGGACAAGGTTTTGGTGGTTACAATGCCATTAGCAAGGTTGAACTTGAGGCTAGCTGGAATGGTCAGGCTGGTCCACAACATACAGCAGTAAGAGGTGTTAAGGTTCAGTGGTATGCAGATGTGTGTGGTACCGCCAATGGACATGCTACCGATGTTAAGCAGTGTATAAATGACAACGCAAAGAGCCCTAAGGCCAAAGTCGTCCGCCAATAATTAAATTAGTCCTTAATTTATTGACTTGAAAGGCTGGCTTTTAATTATTAGCTTTAGACGAACATTGGTTGTGAGAGCTCCTAGCCTTATCCAGGCCAATGTTCGGTGAGCATTACTCTACGTTAGAACCAAGCGCTCCCTGTATACTTATGGAGTTTACAAGGAGTCTTTAGTCCTGCCCCTTTTTGGAAATAACATGGGGTGTGATGGTTGGGTTTTTCATTATATTTCCGCCCTTTAACCCTTTTATCGTTCCGAACGCTGCAGTAATCCAGGCGCAAATTAAGCCTGTAAATAACATTACTGCTGCCCACTCAAAGGCGGGTAGCCCTGTATGTAATGCCAATTGTGTCGTTCCGGTAACGCATGTTCCAACTGGGAAAGTAAATGCCCACCAAGTTAGTGCAAAGGGCATTTTTCTGCGCAGCGCTCGTAATGTGAGTAAGCTTGCTAATATTGACCAGAAAAAAGCAAAACCCCAGATAGGCACGCCATAAAGAATGGACATGGTATTCATTGCTGTTGATATAGGTTCATCAACGACGAGCAGCGCTGCGCTACCTAAGGCTCCTGCGGCGGTAATAGACTGACCAAGTGGGCCTAATACTATCCATAGAGTAGGGACCCGTGCCCCTCCCGATGTCCCAGAGTGTGCTAGCCGGCTCCAGATCATCGTAATAATAATCAGTGCGCTGAGTAAACTAACGCCAAACATGGCATAACAGGCGTAAAGAAGAGTCTGTTGCAGGGCGATACTTTCCATATGGGGAATTAGCATAGCGCCAATGGCCGCTGAGACCATAGGTGGGACAACTGGCATAAGCCAGCCACCAAAAGCGGCATCTTCACGAACTTGGTGATGGGTAAAGAGTCGATATGGGATCACAATGGCGGTAATAAGTCCTAGGAGTGTGCCCGCTATCCATAACACCCACGCTAGGGTGAGTGCAGTCTCATTAGTCATCACTTGTGAGCCGTACAAGATCGTGCCCCCACCCACAGTAAGCATTGCCATTGGCGGCGCACCAAAAAATTGAGACATCACGGGATCGTTAAATTGGCGCTTTATAATATGCGGTCTGACTATTGTCTGAACTGTTTTAATCACTAGCATAAGGGTTAACATCAAGGATGCGATTAGCCAGATAATGAGTCCAGCATCTGTTAAGTATTTGCCAAACATGGGGAGACCAATGGCGGCGTTAGCTATGATGCCTGTGCCCATAACAGAGGCAAACCAGTTAGGACCTATCTCTGTACTGAGTTCGGTGGAAGTCGTTTCAGACATACGTTTTCCTTACCACTTAATATTTCAACTCGTATTATAACTTTAGCCATTAAAACTAAGTTGTTTCTGATGATAATACCAATCGTACTAAATATTTGATTGGTATAAGCACAATTTAGAGGTTGATGATGCCAAAGAGTTTGAAGTCTATCGATAAGCATAGCTTGCTAATAAATAGGGCTGCATACCTATCTATTTAGTTGGCTGGAGCATATCAGGATTGGTTTTCCTAAAAGTTGAATCTGTTTTTCCTTAAACGATAACGAGTGGATAGGTGTAGGAACGCTTACTCTAGGAGCGCTTACTCTAGGAGCGCATTGTGGCTGCGCCTAATCATGAAAAAAAATCGGCCACATTAGCAGTGACCGATTTATTGGTTTCATTGAGGTTAGACTCGGGCTGGCTTAGCTACTTTGCTCAATCCAAAGATCGATTTCGCTTTCTAGTACGTCTAACGGTACAGGGCCATTCTTTAACACTATGGTATGGAAGTCACGAATATCGAACTTATCGCCCAAGGCTTGCTGAGCCTTATCTCTAAGAGCCAGTAACTTTATCATCCCTACCTTATAGGCGGTGGCTTGTGATGGCATCACGATATGACGCTCTACCATTTTCACTGCATCCGACTTGGCATTTGGAGTATTCGACACATAGTATTCGATGGACTCTTCACGGGTCCATTTCTTAGCATGAATGCCAGTATCGACCACTAGTCGACATGCACGCCAAAGCTCCATAGCTAGTCGGCCAAAGTCTGAGTAGGGGTCTGAATACATGCCCATCTCTTTTGGGAAGTATTCGCTGTATAGGCCCCAGCCCTCGATATAGGCGGTATAGCCACCAAATTTTCGAAACTTAGGTACGCTCTCCAGTTCTTGAGCGATTGCTATCTGCATATGGTGACCCGGCGTACCTTCATGGTAGGCCAGTGCTTCCATCTGATATTTAGGCATCGCCTTCATGTCATAAAGATTGGCGTAGTAAGTACCAGGGCGGCTTCCATCGGGTGACGGGTTATTGTAAAACGCCTTACCGGCAGATTTTTCTCTAAAGGCCTCTACCTGCTTAACGATCATTGGTGCCTTTGGCTTTATCTTAAACACCTCATCGAGTCTGCTGCTCATGGTGTCGATTAGCGCGGTGGCCTCGGCGAGATAGGCTTGGCGGCCCTCATCATCGTTGGCGTAGTAGAACTGATCGTCTTCACGCATAAACTTAAAGAATTGCTGCAGCGTTCCCTCATAGTTAACTTTCTTCATGATGTCACGCATTTCGCTATGAATACGTGCCACCTCAGACAGACCCAGCTGATGAATATCGTTGGCCGTCATATCGGTTGTGGTCGTGCGCGCCAGTGCGTTGTTGTAGTACGTGTCGCCTTGTGGGAACTTCCACGCGCCATCACGGGTATCGGCCTTAGTTTCAAGCTGAGTCATGTAGGCAATTAGCTTGTCGTAAGCCGGCTTTACATCGTTAACTAGCGCAGTTTTAGCGTCACGCAATAGGCTTTCTTTGTCACTATTGCTGATTTCAAGGCTTGATACTTTACGCTTAAAGTCGGCCCAGAGAGCACTGTCTTGTGGCTTATCGCCATTATCAGAGTTAGCCGTGAAAGGCACACCGGTAATGATATTCCGGCTATCGGTGATCACGTATGGGAAGACAAACTTAGGCGCGATAATGCCCTTAGTTTCACGTACTTCTAGGGCGTCTTGTAGCTGTGACAAACGCTTAGGTACGCCTTGCAAGCGGCTAATGTAGGCTTTGGCATCATCGATGCTGCCAATCTGGTGCTGATTAATCAGGAACGAGGCGATCTGCGAGTGGCCGCCATACATCTGGTTGACGGGGTAGCTATGGTGACGCCATTTATCATCTTTAATACCTTGCTCAAGTCTTTGAGTGAGTAGCTGGTAGCTGAGTAAAGTTTGGTCTGTGAGTTTGCTGGCATCGATCTGTTTTAGCTGAGCGAGATGCTTCTTGGTGCGTGCAAGGGCGGCATCGTCTGCATCGTCTCCCATCTCATCCCACTTGTCATAATCGGTTTTAATCCCGAGATGAGTTTGAGAGATAGGACTGGCCATTACATTTTCCATGAAAATGCTTTCGAACAGGGCGTTAGCTTTTTCTGATTCACTCTCAGCCTTGTGAGCGATGGGCTCACTTGGGCTTAGAAAAGGTGTAGAGGTGGGGGCGGCAATAGTAGGGTTAACACTTAGCCCAATGGATAGCGAAAGGGCGATAAGGCTCATTTTTGTTTTTATGGGCATTTTTAGGCTTCCTTAGAATTATGTTGGTTATCCTAAAGAAGCCGTCGCTCAATTTTTAGTTTTAAGTGTTAGAAAATATTTCTGAATTGCCAATAATTAAAGTTTTAACTAATTTATTCAAAGTCTTATCTATTTTGGTCGAGTACAGATGTTCATTATAGAAACTGTGACAGCAACTCATTGACGAACATGTGACCTTTGCTAGTGAGCTGCCAGTGCTCATCAGATTCGGTCATCAAGCCTTTAGCGCAGGCTTGTTTGATGCCATCGCTAATCGTATCTCTTGGCAACCCGGTACGCTGCTCGAACTCAAGCTTAGGGATAGGGCTCATCAAGCGTAAGCGGTTCATCAGATACTCTAGCGGCCTGTCTTCCTCTGCCACTTCAGAGGTTTCGTAGCTGTAGTTATCAGCTGCTAAATAGCCTTTCGGATGCTTTATCTTTACCGTGCGGACAATCTTGTTGTCGCTTAGCATGGTGATTTTTCCGTGGGCGCCACAGCCAATGCCGAGGTAGTCGCCAAACTGCCAGTAGTTAAGATTGTGCCTGCACTGGTAGCCTTCCTTAGCATACGCTGAGATCTCGTACTGCTGATAGCCCAGCTCGGCTAAACGCTTTTGTCCCTGCTCATAGATCTGCCACAAGTTCTCATCATCGGGTAGTTGTGGCGGTTTAGAGTGGTACAGGGTATTAGGCTCAATCGTTAGCTGGTACCAAGATAGATGTGGCGGTGCCAGCTCGGCAGCGGTTTCAATATCGGCAAGGGCTTCATCAAAGCTCTGGCTTGGAAGGCCATGCATCAAGTCTAAGTTAAAGCTTTGATAGCCGGAATCTTTGGCTTTCTTAGCGGCGATTTTAGCTTCATCTTCATTATGGATGCGCCCTAACAGATTGAGCTTATCGGTAGAGAAGCTCTGCACTCCGATTGAAAGGCGAGTGACCCCTGCCTTGCAATAGGCCTCAAAATCGTCATGTTCTAGGGTGCCAGGGTTGGCTTCCATGGTGACTTCGATATTGTTACTAAAGGGGATGAGTTTATCCACCTCTGTCAATAAACGGCCAATTTGCTTAGCATCAAATAGAGAAGGGGTGCCGCCACCGATAAAAATTGTGTGTAAACGTCTGCCTTGCACATATGCAAGATCTTGTTTGAGATCGTTAATCAGTGCATCGACATATTCTGTTTGGGGCAGATCACCATGTTGTCCATGGGAGTTGAAGTCACAATAGGGGCACTTCTGTACGCACCAAGGAATATGAATATAGAGACTTAACGGTGGCAGAGTTAGCATCAGTTAAAGATACCTTGTTGCTTCATGGCTTCGATGAGCAATACTAGCGCCTTACCACGATGGCTTAACTTATTCTTCTCGTCGCTGCTTAGCTCAGCGGCTGCGCATTCATGTTCTGCTGGGATAAAGATAGGATCGTAGCCATGGCCGTTTTCACCCTGTGGAGCAAAACCTATGCTGCCTTCCCATGATGCTTGGCAGATTATTGGTGTTGGATCTTTAGCATGACGCATATAAACCAGTACACACTGAAAACGTGCATTACGCTCAGTTTGGCCTTCGAGTGCAGTTAAAAGCTTAGTGTAGTTTTGTTCATCTTTAGCGCCTTCGCCGGCATAGCGCGCCGAGTAAATACCTGGGGCACCTTGGAGAAAGTCTACTTCTAGACCCGAATCATCGGCGATAGCAGCATGGCCAGTAATTTCGGCGGCATGTCTTGCCTTGATGATGGCATTTTCAACAAAGGTGGTACCCGTCTCTGCTACTTCTGATACGTTGAATTGGCTTTGAGCTAAGATCTCAACGCCGTAATCGGCCATCAATTCTGAAAATTCTTTGAGTTTACCTTTATTGCCGCTAGCTAGGACGATTTGATTCATGGGACGCCTGTGGATGAGTCAGAAAATAATGGCGGCAATAATAGCCGAGATAAGTGGGTTTCGGTAGTCAAAGCGCATAAAAAAGGGGCGTGAGGCCCCTAATATTTACTCTGAACTAGCGCCTATTCGACGTAGAACTTCTGTTTAAACTTAAGTGTCGTGTTGAGCTTTTTTCCGTATTTAACTGCGATTTTAAAGTTAATCTCTTGATCATCTCGGTAGGGAACTTCGGCGATGTAATAGATGGAGTCCCCTTCACGGATTTCTCTAAATTGAAGATCAATTCTGGCATCGAGTAAGTTATTGGCTACACCAGAAATCTCAACCGGAACTGCAGGGTTACCCTCAACACTTGTGTCGAGTACCGTAATATTAATAATGCCGGTGTAACTACTACGTTGGATCCCGTAAGTCTTGGCAATACTTGGAGTTAGAAAGGTACTGCTAAGGGCGACATAGTGGATATCGTAGTTACCCACTTTTTCTTTTTGTTCGGCAAATGCGTTGCTGCTTAGACAAAAACAGAGCATTAGTATAGTGGTTAAAGCACGGACCATATTCGTTTTCCTTAGATAGATATCTTGTTAACAGTATAGAACTTAGTTGGCATCAATGCCTTATTGCAATGGTAACTATAAAGGTTACAAAAGGTTTTGTACTTCCTCTGGGATCAGTTTGGGGGCTGTGATCCTTACCTGTTTGTGACGTCCCATCTGGCCTTTAACAATTTCAATATCGCCTTTCGGCACTTTAAAGGCTTTAGAGAGATACTTGGTGAGGTGAGCATTAGCTTTGCCATCGACAGGTGGAGCCGTAATAGCTATTTTTATCTCTTCACCGTGTAGGCCAATGATTTGGTCGCGACTAGCTTTGGGTTGGATATAGAGTTGTAGCAGCAGGTTGCCCTGCTGCATTAGTGCCGGAGTCACTATACGTTAGCCCAGAATGGAACGTATTGTGCGAGCAAGATATTAATGAAATTAAGCGCAATCATCATCACTAGTAGTGATAAATCTAGCCCACCCATTGGAGGTAAAATACGGCGAATAGGTGCAAGTAGTGGCTCAGTTAGCTGACCCATTACCATTTCGATAGGGTTATTACCTTGGCTTACCCAGCTCAAAATTGCGCGTAGGATTAACATCCAGAATAATAATACACCCGCTTCTTTAATCACTGACACTAAAGAGACAAGCAGTAAGGTTGGCACACTGATTGCCGCTCCAGCCATTAAGCTCAAGGTGACAAACTTAAGCATTACAACAGCTATCGCCAATACGAAAGAGGCGGTATCGAAGCTACCAAATGATGGCAGTACACGGCGCATTGGGCCAACGATAGGGTGGGTAGCCTTTACGATAAACTGACTGAAAGGGTTATAGAAATCGGCTCTTGCTAGTTGTAGCCAAATACGTAATACCACGACCATCAGGTATAGATCGAATACTGTGCTTATCAGAAAACTAAATGCATTCATCTGTTTACTCTACTTGTTCAAGTTAAATTTAAAATTAGTACTGCTTTGCCATCTCTTCGGCGCGGGCGATACAATTCCCCATCGCATTATCGACCAAGCCTCGTAAGTTACCTTTTTCAAACGTCTCAACGGCTTGCGCTGTTGTACCGCCTTTCGAAGTGACGTTTGCTCTTAGCTGCGCCAAGCTAACATCTGGGTTCTGTTTAGCCATTAATGCAGCACCAAGGGCTGCTTGTTGGGCCATCTCTCTGGCTGCAACTTCAGACATGCCGCCTTTAATCGCACTTTCTACCATAGATTCTAAAAATAGGAAGAAATAAGCTGGAGAGCTGCCCGCTAAGGCTATCACCTGATTTAAGTCATCTTCCTTATCGACCCAAACCACTTCGCCGCCAGTAGCCATTAAAGTTTCGGCTATAGCTTTCTGTTCTGCCGAGATCTCGTCTCCCGCATAAAGCCCCGTTAAGCCTACACCGATTTGCGTGGGAGTATTAGGCATAGTGCGTATTAGTTTGATCTCTTGCTTAAAATAATCGCCATAACGCTTAGCAGTAACACCAGCGGCTATGGTGATAATCAGTTTATTAGAGAGATCGAGACCACTTAGCTCTTCACAGACAATTTGCATCAGGTGCGGTTTTACACCGAGCACGATAACATCGGCAGCCTTTGCGGCATCGAGGTTGCAGTTAGACACCTTGATGCCAAAGTCTGCCACCATAGCATCTAGCTTAGGTTGACTTGGATTGGTCGCTTCAATTAGCTCTGGGCTATAGCCGCTTTTCACTAGTCCACTGACGATACTGCGAGTCATGTTACCTGCGCCAATAAAGCATACTTTCTTTTGTGTCATGAAGATCTCTTTTTAATTTTAGTTAGCAGCAAAAATATTAGCCGCACAGATACAGACTATTTTACCTGTTAATATCTGGGCGGATAAGAGGAATACAAGTTTTATGCTATTAAACAATTTTCATATTGCGACTAAATTAGTCATATGAAACTTATACCTTGGTGTAATCACGTTCTCCAAAGATAGCGCTACCAATACGCACCATGGTTGAGCCATGGGCAACGGCTAGCTCCAAATCGTTACTCATACCGACAGACAGGGTATCTATGGTGTCGAAACGCTCTGCTAATTGCTGATAAAGCGATTGTAAGGCTGCCAACTCCTGTGTGGCCGTTTGCTCATCGACATCTGCCGAGGGAATCGCCATAAGGCCGCGCAGAGTCAAGCTTGGTAGTTGCGCTATTTTATCGGCCAGAGCCATTACATCACTAGCTTCAGCCCCTGACTTACTCGCTTCTTGGCTGATATTGACCTGAATGCATATATTAAGCGGTGGCATTGACGCCGGACGCTGGTCATTAAGCCTTTGGGCAATTTTTTCGCGCTCAACCGTATGCATCCAATCAAACAGTGTGGCAACCACTTTGGTCTTATTCGATTGCAGCGGTCCAATAAAGTGCCATTCGATATCGGGGAACTCTTGGCTCAGTGCGTTGATCTTTGATTCACCCTCTTGTACGTAGTTTTCACCGAAGCGGCGTTGACCCGCATGATAGGCTTCGATGATCTGACTATTGGGTTTTGTTTTACTCACCGCAAGCAGTTGTACATCTTCTACTCGGCGAGAAGAATTTTGCGCCGCTTGTGCGATCCGGCTCTGGGCGATTGCGAGTCTGTCTGTTATTGTTGTCATGTTGTAAGTTTTTGGTTGAATGGATATCCCAAACTATGGAAATCACAGAGTTACTAGCCTTTAGTGTAAAGCACAATGCGTCAGATCTACACCTTTCAGCGGGTGTTTCTCCGATGATCCGTGTCGATGGTGAAGTGAGAAAGATTAATTTACCCGCATTAGATCACCAAGGTGTGCATAGCTTAGTCTATGACATCATGAACGATAAGCAGCGTAAGGATTTTGAAGAACATCTAGAGATCGATTTCTCGTTTGAGGTTCCCGGTCTTGCACGTTTTCGTGTTAACGCCTTTAACCAGTCCCGCGGTGCTGCGGCGGTTTTCCGTACCATTCCTAGCGATATCTTAAGTCTTGAGCAGCTAGGTGCGCCAGAGATCTTCAAGAAGATTGCAAGTTTTCCTCGTGGCTTAGTGCTGGTTACCGGCCCTACCGGCTCGGGTAAGAGTACCACTTTGGCGGCAATGATAGATTACGTGAATGAGAATCGTCATGACCACATTCTAACCATTGAAGACCCAATAGAATTTGTTCACCAAAACAAGCAGTGCTTGATTAACCAGCGAGAAGTGCACCGTCATACTCATAGCTTTAATGCCGCGCTTCGAAGTGCGCTTCGTGAAGATCCTGATGTGATCCTTGTGGGTGAGATGCGAGATCTTGAAACCATTCGGTTGGCGATGACAGCGGCCGAAACCGGTCACTTAGTATTCGGTACACTGCACACCACTTCAGCGGCGAAAACAATTGACCGTGTGGTTGACGTATTCCCTGAGGGCGAGAAGGGCATGGTTCGTACCATGTTGTCAGAGTCGTTACAGGCGGTGATCTCTCAGACCTTGATTAAGAAAATTGGTGGCGGCCGAGTGGCAGCCCACGAAATTATGATGGGTACGCCTGCGATCCGAAATCTTATTCGTGAAGACAAGGTCGCCCAGATGTATTCGGCTATCCAAACGGGTATGGCTCATGGCATGCAGACGCTGGATCAGTGTCTACAGAACTTGGTTAACCGTGGACAGATCTCTCGCGAAGACGCGATGGCCAAGAGTTCAAACAAACAAGCAAACTTTTAATTGGTATATAGCTAATAGGAATAGTTAGTCTATGGATGTTCGTCCTTTTCTAAAGGTGATGATTGAGCGTAAAGCATCGGATCTGTTTATTACCGCTGGTTTTCCGCCTAGCGCCAAGATTGATGGTGAGCTGCGGCCACTCGGCGAGAACGCCTTTACTCCAGCTCAGTCACTCGATTTTGTTGAGTCGTTAATGACCGATGTTCAAAAGCAGGAGTTTCACGAGTCTCGAGAGTGTAACTTCGCTTTTTCGGCTAAAGACTTTGGCCGATTCCGTGTTAGCGCCTTCTGGCAAAGGGAGTCTCCTGGTTGTGTAATGCGCCGTATTGAGACCAAGATCCCTGAGGTCGATGACTTGATGCTGCCACCGATCCTTAAAGACTTGGTTATGAGCAAACGTGGGCTGGTGATCATGGTGGGTGGTACCGGAACGGGTAAGTCAACCTCTCTTGCTGCCTTAGTCGGTTATCGAAATACCCATGCCCGTGGACATATTCTGACTATTGAAGATCCTGTGGAGTTTGTGCACGACCATAGACAGAGCATTATTACCCAGCGCGAAGTTGGCATCGATACCGAGTCATTCGACGCCGCACTTAAAAGCTCACTGCGTCAGGCGCCAGATGTGATTTTGATTGGTGAGATCCGTAGTCAAGAAACGATGGAGTTTGCGCTGTCATTTGCGGAAACCGGTCACCTTTGCATGGCAACCTTGCACGCTAACAATGCTAACCAAGCACTGGATCGAATCATGCATTTAGTGCCAGAGAGTAAGCACCATCAGTTGTTGTTTGATCTGTCATTAAACTTGCGAGGAATTGTGGCGCAGCAGCTGGTACCTAAGAGCGATGGTACAGGGCGGCGCGCAGCCATTGAGGTGTTAATTAACACGCCCCGTGTGGCTAGTTTGATCGCTAAGAATGAGCTTCACACTCTTAAAGATACCATGGCTAAATCAAACGAGCAGGGGATGCAGACCTTTGACCAAGCCTTGCTGAAGCTTTACACAGATGGTGAGATTAGTTATGCCGATGCTTTACATCATGCGGATTCACCCAATGATCTGCGTTTGATGATTAAGCTACAAAGCTCAGATCCTACTAGTACTAGTTCAATGGATGGGGTGACACTCAATTTAGATTAAATTGAGATGAGATTGAAAAAGAGGCAATAGATTCTATTGCCTGCTTTTTTATGAATTAACTTTGATCTTTTCGCTGCTTTAAACGTATCGATAATGAATAGAAATATAGTTATAAGTTAAGGAGTTATATTGGCTAAGTATTTAGGGTTAACCAAGGAGAACGGTCATCAAAAGCGTGGCAAAACTGGCGTGCTATTGGTTAATTTGGGCACGCCCGATGAACCAACAACATCGGCAGTTAGACGTTATTTAGCGGAGTTCTTAGCTGACCCTCGAGTTGTAGAGATCCCGAAGCTAATTTGGATGATGATTTTACATGGGATTATTCTGCGTGTACGTCCAGCAAAATCAGCAGCGCTCTACCAGCAGATTTGGACTGAGCAGGGTTCACCGTTAATGGATATCACATGTCGCCAAAGCCAAAAACTGGCTGAGCATTTTAAGCAGAGTGGCGAAGCTGTATCCGTGGATTTTTGTATGCGTTATGGTAAGCCTTCGGTGTCATCGACACTGCAGCGAATGCATAAAGAAGGCATAGATAAAATAGTGGTACTGCCCCTGTATCCACAGTATTCAGCGCCAACAACGGCCTCAGCCTTCGATGCTATCGCTAAAGAGCTGAGCACGTGGCGTTATCTGCCAGCATTGCACTTTATTAATACTTATCATGAACATCCAGATTTTATTGAGGCTTTAGCGGCTTCGATTGCCAAAGACTTTGCTCTTAATGGCCAGCCACAAAAGCTGGTGCTTTCATACCATGGTATGCCAGAGCGTAACTTGCATCTGGGCGATCCCTATTACTGTTTTTGTATGCAGACAACCAAGTTAGTGGTGGAAAAACTGGGATTAACAGAACAGCAGTATATAACGACTTTCCAGTCTCGTTTCGGTAAAGCCAAGTGGTTAACGCCCTATACCGATGCCACCATGGAGGCTTTACCTAGCCAAGGGGTGAAAGATATTGCGGTTGTGTGCCCAGCCTTTAGTGCTGACTGTTTAGAAACATTAGAGGAGATTGCCGGTGAGAACCGTGAGATCTTTGAAGAAGCGGGTGGGGAGAAGTATCGTTATATTGCCGCATTAAATGATAACGATGACCATATTAAGATGATGGCCAATATCGTGAAGCCGTACTTAAGTTAAAGGTAGTTAAGTTAAACGTACTTGAGCTAAAGAGAGTGAATCGCTAGAAATAGTGAAAAGTGATAATTAGTTAGACAGAGAAAAGGGAGCCATCGCATTAATGTCTCCCTTTTTTATTAGTGATTTTGATAGGCTAATGCTTACTGCTATAGGTACTGATTTTCGAAATAGCTCTCAACAATTAACACCGCAGACATGGCATCGACCTGCCCTTTAGTCAGTGCTTTGTAACCGCCCATCTCAAACAGTCTAGCCTTAGCATCGGCAGTGGTTAGACGTTCATCTTGGGTCGCGACTTTTACGCCAAAACGGCCACTTAAGCGGTTGGCGAACTTTCTTGCTCTTTGGGTCATCTCTTGCTCTGTGCCGTCCATATTTAGTGGCAGGCCAACAACAATAAGATCCGGTTTCCACTCGTTGATGAGCGCGCCAATCTCTTCCCATTTAGGGATACCGTCTACGGCTTTAATAGAAAGTAGAGGCCGGGCACTCGCGGTAAGCTCTTGTCCAATAGCGATGCCGATACTCTTGGTACCGTAATCAAATCCTAAGACGCTTTTGTCGCCCATTTATGTGTATTCCTATTTAATAGTTTTGCATTGCGCTAATATCACGCATGACCAGCAAGGTTCGAGAGTTGCCAAATATCAAAGCCAAGTGACTCAGTGGCAAGCTGCCAACGTTTGTCATGTTCTATATCGAACAATAGTTCTGGACTTGCGGGGATCGACAGCCAGGTGTTTTCGATGATCTCTTGCTCTAATTGACCTCGAGTCCAACCTGCATAGCCTAGGGCGATCACAAACTTTTCCGGCGCCTTGTCTGAACCTAAACTGGTTAAGATATCTTGCGAGGTCGTTAGCATCACCTCTGGAGTAATCGCATCACTGTTACTCCAACAGTCTTGAGTGGTATGGAGTACAAAACCGCGTTCGGGATTAACTGGACCACCAACGAGAACTTCCCTTGCTAAAGAGATAATAGGCTCTGGCTCTTCAGCTAGCTCCATCTGCTCTAATAGCTCATCGACGATAATACCGCTGGGTTTATTGATCACTATCCCCATGGCACCTTTTTCGTCATGCTCGCAAATATAGATTAATGAACGCTCAAAAAAGGTATCTTGCAAGGACGGCATTGCGATTAAGAAATGATTTTGTAAACTGTCCATTGATTTTTCCATTGTGGCAGGGGTTAACCACCCGCCAATTTGACAGTGTAATTGAGTTTTTCAAGTAGAGTTTTTAGTTGTTCTCTATTATCGGTTTGCACTTCAATATTGAACTCTTTAACTGTACCGCCACAGCCGCACTGTTTTTTCAGTTTTTGAGCTAAAGCCTTTAGCTCCTTTTCTTGTAACCCAAGACCTTTAATGACAGATACGCCTTTGCCTTTACGGCCCTTACTATCTTTATGAATTCTGACAACTCCGTCACCTTCTGGCGCCGTTTGAGTCTGTTTTTCGGGGGCAATTCTGCCACTATCAGTGCTATAGACTAATGATACGTTTGGATCGGATTTCATTTGTATGGTCGCTGGTGAACTAATGGAAGCAGTTTAGCAAAGTTGCTGGCGTTACGGGAGAGGCGGGAAACAGAATCTGCGCGTTTACTCTGTTCTATGGCATTTCTAAACACTGTCTAAAATCAAAGGCTAGAATCAATACCTAAAACTCAGAGTACGCCTCAAAGTTGAGGAGCGATAAACGCGCAAGTGTATTTAAAGATAGAGTGCTAGTTCAATCAGTAGCGATGCAAAAGTTAGCGTGGCTAAAGGAGCCAGATACTTGTGAGCACTTGGTAGGGCAATGGCGCAAGAGGTCAAAACAAAGCCAATTGCTGTGCCAGCAAAATGGATGATAGGGGAGCTGGCTATGGCAATAATGAGCCAGCTCAGTACTAATAAAGGCAGTATTACAAGTGAATGCTTACTGAATTTATCGACGATAGAAGGCTGGTTATCTGCTTTATCTATGACTTTTTCTGGTGTGATGAAAAACATTACAGTTGCGATGGCAAAAGCCGCGATAAACCAAGACATAAAATGACTCTCTATAAACTATAAAAGTTAATCTAATTGATAATCATTATCATTAGGTTGTTTGCTTAAGTCAAGCTGAACCTATTGAGGATTTACTAAAATTGAGTTGTAGATCCATAAATTGCTCTGTAAGCTGTTTTAATAAGTACTCAAAAGATAAAAGAATATTGTTGGAGATAACATGAAGAAGTTATTGGTAATCATGGCGGCGCTAGCATTAAGTGCATGTAGTTCACTTAAAACAAGCTCAGATTATGATCCAGGTGTAAACTTTTCAGAGGTGAAAACCTACGCTTGGGTAGAGAAGAAAACAGCGGATTCGACATATCATTTAGATGGTTTGATGGATCAACGCGTTCGTAAAGCGGTTGATGATCAGCTGCAGCTAAAAGGGCTAACAAAAGCCGATGTTGGCAGTGCTGATGTATTGGTTAATTATCTAACCAAAGTCGATAAGAAAATCAATGTCGACACCTTCAATTCTAACTATGGCTATAACCCATATTATGGCCCAGGTTGGGGCTGGGGTGGTGTTGGTCACACTCAAACCACTGTGCGTGAATATGAAGTCGGTACTTTGATCCTTGATTTAGTTAACGCTAAAACAGGCAAGCTAATCTGGAGAGGCTCTGTTGCTGATACGATGCGTGACAAAGATACCCCTGAAGAGCGCGTAGAAGTGGTTAATGAAGCGGTAGGGGCATTATTACTTAACTACCCTCCTAAGTCTGAAGATAAATAATCTACAGTCACTTAAGTGAAAAAACGGCCAAATGGCCGTTTTTTTTATGTGTTATTGCCTCAGATTCAGATAAGTATTAGTTAAGTAACCCGCGCATTAAGGCTCTGACTTTTTTATTGAATTCATTTTCACAGCGGCTTTTATGTTGAATAACATCGACGTTAGCCTGCCAACCCAGTTGCTCGAAATCAATCTTAAGTTTGCAAAGTTGCTTCGTTTCAATGGCTTCTTCACATAGATGCAGTGGCAGTAGGGCCCAACCAAAGCCTGCTTTGGCGAGCTCGAGTAACATGTAGTAGTTATCGGCATGCCATACATCAGGAGAATGGGGCGTGTTAAACCATCCTTTTTGTTTTGTTTTCGAGCCAATAATTAATTGCCGATGCAGCTTGAGTACATCAATGTGGGATGAGGTTTCTTGAGCAAGAGGGTGCTCAGGGCTCACCAGTAATTCAAATTGCACTGCGCCTAAAGACTCAAAGTCTAGACTCTGAGGATAGGATAGCTCGCTAAATACGATACCTAAGTTGGCACGTTTAGTATCCACGAGGTGAATGATATCTAAACTGGAAGCACAGAGCAGCTCAAGTTCACATTGTGGGTATTGTGCAGAAAGGTTTTTTAGCAGTGCAGTAAACTTGTCATAGGGGATCCCTTCATCAACAGCAAGCGTAAGCTTTAAGTCATCTTGCTTATCCAGCGCCTGTACCTGCTGATTAAGCCGCTGATGCTGGGCCAGTACCGCTTTGGCTTGTGGTAGCAATTGTTCGCCTGCCCGAGTTAGTACTGGGTAGCGATGGCTTCTATCAAATAGTGTCTGATTGGTATCTATTTCAAGGTTGATTATATGTTGGCTGATCGCAGACTGAACCTTACCAAGCTTTCTGGCTGCGGCAGAGAAGGAACCCGTTTCTACGGTCGTTACGAATGAATAGAGCTGCTCGATGGTTAACATATCAGTAAAAGTGATGGTATCTAACTTTTATGTATCGTAGCTAGAGATGATAATGGTTGCAACTTATCTTTAGAGCGAATTACCATGACAGTTAAAGACAGAATTATTCATGCCATTTTATTTGAGGCTGTGGCCTTAGCTATCATAGTTCCGGCGGCATCGATGTTATCGGGCACAGAAGCTACCTCTATGCTAGCCGTAGGTGTGGGGTTGAGTATCTACACCGTTATCTGGAACTACTTTTATAACATTTGGTTTGATAAACAGTTTGGTTCCGACAGGGTGAATCGGACTCTAAAGATGCGCATTGGTCACACCTGTGGCTTTGAGGGCGGAATCATCTTTATTACCGTACCAGCCATTGCTTGGTTCTTAGGGATCACCTTGCTACAGGCGTTAATGTTGGAGGCGGCGTTCTTAGTCTTTTTCTTCTTCTATGCTGTGGCATTTAACTGGTGTTACGACAACATTAAGCTCAAGCTAAAAGTGGCGAGTTAAGTGTTAAACTCCCTTACTGCAAAAATAACCGCTGCTATCAATTAGTGGCGGTTTTCTATTTGTACGTTATTTCCTCTATGAAGAACTTGTGATAGGAGAAAAAAGGGCGGTAATACTTTTATAAAATTCGTCATACTCATATTCATTGTGGTGATCTCTATCACGCATCTTGGGATGATGAATATATATAGTCCGTGTTGAAAAAATGAGCTTAAACATTTGCTTATAACTATATGGACATTTAAAGATGCATGACAAACTCAAATTAATAGCCCTTGCTTTATCTGTTACCACTTCCGTTTCTTTCGCGGATGAGATTGAAAAAATCACCGTCCACGGCCTTCAACATCATCACGATGGTACCTACACAAATGCTTATTTAGGCAGCGACGTTACGGTCATCAGTAATGAGATGATCCATGCAGCGGGTAGCGTGGACATCAATAAGATCCTGAGTCAGTTCGTCCCCGGATTGTTCGCTAATGGGCGAGCAGGGCGTCATACCGATACCGATTACTCGCTACAGGGCAGTCGCCCACAAGACATTCTCTGGCTGCTAGATGGCAATCGATTGAACAACCGCCTCTATGGCTCAACCTATACCGATAGCATCAATCCCATGATGATCGAGCGTATTGAAGTGATCAAAGGTTCCCAGAGTGTGTTATTTGGTTCTGAAGCGATTGCCGGCGTCATTAATATTATTACTAAGAGTTATCAGGGGAGCGATGCCGGAGAGCTGAGTCTAGCCGCTGATAGCCTACCTAGTTACGACCTCTCAGGTTTTGTTAGCAGTGAAATCGACTCGGTGCAATTGAGTCTAGCGGCAAGTTCAAGTCAGTCAGATGGTTATGCACTCTGGCCCGATGAAGAGTATTCTCCAACGGCTGTGTTAGATAAAGAGCGCGGCTATCAAATGAATAATCTAAATGCCAAGCTTCGCTGGTCGTTAAGTGACGAGCAGCAGCTTACTGTTTTTGCCCAATACAGCGATGGCTTGCTCGAACGCCCGTTGGCTTATGATGCGATATTAAGCGAGAACGAGCGCAAACAAACGATTGCTTATGCCGACTGGCAGTTGGAGGTTTCTGAGCAATTGCTGCTGCAGGCTAAGGTCAACTATCAGCACTGGGATTCCAGCTACAGTGAAATCACTCAAGATGAGAAGGGCAATACTGAAGTGGCATATTGGCAGCAATATTGGGGCTTTAAAGATCTAGGCGCAACTGTGAGTGCTAACTATCAGACACAAGCTGGAAGCCAATGGGTTTTTGGTGGCCAGTATGAAGAGTATGAAGGAGCTGATGAGGTCATGCTGTTCACTGCAGACAAAGATCATACCTACTCTTTATTTAGTCAGTACCAACCTAAGATTGACGTATTGCCCGATACGCAGCTATCAGTTGGTGCAAGGGTTAATCGCTTAGCAAACGATGAAACTATTTGGGTGGGTAATCTCGCATTAACCCATGATATTGCCAAGCATCTACAACTTAAAGCAAATCTTGGTAATGGGTTTAAACAACCGACGGCCTCACAATTGCACTCCCAAGTCGGTACGCTTGGCAATGCTGAACTCGTTGCTGAAACGAGTCAAAGCGTCAATTTTGGGCTTCAATATCAAGGTGATATATCGGTAACTGTCGACGGCTACTGGCGTAGTATCGACAATCTTATCGAGCCGCGTGCACTTAGTGAGGTTGAATTTATTTATGACAACCTCGATGCCCGTGTCGAGAGTTATGGTATCGACCTGCATCTTGTAACCGAGTTGTCGCAGCAGTTGCTGATGGAACTCAGCGGCAGCTATGCTTCTGCCGAGCGGCAAGATACTGGCGAACAGATTGAGCGAGTACCCGAATATACTGGTTTTGCAAAACTTAGCTACGATGTGAATGATGATATTGCCGCTTGGGTGAGTGGTCAGTATGTTGGTGAATTTGTCGATTATGGCTTAACCGCAGGCGATTACCTGCTAGCCAATATTGGTATTCAAGCTTGGATAACGGAGCAGCAGGATCAGCAACTTTCTCTTACCATAGATAACCTGTTTGATAGCGAAGTGACTCAAAGTATTTTTAAGCACGGTCATAAAGCGCAATACCCTATTGCCAGCTTAGGCGCGCCACGTACTGTGCAGTTGCAATATCGTTACCTATTTTAGTTTGGCCAGCTTTTGCGCCACAATGACTTAGTATTCTAGCGGGGCGAGCCTTATGCAAGCCCCTTCCTCCTCTCTTCAGTTAGAGGACAAAATCGAAAACTGGCAGATATTAACTATGCTTGTATTGTTTAAGTTAATTGTTTAACTGTGTTTTTGTATCGATTGCGTTAATATGTCGCCCATTACCTTTTAATCATTAATCACTGATATCGGTTGCAAATACAATTATATGCGGTTGAATATGATGCTTATCATCTAAACCATAGCAGAGTGTAATGGTGAGATAGGTGAAATATGATGGCAAAGTTAACACTCGTTTTGATTATAACGGCACTCTTGCCGGCGATGTTAGAAGCTAAACAGTGGCAAGATAGCGATCTTGATGGCGTGCCGGATCTGAAAGATGCTTGTGCATCGACACCGCTTAATACTGTTGTCAGTGCCAATGGTTGTAAGAAGTCACCTGCCAATGGGGGGCAGCTGAATAGGTCAATGGTTATCACGCCAGACCTATGTCTAAGGACAAGCGCTGGCAAACGATATCCAGCGGCATGTACAAAGCCGTCACATATTGCGGTTAAGTTTGAATTTGCCCGTGCAGATGTTCTACTCAATCAGCTTCAAGCGGTTGAGGTGATAGCCCGCTGGCTAAAATCGACTGGCAGGGACTTACTGCTGGTGGGTCATACGGACTCGTTAGGTAGCCCTGCTTATAACATGCAGCTGTCACTAAAGCGGGCGGAGCAGGTAAAAAAGGTATTAGTCGAGCAGTTTGGTTTACATGCTAGTAGGTTTCAGGTTGTTGGTGTAGGTAGTGCAGAGCCTGTCGCCAACAACCAAACTCGACAGGGGCGAGAGCTGAATCGTCGAGTTGAATTTTTAGCAATTGTTCAATAGTTTATCTTAAATTTGAGGGAGTATATAAATGGATAACTTGCAAGGTTTAATGGAGCAAGCGCCAGAGTTAATTGTCACTTACGGTATGAAGATCATATTTGCGATCATCATATTTGTCATCGGTAAGTTCCTGTCGAAAGTCGCCAAAAACTTAACGACCAAATTACTCAATAAGCGTAAGGTCGATAGTACCGTTGTTTCGTTTGTTGCCAATATGGCTTGGGCATTGGTGTTTGTCTTTACCATCGTTGCCACACTAGGCCAGATTGGCGTGCAAACGGCATCGTTAGTGGCTGTAATTGGTGCCGCGGGCTTGGCGGTTGGTTTAGCGCTACAAGGCTCACTGTCTAACTTTGCTGCAGGCGTATTGATGGTGCTATTTAGACCCTGTCGCGTTGGCGATTATGTTGAAGCTGCAGGCATTGCTGGCACGGTTGATGAAATTACAATTTTCTCAACTCGCTTGCTGACTCCAGATAATAAAGTCATTATTGCGCCAAATTCGGCGATGATGGATGGCACCATTGTTAACTATTCGGCGATGGAAACGCGTCGCTTAGATTTAGTGATTGGTGTCTCTTATGATGCTAACCTAGCCGAGACTAAGAAGGTGTTAACAAACATTCTCGATAACAGTCAGTATGTACTTAAAGATCCTGCATATACAGTCGCAGTTTCAGAGCTTGCAGACTCATCGGTGAATTTTGTAGTTAGACCTTGGGTAAAAGGCGCTGATTACTGGCCTGCACACTTTGAAATTCTTGAGCAAATTAAGAATGCGCTTGATGAGGCTGGGATCGGTATTCCATATCCGCAGATGGATCTCTATGTGAAAGAGGCACCAACTGCTTAACTGCCAAAGCTAGCAAATATTGGGTAATAAAAAGGTCGGCATATGCCGACCTTTTTATTCGCTTTATCAAGCCTAGTGTGCATTGTCTGATTGGTATTGGTAATCAAACTTGGGCATAGACCACTTGTAACGAATGGCTAGCATTCTAAAGCTAAAGCCAAATACCAGAGATATAGAAAGGTTAACCCACTCTGGGATGCCGTTAAACTTCATCGCCACATAGGCAGATGAAGTCAATAGTGCAACTAGGGCATAGAGCTCTTTCTTAAAGATCAGCGGCACTTGGTTACAGAGAATATCTCTAATAACACCGCCAAACACGCCAGTCACCACTCCCATCACAATGGCTATCTCGGGGCTAAAGCCTAACACTAAGGTCTTCTGTGCGCCGATAATTGAGAACACGGCTAAACCCACCGCATCAATGGCTAGAAAGAGTTTAGACAGATGACGCATAACCGGGGCTATCATTACCGTAAGTAAAGAGGCTGCTGCAATGGCAATCAAATAATGGACATTCTCAATCCAAATTAATGGGTAGTTGCCGAGTAAAATATCGCGCAACGTGCCGCCACCTATCGCGGTAACACAACCTATTATGACTACACCAAACAGGTCCATCTGTTTTTTACCAGCAGCCAGTGCACCTGTCATTGCTTCGGCTAAAATACCGATTAGCCATAAAAAGCTGATAACTTTAACTTCTAACATAATTCGCACTAGCTAAATAAAAGGAAGAGGATTTTGCCTCTTTTTAGGCCAAAAATACAATGATAAAAGTTTAGTTCTTGCATTATATTTTCTAATGCTAAATATATGAGGTGTTCAGTTTTGTTAGCATTAATGCATGTTGATGAGTGTTTATAATAAGATTTTTATTTTAGAAGTATTCATGATTGCTTAATTTGCTCTCTTGGTGGTTGCATCCAAGTGTGAGTGTTATTTTTGCTTGTTTGTAAACTTTGGTTTTTTGCTGGTAGTTGGTCTTACGTCAAAGTAATATTAGCCTCTGTTTGATAATTCCAGATCTAGATACTTGAGGTTAACAATGATTGATTTTCGCAGTGATACTGTGACTAAGCCTACGGCAGCAATGCGCGCCGCGATTAGTCAGGCTGAAGTTGGGGATGATGTTTATGGCGATGATCCCAGTGTTAACTATCTGGAAGAGATGGCCGCCGATATGTTTGGCTATGATAATGCGCTATTTACCTCTTCAGGTACTCAGGCAAACTTACTCGCATTAATGGCTCATTGTGAGCGCGGTGATGAATACCTGTGTGGCCAGCAAGCCCATAACTATAAATTTGAAGGTGGTGGAGCTGCGGTATTAGGCAGTATCCAGCCTCAGCCACTGACTAACCAAGCTGATGGCAGTATTTTACTGAGTGATATTGAGGCAGCGATTAAGCCTGATGACATCCATTTCGCTCGCACACGTTTATTAAGTCTAGAAAATACCATCGGCGGTAAGATAGTGCCACAGGAGTATTTAGCCTCGGCTCAAGCGCTTGCTTTTGAACGCGGTTTGAAAATCCATTTGGACGGTGCTCGTGTCGCGAATGCGGCGGTGGCGCAAAATATTCCGATGACCGAGATCACTCAATATTTTGATTCGGTATCAATTTGTTTGTCTAAGGGCTTATGTGCCCCAGTTGGCTCGATACTACTAGGTGACGAACGTTTGATCACTAAAGCCAGACGCTGGCGTAAGGTGCTTGGTGGTGGAATGCGTCAAGCAGGTATTCTTGCTTCTGCTGCTACGCTTGCATTAACCGAGCAGGTAGAGCGTCTAGCCGAAGACCATGATAATGCGGCTTATTTAGCAGCAGAGCTTGCAACGATTGAAGGCTTTGAAGTCGATATGTCTCAGGTGCAAACCAATATGGTGTTTGCTGCGGTAAGTGACAAAATTGATACCAAAGCGCTGGCGCTTGAATTGAAAGCCAAGGGGATTTTGCTTAGTCCGGGTAAAACTATACGTTTTGTGACCCATGCAGATATTGCTAGAGCGGACATCACACGTTTTATCAGTGAGCTAAAAGGTATACTCGCTCGCGGCTAACAAGCTAACCCTGATTGATGAAATAAAACCTAGGCAGTGCCTAGGTTTTTTGTTTTAAGTGTTATAGCCGCAGTGATATTGATGGGTATTGGCATTGAGGCTTAATGCTGGTGGCTGCCGTCACTTCCAGATAGCTGATTGCCTTGGCTATCGTAAAAACCTGAGCTACCGTGTTGAATGAAACCTTGGTGGATCATCTTAGCAATAAAAGGGTCGGATTCATTATCGCCTACATCTGCAAAATCCATATCTTTATAGCCAGAGATCAGAGCGGCAAATTGCTTGTCGTCAAATGTCTGTAGTGTAGACAATTGATACTCAACAGCGCGGTTATTTTTCTCAATTGTCATCGCCAAAGGAAGGGCGAGTTGAGCTTGCCACGCAAGTGCGATTTTATTGCCCTGAAGTAGGCCTTGATAATACTGGCTAGTTTGGCAATTTTGTATGAGTTGATCCGTTATCTGAGGCTGGTTCGATGCTTGCTGTATCGTTAATTGTTGTAATGTGCTTGGATTGACTAGGTGGTTTAACTGCTGAAAATTAAAGTGCATATTCAGGGATAATAGATCCCCTTTGCGATAGGATATTGAGCGTTGCTCCATAGGGAAGTAGCGAACATACTCGCCCCGTTTATTCCACATTTCAAAGCTAATAGGGTTAGGTTGATAAATAACTCGTTGGTCATTTCTGATTAGCGTGAGTTTAGTTTGTTGGCCTGTTGCATCGGTGACGGTATATGTTGCTCGTAGGTGCTCTGCATTGATATGGGTAGCATCAATGTCAGAACATTGATTCTGAGCTGTCGCACTGGTATTGATGAGCAAGGTACTCAAGCAGCTAATTAAAGCGAGATGACTAAAGAGTCGACTTTTGTAATTTAATTTTTTAATTTGAGTCGCAGTCGAGAATGGCGTGAAGCGTGAAACTAGCATGTTAGCTCCTATGGCGGCTAAGCAAAGACTTAGCGCGAGATATGTTTAAATTGTTGTAGAGTTAATTTGAAGCGCTGATTGTTTAGAGCCGCTGAGTCTAGCTCGGCGGCTCACACTTGGACTTACCCTTGGTTTTAGTAAGCTTCGCGTTTTATTGAACTTCCTCGGCATTTTTCACTAAATTGCCTGCGTGATTCATTACATGGAATAGATGGTTTTGCTCCACAGTACCTTGAATCAAGTGAGCACCTGGGCCGCTTGCAAAAATCCCTACGTCTTCACCCGCATGAGTTTCGCTACTCAGTGGCACCAAGGCTTCTTGATGGAAACCGTGACTTTGAGTATCGACATAGTTAAGGTCAAAGCGTCCTGGAGCGGCAGCGTAGCCATAGCGTTCATCGCCCCCAGTAACTAGGTTGGCGTAGCCAAGGCCATTTGCATAGCCTACGGTGGTGTAAGGTAGTCCATTGGCGTCGGTGGCATTGGTCACGGCAGGCTGTCCGTCAGCGCCGTTACCTTTCACTAACCCTAAAATTGGATTGCCGCGAGTGGGGTAGCCTGCAATGGTAAATACATGGCTGTGATCTGCGGTAACAATTAATAGTGTGTCTTTTTCAGAGGTTTTCTCCATGGCGACGCGTACCGCTTCAGACAGTGCGATGGTGTCGTGTAATGCTCGGGCAGCATTGCCGGCATGGTGGCCATGGTCGATACGTCCCGCTTCGACAATAAGCACAAAGCCTTTATCATTTTTCTGCAGGATATCAATCGACTTCGCTGTCATCTCTGCAAGAGACGGCTCACCCGTGACGCCATCCGTAGTGCGGTCTAGCTCATACTCCATATGAGATGAGTTAAATAAGCCAAGAGCGTGGTCGGTAGTGTCTGGATCCAACGCTAGAAACTCATCTCGGCTGGCGACATAAGCACTATTGG
Source organism: Shewanella sp. MBTL60-007 (assembly GCF_019654915.1). GTDB lineage: Bacteria > Pseudomonadota > Gammaproteobacteria > Enterobacterales > Shewanellaceae > Shewanella. The sequence continues at coordinate 2,643 of NZ_BPET01000061.1, read as the reverse complement.
TATATTTAGTTAGCCACTCATTGGTTAAGTCTCTATTATCTAATCGCTTACCAGACTTACCTTCAGGATCGGTCACTGTATTAGGAATAAAAGCGCGGCGTCCGCCACCCATCACCACATTGAGTCCTGAGCCATGGTCAAACGCCAACAATTGTGAGGCGATATCGCTGCAGCCATTGCTGATTGCTTCGGCGGGTAGGTCTGCATCACTTTCCCAGTTACGCTCGGGTACATGGGCATAGGTCGCTGCAGGCGTCGCGTGAGTAATACGCGCAGTAGACACAACGCCTGTCGATAAGCCAGCCATGGCCGCAAGCTCAAGCGAAGTGACTAGGTTTTGTCCATCGGTCGAGGCGCAGTTACCGCGAGTCACACCCTCAGCCTGAGAAATGACACCAACATCGGTTTTTACTCCGGTGACCATAGCGGTCATGGTTCCTGCCGAGTCGGGAGTTTGTCCGTCAACGTTGTACGTTTTAGCTAGGCCTACATAGGGTAAGGTTTCGAAAGCCAGAGTATGTTCTTCACCAGTTTGGCCTTTGAGTTGTCCCTCTAATATACGAGCTGCCGTTACGGTTGAGACTCCCATGCCGTCGCCAACAAATAAAATCATATTTTTTGCGGCTCCAGCTTGGTTGTTAACGCTGAGCTTTTGGGCTTGAGTCACTCGTGACTGACCATCGACAAACCATTGGTTAACAGCGCTCCAATCTTGGCCATTATTACCATCGCTGCCATCGGCTCCGTTTTCTCCATCATCACCGCAAGCGGCAAGTCCCAGCATGGCTGTAATTGATAACACTAGTAATTTCTTGTTCATTTTAAACTCCATAAATGGGTACTCGTACTGAATGTTCTTCAGTGAGAGTCAGTAGTTAATTAGTACTGCTGAAAGTGAGTACTCATGTTTAGTATTTAGTGCCACCAAGTTCTTGGGCCTGATTAATAATGTGGAAAATGACATTTTGCTCCATAACACCTTGAACGAGATTTGAACCTGGACCTGTTGCGTGCAGGGTAATGTCTTCGCCTGCATGGGTTTCACTGCTCATAGGCACTAAAGCCTGCTGCATAAATTCTTTGTCTTGGGTATCAACTGAGCTCAAATCATCTCGCAGACCGACAACGGCACCGGGGCCATTGGTGTAGCCTACAGTGGTATATGGCTTGCCATCTTTTGCCATGGCAACGCTGCCATCTATGTTATGGACAAGCCCAAGGATTGGGTTACCACGCTTTGGGTAGCCTGCAATCGTAAACACATGGCTATGATCTGCGGTGACCATGATGAGCGTTTCATCTGGGTTGGTTGACTCGACAGCAGCCTTTACAGCGTTTGATAGCTCAACGGTGTCTTGCATCGCTCGGTAAGCATTACCTGCGTGGTGAGCGTGATCGATTCGCCCTGACTCAACAATCAACAAGTAGCCTTGTTCATTCTTATTGAGTAGTTCAATCGACTTGGTCGTCATTTCGGTAAGAGAAGGCTCACCTGCAGTGTCATCTAAGCGGTCAGCTTCATATTCCATATGGGATGAGTTAAATAGGCCGAGTAAATGATCTGTGGCGGCAACATCGATAGCGTCGAAACCAGCCTTATCCCAAACGTAGGCTGCGTTGCTTAAGTTGTCTGTCCAAGCTTGGGTGAGATCAAGGCCATCAGAGCGGCGGCCAGACTTATTTTCGCCGTCAGTCATATCGTTTGGAATGAAGTTTCTGCGACCTCCACCTAAAGCAACAGTGAGGGCGTTAGCTTGGTCACGCATCACAAGTTGGTAGGCAATATCTTTACACTGATTGTTGACAGCTTCATCGGGTAAGTTTGAGTCCGCTTCCCAATTACGCTCAGGAGAGTTGGCGTAGGCTGCTGCAGGAGTTGCATGGGTGATACGTGCAGTACTAACAACACCTGTTGAAAGGCCTTTGGCATTGGCTAGATCGACCAAAGTAATGAGCTCATTGCCTTTTGAAGAGAGGCAGTTAGCGCGTAAGCTGGTATCAGAAACAGATAGCACACCAGCCTTAGATTTTACGCCTGTAGCCATGGCGGTCATGGTGCCTGCAGAGTCAGGGGTTTGTTGATTGGTATTGTATGTTTTTACCAGAGCGGTGTTAGGAAAGCGTTCAAAGCTTAGGAAATTCTCTTCACCACCTTGATTTCCTGTTTGTTGTTGGCCTTCAAAAATGCGCGCGGCAGTTAAGGTCGACACGCCCATACCGTCACCAACAAAAAGAATCACGTTTTTCGCCTTAGATAGCGTAGTTTGTTGAGTTTTATCATTGACGAGCTTGGCGCTGTCTTTGTACCACTGGCTATCAGTTTGAGTGCTGGGTAATACAGTTGCATTCGCTGCGATAGTTGCGAGGCTGCAAGAAATAAACGCAGCTATTCGTTTGATGTTGTTCACTATTATCACCGTAAGTTTGTAAGGTTATATTAAGTTTAAGGTTTCCTTGTGCGAGGTGATTGTCGAGCAAAAGCATGACGGTATTGAGTCGGATTTATGTCGGTTTTGTTGCTTTAAAATGTACAGAGTATTAAAGCCGGGAATAGATAAGCGAGTTCTAGATGCGCTTTTTTGGGGAAGTAAGCACCGTTCTAGTGCGGTTTAACTAAACGAGAAATAATTATAAATTTGTAAG
>NZ_BPET01000060.1 GCF_019654915.1 Shewanella sp. MBTL60-007 | reverse complement strand
ATGCAGGGAAAAAAGGCCATAACTTAATTATGGCCCGCACTCATTATTTAGTGTGGTTGAGATGAAACCACACTAAATATAATTGAGTTAATGTTACTTCTTAAACTTATCAAACTTAAACGTATGACAGTTGCTACATAGTGGTTGCTTAGTACCATGTTCGCTATGACATTCTTGGCAAGGAAGCTCTTTGCCATAGTGCAAGTTGTTATGTGGATTCTGCCACTTATCTTCTTCACTACGTGCAGTTTGCTCTGCTAAGTCATCAACATCATGACATTGTAAACAAGCCTGATCCGATGGGAATTGCTTAATGCCATTGTCATGACATGTTTTACAATCTTTTCCGATCACTTCTTTATGGTGGTCACGTATTTCTACAGCTTGTGCTGATAAGGTTAGTAGGCAACCCAAGGTTAGCGCTAATACCGCTTTTAATTTACTCATCGCTCATTCCTCTTATTATCTGGCAAATTTAGGCTTTCATGACACTACGTGCAGCTGTCATACCCATCACCATGCATTCAGGAATAGAGCAACTACCTAAACGGCTCACACCATGAATACCACCACACACCTCGCCTGCCGCATATAGCCCAGGAATTGACTGACCCGTGAAGCTATCCTTAACTTCGGCCTTAGTGTTGACTTGCACACCACCTTGGCAATAGTGCACCTTTGGCCATAAGCGAACCACGGTAAATGGTGCTTGAATGTACTTGTCTTTAGCCTTGGTCATGTTCTTGCCAAACTGTTTATCATCACCAGTCTTAACGTACTCGTTGTACTCAGCAATTTGTGCTTTAAGCGGTTCTAATGGCACATCAAAATGTTTAGCCAACTCTTCAACAGAATCGAACTTCCAACCCACGTTGTACTTGATCACTTTCTTGGTATTTGGATGCTTCTTAGAATCCTTGTAGCTAGTGATCAAGATAGGTGGCAATGCGTTACCTTTCTCGTCGCGGCAAGCAAGTTCAGCATCGGCACGAGTCTTACGGTCAGCAATTTCATTCATGAAACGCTTACCCGTTAAACGATTAACTGCCATTGAATGCGGGAAATTGTAGATTGAGTAGTTAGACACATAACCAAAACCACCTTCATCTGGCGACGCCCAAGGACCAGACTGGATGTGTGCTAAATGCACTGGAATAGCGCCGAGACGGAACATCTCGTACATACCTTCACCTGTCGCACCGGGTGCGTTAGTGCAACCGACTTCAGATGTCAGTGTCGGATCTTGCGCCATGCGCAAATCAACATTTTGCGCGAAACCACCTGTAGCCATAATCACGCCACGCTTAGCGCGGATGTTAATAACATCGCCAGGTTGATCTTCACCGAAGTGATAGTTCTGACGCATTTTCACGCCAACCACTTCGCCTTTATCACCCACTAAGAAGCCTTCGAACTTAGCACGGTTATGGGTATGAACGCCTAACTTACGACACTCTTGTAACAAAGGCTGAGTGATACCCGCACCACAGCTCACTGTGGTTTGGTAGGTACGCGCCACTGAGTGACCACCTAACTGCTGTAGATAAGGGTGGTATTCAGAACCCGCATCTAATGTCATCTGCAGTGCTTCAACCGCATGCTCGGCAACATGACGAAGTAACGCTTCGTCAGCAATACCACGACCTGACTTCAGCTGATCGTTAACCATACGCTCAACAGAATCTTTAACGCCTTCTTGCTTCTGCATCGGCGTACCAGGTGCTGCAAATAGGCCACCATTGATTGCAGAGTTTCCGCCAAAATACGACATCTTCTCAAAGATATGTACGTCTTTTGCGCCTTTACGCGTGGCTTCAATCGCCGCCGCCAATCCCGCAAAACCCGAACCGATAATTAGGACTTCAACTTCTTTGTCCCATTTTACGCCATCCGCTTTCTCAGATACGGCCAGTGCTGGTGCAGCCATCGCGACACCTGCTGCAGCTCCGAATCCTTTAATGAAATTACGGCGTCCTAGCAGATCTTTATTGCTCATCTGTCATCACCCTATTAGTTTTATTAGACGCAATAATCATAGGGCTGGAATGAGTTCCAAAACGGGAGTTAAACAAAGGTTTCCAAGAAACAATAAAATAACATCCGCAAACTCAAAGCTAGATCCAATGTTTGAATTTTTTACTACTTTAGGAGTATTTTGGAATCGATTCCAAACGCTGACAGATAGCAAACTATCAATCAACAATCGCAATACACATCTGACTTAGCACTGTTTTATTTGATTTACTCGATTAGCCAGATAGCACAAACTAGGCGACACAGAAGGCCCTTTTTCGGAACAGAGCCAAAAAAGTTAACCTATTGTAACAAATAGGCTATTTAACAAACTCGCCACTAACCGCCCTTGTTAAAATATTCTTGGATAATATTTTCGGCCTACAGACTTCTATGCCATCATTATGTGAGTAAGCTTAAATAAGTCTCATTAAAGCAGCGAATAACGCTGATGTTGCTAAGCCAAGGATTTTATGGAATTAGAAGAGATCTACCGCCAAGATCTAAGCCTGTTGATCGCTCTACAGATCTTGGTCGAAGAGCGTAGCGTCACCCAAGCGGCTAAGCGTTTACACCTCAGCCAATCTGCCACCAGCCGCATTCTCGCGCGCCTTAGGGAGATGCTCGACGATCCGCTATTTTCTCGTGTTGGTCAGCAACTCGTGCCAACTTCGTTTGCATTAGAGTGCTATCAACAGTTACGCCAACCCACAGGACAACTGATTGAGTTGCTCACCCCTAAAGCCTTTGTGCCTGAAGAGTGTCAGCAGCAATTTTCTATCGCGGTGACCGATTATGCTATGCAGGCGTTAATCCCTTTTATTCTGCCTAGTATTTATCAACAAGCACCACAAATCCGACTTGAGATTGTGCCCGTACAACAGAAAGAATTACAGGCGCAGCTCAGCGTAAAAGGCGCAGATATGGCTATCTGCCGCGCCATTGGCCAAACCGGAAATTTACAGCAGACCTTTCTCGGCAAGGTGGGAGTCAGCTGCTTACTGTCACCTAACCATCCGCTGGCTAATAGCGATATCACTCTAGAAGATTATTTGCACTACCCTCATGCAACGATTGCGATTAGCGATGGAGTAAAGGCATTGCTCGATGATGCGATTAGCCAATACCCACCGCGCACTGAGCTATTGAGAACCCCGCACTTAGATACAGCGCTAGCACTGTTATCGGTTAACCCACTGATTATTACTCTACCGGAAGGGATGGCTGAAATGGCTGCTCAGCGACATAAACTGAAAGTGAAGCCACTGCCATTTAAGCTGCAAAGTCTAGACTACAACCTGTTCTGGCATTCGCGCTGCGATCAAGATAAGGCACAGAAGTGGCTGCGTGAAGAGATAGCAAATGCGATCAAAGAGTTACTGTCACAGACGCCGCAAAATCTTTAATAAAGAAGGTACTAAAAGAAGGAACTAGGTTCTATTAAAAGAAGGACCTAGATTCTAGGACGCTGCGCTTCTAGGACGGGCTACGCCCTGCTAGGAACAGCAAAGACCAAAAGCACACCCTTGCCGTTTCTTAGCTCTTTCTTAGCTTTTCCGGCTTTTCCGGCTTTTCCGTCTTGGCTTTCCCTAGGGCCTAGTACCTTTCTCAGCTTTTCCTAGATCCTAGGACGCTGCGCTTCTAGGACGGGCTGCGCCCTGCTAGGAACAGCAAAGGCAAAAAGCACACCCTTGCCGCTTCTTAGCTCTTTCTTAGCTTTTCCGGCTTTTCCGGCTTTTCCGGCTTTTCCGGCTTTTCCGTCTTGGCTTACCCTAGATCTTAGAGCGCTGCGCTTCTAGGACGGGCTGCGCCCTGCTAGGAACAGCAAAGACCAAAAGCACACCCTTGCCGTTTCTTAGCTCTTTCTTAGCTTTTCCGGCTTTTCCGGCTTTTCCGGCTTTTCCGTCTTGGCTTACCCTAGATCTTAGAGCGCTGCGCTTCTAGGACGGGCTGCGCCCTGCTAGGAAAAGCAAAGACCAAAAGCACACCCTTGCCGCTTCTTAGCTCTTTCTTAGCTTTTCCGTCTTGGCTTTCCCTAGGATCTTTCTTAGCCTTTCCTAGGCTCTTTCTTTTCCGTAAGCGCAGCGTTCCGTAAAACCGTAGGCCGTTCGTCTTAGCTTTACCCTGCTTATAACTGAACTAACACGCGACCTGTCACTTGGCCTTTGATAATGCGCTGTGCAAATTCAGGCACCTGCTCTAGCGAAATAGTCTCGCAAGCATCTTCGAAGTAGCTAGCAGGTAACAAGTTAAGTATTGCTTCCCACGCCGCTTGACGCTTCTCAAATGGGCAAGCAACCGAGTCAACACCCAGAAGGTTCACACCACGTAAGATAAAAGGCATGACAGTAGTTGGTAGTGCAAAGCCCCCCGCCAAACCACAGATAGCAGCCGCGCCGCCGTAATTCATCTGTGCTAGAGCCGTAGCCAATACCTTGTTACCTACGGTATCAACCACACCAGCCCAACGCTGCTTTTCAAGTGGGCGGGCATCGACTTCAAGCTCGCTACGGTCAATCACTTCGCTAGCACCAAGCTTAGTTAGCAAGGCGCCATTTTGTTCGACACGGCCCGTGCTTGCCACAACGCGATAACGTAACTGCGCCAGCAAGGTCACCGCAACACTACCTACGCCACCACTAGCGCCAGTCACTAAAATCTCACCGTCTTCAGGCTTAATCCCTGCATTTTGCAATGCTTGTACGCACAACATAGCCGTTAAACCTGCGGTGCCAATTTGCATCGCCTTAGCCGCATCACAGTGGGCTGGCATTGGAACTAACCAGTCGGCTTTAACACGGGCTCTTTGAGCTAGACCGCCCCAATGATTCTCACCAACGCCCCAACCGGTAAGGATAACCTTATCACCCGCCTTATAACGCTCATCGCTTGACTCAAGCACAGTACCCGCAAAATCGATGCCTGGCACCATAGGGAAGTTACGAATAATTTTGCCGACACCGGTAACCGCTAAACCATCTTTGTAATTCAGTGATGAACATGAAACATCTACTAAGACTTCACCTTCAGGCAGATCCGCCTCAGTGATTTGGCGAATATTCGCCAGCGTTTTCTTTTCTTCTTGGGTCAAAACAAGTGCGTTAAACATGACAAGTTCCTATTTAAACTGATGAGAGAAGCATAGGCCATAAACATCTATGAATGAAGTGCATATTTTGCATAGAAACAATGCACAGTATTCATAATTAAAATTCCATCAAAATCAATACAGGCTTTTACTCCAAAATAATCAAACACCTCAACAATATGCTACTCGACCTTCTTCCTATACCCCTATGGCAATTTTATCTACTACACTGAATTGTCGCATAAAAAACAGACAAGGAATTGTGAGCATGATCTATAACAAACCAGGAACACCCAACGCCATTATCAACTTCAAACCTCAGTACCAAAATTTCATTGGCGGTAGATGGACTAAACCCGTTAATGAGCTTTACTTTGACAACACTTCCCCCATAGATGGCCAAGTGTTCTGTCAGGTGCCACGCTCAGGCTTGGCCGATATTGAGCTGGCACTCGATGCAGCCCATGAGGCTAAAGAAAGTTGGGGCAAAACCTCGGTGACAGAGCGCGCTAACATACTGCTAAAGATCGCCGATCGCATCGAGCAAAATATCGAGCCGCTAGCGATTGCCGAGAGTTGGGATAACGGTAAAGCCGTACGGGAGACCTTAGCCGCAGATCTACCGCTAGTTGTCGACCACTTCCGCTATTTTGCTGGCTGTATCCGCGCCCAAGAGGGCAGCGCCGCCGATATCGATGCCAATACCGTCAGTTACCATTTCCCAGAACCCTTAGGTGTCGTCGGCCAGATCATCCCATGGAACTTCCCCCTACTAATGGCTGCTTGGAAAATTGCCCCAGCGATGGCTGCAGGCAATTGCATCGTGCTTAAGCCAGCCGAGCAGACTCCGGCCTCAATTCTGGTGCTACTCGAACTTATCGAAGACCTACTACCAAAAGGCGTTCTCAACGTGGTTAATGGCTTTGGCACCGAGGCTGGCCAAGCCCTAGCCACCAGCAAACGTATTGCTAAGCTAGCCTTTACCGGCTCCACCGAAATCGGTCATCATATTTTAAAGTGCGCGGCCGAGTCGTTAATTCCGTCAACCGTCGAACTTGGCGGCAAGTCACCCAATATTTACTTTGCCGATGTAATGGATCACGAAGATGAATATCTAGATAAAGCGGTAGAGGGCATGCTGCTGGCCTTCTTCAACCAAGGTGAGGTCTGTACCTGTCCATCCCGAGCACTCATTCACGAGTCTATCTACGACAAGTTTATCGCTAAGGTTATTGAGCGCTGTAAAACCATTAAACAGGGCAACCCACTCGATACCGATACTCAGGTTGGTGCGCAGGCCTCTCAAGAGCAGTTCGATAAGATCTTAAGTTACTTAGACATAGGTAAAGATGAGGGTGCTGAGGTACTGATTGGCGGTAACATATGCAAGCTTGATGGTGAACAGAGCCAAGGTTTTTACATTACACCGACCATCTTAAAGGGCACTAACAAGATGCGCATCTTCCAAGAGGAGATCTTCGGCCCGGTGATCTCAGTTACCACGTTTAAGGATGAAGCTGAGGCCTTGGCCATTGCCAACGATACCGAATACGGTCTAGGCGCTGGCGTATGGACCCGTGATATGAACAAAGCACAGCGCATGGGTCGCGGTATACAAGCAGGACGAGTATGGATTAACTGCTATCACGCCTACCCTGCCCACGCTGCATTTGGTGGCTACAAGAAGTCAGGCATTGGCCGTGAAACCCACAAGATGATGCTAGATCATTATCAAAACACTAAGAATCTACTGATCAGCTACGATGCTAATCCACTCGGCTTCTTCTAACCCGATTTAGCGCTATAACCACTATGCAGGCTGGCGACGCCCATCGCCGGCCTGCTATCTTTTCCATCAATCCCGTTCGCTAGCTCAATTTCAAAATAAGTTGTTAACCTCAACCATGGATTTCCAAATTAGAAATCATGACTTATCGGCTTTTCACTATAAGAATGTTTCTGTGGCACCTTAAAATATACCCATAAAAATTAGTGGATATCGCCCATGACCGTTGTAAATAGATTCGCTCAGATCACTCAAGACCCTCAGCTTTCACCAAAGCAAAAATCGAATTTGTTAGCCATAGAGGCAGAAGCAAGCCTGCCCTATATGGCCATCTCCGATGCCGTTGCGGCTGCTAAAAATAGCGGCATTATCTGTGATATGTTTGAAGGTAACGCACCATTCAAACCTAGATATGTACTGCCTGATTACGCTAAATTCCTGAAGAATGGCTCAGAGTACTTAGAACTGAGCCCGGCGCAAGACTTAGATGAAGCGCTAAACGCCCTGACCATCATCTATCACCATGTGCCATCGGTCACCAATATTCCTGTTTATCTCGGTCAGCTTGACGATATTCTACTGCCGTTCTGCCAAGGGCTAGAGGCTGAAGCTATTTACCGCAAAATAAAGCTATTCTGGATCATGCTCGACCGCACCTTGCCGGATGCCTTTATGCACGTCAATATTGGCCCGAGTGACAACATCGTGTGTCGCACCATTTTACGTGTCGACGCCGAGCTAAAGCAGATAGCCCCCAACCTGACTTTTATGTACGACCCCGCAGTGACCCCTGACGAGCTACTGCAAATTGCTGCCAGCAATATTTGTGAATGCAGTAAACCACATATTGCTAACTACCCATTGCACGCTAATAGTTTCGATGACAAAGGCTTTGGTATTGTCAGTTGTTATAACTCGCTTCCCCTAGCTGGCGGCGCTAACACTTTAGTTAGGCTGAACCTAAAAGAGGTAGCATTAAAAGCCAGCAGTGTAGGTGACTTCTTTAGCCGAGTATTGCCACACTATTGCCAATTAACCTATGAGTTAATCGAAGCACGCGCCAAGTTTTTACATGAAGAGTCCAATTTCTTTAATAGCTTTTTGGTCACTGAAGGCTTGATTGAAGAGTCACGCTTTGCGCCAATGTTCGGCATCTATGGCATGGCTGAAGCCGTCAATATCTTGCAAGGATCACCTGAGTTCAACGAAGAGAGCATCGACAAACCGAGCAGCCATTATGGCCATAATTCGGCGGCCAATGAGCTAGGACATAAGATCTCCAAAGCCTTAGATGCCATCGTAAAATCAACGCCTGTAAAATATGGTTACAACGGCCTAGCCTTACTGCACTCTCAAGGCGGTATTAGTATAGATAAAGATGTCACTCCGGGCGTGCGCATTCCCTACGGCACCGAGCCAAATCCGATTGCCCATATTCAAGCATTGGCCGAGCATCACCAGTATTACACCTCTGGCATTAGCGACATTCTCACTATCGATGAGACGGTAAAAACCAATCCACAAGCCATGATGCAGCTGTGTAAAGGTGCGTTAAGCCTAGGTTTTCGTGAGTTTACCGCTAACGTTGCCTCTAATGATCTGGTTCGCGTGACTGGTTACATGATGAAACTGTCAGATATCGCCAGCTTTAAAGCGAAAGGATCACGTACCAACACTACATGGCTAGGTGCAGAAGCCGCGCAAAACACCAAGATTTTACAGCGCCAACCACGGGTTGTTGCCCATGAGCACACACCGGCATATAGCAAGTAATACCTATACCTAAGCAAGTAGAGCAAAAGATGGGCAGAGTCGCGACAGTTAACCAAATTATCCCCTTTTCTTGTGTCGATGGTCCAGGCAGTCGTCTGGTCATCTTCCTCCAAGGATGTAATTTCAACTGCAAAAATTGTCATAACCCGTACACCATAGATATGTGTGACAATTGCGGCGATTGCGTGGCCACCTGCCCTGTTGGTGCCCTAAGTTTAATCATAGAGCAAGAAAAACCTAAGGTAGTCTGGGACAGCGAGCTATGCACCCAGTGCGACACCTGTTTAGCCACTTGCCCTAGGCAATCTAGCCCTAAGACTCGCCAATACACCGTGCCACAAATGCTGGAGCTTATTCGCAAGCAAGTGCACTTTATTAATGGCATTACAGTCAGTGGTGGCGAAGCCACCCTGCAGCTGCCGTTTATTATCGAGCTGTTTAAGGCCATTAAAACCAGCACAGATTTAGCCCATTTAAGCTGCATGATAGATAGTAATGGTTACGTTTCTGAAGGCGGCTGGCAGCAAGTGATGCCTTACCTAGATGGTGCGATGATCGACCTCAAGTCCTGGCAACAGCACACCCATCGTTATATTACAGGCCGTGATAATCACCGAGTGTTCAGCAGTTTAAAGCTACTCGCTGCAGAGGGTAAGCTATACGAAATACGCCTACTGTATATTCCGAAAATCAGTGATATCGACAGTGAGGTCAACGCCATAGCAGGTTATTTAAACCAGCTCCCAGCTAGCGTTAGGGTGAAGCTCAACGCGTTTCAACATCATGGTGTGACAGGCGAAGCCCGCCAGTGGGACACTTGCAGTGAAGAGCAGATGCTGGAGTTAGCAGCACGGCTAGCTGAACGTGGGGTTGGGAATTTGGTGTTACCCAATGTTTATTTGTAGGCTTTGAGCTAAGCCTACTTATGTAGCTTTAGAGCTAAAGCGGAGAACCTTTGAGTTGTTCGTTATTTGCATCCATGAAGCAGCTTCCAGCATCAGTGGTTCCAATGGCCTGCGGCCAGCGTATATGCAGACACTGCCGTGACACGCTGCGAGTCCATCCATGGAAGCTCGGCCATGACGTCCATGTCATGGACGGTCACGGCCGTATCTACACTGAATTAGAAAAGCGACAACTTTAGCTCATGTCGTATATTTCTAGTCGGTAAAATCTAAAGCGGTGAACCTTTGGGTTCTTCATCACTTGAATCTTCGAGCCAACCTCCAGCATTGATGGTTCCAATGGCTTGCAGCCGGCGTATGTGCAGACGCTGCCGTGACACGCTACAAGTCCATCCATGGAAGCTCGGCCATGACGTCCATGTCATGGACGGTCACGGCCGCATCTACACTGGGGTAGAAAAGTGCACAACTGACACTATCGAGTGCTCAATAGAAAGCTCAAACTTCTCGCAATGCTCACAGGGAACACCAATTCCCCATCGGAGTTGCCGAAATACGCAGATAACTCTTTGCTCTCAAGATTGCCGTAGAGCCATCATGGATGATGGTTCAGGCTCGGGGGGGACATGGATGTCCCATCTGAGCCGTTAGGCGATTTTTATTGGAGTATGAGGATCAACAACTTCGTTAGGGGCGTCATGGTGGATGCAAGGAGGATAGGACGAGCAGTCCTCCTTGCCCGGGTGTGGGAGGGAATCCCACGACTTTAGTTGTTAGACGAAGTCTAACTGTAAAAAGCAGGCGTAGCCTGATAGGCGGCAAAGCCACGATGTAAACTGTTAGACAAGATCTAACCATCAACCAAAACGTAAAGCAAAAAAAAGCATCCCTGAGGGATGCTTTTTTGTTTTACTGCCTAACATGAATGCAGACTTGTTAGGCTTTTCAAAGTTACCCGAGGGTAGCTCAATGGGTATCCGATAATGTACGCAAGAGTCGGATTGAAAAGTAGTCCGGTCGAAGCTTCTAATAGCAATGCCTCAGCTCTGTCGAATCCGGCCCAGCCAGCAAAACTAGCTAATGTCGAACTCCCAGTCGATTGAGTCTTCGCTATATCAATGAACTCTCCGACCTAAACCGCTGAGTTCAAATTAGCAATAAAACGTGACCAATGTCAAACTTTTATTTATTTGAGTTTAAATACTGCTCAACCAGGACTTTCATAGAGTTAATTCTGTTAGTAGACATAAAAGAAGCCCAAAAGAAGAGTTTTTCACTGCCAATTGCGTAGCTGACTGGCCGTTACGCCTTCAAACCTTTAGCACTGAAGCTAAATGTTTTAACTATGTAAGCAAAGACCTTATAGCTTACTTTCAGCATCGTATGCAGCTAACTGATGGCCAAAAGGGGAAAGTTGTTGTTCCCTTCTTGCCCATGTGTGAACTGGAAGCTCTCGACCTTTATCAAGCGCAGCTTGATTGCTTAAAAATCAGAATTTACTTACTCGAATTCAACCCGAGTAAACTCCACCAACTGTTGATGCAACCACCGTAAAGCAGGATCATTCATACTTTGCTTATGCCACACCAAACTATAAGCCACCTCCCCATAATCGAGCGGCATCGCCTTTGTCACTAACCCTTTCGCCTGAAAAGCAGTTTCCGCCCAACGCCGCGAACAGGTAAACAGCAGCTCACTGTGATGACACAACAACGCAGCACTACCAAAGTCAGCTACCGAAATGGGGACCGCGCGATTGCGCGACTGCTGGGCTAACTGCATCTCAAAAAATGGGGTATTTAGGTCTGAGTCACTAATGCTGATATGGCTATAACTCAAGTAATCATGGATAGATATCTGCGCATGATCCGCCAGCGGATGATCTGGGTTCATCAGGCACACCATCTCGTCATTGAGCAAGGTCTCCCACACCAACTCTTGTCGGGAGATAGGTGGCTGACTTCTATCATGGGGCAGCAAGATAAAGTCCAAACTGCCTTTAATTAGCCCATCAAAACCAACACTGTCTTTAGCAAAAATATCTAAACGGATATTGGGCGCTTGTGTCAGTACGTGAGCCATTAACTTACCCGCTAATAGCTCGAAGGTGCTCTCACGCATCGCCAATGAAAAACGCCCCTTGTAGTCTGCGGGGTTAAATGCCTCTTGGGTTACCAACTGGTTCATATCATTGATGATTTGATGCACGCTGGGGCCTAGCCTGCGAGCTAATGGTGTAGCCACCAGCTTGTTACCGTGACGATAAAATAGCTCATCGTCGAGACTCAGCCTCAATTGACTCAGGGTTTTACTCACCGATGACGGACTTAAACATAAACGTTCGGCACTAGCGGTCACGCTCAAGGTATCGAGCATCACATGTAGAGTGATCAGATGCTTCATGCTGATCCGAGAAAGTTTAGCGAGATCCATAAGTCTGCCTAAGAGAGCCGTCTATTCGTAAACGGGAATATAGTCATAAACGGGAGTAATAGTCGTAAACAGGAATATAGACGCAAATCCCTTTGCGGTATATTGCTAAGCCCGATATTCACGATCGTCATCGCATATCCCAGCTCCTTCTTCAGCCTGTAGCCTTCTGCTAGCCTTTGCTGTTGCTACACAATGCCAATAACATGAGTTTTCCGTGTTGGAATTTTTGCCGTATAATCTCGGCTCACCAATTTTTAGGCAGGCCAGCATGTTCCATATCGCGCTTTACGAACCCGAAATCGCCCCAAATACCGGTAATATCATCCGCTTGATCGCTAACAACGGCTGCAAGCTGCATCTGATTGAGCCATTAGGCTTTGATTTAGAGGACAAAAAATTACGCCGCGCTGGTTTGGACTATGCCGATTTAGCCAATGTCACCCACCATAAAAACTTTGAGGCCTTCCTTGAAGCCATGGCTGGTAAACGCATCATGGCCTGTACCACTAAGGGGAGCCGCCCACACTCAGAGCTGACCTTTAAGCAAGACGATGTGTTACTATTTGGCCCTGAAAGTCGCGGCCTACCTGCCGATATCATCGACTCTATTCCTACTGAGCAGCGCCTGCGTATTCCTATGATGTCCACCAGCCGCAGCCTGAACCTGTCGAATGCCGTTGCCATTATCAGCTACGAAGCTTGGCGTCAGTTAGATTACGCCGGTATGTAAGCAGGCTCGTATTCGAGCATAAATGTGTCAGACATAACGCCAAAAGCTGCCCGTTCATGGGCTTATAAATCATAAAAAAAGCCGCGATAGTCGCGGCTTTTTTGTGTATATCTTTTCTCAAATAAATGTAAACCTAGATCCATTAGGTTCGCCATCCTTGGCAAGGGTTCTTAAACTCTAGAACTCATAACCCACAGCAACGTTACCTTGAACATCACCGCGGCTACCTGCCGACTTAGAGATCCCCGCGCGGATAACGACTGCGTCAGTTGCACGGTAGCCCATACCAATGGCGACCGCCTTCTTGTCACTGGCAAAACCTAAACCCACACCCACTTGCACTTTACCGACACCGTATGGCTGAGGTAGACCAGATAATGCGTTAGTCATAGCGGCATTTTCATTCATGTAATCTTGGAAACCATCGATACGGTTTTCAAGTGCTTCTATCTTCTTGGTGTTTTCCTCAATAGCCTTAGTGTTGGCATCGATGCGGCCATCTAAACGCGCCACTTGAGCTGCACCATCACCACGAATAGCGCGGTCCTGCTTATTAAGCGTGTCAAAAAACTCTTTCAATGCGGCATCGGTATCTACCTTTGATACCGCATCAGCAATTACCTTCTCGGCAACCTTAGCTACTTCTGCTTCAACAGCTTTTGCTGTGTCAGCGTCGATCTCAACATTACTCACCGCATCTTCTATCGCCTTATTGGCTGCGTTATTAGCAATTTGCTTAGCTTCAGCACGAGCCGCTTTCAGATCAGCATCAGTAATCGCTGCACCACCACTATTTTTAGCTTCTTCGATAGCTGCTGCGTTATCTGCAATGCGTTGACGGTTCTCACCGATATGCTCATAGTTTTGGCGAGCTTGGTTTTGAACAACGACCATCGCTTGCTGAGTTTCTTTAAAGTCCACATCCAGCTTATTGAACTTGCCATCCACATACTCCTGACCTTTTTCCGCCAAGTCTTTATAGGCGTGCTCACCTTTTGCTAAGGCATCTTCGTAAGCCGCTTGGCCATCTTCACGGATCTGACTGTCGTCATAACCCTTTTCAGCAACTTCATCAATACGCTTATCAAGGCGAGCGGCTTCGTCAGCCCCCGAGTTGGCAAGATGATTCATACGTGAATCAACACCTTTGCTCAAGCCACTTAATGCCTGCTCTGCATCTTTACGGATTGTAGAGTCATCAAAAGAGATATCATCAATGCGCTTATCAAGGCGAGCCGCTTCATCTGCACCAGAGTTAGCAAGATGGTTCATACGTGAATCAACCCCTTTACTCAGGCCGCTTAATGCCTGCTCAGCATCTTTACGAATAGCGTTATTCATTCTTGCACGTTCAATTTCGCCCGTACGTTGGGCACCATTAACAACCGACTCGAGCTTAGCGACTTCACGTTCACCATCGGCACGCAGAGAGTCATAAGCGACCTTACCTTTATCAGCTAAAACTTCATGTTCTAGTTTTAGATCGGTAATCGCATGGAAGTTCTGGCTCACTCCCTTAAACAAATTATCTACATCTTTATCAACGTGAGCTGCATACTCTGATGCTTCTCGTCTTAGTTGAGTATCGTCATAACCATCGCGATTAATTCTATCGATACGCTTATCGAGACGCGCTGCTTCATCTGCACCTGAGGTATAAGCTGAATTTAAGCGAGCATCTACATCAGTAGATAGATCCTGCATGCGGCTCTGCACCGAGCTATCTAAACTTTGTAGGCGAGTGTTAACGAACTCACGGCCTTCAGAACGAAGCTCAGCATCGTCAAACTTGTCAGTATTGATAGCATCGATACGCTTATCAAGGCGAGCGGCTTCATCTGCACCTGAGGTATAAGCTGAATTTAAGCGAGCATCTACATCAGTAGATAGATCCTGCATGCGGCTCTGCACCGAGCTATCTAAACTTTGTAGGCGAGTGTTAACGAACTCACGGCCTTCAGAACGAAGCTCAGCATCGTCAAACTTGTCAGTATTGATAGCATCGATACGCTTATCAAGGCGAGCGGCTTCATCTGCACCTGAGGTATAAGCTGAATTTAAGCGAGTATCTACATCAGTAGATAGATCCTGCATGCGGCTCTGCACTGAGCTATCTAAACTTTGTAGGCGAGTGTTAACGAACTCTCGGCCTTCAGAACGAAGCTCAGCATCGTCATAGCCATTGCTTGCAACTTCATCTATACGCTTTTCTAGGCGAGCCGCCTCCATCTCACCTGACTTATGTAAGTTATTCGTTACCGACTCAAGGTTAATTAGCGACTCTTGGTGGCTCTCAACGATGTCTGACATCGCTTCGAAGTTGCTATTGATTTGATTAATGTCGTTGCGACTTTGAGTTGCCTCATACTCAAGCTTCATAATATCTTGATCTTGGCGATGTGTGACATCGTAAATGAAGTCGATATCAGCTTTATTTTCTTTAACTTGGTGCTCAATTGAGCTTGCGGCATTGGCAAAGTTAATAGACAGAACAGATAAAACAGACAAAGCGATGATTGATTTTTTCACAGTAAAATACCCTAGTTGGTGTTAATTCCTGTGGAGCATTTTGGGTATTCGTCGATTACTAAACATCACTAAGAGAATTAAGAAACTTAGTATTAAAAACCAGCACTAATAGAAAGTTTCCACCTTTTTCACTGGCAAGCTTAACTTTGACGGTTTTAAACTAAGGTTGGAATTGCAGACACAAAGCCAAAAGCTATCCATCCGTGGGCTTTTGGCATAAGTGTTCCAGACACAAAAAAGCCGCGATAGTCGCGGCTTTTGCTGTTTACACTCATGAGTTATGTTCGAGAGGAGCTTAACCGCCAAACCCGACTTCGGTGATATCTACCTTCTTGACCTTGCCATACTCCTTGGCAATCGGCGCTATCTTGGCCGCATTCCCTATGATGACAAACTGTAGATTTTCTTTCGGGAAGTAAGTATCGATTAAACGCTTAGACTCCTCTAGCGTTAAACCATCCACCTTTGCCTGAAACTCGTTGATAAAGGCATCATCGAAACCGTACAGATACATATCCGTCATCAAGCCTGCAAGCTGGCTGCTAGTCTCATACTTAGGCGGGAACTGACCTTTTACATAGGCTTTGGCCGAGTCCAAGGTGGCTTGGTCTAAGCCTTGCTGCCACAACCTCGCATAGGTCTTGAGTGCAAGGTCGATGGTTTCCTTAGTGGTTGCGGTCTTAGTAAAAGTACTGATCTTAAAGGTACCTGCGGCAGAGTAGGCACTAAAGCCTGAGCGCGCCCCATAAGTCAGGCCCGCATTGACGCGTAACTCATCATTTAACCATGAGGTAAAGCGGCCACCTAATATGGTATTAACCACGGTAAGCCCTACAAAATCGGGATTATCACGGCTGATCCCCATGCCACCGATCAGGAAAGTGGTCTCGATGGCATCCCCCTTATCCACCAGCAACACTTCACTGTTATCAAACCTAGGCAGGCCTTTTGACAGGTCGACTAGCGATACCGGCTCAGAGTCTTGCCAATCTGCAAACAAACTTTCCAACTTGGCCTGCATCTTTGCAGGCTCAAAGTCGCCCACAACACTGATGGCCGTGTTTGATGGCTGATAGTAGCTCTTATGAAAGGCCCGAAGCTGTGCAATGGTCAACTCGGCTAACGAATCGCTGTTACCCGATGTAGCATTACCGTATGGATGCTCACCAAAAACCAGCTTATCGAAGTAACGGCTGATCACCGCTCGCGGACTCTCTTTCGATTGCGATAAACCAGCAATTTCTCGCTGACGCAACTTATCAAACTCTTTGGTATCGAAGTCTGGCGACAGCAACATATTTTTGATTAGCGGCAGCATCTTGTCGGCATCTTTCGCCATAAAGTTAGCGCTAATATAGCTGCCCTCTTTACCAGCACCGCTGCTTAGACTGGCTCCTAAGAAATCCACCTCTTGCTCTATCTCAAGCTTACTCTTGCCGCCAGCACCTAGCATCAAACCTGCTGCGGTCATCTCTGCTACACCTGAAGTGGTGTCGTTGACGGCTCCCGCTCGCACTATAGCGTCCACAGTGATGAGTGGCACTTCACGCTGGGGCATCATATACACGGTTAAACCGTTAGAAAGAGTTACCTTTTGATAGGCTGGCACGCTAAAACTGCCGGTATCCACTGTATTGCTACTCTCGGTATTAGCGGCACACCCCGTTAAGGCTAACGTACCCGCAACGGCCATTGCTGTGATTAATTTCTTCGATTGCAGCAGGGCTTTCGAGGCGCTTAAGGTTGAATTACACTTTCTCATTGGTCAGCCTCCTCGGTTGCAGCCAGCACGGCAACGGTGCGATTTGCACGTTTCAGGTAAGTTTGCGCCACACGCTGAATATCTTCAGGCGTTACCTTGTTATAGGCCTCTGGTGCGTTAAACAGCTTGTCATAACTGCCGAAAAATAACTCATAAGTGCCTATGGTATTGGCCTTACCGTTAATGGTTTCCATGGCGCGATAAAAGCCCATTAGCTTGATATTTTTGACCTTTTCAAGCTCCTCGGCCGTTACACCGTCACGGGCAATGCGGTTGATCTCACTGATCATCGCATCTTCTAGCTCCGGCGCAGTCACTCCTGGATTAGCAACCCCCATGACATAAAATAGATTAGGGTCGAAAGACATCGGCATATAGGTATCGACTTCGATAGCGACTTGCTTATCGACTAAGCCTTGATACATGCGCGAGCTGTTGCCCGTGGTCATGATGGATGACAATAGATCTAGGGCATAATAGTCGGCATTTGAGGTCGCAGGAATATGGTAGCCTAGCATGACATTAGGAGTACTTACCGATGCCTTCTGCACGAAGACGCGGCGCTCACCCTTTTGTAGCGGCTCGACAGTTTTCACCTCTCGCGGTGGTGCCTGTGCAGGAATAGGCGCAAAGTATTTATCGGCTAACTGCTTCACTTCGGCCAATTTCACATCGCCAGCTATCACCACTACCGCGTTGTTTGGCGCGTAATAGGTCTTGTGGTATTGGGTTAAGTCTTCTAACGTCCAAGCGGCAATATCTGATTCGTGGCCGATGACCGACCAACTATAAGGGTGCGCTCTGAACGCGGCACCTTTAAGCTCTTCTTGCAACACACGCCAGTTAGAGTTTTCTAGCCCGGTCAAACGTTCTGAGGCTACTACGCCACGCTCACTTTCGACCATCTTCTCATTGATATCTAAATTCTCGATACGATCGGCTTCAAGATCAAAAATAGTTTCTAGTGCACTTGCAGGGAACCAGTCGGTATAGACGGTTAAGTTCTCCGTGGTATAGGCGTTGTTTGCCCCACCAGCCGCTTCCATGGTGCGGTCAAACATCTTAGGGCCATATTTCTTCGAACCGTTAAACATCATGTGTTCAAAGAAGTGCGAGATCCCAGTGATCCCCGGCACCTCATTGCGTGAGCCTACCTTCCAAAAAAGGTACATATTGGCGTTAGGTATTGAACTGTCTTCCAATACCATAATCTTCATGCCGTTATCCAAAGTGAAACTCTGGATATCTTTGGCCTGCGTTGCTTGTACCATTGGCGTTGCTAGTAGCAGGCCAATAGACAGTACCAACGCCTTAGTGTAGCGCTTCATTATTCGCTCCTTGTTTAAGCACCCTCGCCATCAAGAAGATGGCGGAATGTCATTCCTCAATTTTGACTCTGAACTGGTGTGATTAGCTGTGCGCGATCATTGACCACAATAAAATCAGTTAACATCAAAAAGCAATTTGTCATGAAAATCAAATGAACAACGACAAACATTTGTAACCTCTGGTTACTCTGACATAAACCCAGTTGCATGCTAACTTTAACTACGCTTATATATCATTTCGCTTAGAGCCTATTTCATGGACTAAAGGATACTTATGTCATCAGAGAAGGATTTCAACACGTTAGATAATCTCACCTGCAATACAGAGGTGCACCTACAACTACTAACGCCGACAAGTAACATACGCCTGCGTAGTCGCTTAATTGGTGTTGATCCCGGGCGTGCGGTGATCTTAGCCCATGGCAATGACAAGGCTTGGCGGGGGGCGAGTGCATTTATTACGGACAAGCAAAGCGTGATAGTTAGAGTCGTCAGTAGCGATGAGCAAGATGCCAATATCTTAGCGTTTAGAAGCAATATTCACCAAGTCATCTCTATTGTGGGGCGTTGGCTTGTTATACGCTACCCCAAAGAGCTACAAACCGTCTCTTTAAGGCAGCACTCACGCATCCCAATCAATATCAGCGCCAACTTAATAAGGATAGACTCTGATGAGATCCTCTCGACAGGCTACCTAAGGGATATCTCTATTAAGGGGGGCGCCTTTGTCAGCGAGGCGCTAGCTAGTGCTAATATCGATAGTCAGTATCGACTTAAGATGAACTTCGATGGCAAGGAAAAGAGCATAGCTATTACCATTAAAAACCAGCAAGAGCTCGATTCCTCTTCAAGACTCGCTCAATATGGATTTACCCTCGATGCCGACCCAGAACATAATGAGCGCTTGGTGCAGCAGATCATCTTACTGCACCTAAACCAGTAACCCTAGCTATCGCTTACTGAGCTAAAAAAACCTGCTCTATCTTATGTAGCAATTCTGGCGACTTAAGCTCGACCTCTCCCGTCATCAGGAAGGAGAAGTTCTCTGCGATGATCTCTTCGGGGTGGATAATATAGTTAGTATTGCGACCAATCTGCTTAAAGAAGCCTTTAAATTCAGATACCTTTACAATTTGTGCATTATCAGGATCATAAGCTGTCATATTAGGCTTCTCGTCACTGCCGATAACCACGAACATAAACTCGAGGTAATCAAAAAACTCTCCGCCTCGCTCTAAGCTGTATTGCTTATCCTCTGAGTACAGAATCGGCACCACCCAGACCATTTTCCCCTGATAGCTGACCCTAATAGCAAAGTCATTAATCGGTGCATCTGGATTAGTTATTTTTTGCTTAGCAATTGATGCTGGAAAAGGAATTTCCCCAACAGGGTAAAACCCAATTGCTTGATAAAGCTTTCGCTTCATTTCAGGGTTAAAACGGGAATAGACATGTAATAGTTCATGGGCGATTAAGCTGGGTAATCTTGACACATTAGCAAGCTGCTTCTGCTGCAGCACGATAGCTTGACCACGTGTATAAGCGGCGCCGCCCTCCTCTAGCCCAGTCGTCTTAATAAACTCAATCGGCTCAGGTAACACCACTTTCAATGATTTCAACTTAGGTTGAAGCTGCGCAAATGCTTGCTTCACGGCGCTGCGCTCTTGGGGCGTCCAGTTTAAGGTCTGCTCGCCAACAAAGCTTAGATACTCACTCTTAGTCGGGCTACCTTCTCGCTTCATCCGTGAGGCCATATCAAATTGGCTTATCCCACGCACGAAATCATCCTCTTGAGTCAGTACTTCGGCAGCATCCTCTTTATTCAAGAAGCTAATCGCCTTATGGTTTGCGGCCATAGCGGCGCTCGGTAGCGCCAGGCTTAAACAGATCCACAGCGAATAGATAGATGTCCATCTTGCTATTTTCATGTCGTTCATTCCTTTGTTCATATTTTCGCAAAACACTTGCCCCACCATTAAGGCTGGGGATATTTAAGGTTTAGTAAGCAGAACTACATCATTCCCCAATACATCTAAGCGCCAATCATAGTGCTGCGCTATCCACTCAAAAGTCGCCGTTGAGTAAAAACGAATATGAGTCGGATCGCCTTTATAATGCCATCTGCTGAAAGCCTCAAGATCGCCTGCGCGCTTAGTCATAATCATCAGTAAGCCGCCCGGTTTCAACAAACTATCTAGTGTTACTAATAAAGATTTAGCATCCGCTACATGCTCAATCACCTCTGTAATAGTGACAAAATCATATTGCTTCTGCAGCTTTTGAGGATCGTGGCAATAATAGAGATCGTAATTCTCAACTTTAATGCCCTTTTCTGCTGCCATCACGCTGATCGTGGGGCCTGGGCCACAGCCAAAATCTAACCCCTCGGCGTCTTGAGATACTCGTTCTAAAACAGGATCCAGCGCCCTTGATAAAAATTTGCGATAGCCGAGATCATCAGGGTTATTTTGATGCTGATCGTAAACCGCTTTTTCGTCCTCGCTGTTGAGTAAGAAGCTATCTGGAACACTGACCAGCTGGCAATTATCGCAGCGCTGATACTCTCTAAACTTATCTTGATGGAAAGCCTGTAAACTAGGCTGCTGACACAGGGGACAAATACTCACAGGATATTCCTAACTCTACTCATTTCGTAATCATTCACTATTCAAAAGGTTTGGGGATTTTGCGTTCGCGACTTGCCGCTTCTTTCGCTTCCCGCAAGTACTTCTCTTGACGAGATTCTCGCTTGTTAAATTGCTGCTGCGCCTTCTCTCTTTGCTCGCTTTCCCAATCACCAGACTCCTGTCTATCCAAGACTTTCTTTTCTCGCGCCTCAGTCTGCTTTGCTGCTTCACGGGCTTTTTTCAGCTGTTCGCTCTCTACTCGCAGCTTAGCTTTTTCCGCTTGTTCAGACAGAGAGTCGGTACGATTCGTTGCTGGCTGTGCAGCCATTAACCCTGAACTACTCAACATAATGACACTTATCGCCAACACGTATGAAAGCGATAGAAAATGTTTAATTGCCACTGTTATTCCTTGTCCTAAAATCCTCTTCTTAGCCGTCTATTTTAACCAATTCATTCACATTGACACTGCCTTTTGTTCAACCCTATAAAATATTAGGCTTTAATCAGATAAATTATCATCAAGGTCAGCAAGTTAGCCAATTTCTCACCCTTCATTTTTTTAAAAATGAGTTCAAGTCTACTCTTGCAGATTACTGGTTTTTTTTATGTAAATGTTCTCTAGATTCAATTTTGTTACATCTTAATTGTGCAAAGTGTCAAATAAAGGTATTTTTGACGCCAAACCGACTAAACTATATCAAAATAATCACTTTAGCTGCTGAAGTAAGAGTTATTTACCTCTAGAAATGTCATGCAAAAAGGGAAGAGTGTATGAGTGTGTTAACCTGGTCTAAGTTGTACCCACGTGTATCTTCTGCAGATCCAGCGCTATCCGAACAACTCTCATACTGGCAACAGCAATCGGAATCAACGGCAATAGCTATCCTACAGGGACAGCACTTTTTGGCGGCAACCTCTGCTGCACTCAATTATTTTGAAAGCCTAGAGCAAAACTTTATTCACGCAACCCCCTTCGACTTCTCTCCTAGACTGCAATCCTCAGGAAAAAGCAGTGTCGAATATGGTCTGCAGATGATAAAAAAGGCAGCCAATGGCGAAGTCGTCTCATTTAACTGGCTACATATGAGCCAGCAAGGTAAAGAGCTCCCAACTCTGTTAACCCTTTATCCCGCACTACTCGATGGCGAGCAGATAATGCTCGTCTTATTCCAGCCTATGGATAGACGTAAACGTAGCCGAGCTAGCATCAGTAATGGCTTTGAAACCTTGCCAAAAGAACTGATGTCGATCACTTTAGAAGACAGCGCTGAAGCGGTTTATATCACCAATGAAGAAGAGCAAATATTAGCTGTTAATAAGGCGATGTGTCGGATCTGTGGCTATAGCGCCGAACATTTATTAAATCGGACGCCACAAGAACTTAATCTAGAGTTACAACAGGAAAGCTCAGTACCCGATACCCCTTTAAAAGGAACCGGAAGCTGGCAGGGTGAAGTAAGGAAGTGTCGCTCAGACGGCTCAACTTTCCCAGCATGGCAAAGTTGTAGACGGATCTACGCGAATAACACTGTATTTTATGTCAATTTATTCAGTGATATTAGTGAAAAGAAGGCACTAGAAGCTAAGCTGACCCAGCAAGCCATGTATGACAAACTGACAGGGCTACCCAATCGTTTTCACCTGATCCAGTTGCTCAATAAAGCGATCAATAACATCAAAAGCTCCCCAGGAATGATTGGTGCTTTGATGTTCTTAGACCTCAATGGCTTTAAGAATATTAACGACAGCTTTGGGCACTCAACGGGAGATAAGGTTCTGCAACTGGTGGCTGCTCGCCTAGAAGCCTGCTGTATCGAGAATGCCGAAATCGCCCGTCTCGGTGGTGATGAGTTCACCTTGATTCTGCCCCTATGCCATAACCGCGAAGAGATAGAAGCCTTTTCTGAACTGATATTGTCACTGTTTGAGGCGCCATTTGAAATTAATGGTCAGAAATTCTATCTAGGTACCAGTATAGGGATCTCGCTATTTCCACAGCAAAGCGATGAACCCAATCAACTGTTAAGCATGGCCGATACTGCCATGTATTCTGCAAAGAAGAGTCCGAACCATATTCGTTTCTATAACGCGACCATTCGTGAAGCCGCAGAGAAGAAGTTGCACACGTTAAATGATCTGCGCCATGCCCAAGGACTTGGACAGTTTAGCCTAGCCTATCAGAGTATTACCGATTTAGAGTCTAACGACATTATGGCAGTTGAAGCCCTGCTACGCTGGACTCAAAGCAATGGCGAAATCGTTGAAGCACAAGACTTTATCCCTCTGCTAGAGGAAGCGGGTCTGATGGTGAGTATTGGCCAGTGGGCGTTAGAGCAAGCTTGCATACAGATGCAGCAGTGGCACCAAGAGTTTGACTCTCAGCTTAAGATCAGCGTCAATATTTCACGCTCTCAACTCGAACACCCTGACTTTATTCCCATGCTTAAAGGGCTACTTTCCCGCACTCAACTACCCGCTAATACATTGATTATTGAAATCACCGAGAGTGCACTTATTCATCGACCTAAGTTCATGGCAAATATCTTAGCCCAGCTAAAAGAAATGAATATCAGCATAGCAATAGACGACTTTGGCGCAGGGCTATCTTCCTTAAGTCGGCTCAGTAGTTTACCCATCGATAGCCTAAAAATCGATTCCGCTTTTGCCCAGCGCTTAAACACCAATCAAGGCCAAAAGCTTTGCAAGGCCATAATGCAACTAGCGCAAACCTTAGAGATCGATTTTGTTGTTGAAGGGATTGAGACACAATCTCAACGAGATCTATTATTGAGTTTAGGCAAAGGTATGGGACAAGGATATTTCTTCAATAAGCCCGTAACGGCAGAAAGCTTTACGCTTGATCAGCTTAGTCCAATCTATGATACCCAACAGGCCCGCTACCGAGTGTCAGGAAGATAGCTACGCCAGCACTCTGAATGAATTATTCAGTGTCGCCCCCTGCAAAAGCTGTTGCCGGCGTAGCCACAATCATCACCGTAGGTGATTCACTTATTAAACCCTATTCATCGAAAAATTAGCGTGATATCAACTGTGTTTTACCAAGGAATAAACGACTTGAATCACAAAAGCTTACATCAATTTATCAGCAAAAACTCACAGAGTTTCTTTAACTTTAAACATCGAATATAAAAACCACTATCAATAATATATGTTATCGATATCGGGCCCGCACATCGGCAGGCATAGAAGCAAGCCTCTGTTCTACCATAGCACTTAATGCATTCGTTAAAGGTGCTACATTTTGTTCTTCATCGATCGCCTTAAGCGTCATGGCTACCGCTTCCAATGTTGACAGACTATCGCTACGACTCGCCTTACGAATGGTGTAATTAGAAGCCGCATCCAGATCCAAATGCAGCGCGGGGTAAGCCTGTAACCATGGGTTAAGCTGCAGCAACTTATAGGCCTTACGCCAAGTGCCGTCTAAGAAGAGTAAGATCGCCTCTTCCTCAATTCTCGTCTCACCTGCCGACACGCTGCTCTCTGATGGATAGATCAAGTAGACAGGTTTAGCTGATGTCGCCAACTGCTGCCGTAGCGCAGCAAAATCATCCGCGGTTTCCCCCACCACAACTTGAGTTTCTGCTATGACCAGTTCTAGCAGACGAACACTATTTTTCGCATGCCCCACTTCGCTTGGGTCTTGCAAAATAATCAATTCAGGCTTGACCTGCATGGTTTCAATACTGGCGCACAGACAAGCACTTTGCGGGTAGTGGCAGTTAGGACAAGTTGGACGGGACACAAGACCTCTGAGTGTTTGTTTGGAATATCCTGCAAATTGTAGCTGAGTGTTGATACAAATTACACGATTACTCGACTTTACAATCGCAGACTACATAGCGTAAATTTCAACCAGATAATTTTAACTCACTAATTTTTAAGCGACTAACTTCAAAGAATGAAGTCGTCACCCATCTATAGCTTAATGGTGGTCTTCCTGCACTTATTGGTGCAGACCCTCTGCTATCTAGACGACAGATGAACACAGTAATCTTAACCATAGCAGGCTAGCAAATTAAAGCCTCTAACAAGGACGTAAAATGAAACGAAGCCCGATTTCTCTCGTTATATTATCCAGTCTCATTAGCTGTAATGCTCTCGCAAGCGATACTCCGACTCAAACAGATAGCAGCTACCAACACGAATTAGATCTTGCTCTTGGCACTTATAGCGATAATTTTGGCGATGGTGTATGGAACTTAGGTTACCGCTATTACCTTTCGCCTGTATCGGTTGAAAATGGTCCCTATGCACTAAATGGAACCCTCGCACAAACTACAAATATCGGCGTGCAATACGCTCAATTGCAAGTGATTAATGATATTGATGTCTACCACATTGATGCGACTTACGTATTTGATACAAAATGGTTTGTAGGAGGAATGTATGCTAAGACTGACGATAATCGTCAATACACGAGTCTAGATGAAGACCAAGATAGCTATCAGTTAAGCTTAGGCTACTATTTTAACGACACCTCAGAAGTCTCCATTTACTACGCGAATACTAACGCTTCTGATAGCAAAATAGAGGAACTCAGTATTGGACACGTACATGAAAGTTCGTTTGATTCCCAAACAGATACTTATGGAGTCAAGGTGCGTAGCTTTATTCCGATGCAGTCATTTGCAGGCATAGAACTAGCAGGATTTTGGCAATATAGTGAAAAGGATGCTAATCATGCCTATCGCTATTACAATGACAACACAGATGAAGCGGGGAACTCTGGATATGACTCAAGCATAGAGAATCATTTAGTTCACCTTGCTGCTGACTTTTATATCAACAAGTCATGGTCTGTTGGTGGTGAATATTCATGGCAAAAGCTTGACAGCAAAACGATAATTTATCGCAGTCAAGAAAGCAGCCCTTCTCTATATAGCGATGACGCCAGCGACAGCCTTTACACCATCAATACCGCCTATTGGTGGCAGTTCTCAAATATTTTCGCAGCCAACGCTTCTGTCGCTAAGTACTTCGATGACCAAGGTGACTCGCCTGACGGTGTTTTCTTCCGCTTAGCCGTTAATGCCCGCTTCTAATACCAATCACTAAAATAAAAAAAGCCTGCGAAGATGGTTAGTCAATGCAGGCTAAAGGTGTTTCAGGGTGAAACAAAGTTAACTTTTACTATCTACAGCTGAGCGCGCTCGACAACTCAATCTAATAGGCGTGCTGTTCTTGGTGCCAATGATTAAATTTCGGCATTGCCATCATCGCTAGCAATGCAAGCGCTCCCCCGCCCATTAGCACAGCTACGGCATAAGGAGCGGTTAGGTTCGTTTGCTGTATTAATGCGGTTAGCAGAGAAGCGCCACTCATCTGAATGAATCCAAGCATCGCCGTTGCCGTGCCCGCTCTCTCACCAAAGGCTGACAACGCCATGCTAGTTGCTGGCCCAAGTAGTAGCGCGAAGCCAATACATAGCAGCATCATAGGCAACATATAACTATAAGCCGCCATCAAGCCTGACTGTGGGCCTAGGATCTGTACGATAACTTGAGTCACTGCAGACAGCAGCATCAATACCAATGCAGTGATAACGGTTGGTCGGTTACCTAGCTTCTTAATCACTAACGGCGCAGCAAAACAGGCGATGATATTCACGGCTGCGTTAAGACCAAATAGACCGCTGAAAGTAAGCTCCGACACGCCTAGGTGCCCAATGAGCCATACAGGCGCATAGGAGACATAACAAAGAATAGCTGCCATCCCCGCCATACATGAGATGGCGTAAAACAGGAAGTGTGGCTCGGTGATCACAGGCTTATAGCGTGCCCAGCGATATAGCGGACCATCACTAATCGTATTTTGTGGACGAGTCTCAGGTAAGCGTAGGCTCACTAAAGCCAGAATAACTAAGCCATACAATGCCATAAAGGTGAAGTTAGAACGCCAGCCAAACTGCAGCGCCAACATACCACCTAATGTCGGTGCTAAAGCAGGAATAATACAGATCATGCCGTTTAGGTAACTGTAGTAACGTGCTCCCTCTTTCGGAGAGAAACAGTCTCGTACCGCACTAAATACCACAATCGAGGTGGAGCAGGCAGCTAAGCCCTGCATCACACGAGCGATTTGCAGCCAGTGAAACTCCACGGCAACGGCAGCTAACAGGCTGCTTGCCATGTAAAAAATGATGCCACCAATAGCAACGGGGCGACGACCGTAGCGGTCTGCCAATGGGCCGATAAGTAACTGCCCTGTGCCCATCGCGAATAGGAAAAGCACTAGTGTCGATTGGATCTCACTCGCAGACACTGAAAATTCTGCAGCCATTGCTGGCATAGAGGGCAGATAAATATCGATAGCCAAAGGGCTTAAAATCACCAAGGGCAATAAAATAGGTAACAAACTACGGCGCATGATCTTTCTCAGAATTAGGAAAACAGCGCTATAGTAATCAAACTAAGGTATGAACAGAAATGATATTATTTCCATTATGAATTTCCAATGAGGAATATCTTTGAAACTTGATAATCTCATGCGTATCGATCTAAACCTGTTAGTGATTCTGCAAGTATTGCTAGAAGAGGAGAGCGTGACCCGCGCGGCTAACCGCCTGCATGTAAGCCAGTCGGCGCTAAGTAAAAGTTTAAACCGATTAAGGGACACGCTAGGGGACCCACTCTTTTTGCGCACAGCCCACGGACTCAAACCAACAGCCCACGCAATACAGTTAGGCAAATTACTGCCTCAAAGCCTACAAAGCCTGTATCAATTGACACTACCACCTGGTTTTACGCCCCATAACAGCACCCGCCAGTTTTCATTTGCCATGGTAGAGAGCGCATACGAAACTTTATTGCCTAACTTCATAGGCACATTACTTAACCGCGCTCCCAATCTTAAGCTTGATAGCTTTGTATGGAGCGAAAATTCTCTACAAGCTATTCAACAAGGGCAGATTGATTTTGGTTTTGCAGGGCGGGAACTGCATCCGCAATCGGCGTTTCAAGTGGATAGGTTACCCGACGGTATTGCTCACCAAACCCTATTTACCGATCATCAGGTATGCTTAGTGCGCCAAGACCACCCTATTCTCTCGACGGTCACAGCAGGCCATTGGGATCTGGATATCTACCTACAGATGCCGCATGTGCAAGTGCGCTGTGAAGGAAACGATTGGTGGGCGCTGGATTACCACCTAGCCGACTTGGGCCACCACCGCCAATTAAGTACTATCGTACCCGACTTCTATGGCGCCGCCAGTGTTTGTGCCCATAGTGATCTGATCTTTACCCTGCCCGCGAGTTTTGCTCAGCACGCTAAGAAGCTTTACCCTTTAGTGGAGTTACCACTACCGATTGAGTTTATTCCACTGGCCTACGTACTACTTTGGCATGAGCGCAGCGCTGAGGATCCGGGGCATAGATGGGTAAAAGAGATTATCTGCGAGAGCGTGGCCAAAGCACTCTCTAACAGCCATAACTGATGCGAGTTAAATTAGATTAACCTTTATTAACGTGATCTTGGTTCAAATAGTCGGCAGTATTGTTCCACAACGAGCACACATTTCAGGAATAAAAGGCCTAGTGGTTCAGCCTGTATTCATCTTTTTCCTGTACGCTTGCGTTAAGATATTTTGGAGAACTTATGATTTATAGCCAATTTCAACACAATCCGATGCAAAATCGATTTTCTGGCACCCGTGGCTGGCTAGCATTCGTTATCGGTTTGGCGTTTATGACATTAGCCTTAGTCGCTCTGCCATTTTTACTCTTGTTTGGCGCTATTAGTTTCATAGCATTGAGCCTATTTGGACGCGTATTTTTAAAGCGTCAGCTTGCACGTTTTCAAAAGCAGCAAGCCAACCAAGAATTTCAATATAGTGAAGAGTTTCAGGAAACGGTTTATAAAGAAACACCGACCTCAGCACCACGCCAAGGCCGTACTTTCGAACACAATCCTAACGAGCCCGTTTAACTAGACTCGTTAAAATTAAAGAAGCATATCCGACGCGTTTAGAGGCCTAGATAATAGGCTTTCGAAGCGCGTCCATTTTTGCGCTTGAGTTTGAGCTTCCGCCTCAACCCAAGACGCTACCGCATCTTCGCCAACGCTATAATTGATCACATAAGAGCGATTACGCTCATAAAACTGAACTCTTTGCTTAGCACGAGACTCTGGGTAGAGTGCGCCTTCAATCAACATTTTCTCTGCCGTTGCTGCATCGACTAACTTATCGGTTAAGCATTGGCTAACGTAATTCTCATAGTAGCCCAGCTTTTTAACCAATTTTAATACTCGGTGGAATAGCGCAAGATCACCCTCTAATCCGGCCAGTGGCATCAATACATCACGCTCAAAGGCTATCACCTCATCATCGGATAAAATAAGGCTCAAGGCATAGTTTGCGCTGCCTTCCGACAGGTAGGAGATAGGACTATATAGCGGATAGATAGCGTATTCTAACCACTGCTTAGCTTTTACCAACTTCTGCTCTTGCAATAGATTAAATACATGGTGACCCGGGTAGCCTTCATGTGACGCCAGTTCCAGATAACGCTCGATCCCCAAGGGTTGATCTTGGTTTAACTGAATCAAACTATGGAAATCGCCTTTGTACCAGTTATAAGCAGTCCACACCTTATCGTTTACATACTCAATCTCAAAACTTTCGTTTTCGGGTAGAGCCATATGCTTTTTGGTGCGCGTCCGCGCAAGTTCAACCGCAGCCGAGAAGACCTCTGCCGCCTTATTCTTAGGGACAATAAATTGTGCCTTAAACTGGTTATAGCGATCGGTCAGTGATCCCTCTCCCGGCAATAAGGCATCGATTTCAGTTAGCACTTGCCGATGTTCAAGCAGGGAGTACTCGGCCAGTTGACAGTCGTATAAAGCCACAGCCTCTTCATTGAAGCTACGCTGTTTACCCTGTAGGAAATCCAAATATGCACCAATAGAGAGCCACTGCGTCTGAAGGAATTTATGCCGTTCAACCAGCTCAGGCTCACTGAGCTCGTCGGTCATCCCCCTTAAAACCTCACAACCTTGTTGATGCAGCTGCTGAAGTTCTGCTAGCGGTTGCCAATAGGTTTCTTTTTGCCACTCTTTGGGTCCATAGTAAGCATCGACATAGTAGCAGTCGTGCTGTCCTACAGCTAAAACGAGCTTAATATAGCGCTCAGCAAACCGATTAAGGGCTTGTTCTTGTGCTTTATAGGATGAGGATTTAGCACAGCCTTGTTCGACTTGTTCGACTTGTTCGACTTGTTCGACTTGTTCAGTATCAAAGTGTGACAAAAAAGACTCCTAGCGGATAAATGAGAGCCAAACTTACAACATTTGCATATATTATACAATGTGCAACACATGAGAAAAATTGATTAACTAGTCATAGATTTGAAATGAAACAGAGAAAGAAGCTGCGGCCTAGAAGCGATAGTCTCAGTTAACTGAACCAGCTATGCAAGCTTACTCCCATTAAGAAAGTAGTCCAAGCGTACCTGAACGAGTCAAACTTAAGCGCCAGACTCGTCCACTAATTTATCACCGTAACCGCATAGTTATTCTGAAACTGGCGACTCACTGAGTAGCTCAGCCGCCTTGTTTAATGACGCTCGCTCTTGAGGCGATGTCGTCATTTCCAGCACGGTATCGACCTGCAGAGCCAGAGACTCCCATAAAGGCAAAATAACCTCAAGTTCGGTTGGGTTAGCTCGCTCTCGCGCCATCTTAAGCAATGCAGCAGCCGAAACGACGTCGATCCGCCCCAAAATACCATCCGCAAGAGCGATACTGAGTTCGATCATTGCCGGCACACTATGGCCGTACTTTATTACTTCTCGTAGGTAAGTTTCTGCCTGTGACAGATCTTGTCCGATCGCACCGTCATCATGCAACATTGTCTGTGCACAAGATAGCATGGCATCAACCTGCCCCAGTTCTGCTGCCTCTGCCATCCAATGGGCACTCTTAATTGCGTCCTGTTGGCAACCCTCACCACGTGCCAACATCAAGGCTAGGTGATATTGGGCATGGGGGAAACCTGCCTGAGCCGCGCGATGAATATACTTATAAGCTCTCTCTAGATCTTCTTGTTGATAATAGAGTACACCTAAGTTCGCCATCGCCTCTGACTGCTCAAGCTTAGCCGCCTCACTAAGGTACTTCTGAGCCAAACTCGAGTCGACGCTAAACTGTTTACTCCCCACCAAATAAAAATAACCTAGCAACGCCATCGCATTCGCGATTCCGGCATCGGCGGCCTTGGCAATCGCCAACTCTCCGGCTACCACATCGGTCTCACCGCTATAACCATGGATCAGCGATACGCCATGCTCGTACAGTGCATTTAAGTCTTTATCCGCCGCCTGAGAAAACCAATAACTAGCCTGCTTTAATGATGCCGTAGAGCGCTCCTCTACCGCCTCGTCGCGACTATCCTGCAGCGCATGCTCTTGCTCCCGCTGCATCAGAGCACGGGTCTTTAACGACATCCCTACTAGATACTGGGACTCAGGATCTCGTTCCATGACCGCACGATAACAGAGATCTCGTCCCGCTAAGGAATCAAAATCCTCAAAGTAATATTCAGGTTTTTCTTGCTTAGTTACGGTAACAAACAGCGACTCCACTAAGGATAAAAGCTGCTTAATCGAGCGCTCGCTTAGCTGCTGTAACTGTTCGGGAGTAAGGTGATACTTCTCAGGGTGGGCGCCGCGGTTGCCATCGGCTCTAAGCTTATGCAGTGCTCGCGTCGTCTTAACATCAATGAGTCTACGCTGATTTAGCTGCTCGATGCGGTCATACAGGTTAGGGCTATCGAAGCGCACCTTCTTGGGCTCAGCAAGCAGACTAGTAAGCTTATGGCTAAAACTACGTACATGCAGCAGCGCCTGAGTTGGTACATCTTTTACATAACTTTTGGCCTTGCGATAATCCTCGCCCAATTCGGCAGAGAACAGATTGACGAACTCAATATCGTTCAACAAGACGTTTACCCCTAATCAAGAATAACCTGTAGTTTGTAGATAACAAGCTAGGCTTGCAGCTCACGCAGGTGCGCAGCTGCAAAGCTAGAGAGTAGCCTCTATGGAGGAGTATTACTCTTCGTTTTGGATGTTGCCAGGTGTTTCAGGTGTTGGACGCGACACCATATAAAGACGGAAGAGTGCAACGTTCACAAATAGACCGAAAAACGCCACGATAACCTCACCAACCAGCTGAACAGGAATACCGCCCATTTGAGTCAGTTGCGCCAACATACCGCCAAACAGCGACAATGGGATATAAAGCAGTAACACTACAATAGTCTTAAGGGCGATAGGACCACTAAAACTGAAGCTACGCTTAATCGCTTCCATCGGTGTCAGGCGTTCGACCACAACCATAAAGTTAACAAATGCCAGACGCGCGAATAGGTAGAGGGATACAAAAATACCTATGATCATTAAGTTCACGTTAATTGCAGCCAAAATCATAACTGGGGCAAGTACCGCAAGACCAGAGAAGACACCTGCGAGTAGCAGTGCTGGTACAAAGTTCAAACTGGTCTTCAAGATCATGCCATTC
This sequence comes from Shewanella sp. MBTL60-007, assembly GCF_019654915.1. Classification (GTDB taxonomy): domain Bacteria; phylum Pseudomonadota; class Gammaproteobacteria; order Enterobacterales; family Shewanellaceae; genus Shewanella. Next base: position 4,915 of record NZ_BPET01000060.1, on the reverse strand, counting down.
GATGGGCTATGGCCCTGAGAACGGATCTCTAAAAATAGCGTTAACGCCGCAATCAGGAACGAAAACACTAGCAGTAGCACCATCATGGCAACCATGTGGCTGGTACCAAATTGAGGATTTTCAAGATCGGCGCTGCTAATCTCTAAACTTAGCCATAGCTGTATACCAACCTGAACAAATAAAATTGGCACAAACAAAAACGCTAACTGACTAATATTGTTTCGAAAAAAGTTAAAAGCTTGAGTCAATATTGCTGACAATGGCATAGGGTTTTCCAAAAGATAAAATTCAATAACACGAGTTAAAGCTAAGGATACCCAAGTTTATAAATTAATGCACAATTGAAATCACCAATTACGTGCTCCATAGAAACAAAAAATGAAAACAAATTGTTAAAAACGCTAGAATGGGCAATTATTGAGAGATTAGACGATACAAGGATAGCCGCGATGAAATTAATGACAGCAACCCTGTTTACCATGACCGCCCTTTTGAGTATGCCGACATATGCGGGAATTTTGGACCAATTAGGTCAAGTGACTGAGCCGACCAAAGAGCAAACTGAGCAGACTCAATCGAGTGACTTAGTCGGCACGGTTATGTCTCAACTCGGCCTGAGTCAGACGCAAGCAGAAGGAGGCTTGGGTAGCCTATTGTCACTGGCTCAAAGCTCTTTGGGGAGTAACGAGTTTAGCTCGATAGCCGATTCAATACCTGGTATCGATGGTTTATTGGGCGCGGTACCCGAACTCGACAAGGATTCTGGCATGTCGGGACTACTGTCAAAGGCTGGCGGATTCGGCGAGTCTCTACAGGGTAGCGCCATGGTTTATGATGCCTTCGAACAATTAGGGATCTCAAAAGAACTCGCGGCACCGATGATCGATATCGTTAAGGGCTATTTAGATACAAATGGTAGTGCCGGAACAGCCGATCTACTGATGCAAGGTCTAAACTCCATTTTATAACCTCTGTTTTCCCCTTCTCAGTCATCGGCTTAGTGTGAGTACTGGCTGAGAAGGAACTCTTTGCCATAATTAGGCTCTAATGATCTGTAATCCCCATAAGGTTTCGGAGCCGATATGATCGCTAAGCTCAAACAGTTTTTCGCTAATCCACAGACCCAACTATCAGATGAAGAGCGCGCAGAGCATTTAAAGCTTGCAGCGGCAAGTTTATTGTTGGAGGTTGTGATGGCAGATGAAACCATGTCTGAGCAAGAAGCCAAGCTATTACCAAGCTTATTGACGACGACCCTAAACTTAGCCAGTGATGATGTGCATGGCTTGGTACATGACGCTAAGCTCTCCCAGCAAAACTCCACCTCACTATACGAGTTTACCCAAGCGATTAATGACAGTTTTGACATTAATCAAAAGCAGCAGCTCATCCTCGCCATGTGGCGTTTAGCCTATGCTGATGGTCACTTATGCCAGTATGAAGATCAGATCATTCGGCGCACGGCAGAACTGCTCTACCTACGACACAGCGAGCTGATCCAGATGCGAAATATTGCCATGGAACAGCAGGAAAAACCAATCTAGCTCCAGCCAGCATATAGTGAACAATAAATAGGAACAAAGAGGCCACCTTAAAAGGTGGCAAACCCATTTGGAGGTTGGGTACTTGGCGATTAATCGCTAAGTCATAGAAAATGGCATCCTGCCCAGAAGCATCCCTGCTGTGAATTGAGTAGTTTGTACTACTCTTACCTGACTAGATTTTATTCATATGGTCTAGTGCTATTTAGTGGCAACTGACACAACTGTCACTCGCAGATGCTGTTTGGTGCACAACATGGCAATCACTACAAGTGATAATCCCGTCATGTTGCTTATGCGCATCTCCCTCAAGCTCGTTCATTGCCCCATGGCAATCGATACAGGTTTCGTTCTCATAGGCCATATCAGCTGATGGCGCACCATCTTTATGGCATGATTCACAACCAGCCATCTCTGTATGTGAATCGGCAACCGAGGCCGCCATAGCCACACCGGAAAAACTCAATAATACAGCTAACCCTAATACTTTAAGCATGTTAAAACCCTCAATTAATAATTAAGCAACGGTCATTTGGCCGGTATAAAGGATGAAATTACGCAGTAACAGCACGCCGACCAAACTGCAACTAGCTGTAATTGCCACATAAGAGAACTTGCGCTTAGAGGACGCCTTCATAAACAAATTAAAGGCCAGTGGCATACTCAAACCAACCACGACAATACCCGCCCAGAAGATCCAGCCCCAGAAGCCTTCACCTATTGCCGTTAATGCGGCGACTTGGCTCTGCCCCCCCGTTAATATCAAGCCAGCAAAGAAAGTAAATATCAGCACGATTTCTACTAAAATCATTGGGATCTCAATATTGTGGATAAAGTGCACCTCCTTACCATCGGGATTACCATTAAGTAATACACCGCCTAGTAACGTCCCTGCTGCACCCGATGAGAGTCCAGATACTAGGAATAGTAGAGGTAGAACCGGATTATTTAACATTGGATAGGTCGTTAATGCCGATAACAAGAAACCGGTATACGCACCTAATGACAAGGCCAGTATCACCAAGAAGCCAGTAATACTTGCTTCGTGTTTAGCAATAGCATTAAATAACTTGTCAACAATCGGCCAACGCCCCTTACACCAGTTCAGTACAGGCACCTTGAAGACACAGGCTAGCCAAGCAAAAAGCGCAACCTGATAAACCATCAACACTGCAACACCAACAGACATCACCGAGGTTGGGTTGTAAAAGAGCAGAATTTTCCAAAAATCAAACGGTTTAGTTAAGTCGATAACTAAAATTCCCAGCCCTGCAAATACCGCTAATGGCGCAATCAAACATGCCGCCTGAACAAAGCCAGACTTATAGGCATCGGCTCCTAACTTGAAGTGCTTTAACAGCACGGCAAAACAGATCGCCCCCGCCGATACCCCAGCAAGAAATAGGTAAATGGCAATAGGCCAGTGCCAAATTAGACTGTCAAAATGGAATGGGCTCATAGTTCTATCTCCCCACTTTGTGATGCGATACGGAACACTTTCGGTCTAGTCCCTAGATCGACTTTACTGCGATAACTAGGAGCAGATTTAAGTACTTGTACAACTTGAGACTGCGGATCGGTAATGTCTCCAAAGGTGAGCGCTTTCGTTGGGCAGGCCGTCACACAAGCGGGTAACTTGCCCTCTTTAAGACGAGTCTCCTTGCAGAAATCACACTTGTCAGCAGCTTTGGTTACTGGGTTAATAAATCGAACTTGATAAGGACAAGCCGCGATACAATATTGGCAGCCTACGCACTTCCATTCATCAACACTGACAATTCCGGTCTTAGGATCTTTATAAGCCGCCCCTGTTGGGCACACTTTCACACAAGGCGTATCATCACAATGCTGACAAGAGATACGTGTAAAATGAAATTGCTGATTAGGGTACTCACCAAATGGTCCTTTGCGCTTTATCTCCAATCGGCTAACGCCTTCAGGCACTTGGTTTACTTCACGACAAGCGATGGAACACGCATCGCAGCCAATACACTTAGTTTCATCATGTACTAAGGCATATTTACAAGCTGGTTCGGCATTGGCAGCTGAGGTGCTTTTTGCCTTGGCGAGGGTCAAGCCTGAAGCGCCAACCACTGCAACGCACGCACCTTTTAAAAATAACCTTCTAGAATTAGACATCTTAATTCCCCTAATCATTTAGTCGCATGGCAGCTAACACACAATTTACTGCGCTCTTGAAATGACACATCCACCATAGGATCTGTATTGGAATGCAGCGTGTGACAACCCGCACAATTAACCTTGTTAGAGTGAGCGTCATGGGTCCAATCATGCAGAGCTAGCACATCGTGAGCATGACACTTCAAGCAGCTTTGAGTTTGGGTGGCTGCATCTGCTGTCGATTTCTGGCTAAATCCAATCAGGTTTGACGCTTTTCTGGGGTGCCCCCCTTTCTCTCCATGACAATCTTGACAGCGGATATCCAAAGCGTCATTTGCATGGACACCATGCATTATTCCATTGCGCTTATGGCACATAATGCATTGCTTGTTTTCATTAATTTTCAACTCTGCTGCAACTACCTTAATTGAGACTGTCGAAGCAGCCACCACAACTAAAATACTCATCAGCACTGAAGCTGTGTATCTAAAGAATCTGGACATGGGGTGTCCTCACATTGCTAAGTGATAAAATAAAGAAAGTTGGGAAAGGTGTTGTAACGGTTGTTACAACACCGAATGAGATTAAGCGACTAAAGAATTCTTGAGCAGGGTTTCATCGCAATCATTCTTAGCCAAATGAAGCACTTTCACTCCCATTTGCGCCAATGTGGTATCGATGAAGCGATTATTCTCTTCTGAGTTATGCTGTGGATCTGTGATAACTAACTTTACCGTTGCAGACTCACTATCCACTAATACATAATCGAGATGACAATCCTGCAAGTAACTATGAGCATCTTGCTCTTTTTCGTTCTTGTCTATATCACAAAGACTATCTAATGTTGTGCCGTATAGAACGTTGTACTTGCCATTTACTAATGTATTTAACTTGTTAATGAAACTGCCAGCTTGAGTCTCTAACGAGTTTGGCTTTAATTTGATATTTGATGCTACAAATTCAGTCGATTTGAAGAATTTTATGCATGTCATTGCAAATACAACCAACACAAATGGCACAACAAGAAACAATACGAAGTATATGAAAGCATAACTTAAAATCACAGAAGCACTCATAACAACCTCCAAACTTACATTTTAATAATTTAAATTTATTTTTAACGCACAGTCAGTATTGTTATTAAACTAGGCTAAAACCTTGACGCAAATCAATTATGAAAACTAATGTACTTTATTAATATTTAAAATTAAAAGCGTATCTAATTAGTCAAATTGAAAATTCATAAATACAAA
>NZ_BPET01000059.1 GCF_019654915.1 Shewanella sp. MBTL60-007 | reverse complement strand
GCATAACACCATAAGGCAAAATCTGTCAGGGGAGCAAGTTTGCAATTAATCTCTGGAACACTGACTTTGGTTAAACTTTGTGCACTTCTTCCTATTGCCGTGGCGGGATATTGGTTATGGATTAATGTATGGGGTACACTAGCCGCCTTTATCGGCTAATAGATTTTTATCATGGAAACTTTTTACGGTTTATACCCAGCGTTTAAGCACATGCATATGACGCTTATCGCAGCTAGCGTATTGTTTTTCTTAGTGCGTTTTGTACTGCATCTACGCAAGTCGCCAGTTTTGGAAAAGAAAGTCATTAAGATTGCCCCACATGTTATCGATACTTTCTTGCTGATATCAGGATTAATCTTGTGCTTCTCTATCAAGCAGTATCCATTTGTTGATCCTTGGATGACTGAAAAGCTTGGTGCGGTTGTGGCTTATATCCTATTAGCTACGATAGCGCTGAAAGCAAACCGTAATACGCTATTTAAGGTATTTGCTGCTTTTGGCGCAATAGGTTGGGTTGTTTATGCGGCTAAACTTGCGATCCTTAAGCAAGGGGTGTTACTCGGTTAATGGCTGACTTAACACACAAAGACTCTATCCGACTACCCGAGACAGCCTTTGAAATTGCTGAACATTTAGGCTTTTCTAAGCAGAAAAATGCCAACTGGGCTTGGCTCGAGTTAGCTGGCTCAGTGTTAAGCTTTTATGTGGTTGACAGGCACGAACGTTTAAATGGATTACTTAGGTGGTTCTATAATGATTTAGGCTTTTGTCCGCGAGAGGCATACTACAGTGCAGAAGCTGCTGACTTAGGTAAATGCTTAACATCCAAACAAGGTAATAGCACCACGTTAGCGACTGTATTAATGCTGCTTGCTAAGCAGTTGGATCTAAAGTTAGAGCTGTTACTGTTGCCAGGCCATACCGTACTTTGTAGTCGAATTGATGATAAAGTTCGCTACATCGACCCACTAACAGGTGCAGAGTTGACTAAGCACCAGTTACACGTGTTTGTGCGTGGAGAGCTGGGTAATGGAGCTAAGTTTAAGCCTAGTTACTTAAAGCCTGCGAGTATCAAACGCATTCTTTCTCGCATGCTACATGAGATGAAAGCGGGCTGTATTATTGCTCACAACTTTGAGCCGGCAATGGAGTGTTGCAACTTACTGCTTCAATGGCATGGCGATGATCTCAACCTTAACCGAGAGCGTGCGTTTATTGCCCAACAGCTTGGTTGTATCAGCGTCGCAACCGCAGATTTAACCCACTTTGTAGAAAATAGTCCGCATGATCCGGTGATAGAACTGGTGAAAATGCAATTAAAAGAACTTAAAGAGGAAGTAGAAACTTTCCACTAAGTAAAGCAATAGGGCCTTAGAGGCCCTTTTGTGTTGATATAGCCTCTTTTATATAGGGCTAGTTTAAAATAGAGCGCCACTTTTAAGTGACAGACGCGCCAAAATAAAACAAAAAATAAGATCAAAAAAGTAACACCAACAAATTGAAGTAAAAAAATAATAAGTAGGCAAACGATTGCCAATACCAAGGGGATAGAGTTCATGAGTAGTACGGATTCAGTGACTAATGCACTGGTGACAAATGACGCCACCGCATTAGGTATTCTAGCTGTAGTGCTAGGTTTTGTGTTTTACACCAGTAATAGTAGCCATCCATTTTGGAAAAAGTTTTACACTTTCGTTCCTGCCTTGCTGATGTGTTATTTCTTACCGTCACTGTTAAACACATTTAATATTATTGATGGTAATGCATCGCAACTTTATTTTGTCGCATCGCGTTACCTGTTGCCTGCATGTTTAGTGTTACTGATTTTGAGTGTCGACCTAAAGGCCATTCTATCGCTAGGACCTAAGGCGATTGTAATGTTTCTGACAGGAACAGTGGGGATTGTGATTGGTGGGCCGATTGCATTGCTTATTGTGTCTGCGGTGAATCCTGAGGTGCTCGGTGTTACAGGCCCCGATGCTGTATGGCGTGGTATGACTACTCTAGCCGGTAGTTGGATTGGTGGCGGCGCAAACCAGGCTGCCATGAAAGAGATTTATGATGTAGGTGGTAATATTTTCTCAATCATGGTGACGGTGGATGTTATCGTGGCGAATATCTGGATGGCTGTGCTGCTGTTTATGGCATCAAAGGCTAAGCAAATAGATGCTAAAACCGGGGCTGACACAACAGCGCTTGAGGCGCTAAAAGATAAAGTAGAGAAGTATCACGCCGAGAATGCACGTATTCCGAGCTTGAGCGACTTGATGATGATTGTTGCCATAGGTTTTGGTGTAACCGGCTTTGCTCATATCGTCGCTGACTTATTAGGGCCGTTTTTTGAAACTAACTACCCATGGACTCGAGACTATAGCCTAACCTCTAAGTTCTTCTGGTTAATTGTCACGGTAACGACAATAGGCTTATTTTTATCCTTTACACGAGTACGACACATTGAAGCGGCGGGGGCATCGAAAGTTGCATCGGCATTTTTATATATCCTAGTGGCAACGATTGGTTTGCACATGGATGTCTCGAAGTTAGCCGATCCCGACAACCTTTGGTACTTTGCCATTGGTATGATCTGGATGCTAGTGCACGCAAGCTTTATGCTGATTGTTGCTAAAATAATTAAGGCGCCACTGTTCTATATGGCTGTGGGCAGTCAAGCCAACGTCGGTGGTGCCGCATCTGCGCCAGTGGTCGCTGCAGCATTCCACCCAGCATTAGCACCTGTGGGTGTGTTACTCGCGGTATTAGGCTATGCTTTAGGCACCTATATGGCGTGGATTTGTGGCCAAATTTTACAAGCTGTAGCCAGTTAAGGCTGCAGCACAAGCCCATTTGATAAATGCCAAGACATAGGTCTTGGCTCACGAAGAGAGAAGAGATTGATGAGCAATAAAATCATTAGTTTAGGTTCGATAGAGATCGCAAACGATAAGCCTTTTGTGTTGTTTGGCGGTATGAACGTACTTGAGTCACGTGACTTAGCAATGCAGATTGCAGAAACCTATGCTGAAGTGACCCAGAAGCTAGGGATCCCTTATGTATTTAAGGCTTCTTTTGATAAGGCAAATCGCTCATCAGTTAACTCTTATCGTGGTCCAGGAATGGAAGAAGGCTTGAAGATCTTCGAAGAGATCAAGTCAACTTTTAACTTGCCTTTGATCACCGATGTACACGAGGTTCACCAGTGTGCACCTGTTGCTGAGGTGGTTGATGTGATTCAATTACCTGCATTCTTGGCGCGTCAAACTGACCTCGTTGTCGCTATGGCAAAAACTGGCGCCATCATTAACGTGAAGAAGCCGCAGTTCCTTGCACCACATGAAATGCGTCATATCATTACTAAGTTTAACGAAGCTGGTAACGATGAAATTATGTTATGTGAGCGTGGTTCAAGCTTTGGTTACAACAACCTTGTTGTTGACATGCTTGGTATGGATGAGATGAAGCAAACGGGTTACCCGGTGATCTTCGATGCGACTCATGCTCTACAGCGCCCAGGCGGACGAGCAGACAGTGCTGGTGGTCGCCGTGCTCAAGCAACTGAGCTTGCGCGTAGTGGTATGGCACTTGGTTTAGCGGGCTTGTTCATTGAAGCACATCCGGACCCTGATAACGCTAAGTGTGATGGCCCATGTGCATTGCCTCTACATCAGTTAGAGAACTATCTAACACAGATGAAGGCGATTGACGATTTGGTTAAATCTTTTGAACCAATCGACACGAGTAAGTAGTCTTTTTAGAGCAGGCATCACGATTTTGTGAGCAAGCTAGATAAAGCCCTGTATTTTTACAGGGTTTTTTTATTACATTGCCTTATACCAATCAGTATAAAGATTTGGTCGCCATTCTGGAGCGTTTTTGGCTGCCTACTTCTGCGTTGAACAGCTTCACAAGGGAACAGGCATTCTTTCAGCTATTCGCCTTGAATTAGTTTGCCAAAAATGCTCTGAGTAGATCAACTTCTTATACTGATTGGTAATTAGTGCAGATTTTAAGTTTAAATACAGACTTGAGCGATATGCTACAGGGCTAAAAAAATGTTCGATATGAATTAATCTCCATCGACTTAACAGGGTTGCTAGAGGTTAATTAATCAGGATTATTAAAATAACAGGTTGAATGATGATGGAAGATAAACAGGCGTTGGGCGAAGCTCGCCCAGAGGGATTTTTAGGTAAGGCGCTCGATAGCATTGAGCGTGTGGGTAATAAGCTGCCCGATCCTGCAATGCTATTTTTGATTTTGATGTTTGCTGTATGGGCGCTATCGGCATTGCTATCAGGTGTCAGCTTCGACTCTATCGATCCTCGAACCAATACGCCGATTGTCGTTAATAACCTATTGAGTGCGGAGGCGCTTACTCACTTTCTCACCTCTATGGTTACCACCTTTACTGCTTTCGCTCCACTTGGTGTCGTGCTTGTAGCCATGTTAGGTGTCGGGGTTGCCGAGCACTCAGGCTTTATTAATACTGCGCTTAAGCAGATGCTTAAAGTCACGCCTATGAAGTTTTTAACGCCTGCGGTAGTACTCGTTGGTATTATTTCTCATACCGCAACTGACGCTGGTTACGTAGTAGTGATTCCACTGGCTGGTGTGATTTTCTTTACCGTAGGGCGTCACCCTCTTGCGGGTATTGCGGCAGCATTTGCAGGCGTGTCTGGCGGCTTCTGTGCTAACTTTATTCCATCGGGTATCGACCCTCTACTGCAGAGTTTTACCCAAGCCGCTGCACAAATTGTTGATCCTAATATTGAAGTTAACCCGTTAAATAACTGGTTCTTTGCAGCTTCATCTTGTATCCCTATCACATTGATTATCTGGTACCTCACCGATAAAGTGTTAGAGCCGCGTTTAAACCGCACCCACAAGGTTAATCATGAAGAAGTGGATTTGCCTGCTATGGAAGAGGTGAGCGCTACCGAGCTTAAAGCTTTCCGTGTCGCATCGGCGGTAATGCTAGCGGCAATTGTGGGTTTCTTCTCACTAACCATTCCAGAGACCTCAACCCTGAGAGATGGGAACGGTTCTCTCACCAGCTTTAGTGCTCCTTTGATGCAGTCAATCGTGCCGCTGATTTTCATCTTCTTTATGTTACCAGGTCTAGTTTATGGTTATATGACTGGTGCCTTTAAAACATCGGGTGATGTGGTGCAGGCGATGTCTAAGTCGATGACTGGTATGTCTCATTACATCGTAATGGCATTTTTCTGTGCCCAGTTTGTGGCTGCATTCTCTGCGTCTAATCTCGGTGCATTAATCGCGGTTGAGGGAGCGGGTGGGCTTAAAGCACTCAACCTTCCAGCTGAAATTACCGTCGTTGGTATGATTATCTTAGTTGGCTTTGTGAATCTATTTGTTGGCTCATCATCGGCTAAGTGGGCTTTGATAGGCCCAGTATTAGTACCAATGTTGATGCAGTTAAACATTAGCCCTGATCTATCTCAGGCGGCTTACCGTGTTGGTGATTCAAGCTCTAACATTATTACACCTTTGATGCCGTACTTCCCATTAGTGGTGGTTTACTGTCAGCGTTATGTGAAGAACATCGGTATCGGTACGCTTATTTCAATGATGTTGCCATTTAGCTTAGCACTACTGTCGATATGGAGTGTTTGGTTGCTGGCCTATTGGGCACTAGGCTTCCCGCTTGGCTTGGGCGCTAGTTACACCTACGGGCTATAGAGCTATAGCGTTTAGCGAGTTAAGTTAGCGTGATAAATAAGGGCAGCGTATCAACGTTGCCCTTTTTAATAGCTTTGTCTTGTCCTAGAATGTGTTTCTAGCGCTTTTGTTAGATTATCACCAAGAGTTATTTTCAGTATCTAATACTAATCCCCCTTTGGTTGGGATCTACAGGCATAATAGCGTTTTTGATTTTGGGCGCTCACTCTATATGGCTTGGATTTTATTTACTCTTTTAGCGGCTTCAATGCAGGCTTGGCGCAATGCCTTTCAGAGCCAGCTTAGTAGAGAGGTGAATATTGCAGGCGTCACCTTAGCGCGGTTTATCTGGGCAACGCCAATCGCGATTATCTACCTGTTAGGCCTTTATGCATGGCAACCCGTAGGCCTGCCGTATATCACTCTTCAATTTAGCGCTTATGTGCTCGGAGCTGCGGCGATGCAAATCTTGGCTACGGCTTTGATGGTCAAGCTTTTCAAGATGAAAAATTTTGCCGTAGGAGCTGGACTGGCTAAGAGTGAGGCCTTAGTTGCGGCGATTCTAGGTGTGCTGTTTTTCGGCACGCATCTGTCATTGCTTGGCTGGCTAGGTGTGCTCATTGGTGGTATTGCCGTGTTTATGATGAGCAGCAAGCAAGGTTTTAAACAGCTCTCTTTATCGACCGTTTTACTTGGACTCGCTTGCGGCACCGCCTTTGCTTTGACTTCTCTTTGGGTTAGGGAGGCAAGCCTTAACCTAGATCTGCCTTTTCCCCATCGCGCCGCTTGGGTACTGCTGTTGGTGATTTCGATACAGACAACGATGCTACTGATTTACGCTTATGCCTTAGACAAGAACACCATAGAGGGATTACTGCAAAGGCCAAAGCTGACACTGCTTACTAGTGGCACGAGTTGTCTAGGTTCAATCGGTTGGTTTAGTGCGATGTCGTTGCAAGCAGTGCCCTATGTTAAGACGCTTGGTCAGGTAGAGGTGTTCTTCACCTTGCTTATCGCCACGTTTTGGCTCAAAGACAAGGTGAAAATCAAAGATATGTTGGGGCTGGTGCTGATTGCTGTGGCCGCTATCTTGGTGATGTGGGGTTAGTTATTACTTACTCTTTGCTCTATATTCCAACAGCTTTTCGCCCAGATGAATAGATAACTGTGCGCAACACACCCCAAGGGTAGCGCCCGCGAGTAGGTCGCCAAGGAAGTGATAGTTCTGACCTAATTGTCCGGCAATAGCTCCTAGCATCGCCAGTAACCACATAGGATAAAGCTTGGGAAAGCGCCACCAGAAAACACTAACCAGAGCAAAAGTGAATAGTGCGTGGCCAGAGGGAAAAGAGTTATAAGCCGCGCCAATTGCGAAAGGGTGGAACCCTTCTACGCCGTTGTGGATCCAGGATAGATTGCTGCCCGTCTCGGTGTGGATCCAGGTTTCAGGCCAAGTACGGCCAAATACAAATTTGGCACCGACTCTGGCGATGCTGGCAATAACTAGGGTTAATACTAGTGTTAGCGCCATGGAGCCAAGTTGCTTACGCCAAGTTGAGTTAACGCAAGCGAGAATGATGATGGCTGCGAGACTCTCGAACACCAATGGCATCTGGCTGAGTGGCTTGAAAATGATACTTGCATCAACATTGTGGTGCATCCAAGTTGATAACGGTCGATCTAAAAACAGCACACTAAAAACTGTGCAGCTAATTGCGGCTAGATATAACCATACACAGCATTGTAGAGAATATGCTTGGCGTTGGCTTGAGGCTGGGTTGTGTGTCGATGCCAATTGATTATCTGCTTGATTCATTGAAATGGTGACTAGAATAGGATTGCTTGAAGTGTATTGTCACCTCAGCTTAGCTACAAGTTTATCAAAAAGAGTATATTAAAACTGATTAGTCATCTAGCTAATACCGATAATAAAGAAGCCCTTAGGCTCCTTCATCGCGTTAATTAACAGTTCATTCAAGTGAGTCAGTCTCTTCTTGATGCCTTCATCGCGATGGAGATACAGACTGCCGCGCCTCCCCAGGTGATGAGTAAAGCGAATATCATCATAATAATGGCTCCGGTACTCATGCTTTAGGCTCCTGTGAGTTATTGTTAGAGATGACACTGATAAAGATGGCGACAAATAGCATGCTAGCCACTAATCCCCAGCCGAGAAATAGCTGATCGACTATGGGGTAATCACCGTAGCCATGGGTCAGTGTGTTAATAAGGTTCTTAACGAGAATGATTGCCAGCATGATAGGGCCGATAAAACGCAAGCAGATCTCAGCCCATTTACCGATACTAAACTCACTACAACGGTTGGCGTAGTCGCGTATATCGGCAATCTTAAATAGCCATGCAAGGATAATCAGCTCGACTAGACAACTAGAGAGTAGGGCGATGTTATTAATAAAGTAGTCGACAAGGTCGAGCAATAACAAGCCGCCGTTACTTGAAAAAGCCATCGACAGAATAAAGCCTGTCCCACAGACCAGTAGTGCCGCCTTTTTACGTGATATCGACAGTTTATCTATGACTGCTGAGACCACAGCTTCGATAATTGAAATATGTGAGCTAATGCCAGCCACGACTAAGGCTAAGAAGAATAGCGGACCAAGGATATAGGGGACGGGGAGTAAATTGATGGCGGCAGGTATGGTGACAAAGGCCAGCCCCACACCCGAGGAGACCACATCTGTGATGGGTTTTGCTTGCTCTTCGGACATATAGCCGAGAACAGAGAAGATCATGATACCGCCCAAGATAGAGAAGCCGCAGTTGATCAGTACCGTCATGAAGGCATTGTTATTAATGTCTGACTTCTCAGGCAGGTAGCTGGAGTACGCCAGCATAATGGCGAAGCCAACACTTAAGGTGAAAAATATTTGGCCATAGGCTGCGGACCAAACTTTAGCATCTAAAATCATGCTGAAATCGGGGCGAAATAGGTAGTTAAGCCCCTCTAAAGCGCCCGGCAGAAAAATAATCCGCGCAATAAAGAGCAGTACCATAATGAACAGCAATGGCATCATTATCTTGCTGGCACGTTCAATCCCGCCTTTTACACCGCTATAAACCGCCAAAGTGGTAATGCTCCATGCAATCGCCATTGGGATGGCAATGTGGAACTGTATTGAACCTAGTTTTGTCGGGGAATTATCGCCTAATTGCAAGTATTCGTTAAAGAAGAAGGCATTGGTATCGTTTCCCCAGCTTTGGGATATAGAGAAAGTGAAGTAGGAGATAGCCCAGCCAATAACGGCAATGTAATAGATAGCGATTACCGCAGCGATAAACACCTGAAACCAGCCTAACCACTCGAGCCTAAAGCCGAGTGATTTACCGAGTTGGGCGAAGATCTTTGGCGCCGCGCCACGATACTTATGGCCAAGGCTAAACTCCATTATCATAAAGGGAATGCCTGCCGAGAGCATGGCAAACAGATAGGGAATAAAGAAGGCTCCGCCGCCATTTTCGTAAGCCATATAGGGGAAGCGCCATATATTGCCGAGGCCGATTGCCGAGCCAACAGCCGCTAAAATAAAGCCTGTCCTGGAGTTCCATTGCTCTCTTTGCATTGAATGCGCCTGTCTTCTCTCCTATTACACCATTGTAAATAGGGCCAACAGGATTAATTTTAGTCACAATTAAAGAACTTGCTTGAGGTTTTTACTTTATGAAATGCTTAAATTTTAATGATAAATACCAGAGGTTCACTAGGCATGGACAGTAATGCTATCCATGCCATGAGCCTAACGAGTGTATTTAGCTTCTAACTGCTTTATCTGCTGGGCTAGCGCTTGATTGACAGGTGCTGGGACGCGGTGGGCCTTGGCTCGTTTGAGAACGAAACCATTAATCGCATCTATCTCAGTTTGCCTTTGATGATAGACATCTTGATGCATAGAGGAGAAGTTCTGTGCAGTGAGCTCGATAACTTGATAAACACGCTCGATTAAAGGCGCAAGCTCTAGCTTGAGTCCGTCGGCAGCGGCAACTTCAACAAGCTCATTGACAGCATTGTGTATCGTATCGCGATACTCAATCTTAGCTAGCTCGCCATTAGGGCAATTATGGATAGCCGTTAAAGGGTTTATCGCCACGTTGATGGCCAGCTTTTGCCACAGAAGCGGTAAGATATCGGTATGCCAAGTACTTTGGTCAATATTGCTCAGCAATAATGCTTTCAGCTCCTCATTTAGCTCGGCTCCAATAAATGGCCCAAGCTGCGTCAAACCAGCTCCTGTCTGTATAACATGGTACCTGTCTACTCTGAGTGCGCCTTGTGAGGTCGTACCTAGACTCAAGCTACGATTTACAATGTCTGCCTGAACATCTAGATGCGGTCCCATACCATTATGTAGCAGCAGAATGTGGGTATCTGCGGGCAGGTAAGGCAATACCGAGTTGAGCGCAGCTTTGACTTGATACGCTTTAACGCAGATCACCAAGAGTTCGGTATTCGCGAGTTCCAGTGCATAATCGTCTTGGCCGATAAACTTGGCGTGACGAGTTGATAGCTGACCGTCAAGGGCCGTAAATTTAACAGGAATAACAGCGGACTGAGCTGCCTTGCTAATAAAATTGAGGCGCTTGCTTGTTTGTATATTGGCCTTCGCAAGCTGATGGTAGATGAGCTGGCCAATGGCGCCAGCGCCTAAGATGGTTATCTGTTTAGGGACTATCTGTTTAGGCGCGAGCTGGGAAGATGAAATTGAAGGCATGTTTGGTTACTGAGGGTCAGGTTCGGTGAGCTTAGCCGTTTTAAAGTAGCGACAATAGAGCCAATGGGTAAAGTAGAACAGTGAAATACCGACCATGTCGGCAATAAAGTCGGCGAAAGAGGCGCTACGATAAGAGAGTTGGGATTGTACTACTTCGATAAATACTGCGTAGCCTGCCAAAATAACAGCCAGAATGTACCACTTAGGCCTAAAGGCTAAGTAGGTCAGGTAGGACAAAATGAAGAAGCTGCCAACGTGACCAATTTTATCAAAGTTAGGGATCCCTGTGGGGTAGCTAGGTTTTGAAAAAACCAAGTAACTCACCAGAATAAGCATTATCGCCAGTGCCCATTTAAAAATTGTTTGTCTGTTTATCACGTCGTATTCATCTGGGTTATTTGTTTCAATCATAAGAAAACCCGTTAGCAAAGTCATCAATAACCCACAATTTCCTTTGCTTTAATGGTTTATTTACTTCAAGTTCGCAGGCTCTGTGCGTAAAATACAGCTACAGCAAATTTTTAAGGACCAAACTTATGCCTTCAATGGATATTGTTTCAGAAGTAAATGAAGTTGAACTGCGTAATGCGGTTGATAATTCAGTTCGTGAATTGAAAGGTCGCTTTGACTTTCGCGGTAAAGAAGCCACTATTGAATACAAAGACCATGTGGTTACTCTAACTGCTGAAGATGATTTTCAGGTTCGCCAGTTAGTTGATATTTTACGCATGCAGATGAGTAAGCGTAATGTTGACCCGAAATCAATGGATGTTGATGAGAAAGCGGTTCACAGCGGAAAAACCTTCTCTTTAAAAGTGAAGTTTAAAGAGGGTATTGAAACCTTAGTCGCTAAGAAGTTAGTTAAGATTATTAAAGACAGCAAGCTTAAGGTTCAGTCTTCTATTCAAGGTGATTCGGTTCGCGTAACGGGTAAGAAGCGTGATGATTTGCAAGCAGTGATGGCATTGGCACGTGAGTCTGAGCTTGGTCAGCCATTCCAGTTTAATAACTTCCGTGATTAATTAGTCAGTGCTTAATTGCTTCTGCGATTAGCTTGTACACTTAAGTTTTCTACGAAGAAACTATTAAAGACGCTTAAAAATTAAATTTTAAGCGTCTTTTTTATTCTGTTGTTTTAATCTTAAACCACCAACGGGTTCCAAAGCTCTTTGCGAATTGATATTAGCCGTTGGGGCGTGCTCAGAACTGTGTAACTTAACAGGGTACAAGCTTAACGAATGCTTCTTAGGCGCTGGTCTCTTTTCTTACATCACTGGGCTCACTTTCAGCTTGTTCATTGAGGCTTGGATTGGGCGCATATTTCTGTACCAGCATAATAAGCCCAAGCACAGGGAAACCAATCAAGCTGGCAGCGATAAAGAAGCTGACATAATCATAGGCATCGATATAGGCACCGGAGAAGCCCGCAACAAACTTAGGGAAAAGTAGCATAATCGATGACAGCAGTGCATATTGCGTCGCACTGTAACCACTACTAGTCAAACTAGATAGGTAGGCGATAAAGGCTGCCGTGGCAATCCCTGCACTAAAATTATCCACCGAGATGGCAAACGTTAGGAAGCTGATGTTATAGCCAATCATGGCTTGATAGGCAAAAAGCAGATTGGTTACCGCCACAAGAAAGGCACCTAAGAACAATATCTTCATGGTGCCGTAGCGGGCTATGAGTAGTCCCCCTGCGCCAGCACCGACCAAGGTCATGATTAGGCCATAGATCTTACTTAATGTGGCAATTTCAGTTTTCGAAAAGCCCATATCCACATAGAAAACGTTAGCCATAATTCCCATTACGATATCTGAAATGCGGTAGCAGGAGATCAGCAGTAGGATGAGAATGGCGCTGCGGCCATAACGTTTAAAAAAGTCGATAAAGGGCAATACGCTGGCGGTATAAAGCCAAGATAAACTCGCGGCGACAACCTTAGGGTATCGTGCGGCAAATTTAACTTTAAGTTCAGCTTCCTTCTCATCGACCTCCTTGGTTTCAACCGCGGGCTCCGAGCTAAACAGGGTGGTTAAAATACCGATAGACATGAGTCCAGCCATCACTAAATAAGCCGTTTGCCATGACATCAAGCTATAGCTGTCGCTATTGGGTTCTATCCATGCGGCAATGGTTAGCGCACCTGCGGTCGCCACAATCATGGCACTGCGGTAGCCCACCTGATAGGCCGCAGCCAGTGCCGCTTGCATTTTCACCGGGGCTGATTCAATACGAAATGCATCGATAACGATATCTTGAGTGGCGGAGGCAAAGGCAACCATTAAAGCAAACAGCGCCAGCCTTTCCAGATCGGCAAGAGGATCACTTTGACTCATGCCTACAATCGCAGCGACCAGTAAGAGTTGCGCGAACATCATCCAGCCGCGCCTGCGCCCTAAAAGTCGAGTGAATATCGGCAGTGACATTCTATCCACAAGAGGGGACCAGGCCCACTTAAAACCATAAGCGAGCGCTATCCAGCTAAAATACCCTATGGCAGTACGGTCTACTCCAGCTTCTCTTAACCAAAATGACAGGGTGGAAAACACTAGCATCAGCGGTAAGCCAGCTGAAAAACCAAGTAGAAGTAAAATCAATACCCTTTTGTGGCAATAGATTGATGCGGCGTCTTTAAAGCGCTTAAAGAAAGAGGGCGAGGATGCTGAAGACATAAACAAGCTTTGCTGGAGTTAGTTGTCTAAATCTTACGGTTCAGCGCAGTTAGGTTCAAGGTATTAATCTGGATAGAGCTAGATTTTAGTATGTTGCGGCGTTTTGTTAGTAAAAAGCCCAAACCAAAATAGTGGTCTGGGCTTTGGTCGAGCTAGATTGCTCTTTAGGTGGATATTTTACCTATGGATACAAATGTGTCAGTTGCTAAGGTCTTATCCCGATACAGCCTTGAGGAATTTGACCGCCAATGCTGAGATAATCACAGCAATCGTCTACTTGCTTTCGCAAAAACTGATTGCCACGAATCGCCCAACTTGGCCACCTGTCAAAGGCGTGCAATAAATGCCAAAACACACGTTCCATATCTGTTTGCGCATCACCCTGATGATTGTACATCTGCCATTCTTCTAGGGTGTCCCATAGATATAACTGGATCTCTTTGAAATCGAGCTTGTCACTCAAAAACGCTTTTCCATAGAAAGCCAGCTGGGGCGCTTTATCGTCAATGAACTCGTTAGGTGTCACTGAGCCGCCTCCTTGTGGTTAACGCAATAAGTATAGGCAGAAGATTAGGGCTTTTGCTCAAAATATTTCAAATTATTTCAAAACAATTCAAAGTCTATATTGACTAAAGATAGTTAGATTAGTTTCGTGGTAGCAGGGTTGCCTTTTTTAAAATAATATCTTGCACAGGAAAGTCAGGCCACTCTAGTTGATTATTAAACTCAGTAGGCACCAGTGACATGGCTTGCAGCACTTCCATGCCCGAAGTGACTTCACCGAAAACCGTATAGCCCCAACGACGAGAAGAGGGGTCTAACTTCTCGTTATCGACCACGTTAAAGTAAAACTGGCTGGTGGCCGTGTGTGGCTCAGATTCTCTAGCCATGGCGATGGTGCCCGTGAGGTTAGATAGGCCATTTCCGGATTCATTGACGATAGGCTTATCGGTGGG
The DNA here is from genome assembly GCF_019654915.1 of Shewanella sp. MBTL60-007. Classification (GTDB taxonomy): domain Bacteria; phylum Pseudomonadota; class Gammaproteobacteria; order Enterobacterales; family Shewanellaceae; genus Shewanella. Next base: position 23,871 of record NZ_BPET01000059.1, on the reverse strand, counting down.
TCTCTCTTCCTTTTTCAAGTCGAGGCCTCCACCTTGCACCACAAAGTCAGGGATCACTCTGTGGAACAGGGTGTTGTCATAATGCCCCTTAACCACATAGGTTAGAAAGTTATCGACCGTGATTGGTGAGCGGGTTCTGTCTAACTCCACCACGATTTTGCCCATGCTCGTATCGAGCTCTACTTGGGGATAGAGGGTGTTGGGTTGAATGTCCACAGCATAGGATAGTTGACTCATAGCTAACAGGGCCAAGGAGGCGAATGCCTTGGTTATCTTAGCGGTTTTTCTTTTCATGTTAGTTATGTTTGTTATCCAAGTTTTCATAGTGTCCCTTTAAATGGCGAATTGAATACTGCAAGCCTAGCCTGCTCTCTACTGCTGAATGAAGTGATTAAGCTCAGGATCATTGATGATATCGCTAGTCAGTTCACCCAAGAGCTTATTAATCTCAAGCTCTAGCGTTGCAAAGTCTGCGCTGAATGGTCCTTTTAGCAAGCCTTTCGCACGGTAGCGCTTAGTAAGCTCTTGATTGGCGTTTTTAGCGATGACATTGATAATAATCTGGCTATTCGCTTCAAAGCCAAACGTGCCTTCATCTACATCGGTTAATAGCTGTTCTAACTGGAACTGCATATGATTGACTGAACTTGGGTCGATTCGATATCCAGCTTGGCTAAAGCCTTCTCTAAAGACAAGGTCTACCTGTGCTCGAGGGGCCTCACTTGGGCTCACTAAGCGTGCCGCTTTATCGCCGTCATTAAAGCGGACAATAAAGTTTGCTGGGCGGGTATCAATGGTTTCAAGTGCAACAGGAAGCTCTATTTCAGTTTGTTGAGTGATGCTGGGTACCTCAGGATTTAAGGCAATATGAGATGGACCTTGGCTTGCGCAGCCCACAAGTGAAACCGCAGCAGTAATAAGTAAAAATAGACGTTTCATTAGCACAATAGTTTATTTAATTTGAAGTGCCCTCAGCATACCAGAAGATGTTGGTGTTTCCAGAACTTGTATTAACTTTTACTGGGTGGCTATTTATTGATGTGATTAAAGATGGATTGCGTCTACAAAACTGCTGTAGTATCAGTTGGGTGTGGGTTTTAACTGTAATTTGTTGAATGTGCAGTGTTATACACTGCTGATCAGCCAGTGCATTAAGGGATATAGATGCGTATTTTTACAATGCTTTTTGTGGGTTTGTTAAGTTGTAATGCTGTTGCTGCAGAATCTCCTCATATTTTGGGGGGGAGTGTCGGTTATGGTTTTCAAGATTTAGAAAAGTCTGAAAGTCACAGCAGTAGTGGTGGTGATAACTTTGTTGCCGACATTTATTATCGTTATATGTGGCACGATAATTTGGGTATGGAGGCTGGATATTTCGCAGGTAGCGGTGGAGTTGCAAGCATATTTACAGGGATTATTAGTAGCATTTCTAACATTGAGTATTCTGGTTATAGAGCGGCTCTATACGGTGAGTACATGCTATCGGCAAGTAATCGCTTGTATGCAAAAGTAGGTGCTAGTGCAAATGAACTATCCTATGACGTTGGTCGCTGGGGTAGTGACGAAGTCAGCCATATAGAAACGAATGGTACTGACATATATGCCGCCATTGGTTGGGGACTAAGGTTTAATTCAGGAGTTGGGATTAATATCGAGTACCAGTATGTGCCTGTACAAACACTCGAAGTACAGAATTTGAATATAGGCATGAGTTATCGCTTCTAATAGATCTGTCTATCACCGATATTACATTTCCATAAAAGCACCTGTCTAAGGTGCTTTTATTGTTTTCGCTTATGTCACTTTTCCATAATCGTTTAAGAGCAACATAAGTTATCTCAGTTAGTTTTTGTTCTTTTTTCAACATAAGAAAAAGTTGAACGGCTTTTAACCTTAGTCACTTCCAGTTAGAGTAAAGGTGTGACAAAGCTCTTGGGAATCTGATTTATGCCTGATAAAAGCCCACCGTGGACGCCTAAAACTCTAACAAGTGCAGCAGCGCCTAAAAAGCTGATAGATGAGACTGGTTGCCCAGTTTATGGTCACTTTGATGGCCCCGTTGAGCAGCTAGCCGTCGATAAGTTTGCTTACTTTAATGAGATGGATAAGTCAGCATCTTCCTGGTCAAAGCATTTTGACTATAAGCAGTTTCAATTTGTCAGCATAGTCACTCCTCACTTCGTTATAGGTATGGCGATAGCCGATATTCGCTATCTCGGTAGCGCATTTTGCTATCTCTATGATATCCATGGAAACAGGCTAATTGAGACTAGCTGGTTAAGACCACTTGGAATGGGCTATCAGATGTCGTCATCTCCTATGCAGGGGGTTGCCAAGATAAAGGGCGCTAAAGGAGGGCTTGAGTTTGCTATCGAGCAGGGAGTATGGCGAGTTAAGTTAGATGCTCTTGGGATAGAGGCTGATTTAACCCTGCACCCTACTGCGCTGAGCTTACCTATGTCGATGTGTAACCCAACGGGGTATAGCGGCTGGACCTATACCCAAAAACACAATGCCTTAAATGTTAAAGGCAGTCTGCTGATCAACCATGAGCCGCAGCCGCTGCAGCGTGTGACTGCTGGATATGATTTTAGTGCTGGCTACATGCGCCGTGAAACCAGTTGGCGTTGGGCGAGTATTAACAGTTTAACGGAGCAGGGGAGCATTGGACTCAACTTAGCCGCAGGGGTTAACGAGACGGGATGTCATGAGAACGTGTTCTGGCATGATGGTGAGCGCCATCTGCTCGGTCCGGTTCATTTTGAGTTTGTTCGTCAACGAGATAGGTCCGAGCCGGTGGGGCACTGGCGGATCTATTCAGACAACGGTCAAGTCGAGCTTATGTTTACTGCGCAAAATTGTCGTCAAGAAAAGCTAAATCTCTGGCTATTAAAGAGTAACTTCAGGCAATACCTAGGTTTCTTTGACGGCTATATAATCGATAACTTTGGACAAAAACACTTATTACAAGCGGTGCAAGGCTTAACCGAAGATCATTTTGCTCGCTGGTAGCTTTTCAATGTGAGACGTAAAGCGATATACCTTTGTCCTTAGGTCTGCGGCAATAACTAAAAACCACCTTATCTAAAGGTGGTTTTTTTAGGCGGCTGCAACAGACTAGGCGTTAGGCTTGCCATAAAGCGCGCTCTGAGGATGAGGGGTGTCAGTGCTAGAATCCACCTCAGGTTCCTGTGCCTTCTTACTGATTTTTTGAGCTTGTAAAATCACAAACTTACCATTTGATGCAACGGTAGTGCAGTTTTTAAAAATGCGCTGCAATTTGATGTGATAGGCCAAGTGTCGGTTACCCACTACATGTAATATGCCGCCGTTTTTTAAGCGTCTAAAGGCATCTAAGAACATCTGCCAAGCAATATGATCGGTAATCGCTTCACCTTGATGGAAAGGTGGGTTACACAGGACTAAGTCTGGGCGGAAGCCTTCGCTCATATTGGTTAAACAGTCATCCCAGCCAAAGGTTGCCTGCTCGCCAACCAATGCTGGGTTATCCAGTTTGTTGATCGCCCAGTTTTCTCGAGCTGAAGCGACAGCCATCTCCGAGTCATCGATAAAGTGGATATAGGCCTCAGGGAATACCTGTTTAGCGTGTAACCCCAAGATACCGTTACCGCAACCTAAGTCGACAATCGACTTGAAGTTCCCCTTAGGCATATTGTCGAGCATGATGCGAGCACCAATATCGAGCTTGTTGGCGGCAAACACATTACTTAAATTGGTGATCTGCAACTTAAACTCAGGTACCGACCAGGTGGTGGCTTTAGGCAGTGTACGAGCCTTGCCATCGCTAATACAGGTGATGACGCGGGTTTTCTTCCAAGTTAGGCTGGCACTAGCTGGGCCTAAGCTTTTCTCAATCGTTTCAAGTAGCGACTTATTGATCGACTTTGCTTTAGCCCCAATTAACACTCGGGTGCCAGCTGGCAACACATGGGAAAGTCGTTTTAACTGGTGGCTAAAGTAGTTGAGGTTCTTTGGCAGCTTCATCAGCACCAACTCAAGCCCCTGGGGTAATTCGTCACGGCTATTAACCCAAGTTATCGACTCTTGCGATAATTGGTTGCCAGTGAGGTTTTGGCTGGCGCCCAATAAGCTGGTCTTGGCGTCAGTCTCAAATGTGATCGGCCAGCTTGGGTCGATAGACAATAGCGCCGCAGACAATGCGCCAAAACTGTCGTTAACAACGGCAGTGTTAACCTTGGCTTGTTCGTTATCGAGTAAGTGCTTTATAAGGTGCTCATCGGCGGCGTCCCACGCCTGCAGGTTAGACTCTTGTCTGCTAGGGTAACGGAAGAGTTCGAGTTCAATACCCGATACTGAAAACTGTGTCGTCATATGCCAATAAGTACCAAATAAATTAGGGCGCATATTATCGCAGATTTCTTATAGCAGGTATATGATGGAGTAATGATATGTTAAAGGGATAATTTTGAGGCTAATCTGGGGCTAAAAGATGCAACAAGAGGACTTTGATTTTGACGAGCGAGCGCAATTAAATACAGCTACTCCTGTAGAGTCTAGCCCTGCAAAGCTAGGTTCAAAATCGAACGGTCCAAGCCCGCTAGATAAGCTGCCTTACACCCTTATCAAAGGTTATCTTAATCTGCAGCAGCAACAAGCGCTGTTAAATGAATCATTGTATTATGATTTTACGCGACCGCAGGTCAGCTTATTTGGCAAGAGTCACCCCATTCCTCGTAGCCAAGTTTGGTTTGCCGATAAGGGATGTGATTACCTCTATTCCGGCCTATTTATTCAGGCGGCTCCTTGGCCTAAGTACGCGTATAAACTGCGTTTAAAGTTAGCCCGAGACTTTGGCCTTATTGCCAACGGTGTATTGGTTAATCGATATGCAGACGGTAACGAATCTATGGGGTGGCACAGTGATGATGAGCCAGAGATTGAGCCGGGGTCAGATATCGCCTCGGTGACACTCGGTGCGAGTCGAGACTTTTTTATTCGGCATAAGACCACTCGGCAAAAGGTCTGCTTAAAGCTTGATAGTGGGGACTTACTTATTATGCATTGGCCGATGCAGTCGCTGTGGGAGCATTCACTGCCTAGGCGCCTTAAAGAGAAGCAGGCACGAGTAAACTACACCTTTAGGCGTCTAATTCTTGGTTTTCATCAGGGGGAGAATCGCAGACTAAGGTAAACACTTCGGCCTTAGCTTGGTGAGAGTCTTTATGGCTAGGTCCCATAAGTTGATCTTTATAGGCTATCGCAGTACTCTGCCGCAGTCGCATTTATGCCTTATTGAGAACATCGTTATGTCAGTTGAACAGATCATTACCGAAAAACTCACCGCCGCACTGTCACCGTCACACCTTGAAGTGATCAACGAGAGTCAGAATCATCACGTACCACCAAACTCTGAGACTCACTTTAAAGTGATTATCACCAGCAGTGAATTTGAGGGTAAACGTCTTATTGGTCGTCATCGAGCGGTAAATGAAGCGTTAGCTGAAGAGTTTGCTAAGGGGCTGCATGCGCTTTCAATGCACACTTACACCCCCGAAGAGTGGGCTGTTGAGGTTGATGTACCTGTTTCACCTAAGTGTAAGGGCTAAATCGCTCAGACTCTTTTTCTCGGCTTGCACTTAATCTCTTCCTTTGCAGGCCGTTATCCCCATCAGGGGAGTATTAAAGCCATGGCATCAATCGCTGTGGCTTTTTAGTATCTGCTCCGAGCACCAGTTTCATTTCTTTGGCTATGTATCATTATTGTTATTTTTCTGTTATCAATGGGTTGTGTTTGATTTTGGCTATACTTGTTGATGATAAAGCTGCTAGAAAATTTTACTGAAGCCCTAGGGCGTTGGATAAGTTGGTTTACCCTGTTTATGGTGGTCATTACCTTATTGGTAGTGATTTTAAGATATGCATTTAATATTGGCGCGACAGCACTTCAAGAAACTGCGCTTTACTTGCATGGTGCGCTGTTTACCTTAGCCGCTGGATACACCCTTAAGCATGACGCCCACGTTCGCGTGGATATTTTTTATCGCCGCTTTTCTGATAAAGGCCGACATTGGGTCGATTTTATCGGCACGCTAGTGTTCCTATTTCCCGTTTCTCTATTTATTGCCTATATGAGCTTTGACTACGTGATAGCCTCTTGGCGCTATGGCGAAATGTCGGTCGAGGCGGGGGGGCTTGCCTTCGTTTACTTGCAAAAATCCCTATTACTAATGTTACCTATGAGCCTCATATTGCAAGGCGTTGTCGACTTGGCTCGCCATGGTAAGGCGCTATTTTTATCACCCCGAGAGGTGAGTTAGTGGCTATCTTACTTTTTATCACCGTTTGTGTTGTCTTGATGCTTGGCTATCCGGTGGCACTCACCTTGGCTGGTGTTGCACTGATGTTTGCGGGAATAGGTCAGTTCATCGGGGTATTCGATGCTGCGCTGCTTGGCGCGCTACCGAATCGGCTGTTTGGGATCATTAATAACTCGATTCTAATGGCGGTGCCGCTGTTTGTATTTATGGGTGTAGTACTCGAAAAGTCAAAGGTGGCCGAGCAGCTATTAACCAGTATGGCAGAGTTGTTTGGCCGCTTTCGTGGTGGCCTTATCTTTAGCGTATTCTTTGTCGGTATGTTACTGGCGGCGAGTACAGGGATTGTCGGAGCAACGGTTGTGACCATGGGACTAATGTCGCTGCCGACTCTATTGAAGCGGGGTTATGATCCAGCCTTTAGCGCTGGGGCAATATGTGCGACCGGTACCTTAGGGCAAATTATTCCTCCATCGATAGCCCTCGTCTTGCTTGGCGATGTGCTATCTAATGCCTATCAGCAAGCGCAGTTAACGATGGGAATATTTAGTCCAAAGTCGGTATCGGTCGGCGATCTGTTTGCTGGCGCCATCGTGCCAGGATTACTGCTTTTGGGTATGTACTGCGTATATACCCTCATCTTAATCAAGTTAAAGCCCGATAGCTTTCCAAAGCCCACACAGATCCAGCCTGTAAATCTCAGCTTTATCATGCGGATCATTAACGCCTTAATGCCGCCACTTGTGCTTATTTTCCTAGTACTTGGCTCAATTCTGTTTGGTGTAGCAACGCCGACAGAGGCCGCATCTGTGGGAGCATTTGGTGCGTTAGTGATTGCGTTGAGTAAAAGGCAATTGCAGTTAGCCGTGCTTAAAGAGGTAATGATAAGCACAGTTAAAGTGACCTCTATGGTGTTTTTGATTTTGATTGGCGCATCTATATTCTCTCTGGTGTTTCGAGGCTTAGGCGGCGAAGCGCTAATCCATCAGCTGTTTACCAGTATGCCTGGAGGAGTCATTGGAGCCACTCTATTAGTGATGTTGGTGATTTTTTTGTTGGGTTTTATTCTCGACTTTATCGAAATTACCTTCGTTGTCGTGCCTCTGGTTGCACCGATTTTGCTTGCGATGGGCTTAGATCCTATTTGGTTGGGGATAATGATAGCCGTCAATCTACAGACCTCATTTTTAACCCCGCCCTTCGGTTTTGCTCTATTTTATTTACGTGGAGTAACTAAAGAGTTGATCAGTAGCGCTCAGATCTATCGTGGCGTTTTGCCCTTTGTATTGATGCAACTCTTGCTGTTGTTGGTGCTGAGTATTTGGCCTGCATTAATAACTTGGCTACCTGCGCAGATTTATGGCTGAGTTGTTGTGATTTAGAAAAGGGTAATATTGACTGATGAAAGTAATGGAGATACTGCTATGAGATTTTTACTAGGAACGCTATTCGCCCTTTCGGCTTTATTGTTAGGCGGTTGCCAGCAGGAGTCTGGTGATGTCCATAAGGGGGTTGTGAATGCCACAGATGTTAAACCGATAGAGTGGAAGCTGGTGACCTCATGGCCGAAAAACTTTCCTGGACTTGGCATGGCTCCCGAGCGTTTTGCCCAGTTGGTCACCCAGATGTCAAATGGCCGACTTGTAGTAAAAGTCTACGGTGCAGGAGAGCTCATGCCCGCATTTGAAGTATTCGATGCAGTCAGCCAAGGCACGGTGCAGATGGGCCATAGTGCGGCTTATTACTGGAAAGGTAAGGTACCTGCAGCGCAATTTTTTACTTCGATTCCATTTGGGCTAAATGCTCAGGAGATGAATGGCTGGCTGACCTACGGTGGTGGCATGGAGTTGTGGCAGGAAGTGTATCAGCCCTTTGGGATCATGCCACTTGCTGGTGGCAACACAGGCGTGCAAATGGGCGGTTGGTTTAATAAAGAGATCAACTCCATGGCAGATCTGCAAGGCCTGAAGATGCGTCTACCTGGGCTCGGTGGAGAAGTGCTTAAAAAAGCCGGTGGCGTGCCAGTCACTTTGCCTGGGCGTGAACTTTATACGGCGCTACAAACCGGAGCAATTGACGCGACAGAGTGGGTGGGTCCCTTTAACGATTTAGCCTTTGGCTTACATAAGGCAGCTAAGTTTTACTATTACCCTGGCTGGCATGAGCCTGGAACGACCTTAGAGTTTCTTGTTAATCAAGAAGCTTTTGACGCTTTGCCGGCGGATCTGCAAGCGATAGTGAAAGTGGCAGCGAAAGCGATCAACCAAGATATGTTAGATGAGTACACCACCCGTCATATTGCTGCTCTGGAATCTTTAGTCAATGAACACGGTGTGGTTATCAAGCAATTTCCCGATGAAGTGATGGCTCAGCTCGCTGTGTTATCTAAGCAAGTAATAGCAGAGCAGTCCATGCAGGATGCAACTATGAAAAAAGTTTATGATGCTTATATTGACTACGAAGCGGGGGTACGTAAGTATCACTTAATCTCAGAAGATGCTTACAGTCGATTTAGGCAGTAGCTTAACCTATGCTCATCAGCAAGTTAGAGCGAATTTGGAGAATGAATATGCCGTTATTAGATAGTTTTACCGTTGACCATACTCGAATGAATGCACCTGCGGTTCGTGTGGCTAAAACCATGATGACGCCAAAAGGCGATACGATAACGGTATTTGATCTGCGTTTTTGTGCGCCTAACAAAGAGATCTTAAGTGAGCGAGGTATTCACACTTTAGAGCATCTGTTTGCTGGTTTTATGCGTGATCACCTCAATGGAGACAGTGTTGAGATCATCGATATTTCCCCCATGGGATGTCGTACAGGCTTCTATATGAGCCTTATTGGTACGCCTAGTGAGTCTGTTGTTGCCGATGCTTGGCTTGCTGCGATGCAGGACGTACTTAAGGTCGCTTTGCAATCAGATATTCCTGAACTCAATGAGTATCAGTGTGGCACCTATGAGATGCACTCGCTTGAACAAGCAAAAGAGATAGCCCGAAACATCATTTCAGCTGGAGTCAATGTAAACCGTAACGACGACTTAGCGTTAAGTGCTGAGATCTTAGACGGTCTATAAATGCGCATATTGGCAATGTTCGCTGAATAGAAAGCGGCTACGGCCGTTTTCTATTATGTTAGGCAATTATTTTCACAACTTTTAGTGATAATCTCAATGAGATGCTTGTTTTTGGTGTTCTGAGTTGCTGGGGAACGGCTGTAGCTGCCTGGGTTGTTAATAAACTGTTGGTGCTTAATTTGGCAGCTAAATAGCTTTTTTAACAGATGAAAATGTTTGTGATAGAGAATTCGTTAGCTCAAATAATGTGCAGTTAGAAAAAATGGAATTTTTTATTATTTGATGTAATCTTTTTGCTGTTATGATGAGAGCGAAGTTAGTTAACCCTTTTAATTGTATGGAGAATGTGGCCTGCAGCTACATTCGTAAAGTCTTAATCTCTTCCTATACCTTGCTAGTTTGTAACCAAAACGTACGCAAGCTTTCAAAACAGACACATTTTTCATGGCTACCTTGTGATATTTGCGGTAAAATGCGCGCGACTAGCGTGATTGCTGTCGCATTTCCGTGATAAATCTGCGCTAGCTCAACACGTTAATAGTTTGTTTTAAACTTGTGTGTTTAGCAGGAACGCGGCGCATTGTCTTTCCTTCATAACGTAGTGCTTGTGGATATGATTACAATAAAGAAAGGATTGGACCTGCCTATAACAGGCGGGCCAGAGCAAGTTATCCATGATGGCCCGGCCATCAAACACGTAGCTACTTTGGGTGAAGAGTATATTGGCTTACGTCCTACCATGAAAATTAAGGTGGGAGACAAAGTTAAGAAAGGTCAGGTTATCTTTGAAGATAAAAAGAATCCTGGCGTAATATATACTGCTTTAGCCAGTGGCATAATTTCCGAAGTTAACCGGGGCGCTCAACGTGTTCTGCAGTCTGTTGTTATTGATGTAGAAGGGGATGAATCTATCTCTTTCGCTAAATATGACGCCACTGCAATCGATGCGGTTGATTCGCAGCAAGTGCGTGACAACCTGATTCAATCAGGCTTGTGGACTGCCTTGCGAACACGCCCTTTTAGTCGAGTACCCGCTGTCGACTCTGTCGCCGCTGGTATTTTTGTAACTGCGATTGATACGCAACCACTAGCAGCCGATCCTGCTATCGTGATTGCAGAGCATAAAGCAGATTTTGAAAATGGCTTAAAGCTTCTTTCTAAGCTAACTGAAGGTAAAGTTTACCTTTGTAAGGCTCCTGGTGCAGACATTCCTGCTGCCAATGCTCAAGTTGAAGAGTTTGCTGGAGTGCATCCTGCAGGATTGCCCGGCACACATATTCACCACCTATTGCCTGCTTCTGCTAACAGAACAGTGTGGCACATCAACTATCAAGACGTCATTGCTATCGGTCAGCTATTTGTGACTGGTGAGCTAAATACGCAACGTGTAGTGGCTATCGGTGGCCCTAAAGCGCTTAAGCCTCGTCTAGTTCGTACCCAAGTGGGTGCTTCTATGGCGCAGTTGACTGACGGCGAAGTGGCACAGGGCAATGTTCGTTGTATTTCAGGTTCGGTTTTAAATGGCCGCAACGCAACGGGCCCACATGCTTATCTTGGTCGTTACCATAATCAGGTGAGCTTGTTGGAAGAGGGCACTGAAAAAGAACTATTTGGCTGGGCCATGCCTGGTGTTAAAAAGTTCTCTATCACTCGTGCATTCTTAGGTCACCTTTCACCTTCTCGCATGTTTAACATGACGACGAGCACAGGTGGTTCAGATCGCGCCATGGTACCAATCGGTAACTATGAGCGTGTTATGCCGCTAGATATTCTTCCTACCATGCTACTTCGTGACCTAGTTTCTGGCGACTATGATGGCGCTGCGACTTTAGGTGCACTGGAGTTAGATGAAGAGGATTTAGCACTGTGTACTTTCGTATGTCCTGGTAAATATGACTATGCATCATATCTACGTGACTGCTTAGATACGATAGTGAGGGAAGGCTAATGGGCTTAAAACAGTTTTTCGAGAATATTGAACCGCAATTTGAAAAAGGCGGAAAATACGAGAAGTTTTATGCGCTTTTTGAAGCTGCATACACTGTCTTTTACACGCCAGGTCTAGTGAACAAGGGACGTACCCACGTTCGTGATAACTTAGATCTAAAACGTATGATGATTATGGTCTGGGCTTGTGCATTCCCTGCGATGTTTGTAGGTATGTATAACGTTGGCCTTCAGGCGCAAGAAGCACTTGCTGCAGGTTTTCCAACTCCAGATACATGGCAAGTCGCCTTGTTTGGAATGTTTGGTACGGAATTGACAGCAAGCTCTGGTATTGCCGCATTGATGTGGTACGGTGCCTGTTGGTTCCTGCCCATCTACGCAGTGACATTTGCCGTGGGTGGCATATGGGAAGTCTTATTTGCCTCTGTCCGTGGTCATGAAGTTAACGAAGGTTTCTTCGTAACCTCGATTCTTTTTGCTTTGACGCTGCCAGCAACAATTCCACTATGGATGGTTGCACTAGGTATCACCTTTGGTGTGGTCGTTGCGAAAGAGATCTTCGGTGGTACAGGGCGTAACTTCCTTAACCCTGCATTGGCTGGCCGAGCATTCCTATTCTTTGCTTATCCGCTAAACATGTCTGGTGACACTACTTGGGTTGTTGCTGACGGCTTCTCTGGTGCAACGGCACTGAGCCAAGCGGCGCAAGGCACATTGGAATATGGTCTAACGGCAGACTGGTGGGACGCCTTCTTCGGCTTCATCCCAGGATCTGTTGGTGAAGTATCGACTCTAGCCATCTTGATTGGTGGTGCAGTTATCATCTATACCCGTATCGCTTCATGGCGCATCGTCGGTGGTGTGATGGTCGGCATGATTGCCGTTTCTTACCTACTTAACTTTATCGGTAGCGATACTAACCCAATGTTTGCAATGCCTTGGTACTGGCACCTTGTATTAGGTGGCTTCGCTTTCGGTATGATGTTTATGGCGACAGACCCTGTTTCGGCGTCTTTCACTAATAATGCAAAGTGGGCTTACGGTATTCTTATCGGTGCTATGGCGATATTCATTCGCGTTATCAACCCAGCCTTCCCTGAAGGTATGATGTTGGCTATCTTGTTCGCGAATCTATTTGCTCCATTATTTGACCATTTCGTGGTTCAGTCGAATATTAAGCGGAGGATTGCTCGTGGCTAGTAATAAAGATTCTTTCGGTAGAACACTGTTTGTTGTTGTTGGCTTGTGTTTCATCTGCTCTATGTTCGTTTCGACTGCGGCAGTATTGCTGAAGCCGACTCAGCAGGAAAACAAGCTACTCGATAAGCAAAAGTACATTCTTGAAGCGGCTGGTTTAATCAACCCTCGAGAAGGCAAGATTGACAAATCGCAAGTGCTTTCGACATACGACAAGTATGTAGAAGCAAGATTAGTCGACCTTAAAACGGGTGACTTTGTTGAAGGTGATGCAAACGCATTCGATGCTGATAAAGCGGCGCGTACACCTGCAACGTCTTTTGTGCCTAAAAACGATATTGCATCGGTTAAGCGTGTTGCTAATGAAGCGGTTGTTTACCTAGTTCATGACGATAACCAAAAACTACAGACTGTGATTATTCCAGTTAAAGGTTATGGCCTATGGTCAACTATGTACGCTTTCTTAGCCGTTGAACCGGATTTAAACACCATTCGTAGCTTGGTTTACTACAGCTTTACCGGTTCTGGTGAAACTCCAGGTCTAGGTGGCGAAGTTCAAAATCCTCAGTGGATTGCAAAGTGGACGGGTAAGAAGCTTTACAATGACAAGGGTGAACTTGCAATTAGCGTCACTAAGAACCCTGCTGTTGCAGCATCACCATACGGTGTTGATGCGCTGTCAGGTGCAACGCTAACGGGTAACGGTGTTCAGAACTCACTTGAATTTTGGTTAGGTGAAGAAGGTTTTGCGCGCTTTATCGAGAAGGCTCGCAATGGAGGGCTTAGCTAATGGCTGATGCTAAAGAACTTAAACAGGTTCTAACCGGACCTATCCTCAGCAATAACCCGATTGCTCTGCAAATCTTGGGTGTATGTAGTGCTTTGGCTGTAACCAGTAAAATGGAAACGGCTTTGGTAATGACAATCGCACTCACAGCAGTATGTGCGTTATCGAATCTATTTATCTCTTTGATTCGTAATCACATTCCAAGCAGCGTTCGTATTATCGTCCAGATGACCATTATTGCATCTTTGGTAATCGTGGTTGACCAAGTACTACAGGCTTACGCTTACGACGTTGCTAAGCAGCTATCGGTATTCGTTGGTTTGATTATTACTAACTGTATCGTTATGGGCCGTGCAGAAGCCTATGCGATGAAGACGCCTCCTATGATGAGTTTCATGGATGGTATCGGTAATGGTCTAGGCTACGGTGCGATCTTGCTGTCAGTTGGCTTCGTACGTGAGTTATTTGGTAATGGTTCATTATTCGGCGTAGAAATCTTAAGTAAGATTTCAGACGGCGGCTGGTATCAGCCTAACGGCCTATTACTTCTGCCTCCTAGTGCGTTCTTCCTGATTGGTGCACTGATCTGGATTATTCGTACTATTAAGCCAGAGCAAGTAGAAGCAAAAGGATAAGCATAATGGAACATTATATTAGTCTATTGATTCGTTCTGTTTTCATTGAAAACATGGCGTTATCCTTTTTCCTTGGTATGTGTACTTTCCTAGCTGTTTCTAAGAAAGTCACCACCGCCATGGGTCTAGGTGTAGCAGTTATCGTGGTACTGGCTATCTCAGTTCCTGTTAACCAAATTATTTATCAAGGTTTACTCGCTCCAGGCGCACTAGCTTGGGCTGGGGTGCCAGATGCTGACTTGAGCTTCTTGAAGTTCATTACCTTTATCGGTGTGATTGCAGCTTTGGTTCAGATCCTTGAGATGACATTAGATAAGTACTTCCCACCGCTATACAATGCGTTGGGGATTTTCTTACCGCTAATCACTGTAAACTGTGCAATTTTTGGTGCGGTATCTTTCATGGTTGAGCGTGACTACAACCTAGGTGAAAGCTTGGTGTTTGGCATAGGTTCTGGTATCGGTTGGGCATTAGCACTTGTGCTACTGGCTGGTATTCGTGAAAAGTTAAAATATGCTGATGTTCCTGATGGGCTGCGCGGCTTAGGTATTACCTTTGTTACCGCTGGTTTGATGGCTCTAGGTTTCATGTCGTTCTCTGGTGTGTCTCTGTAATAGAGGCACCATAACGACGTCTTAATTTGAACCTTTAAGGATAAGTTAATGGGTATTCTTGAATCTACACCAATCGATGTATATCTCGGTGTGAGTATGTTTACCGCGATTGTATTGATTTTGGTTTTGGTCATCTTGTTTGCCAAATCTAAGTTAGTACCAAGTGGTGATATTACGATTGGCATCAATGAAGATGCAGATAAAGCAATTAAAACTGCAGCAGGTGGCAAGCTGTTGGGTGCACTTGCTGATAACGGTATTTTCGTATCGTCAGCTTGTGGTGGCGGTGGCTCATGTGGCCAGTGTAAGGTTATCGTAAAGTCAGGTGGTGGTGATATTCTGCCAACTGAGCTAGACCATATCACTAAGGGTGAAGCCCGCGGCGGCTGTCGTTTATCTTGTCAGGTAAACGTTAAATCTGACATGGAAATCGAGCTAGAAGAAGAGATCTTTGGCATCAAGAAGTGGGAGTGTGAAGTTATCTCTAACGATAACAAAGCTACTTTCATTAAAGAGCTTAAGCTTGGGATCCCTGACGGCGAGTCTGTGCCTTTCCGTGCAGGTGGCTATATTCAGATTGAAGCACCGGCTCATCATGTTAAGTATGCTGACTTTGACGTACCAGCAGAATACCGTGGTGACTGGGAGCACTTTGGCTTCTTCAAGCTAGAGTCTAAGGTTGACGAAGAAACAATCCGTGCATATTCAATGGCGAACTATCCTGAAGAGGAAGGGATCATCATGTTGAATGTACGTATTGCGACTCCGCCACCACGCAATCTTTCTCTACCTTGTGGTAAGATGTCATCGTATATCTGGAGCCTAAAGGCTGGTGATAAGGTGACGATTTCTGGTCCATTTGGTGAATTCTTCGCTAAAGATACCGATGCTGAAATGGTGTTCATCGGCGGTGGTGCGGGTATGGCGCCAATGCGTTCTCATATCTTCGACCAACTTAAACGTCTTAAGTCTAAGCGTAAGATGAGCTTCTGGTATGGTGCACGTTCTAGCCGTGAAATGTTCTATGTTGAAGATTTCGATGGCCTAGCGGCAGATAATGACAACTTCCAATGGCATGTTGCACTGTCTGATCCTCAGCCTGAAGATAACTGGACCGGATACACTGGCTTTATTCATAACGTACTGTACGAGAACTACTTACGTGATCATGAAGCGCCAGAAGATTGTGAGTATTACATGTGTGGCCCACCAATGATGAACGCAGCTGTAATCGGTATGCTTAAAGATCTTGGTGTCGAAGATGAAAACATCCTATTGGATGACTTCGGTGGCTAACCTCTCTCTTATTGGAGATTTAGGTCAAAATGGTTAAGACCTTAGTAAATTGGCTGGCCCTTATAGGGTTAGCCTTTTTTATTTCAGGTTGTTCTAAACAAGCTGAAGTGATTTCATTGTCTGGCAACACAATGGGGACGACTTATCATATTAAGGTCGTGCCCAGCGAAACTATGCCTGATGCACAGTTACTGCAAGCCGAGATCGATTTAGCCCTTGAAAAGGTTAACAATCAGATGTCGACTTACCGTCCTGATTCAGAGTTGTCTCAGTTTAATCAAATGACCCGCCGCGAACGGATGCAAGTATCGGCCGATACCGCGACCGTCATTGAGACAGGTATTGAGCTATACAAAAATACCGATGGGGCGCTCGATATTACATTAGGTCCTATAGTGAACTTATGGGGCTTTGGGCCCGATAAGCGCCCGACTCAGATCCCATCGCAACAGCAGATCGATGCTGCAATGGAGCGTACGGGGATCGATGCGATAGAGATCGATGGCAATAGGATCAGCAAGCAGAATCCAGACATCTATGTGGATCTCTCGTCTATCGCCAAAGGTTTTGGTGTCGATAAAATCGCGGCGTTATTAGATAAGTATCATCCAACCGGGTATCTGGTTGAGATTGGCGGTGAAATTAGCCTTAGAGGCACTAAAGCCGATGGCTCATTGTGGCGTATCGCAATAGAGCAGCCATCAGATTCAGGCACTGCTGTACAGCAGGTGATTTCGCCAAAGAACATGGCAATGGCGACATCCGGTGATTACCGTAATTATTACGAAGAAGACGGACAACGTTTTTCTCACTTGATTGACCCACGCACCGGGTACCCGATAAATCACCGGCTAGCTTCGGTTACCGTATTGCATGAACAGTCTATGATCGCAGATGGCTACGCCACAGCTATGATGGTTTTGGGCACAAAAGCATCATTAGAACTTGCTAAACGTGAGCATCTAGCGATAATGCTAATTGAAAAGCAAGATGATGGCTTTAAGGTTTTCTATAGCGAAGCCTTCAAACCTTTCGTTACTCAGTAGTTGGAGTCGAATATGAGCACATTTATTGCGGCATTTGTCGTATTACTAGCATTCTTTTTCTTAATGTCGATCGGTTATTTGCTAAAGAAGAAAGCGGTTGCCGGAAGTTGTGGCGGCCTAGGTGCACTCGGGATCGAGAAAGCCTGTGATTGTGATGATCCTTGCGATAAGCGTAAAGCCAGAATGGCTGAACAAGAGCGCCGTGAAAAATTAGCGCAGAACCGTATTATCTAGCTCGATAACGCTACGTAGATTAAGGCTCCTTTTAGGGGCCTTTTTTATATCATTTTTTACTTAATCCCGTCTTCGTTACTGCTTGAGCTAATATCTGTGCTCCTCGTGTGCTTTAAACTTGTTTGCTTCAGTCACTCTTTTTAGTGCTAATTACTTAGTTTCCCAAGATAAATGACTCATTAGCTATCGCTCAACAATACTTGGGAATTGTAGTGCTAATGATAATTGTTTTCTTTAGTAACACTTTGAAATATAAACTTTATTTGTATTTGTGTGTTTTTTGTTCTAGGTTGTAAATATTGACATAGATCAATTTTCACTAAGGATGAACAGATGAAAGGACAGCCTAAGGTCATTAGTCAGCTCAATAAAGTGTTGACCAGCGAGTTGACTGCGATTAATCAGTATTTTCTTCACGCACGCATGTATAAGAATTGGGGGTTAGGTGAGCTAGATGAGAAGGCTTACAAGAAGTCCATTCAGGACATGAAGCATGCCGACAAACTGATTGAGCGAGTGTTGTTTCTTGAAGGGCTACCTAATCTGCAACAGCTAGATAAAATTCGCATTGGTGAGCACAGCCAAGAGATGCTTGAGTGTGACAAAGTCATGTTGGAAGAAGAGCTGGTTCTCCTTAGAGAGGCGATCGCTTTATGCGAGGTTGAGGCCGATTATGTGAGCCGGGATATTCTCGAAGACTTGTTAGAAGATGAAGAGGAGCACTTAGATTGGCTCGAGGCTCAGTTAGAGCTTATATCGCTAACGGGTATTCAAAACTACTTGCAGTCAAAGATGAGCTAACTGGAGCCAGTTATGAAAGGTAATCAAGAAGTCATAGACACATTAAATAAACTGCTCACCGGTGAGCTTTCTGCAATGGATCAATACTTCGTCCATGGTTTGATGTATGAAGACTGGGGGCTTAATGAGCTACATGAACGGATCTCTCATGAGTCAGATGATGAAAGAGAGCACGCGAAGAAGTTAGTGCAACGTATCTTGTTCCTTGAAGGCACGCCTGATGTGGCGAGCAGAGAGCCGCTTAATATTGGTAAAGATACTGAGCAGATGCTTAGAAATGACTTAGCTTATGAGTATCATGTTGCGGATAACTTACGTAGTGCGATAGCGCTTTGTGAGCAAAAGAGTGACTATGAAACTCGAGAGATCTTAGAGGTCCTGCTTGAGGAAACCGAGTCTGATCACATGTATTGGCTTGAGAAGCAGCTTGGCTTGATTGACAAGGTGGGTTTGCAAAATTATCTACAGAGTAAAATGTAGAGTAAGACTTGTTCTAGAAAAGGCGTTAATAGCGCCTTTTTTTTTGCCTCAATAAAACCGCCAATTGTTATTAATTGTCTGCCAATAAACGACCATTTTATATATTGCTTATACAGCTAGTATTCAGCTGCCTTGCTTTAATCTATAGCCTGATAATGCCAACAACATTGATTTCACCGCGTTCGCATCGCCAAGAGATCGAGGCATTCAGTATGAGTACATTATATTAGGCTGTTGGGGGAGTAAGCGATGTTAGTTGTTAATGCAGAAGAAACTCATCTTGATGCCAATAACCAATTTCAGGTTGATTACCTCGTAGAGTATATCGAGCGCCTAGAAGCACAAGCCAATGATGAACAGCTACAGCTAGGTTTAAATCAAACAATACCTAGCTTCGTAAAGCTTAGTTCCATCTTATCTGCAGACGAGCTAACGATGTTAACTCAGCTATTTTATCCTAAGCCTAAAATGTAACACCAAGGTAGCGATCATAGTGTAAACGCGCGTTGAGGATTCGCATTTAGATCTGTGTGCTTTACATTGAATACTGTTTTTATATACAGTAATATTCTTTTCGGAGGATATTGGCTTGCAAAAAATTATTCATGTAGATATGGATTGCTTCTACGCTGCAGTGGAAATGCGTGATTTTCCCGAATTAAGAGGCAAACCGATTGCCGTAGGTGGACGCAGTGATCGCCGGGGGGTGATCAGTACCTGTAACTACGAGGCGCGCCAGTTTGGTGTACGCTCGGCGATGGCATCAGGTTATGCATTAAAGTTGTGCCCCGACTTGATTTTGGTTCCTGGGCGTATGCAGGTCTATAAAGAAGTATCCAGCCAGATAAGAGCGGTATTTGAGCGTTACACCGACTTAATCGAGCCACTATCGCTAGATGAAGCCTACCTTGATGTGACCGACAGCCCTCATTGCAAAGGCTCTGCAACTTTAATCGCCGAGGCTATTCGAGCTGATATTCTAGCCGAGACGGGTCTCACTGCCTCGGCCGGTATCGCACCAGTGAAGTTTTTGGCGAAGATAGCTTCCGATCTTAATAAACCCAATGGACAGTATGTGATTCGACCGGACATGATTGATGAGTTTGTTAAAACTCTGCCCTTGATAAAAATACCAGGCGTGGGCAAGGTTACCGCTAAAAAGCTTGCAGAGCTTGGTCTGCATACTT
The DNA here is from genome assembly GCF_019654915.1 of Shewanella sp. MBTL60-007. Classification (GTDB taxonomy): domain Bacteria; phylum Pseudomonadota; class Gammaproteobacteria; order Enterobacterales; family Shewanellaceae; genus Shewanella. Next base: position 4,272 of record NZ_BPET01000059.1, on the reverse strand, counting down.
GCAGTGATATTCAGGCTTACCCTGAGCCTAAGTTGATTGAGCGTTTTGGTAAGTTTGGCAGTGTGTTGATTGAAAGGGCCAAAGGTATCGACAGGCGAAGTATTTCTCCCAATAGGGAGAGGAAGTCGGTTGGGGTGGAAACCACCTTGGCAAAAGATATTCACACGTTAGAGCAGTGTCGTGCCGTGATGCCACAACTTATTCAGGAGTTGGGGGCACGCGTGAGTCGCAGCGCGAAAGATAGAACGATTCATAAGCAAGTGGTCAAAATAAAGTTTGAGGATTTTAAACAGACAACCATAGAGCACCGTAGCGACGAGATTTCGGTAAAGCTGTTTTACCAGTTACTCGAGCAAGCGATGGAGAGGCAGCATGAGCGGGGAATTCGCTTACTTGGCGTTTCAGTGGGGCTGGCATCGAACAGTACTACAACAGAAGATAGCAATGTGGATAGCTCGCAGATGGACTTAGGCTTTTAGGCGTATAGTTAAAAATAGTTTGTTAGATATAAAAGAGGCCACTTATTGCTAAGTGGCCTTTTAGGTTTTACTTCGATGTTAAGGTAGCATTAACCTTTAACGGGCGTACGTTCTAGCACGGCCAACAACAGCTTCCAATATTGGCCAACGGTAGTGATGTTAACCTTTTCATCTGGGCTGTGAGGATAACGAATTGTTGGGCCGATAGATACCATATCCATCTCTGGATAAGGCTTCTTAAATAATCCACATTCAAGGCCTGCATGGATCACCATGATAGTTGGCTCTTTGTTGTAAATCGCTTCGTAGGTTTCACGCACGCTTGCCATTACTGGAGAGCTGTTATCGGGCTTCCAGCCAGGGTAGGCACCACTGAACTCAACGTTTGCACCTGCAAGATTTGCCAGCGAGCTTAATACACCTTCAACCTCTTCACGACCTGAGTCGATAAGTGAGCGGATCAGGCAAAGAATTTGTACGCTGTTCTCATCGGTACTGATAACACCCACGTTAAGGGAGGTTTCTGTTACGCCTTCCACTTCGTCGCTCATGCGAATAACGCCGTTAGGGCAAGCATTAAGCAGATCAATTAAGATCTGTTGTGACTCTTCACTCATCACTTGCTTTTGCGCGGGGATCTCTTCCAGCGTGAGCACAGGCTCTGGGTCGGCAATTGCTAACTCTTCACGGACTAATGTTTGGAACTGTTCTGCTCGTTGTTGTAATAAAGGGAGATTCTCTGCTGGTAGCATAAAACTAACTTCAGCTTCCCGTGGAATCGCATTACGCAGTGAGCCGCCAGTAAATTGCGTTAGTTCAATAGCAAGTTCATCGGCGTTGGCAAATAGGAAACGAGCCAAAAGCTTGTTAGCGTTACCACGGCCGAGGTGAATGTTTACGCCAGAGTGGCCACCCTTAAGACCAGATATAGACAGTTTATAGCTGGCATTAGTCGGCTCTGGTGATTGCCAAACCATAGGTAGGCTTAACTGCGCATCGACGCCGCCAGCACAGCCCATGTAGATCTCGCCTTCCTGTTCAGAGTCGGTATTAATTAAGATCTCGGCATCTAGCATGCCAGCTTCTAATCCGAATGCACCAGTCATGCCCGCTTCTTCGTCAATCGTTAGTAGCACTTCTAGTGGGCCATGAGGGATATCATCCGCGCCGAGTATCGCTAGGGCAGAAGCCATACCAATACCGTTATCGGCACCTAGAGTCGTACCTCTGGCTTTTACCCAGTCGCCATCGACATAGGCTTCGATTGGATCTTTCTCAAAGTCATGTACTTTATCTGCGTTTTTCTGCGGCACCATGTCGATATGCGCTTGCAGCACGACAGTCTTACGGTTTTCCATGCCCGCAGTCGCTGGCTTCTTAATGATAAGGTTACCGACTTTGTCTTCAATGACACTAAGTTGTTTGTCTTTAGCCCAAGCTTGAATATGAGCACTCAATGCTTGCTCGTGTTTAGATGGATGCGGAATGGCACAGATCTGTTCGAACCATTGCCAAAGTGCTTGTGGTTGTAACTGACTAAGAGTGGTCACTTAAAAATCCCCTATTCGAGTAATATCTATAGCGCGCAGCTGCCAGTGAGGCAGAAATTGCTGACAGTCTAGCATAGTCTTAATGCGCAGCAGAGTCGTTTGCCGTTGCTTTTATTTAAGCTTGTCAGGCTAAGTTTCCACAATAGTTTTCATCGGCGGTAAAGTCGTTGGTATTCTCAGCACAATAGGGGAATAATGTTAGAACAAAAAATAAAAGAGTAAGAAGGATAAGGTTATGGGGTCGGTAATATTTGTTGATGTGATCGAACAAGATGCCATTTTCGAAGGCAGTGGTTGGGATGCGCTGGTGGTGGTTACGCCAGATCTCGGCTCAATAAAGCTCGATGAAGTTTCACTGCTGGCTAGTCATGGTCAAAAAGTTGATAAACGCGTAGGTCAATCAGTGACTTTACTGTTTGCTCCAGGGCTCGCTGGGGGACGTTTGATCATCGCGCCAGTTAAAAAAGCGCATGATGACTACCAAGATGTGCGGGTGTTTGCCGATGCGGCGAGAGAGGGCATCAAGCTAGCGAAAGAGGCGGGAGCGAAGCGGCCTTTACTGTTAGTGAATAGGCTGACAGAGCATCGTTATCAACATGCGCCAGAGGTTGCCGCACTCGCTTGTGGACAGGAACTTTGGCAAGCACTGGAGCTAAGAGAAGCTGGTGGTGGCGATGAACCTTTAGAGGCGATAGGACTATTGGCTGATACTAAAGAGTCTGCAACCTGTGCCACGACATTAACCGCAATAGAATCTGGGCGTAACCTTGCTCGCGACTTATGCGGTACTGAGCCTGAGCGTATGTCTGCGCCAGCTTTTGCCGATTACTGCGTGGAAGCACTAACAAACTCCTGCTTATCAATGAGTGTGATCGAAGACAGAGACATTTTAGAGCGAGACTACCCACTATTAAGTGCAGTCGGTCGCTCCTCTTTTGGCGTATTAAGACATCAACCTAGAGTGGTAAAGCTTGAGTATGTCGGCGAAGGGGAGATTGAGCGCACCTACTTGTTTGCCGGCAAGGGCGTTGTTTACGACACGGGTGGTGCGGATCTGAAAATTGCTGGTGGTATGGCGGGTATGAGCCGAGATAAAGGTGGCGCCGCCGCGGTTGCCGGCCTGATGAAAACCATTAGTATGCTAAAACCTAAAGGGATCCGTGTTGTGGCTGAGCTTGGTTTAGTGCGCAACAGTATCGGTAGTGAAGCGTTTGTCACCGATGAGATCATCACCTGCCATGCGGGTAAACGTGTCCGTATTGGTAATACTGACGCTGAGGGACGTTTGGTGCTAGCCGATCTGCTATCGCATTTGCGTTTAAAGGCTGTTCATGCTGTTAACCCACAGATGTTCTCTGTGGCGACATTAACGGGTCATGTGGTGCGATGCTTTGGCGGATACACTGCAGCGGTTGAAAACAGTGTTGCCAAGCAGGCAAACGTCGCATCAAGCATGCAAGAGCAAGCATTGATTTGGGGGGAGCCGATTGAAGTGACGCAATTGCGTCGTGATGACTTTAGTAAAATAGTCGATCCTTCAGCGGCTGCAGATATGTTGTCGTCAAATAATGCCCCCTCATCAGTGACGGCACGCGGTCATCAGTATCCGGCTGCATTCTTGATTGAAGCGTCGGGTCTTAGTGGCCATGGCTTAAATGCTGATAAGCCGATTGCTTATACACACTTAGATATTGCAGGTAGCGCAACCGAGGGGCACCCTCAATATGGTACGCCTACAGCAACACCCTTAGTGGGCTTATTTACTTATATGACCTGTCGTAGCAATTAGGTCATCCAGTCGTTTTTAAAAGCCGGCATCTTTCGCCGGCTTTCTTACTTTCATTGCACACAAATATGATGTTTCTGGTCGACAATAGGACTCCAGAAGCAGCTTTCTTCAGTAATTGCTGTAATAAAATTACGGAAAGAGGGCTTTTTAAGCTTTTTTAAATAAAAAGCTTGTAATAAAGCTACATTTATCTATAATAGCTTTCGTCGGGTAAGCAATGGTGCTTAGCGACACTTAGTCTATCCAGGAAGGATAATTCTCCAAGGAATCGAGCGACAAGTTGACTCTACAAGCCAGCGAACGGCTTTTACGAAAGTAGAGTATTTGGAATTCAACTTTGTTAGGAGTATTAATTATGTTTTTTAGTAACACTATTTATTCGCAGAGCTTTTGGTTAAACACAGATGTTTTGCGCGGCGGTTTATACGCCATGACTTTTAAGGGCTAACCCTCC
>NZ_BPET01000058.1 GCF_019654915.1 Shewanella sp. MBTL60-007 | reverse complement strand
TCTACGGCAGCTACAACTTGTAATTTAAAGCCTAACGAATAATCTCGCTGTGTTCGCTTAACGCGGGCTGGTATTGGTGTGGTCATAATAAAGTCCTAAATGTGTAAACACATTCCAGGACAAGACACTAAATAAAAATTAGCCACAAAAAAGCCAGTCTAGAGACTGGCTTTCATTACGTTGAAACAGACTTTACAGCTTATTTAACCAAGGTTAAGTGACCGCGTCGTTTTGGCTCTTTAGCCTCAACTTTCTCGGCCTCTGGTTCGCTAGTTTCAGCAACAGGCTCTTTCAGTACCACCGAAAGCCCAGACTCTTCTTCAGCATCACAATCTAATTGATACGCTTCTTCCATTTCGAAGACCGTACCCGCACCATTTTCTCTGGCGTAGATAGCAACAATCGAAGCCATAGGCAATAGTACCTGCTGAGGAACACCGCCAAAACGCGCACTGAACTCAATAAACTCATTAGTGATCTGCAGGCCACCCACAGCACTTTCGGTAATATTAAGCACAATCTGGCCGTCTTTAACATATTGCTGTGGTACTTGTGTGCCAGGCACATAAGCATCGACAACAACGTGAGGCGTTAACTGGTTATCCATCAACCAGTCGTAATAAGCCCGCAGCAAGTATGGACGATTTGGGGTTAGCTCTTTCATTAGATACCCATGCGCATTTCGCGCTCAGTCTCAGTCAAAGAAGCTTTGAATGATTCACGATCGAATAAACGTGTCATGTAAGCTTTGATATCTTTAGCTGTACGGCTATCAAGCTCAATGCCTAGTACAGGTAGACGCCACAATAGTGGGCCAAGATAGCAATCAGCTAGACCAAACTCTTCGCTCATGAAGTAAGGCACTTCACCGAAAATAGGGGCAATCGCAGTTAGGCCTTCTTGAAGCTCTTTACGAGCAGCATCGGCACGGTCGCCTTTTCTGATACGCTCTACAAGTGCATACCAGTCTTCTTCGATGCGGTGCATCCAAAGACGAGTTTGACCACGTGAAACCGGATAAACAGGCATTAGTGGAGGATGAGGGAAACGCTCATCTAAATATTCCATAATGATGCGAGAGTTATAAAGTACTAGCTCTCTGTCTACCAAAGTTGGCACTGTGTTGTACGGGTTAAGCTCGATCAAGTCTTCAGGGATCTCATTTGGATCAACCTGCAGTACATCAACCGTTACACCTTTTTCAGCAAGCACGATACGTACTTGATGGCTATAAAGGTCGTCTGCACCTGAATACAGGGTCATGATTGAGCGTTTGTTGGCAGCAACAGCCATTGATACCCTCCGGGATTCACAAATCAAAAGCAAAAAATGCAAACACAAACGAGGAGCAAGGCTCCCCGTTTACAATTTGCGGATAATACATTCTAACCTTTATTTGGGGTTAGTGTACATCTTTCCAGTACTCTTTCTTTAAGAGGTAGGCCACAATAAAGAAAATAAATAGGAAGCCCATCACCCACCAACCTAAGCGTTCACGCTCAAGCTTGATAGGATCGCCAGAGTAAACCAAGAACCCCGTGATATCTCGAACCACTTGATCATACTCTTCTGCAGATAGCGTTCCGCCAGTTGCTACTAGCGTTCCATCTTCTTGTTTTACCGGAAGACCTTGAAGACCTTCAAGCACATGCGGCATACCTACCGAAGGGAAAATCGTATTGTTCACACCAAATGGACGGCTTTCATCTTTATAAAAACCATGAAGGTATGAATAGATCCAATCTTCACCACGTACACGGGCAACAAGTGTCAAGTCAGGAGGCGATGCGCCAAACCATTTTGCAGCATCTGCATCTGGAATAGCATTTTCCATCAACTCACCAATCTTGGTACCTTCAGGTACGTACTTAGCACGCATCTCGTCAAGCGGAATGCCTAAGTCTGTTGCAACGCGCTCATAACGTTGATACTGAGTACTATGACAGCCTGCACAGTTATTTTGGAATAGATCCAAGCCACGCTGTAGAGACTCTTGGTCATTCAGGTTAATATTTGCCTTTTCTAGAGGTGCTCCGCCCCCGGCTGCGATAGCCAGAGTTGGCACCAATGCAACTAATGCAATCAGTAATTTTTTCATTAGTGTGTCAACCTCTCTGGTACCGGCTTAGTCTTTTCATTCTTACTGTAAATCCATAGGAATAAGAAGAAACCAAAGTAAGTTAGAGTGAAGATACGAGCAACAATCGTCAGTGCAGGCGTTGCTGGTACCGCACCTAAGTAACCTAGTACTAGGAACGAGATAGCAAACTGACTGATATTCACCTTATGGATCATGCTGCGGTAACGGATTGACTTAACCTTACAACGGTCTAACCATGGCAATACAAACAGTACTGCGATAGCTAAGCCCATGCCGATAACTCCCATTAACTTATCTGGGATAGCACGTAAAATTGCATAGAAAGGTGTGAAGTACCAAACTGGCGCGATATGCTCTGGTGTCTTCATTGGGTTAGCCGCTTCAAAGTTTGGCTTTTCAAGGAAGTAACCACCACCTTCAGGCATAAAGAACAATACATAACAGAAGACAATCAAGAAGCCAGCAACGCCCATGATATCTTTCACTGTGTAGTACGGGTGGAATGGAATGCCATCTTTTGGCCAGCCATTCTCATCTTTATTCTTCTTAATTTCGATGCCATCTGGGTTGTTAGAGCCCACTTCATGCAGTGCGATTAAGTGTAAAAATACTAAAACCACAAGTACAAGCGGCAGTGCAATAACGTGTAATGCGAAGAAGCGGTTTAGAGTTGCTCCCGACACCACGAAGTCACCACGGATCCACAGTGTTAGGTCATCACCGATAACAGGGATTGCGCCGAATAGTGAGATAATTACCTGCGCGCCCCAGTAAGACATCTGCCCCCAAGGTAGCAAGTAACCCATAAATGCTTCAGCCATCAGCACAAGGAAGATGAGCATACCAAATAGCCATAATAGCTCTCTAGGCTTCTGGTACGAACCGTAGATTAGACCACGGAACATATGAAGATAGATCACCACAAAGAAAGCTGAGGCTCCGGTGGAGTGCATATACCGCAGTAACCAACCGTACTCTACATCACGCATGATGTATTCAATAGAAGCAAACGCGCCTTCTGCTGTTGGCACGTAGTTCATTGTTAACCAGATACCTGTAAGCAACTGGTTTACCAGTACTAACATGGCTAACGAGCCAAAGAAGTACCAGAAGTTAAAATTGGTTGGTGTCGCATACTGACCCACGTGACGATTGTACGTAGCGGTCATAGGAATGCGTTCGTCAATCCAACTGACAATATTCTTAACCATTACGCAACTCCTTTATCAACACCAATAAGCACGGTGTTATCATCAATATATTGATGTGGAGGGATAACTAGGTTCAATGGTGCTGGTACACCTTGGAATACGCGACCAGCCATATCAAACTTAGAACCGTGACAAGGACAGAAGAAGCCTGATGCGACTCCTTCGACCTGCTCACCAAATGTATCTGGTAGGTAAGTTGGAGAGCAACCTAGATGAGTACATAGGCCTACGGCTATGAAGAACTCAGCCTTAATTGAACGCTCAGGATTCTGTGCATATGCAGGCTGCTGAGGCTCAATAGAGTCTGGATCGCGAAGTTGAGCATCGATTGCTGGTAGACCATCAATGATCTCCTGCGTACGACGAACAACCCATACAGGCTTACCACGCCATTCAACTCGAATAAGTTGACCTGGCTCTACTTTACTAATATTTACTTCTACCGGCGCACCTGCTGCTTTAGCTTTGGCACTCGGATTCCATGACTTTATAAACGGAACCGCTACAGCAGCGGCACCTGCACCACCAACTACGGCGGTGGCTGCGGTCAGGAATCTGCGACGTCCGGTATCGACTGGCGCATTGCTCATCCACTTGTCTCCAGAGAGTGTTGGAATTTTTGTTTTATCTATCTTTTTCAAAGCTGATTTAAACCGAAATTTAAACCCGAATTTGAGACGCAGCCCATTATAGCCAAAAACTTGAAGCAGATCATAGTTAAAACACTCAACTTAGTTAACTATGTTGGTTTTAATGCTACTTCTGCATAAAAAGTACGCATCAGAACCAACAAAAACGGCCATTTTCATTAGCAGAACATCCTAAATAGTTTCATTCATATTCTTCTAAATTAGTGACTTAGCTTGCGTGAATTTACTTTTCGTAGGCTATAACACGATACTTGACGGAATAGGTAGGAATTAGCGACCGCGTATAAATAGTGAGTAAAAGGCATAAAAAAAGGCCTAACTCACTGTTAGGCCTCTTTATTAACTTTTAGGAACGACTACTTTCCTGAAGAACTCTTCATATATCTAAAGAATTCACTGTCTGGCTCAAGCACCATAACGTCTTTATCACCAGAGAAACTCGCTTTATATGCATCTAAACTACGCATAAAGCTGAAGAACTCAGGATCTTTAGTGTATGCATCGGCGTAAATCTTTGCCGCCTCTGCGTCACCTTCACCGCGTGTAGTCAGTGCTTTACGCTCTGCTTCTGCAGTTTGAATGGTCACACTCGCGTCTGTCTTAGCACGGATAATTTCCGCTTGCTCTTGACCCTGTGCACGATGCTCTTTAGCAACGGCTTGACGCTCTGCACGCATACGTTGATAAATACTGGTACTGACGTTTGCAGGTAAGTTAATCTGCTTAACTCGCACATCGACAACTTCAACACCTAAGTCTTCAGCGCTCTCTGCTGCGTTTTTAAGTGCATCAGATTGCAGCTCATCACGGCTACCGGAAACAATTTCTTTAATTGTGCGACGGCCAAACTCGGTACGAAGGTCGTTGTTGATCTTACGCTGTAGTAAGGTTTCGGCATTCGCCTTAATACCACCATTGGTAGAAAGGTAATAACGTTCGAAATCTTTAATACGCCACTTCACGTATGAATCGACCATCAAGTCTTTTTTCTCAGATGTCACGAAGCGGTCCGCTGCGCCATCTAAAGTTTGTACTCGAGCATCCATAAACTTAATTTTATCAAGCATAGGGATCTTCAAGTGTAGACCAGGGCTATAGACACGCGTCACGCCATCGTCTTTAAGTACCTTTCCGAATCGAGAAACGATGGCACGTTCACCTTCATTCACAACCAAAAGTGAAGACAATGAAATCGCAATAAGCACCGCTACGATTATCGCTGTAAATCTACCCATCACTTAGTTCCTCCCCAACGAACGTTCACCTCTAGATGGGCGACCATCGAGAGGAATGCTGCTGTTAGTGTGAGTTGTACTATTAACTGACATAACAGGCTTTGCCGGTTTAGTATTAGTGCTGGCAGACTTGTGCGCTTGGCTATTCTGCATCAACTTGTCTAATGGTAAATACATCAAGTTACCACTATTCTTAGCATCAATAAGTACTTTGTTAGTACCACTCATGACATCTTGCATCGTATCGAAATACATACGTTCACGCGTCACTTCTGGTGCTTGCTTGTACTCTGGTAGTAACTGTTCAAAACGAGCCACTTTACCTTTCGCTTCAAGAATCACTCTTTGCTTATAAGCAATCGCTTGTTGATCCATACGTTGCACAGTACCACGAACCTTTGGCTCTAACTGGCGCGAGTAGGCTTCTGCTTCACGAATAAAGCGCTGTTCATCCTCTTGTGCTGCAATCGCATCATCGAAGGCATCTTTCACCTCTTCTGGTGGACGAGCAGGCAAGAAGTTTACGTCAACAACTGTAATACCGAGTTTGTACGGAGCGATAATGCGCTCGATTTCGTCCCATGTATCACGACGGATCTTGTCTCGACCCGTGGTCAAAATATCATCCATGGTGTTGTGACCGATCACATAGCGCAGTGCACTATCTGTCGCTTCACGTAAACTGGCATCGGCATCGACTACGCTATAAAGGTAATCTTTAGCGTTGCTCACTCGATATTGAACATCAAGCTGAACCAATACCACGTTCTCATCCGCTGTTAACATACTTCCTGATGCAGGAATTGAGCGGACTGTCTGCACGTTTACTGGTGTCACTTCATCGATAAAAGTGGCTTTCCACTGAAGGCCTGGATCGACTTCTCCGACATATTCGCCAAAACGAAGGGCAACACCTTTCTCAGCCTCTTTGACTGTATAGAAACCCGAAAGTCCCCACACCACAATGGCAATAACCAAAACAATGATTAAGCTCGCACCACTAATGCTGCCGCCTGAACCATTGCCTTTGCCGCCAAAGCGCTTAGAAAGGTTACGAAAAACTTCATCTAAATCTGGTGGTCCTTTATCATTACCACCCTTATTTCCCCAAGGGTCTTGTCCCTTGTTACCGGGCTCGTTCCAAGCCATTTAGTACTCCATAAGTGTATGAAATAAACGAGATTACTAAAATACTTAATTATGTGCCGACAGAGTCGACGACAAAAGTTTCAATTTCACCTAGGCTCTGTTTTACCAGTCGACGCCAATCGGCCTCCAACAAGCGAACAGAGATCATACAGTTCCCCAGATCGTCATACTCTTTCTGCTGTATTACATCCAGTTTATAAAACTGACCAAGATAATGCCCAGCCGAAGCCGGAATTTTTAATGTTAGCTCTAGAACCGCCTTACCAACAAGTTGATTTATCGCTTCTTCAACTAATTCCAAGCCTTTGTTTTGCTGAGCAGAAACCCAGACTCTAATCGGTGTCCCCTCATCATCGTAGTCGATGCGAGGTGTTACCTCATCCAATAGATCGATTTTATTACAGACGATCAATTGTGGAATCTCTATGGCATCGATCTCCTTGAGCACGTTTTGTACCTGCTCAAAGTTATCTCCCATGTTTTCATCTGCACTGTCGACAACATGCAGAAGTAGATCTGCCTGTCGTGTTTCCTGCAGTGTTGCCTTAAAAGCAGCAACTAAATCATGGGGTAGATGCCTAATAAATCCTACGGTATCAGCTAAGATAACCGCACCATCACGCAGTTCTAACTTGCGCAATGTTGGATCCAATGTAGCAAACAGTTGATCCGCAGCGTATACATCTGATGTCGTTAACGCGTTAAACAGCGTTGATTTCCCCGCGTTGGTATATCCCACCAACGACACGGTTGACATATCACTTCGCTGTCGCGCTCTACGACTCTGATCACGCTGTTTATCAACTTTTGCTAGGCGGCGGTTAATCGTGCTGATCCGGCCTCTTAATAGTCGCCTGTCGGTTTCTAATTGAGTTTCACCGGGTCCACGAAGACCAATACCGCCCTTTTGACGTTCTAAATGCGTCCAACCTCTGATTAGGCGAGTCGACATGTGGCGCAATTGCGCTAGCTCCACCTGTAACTTACCTTCGAACGTTCTTGCTCTTTGAGCAAAAATATCCAAGATCAAGGTTGTTCTGTCGAGTACACGACACTCGCACAACTGCTCAAGGTTACGCTCTTGAGCTGGACTTAATGCATGATTAAAAATCACCACATTGGCGTCAGTTGCCGCAACCATCGCAGCTAATTCTTCCGCCTTACCTGAACCCACAAAAAATTTGCGGTCAGGTGAACGACGACTACCAGAGATCACACCGATTGACTGAGCACCAGCCGATTCAACTAAAAGCTTCAGCTCATCTAAATCTTCTCGGTTATTTTCGTCAGTAAAGTCGATATGGACAAGTACCGCTTTCTCTCCCGCCTCATAACGATCAAACAAAAAGCAATCTCCTTAATAATAAATTACTTATCGTCGCCATCGTCATGCTGTGCGTTATAGCCAGCTTGAGCATTTGTCGCTTGATGGTTGCTCACGTTAAATGGACGCGAAGGTACCACAGTAGAAATGGCATGCTTGTAAACCATCTGGCTTACTGTATTTTTAAGCAAAATAACGAATTGGTCGAAAGACTCAACTTGTCCTTGAAGCTTAATGCCGTTAACAAGATAAATAGATACTGGAACGCGCTCACGACGCAATGCGTTCAAAAACGGGTCTTGTAAAGATTGCCCCTTTGCCATTTTCTAATTTCCTTTTTAATTAAAATTAATAGTTATTCTAATACGATAAAACTTTATCTTTGGTTTTAGTATTATACAGCAACAGCTAATAAGCTAGCGACTATGTCGCATTACTGTTGCAAGATTACTTTCGGCTCCACTTTCTAGCCAAATTAAATCGGGCCATCCGCGTAACCATGTTAATTGACGTTTTGCCAATTGCCTAGTAGCAACAATAGCTTTTTCGACCATAGTATCATAGTCAATTTCACCATCGAGATACTGCCAACACTGTCTATATCCTACGCAGCGCATGGAAGGTAGATCTAAATGCAAGTCACCTCGAGCCTTTAAACGCTCAACTTCTTCAGTAAACCCTAGAGTTAACATGGTTTTAAATCGAGTTTCTATAGCCTTATGTAACACCTTTCTGTCGCTTGGCGCAATCGCAAATTGCACAGCTTCGTAAGGGAATGCGTCTGACTTAGTCTTAGTAAGCTCTGTTAAAGATTGACCGCTAATTCGATAAACCTCTAATGCTCTAGCTAAGCGCTGTGGATCATTGGGATGAATTCGCTCTGCAGACACAGGGTCTATTTCTCTTAGCTGATCATGCAGTGCTTGCCAGCCTTTGGTTTCAGCCTCGGCTGCAATTTGCTCTCGAATTGCCTCATCGGCAGCAGGAAGCGGTGATAAGCCCTCTAACAAAGCTTTGAAATACATCATAGTGCCCCCAACAAGCAGGGGCGTCTTACCACGACTCAATATATCTTCGATCTGAGCCAAGGCGTCACGTCTAAAATCAGCCGCTGAATAACTCTGTGCAGGATCGATAATATCGATAAGACGGTGGGGGGCAGCGGCTTGCTCCGCAGCATCAGGCTTAGCGGTCCCAATATCCATCTCTTTGTAGATCAACGCAGAATCCACAGAGATAATCTCACAGTCATACTGCTTAACAAGCTCAATCGCTAATGCGGTTTTACCTGAGGCCGTTGGCCCCATTAAGGTAATAATTTTCTGTGATTTTTTATCGGTCACTCTGGTTTTCTTTTATCCATTGCTCCCAAGGTAAGTCCTGGGATTGATTATAAAGCTCGCCCTGTACATCATCAGGCAACGTATTTAGGGCAAACCATGCCTCACTTGCGGAGGTAAATCGGTTTGCAGCTTGCTCAGCAAGCCACTTTATGACGGCTGCATCGCTTGGTAACTCTAACCGGACCCACTGCAATAACTCAGGGATTATAACCGCCAATTGGCTGTCTCTTAGATATGGGGGCACTTTCTTAATAATCAACTGCCCAAGACGAATAGATAGCTCAATTCCTAACTTTCGTAGTAGTTGATCGCGATTTTCAATGATCTCAGCCCAATCATCATCGACCGCAACTGCGACAGGCATCAATAGAGGCTGACCAATTAATCCCTGTGCGAACTTAGCGCTAATTTCCGCTTTTTGTACGGCTTTAGCGACCACTGCGATATCAAGTAAAGATATTTTATCCTCTTTAACCAGCACCCAATACATGCCTGCAATGACTGGCGGCATATTCGCGCCGCCATGACTTACTCTGCCCATACCCACTTGAGTATTTTCTGTTCGCAAAGGCGTACCGGAATTCTGAGGCACAGCTGTATTTGTATTTAAGAGTTCGCCGTAAGCTCGAATACTACTCAGTGAAGGCGAACTCCCTTGAGCGCCCCTAGAGGTTGATTTTAATTCACTTCGATAACTGTTACTGCCAGTAGAATAATCTACTTGTCGAGAAGATACGTTAGGCTCTCTCAAATCTAAGTTAGCCGATGGCTTACTTGCACTCTCTTCCGAGTAATTAGCGGCAACGGCGCCCCTTGTAGGACTCGCCTGCCAACTTATCGCAGCTTGCTCTTCCGATTCGGCAGCGATGGGAAGTTGTACCGATTGGGTCATCGCCGACTGTAGTGCCTGCAAAATATAATCGTGCACATAACGACTCTGGTGAAAACGTACCTCATGCTTAGCAGGATGGACATTCACATCCACTTGATGAGGATCCAGTTCTAGCATAAGTACATAGCCAGGAGAGACTCCCTCGGCATATTGGGCAAAGGCTTGGCGAACCGCGTGATTGACCAGTCTGTCTTTAACTAGACGGCCATTAACGTAAAAATACTGCGTCTCACTGTATCCACTAGCAGCATGGGGTGACTGTAAGTACCCACTCAAGCTTAAATCGTTGTGCTTACACTCAATTCTCAAGCAAGTCTCAGCAAACGCTTTGCCACAAATTTGTCCAAGGCGTTGGAGATATTGTGTCTCAGTATTCGCAGGACGGTAATTGCGTACCGTCTTGCCATTATGCTTAAGGGTGAAATAAATATCACGTCTAGCCAATGCAATACGCTTGAGCCACTCATCGATATGGGTGAACTCTGTCTTATCACTCTTTAAGAATCGGCGTCTTGCTGGAGTATTAAAAAACAGGTCTACCGCTTCAACGGTTGAGCCTATAGGGTGAGCGGCTGGCAATACTTTAACAGCCATCTCTGTACCTTCGGCTTGGGCCTGCCAAGCCTCTGTCTGATCAGCTGTGCGTGAGGTTAAAGTCAGCCTAGATACGGAGCTAATACTCGCCAAGGCTTCGCCACGAAAACCGAAACTTAAAATGGCTTCTAAGTCATCGAGAGATTTAAGCTTAGAGGTCGCATGCCTTGACAGGGCTAGGCTCAAATCTTCTTTTGGGATCCCTGAGCCATTATCGCGGATACGGATCAGTTTAGCGCCACCCTTTTCGATCTCAATATCGACACGAGTGGCGCCAGCGTCAAGGCTATTCTCAACCAGCTCTTTAATCACAGACGCAGGGCGTTCAACTACCTCGCCGGCTGCGATCTGGTTAGCTAATTGTGGCGGTAACTTTTCTATTGCCATGATTTACTCTTAACAGCCTTAAGCTCTTGGGATTTTCAGTTTTTGGCCAATTCGAATGTTATTTGAAGTAAGGTTATTGGCCTTCTTCAAACTGCTTATTGAGATCTGATAGCGATGCGCAATAACAGATAGCGATTCACCACTGCGAACCTTATGCTCAACACTGCTTTTGCTTGCCAACATTGAATTCACTGGAGGGTTAGCTTCAAAATACTTCACAACCCCTTTATGAATCGCTTTAGCTACATTATTTTGATGATCGCGTTGTGATAATAGACGCTCTTCTCTCGGATTAGAGATAAAACCCGTTTCAACTAAAATCGAGGGAATATCTGGCGACTTTAATACCGCAAAACTTGCCGATTCAGGTTTATGCTTATGTAGCTTTGTCACTCGTCCAAGATTGGAAAGTACATCTCCGGCAATGTTATGACTAATCGCCATTGAGCGATCCATCGACATATCTAGCAAGGTCATCGCCAGATACTGTTCATTGTCAGTGTTTTGAATAATCTCACCCGCTCCGCCCAGTAACTCTGAGTGCTTCTCTTTTTGTTCTAACCAACGACCGATTTCACTGTTAGCACGGCGCATAGATAAAACCCATACTGACGCACCTTGAGGCTGAGGCGAGGTAAAAGCATCAGCATGAATAGAGATTAGGAGGTCGGCTTTACTGTTGCGCGCAATTTCGGATCGCTTATTCAGATTAACGAAGTAATCACCTGTGCGCGTCATTACCGCACGCATACCGGGTGTTGCATTAATTTTTGCCTCAACTTTCTTAGATATCTCTAAAACCAGCCTTTTCTCATATATACCAGTTGGCCCTATGGAGCCAGGATCTTCACCGCCATGACCCGCATCAATTGCGATGACCACATCTCTCAACTGGTTTTTCGGCTTACTAACAGGTGGTTTTTTCGCCGTTGAGCCATCGCTATCTAAATCAACCACCAAACGATTACCGTATGGGGCTGTTGGAGGCAATGCAAATAGGCTAGCTTTAACCGGCTTTGCCAGATCGATAACAATACGTAAAGTGCCTTTTTCTGGCGGTTTACTCTTACGTACCTTTTTGACCAGCTTGCTGTTGTTTTTGATCTTATTAAGATCGACGTTATTAGATGCTTTTTTTAAGTCAACGACCAAGCGGTAAGGATTTGTCAGCGTAAAATAGCTGTAATCTGGAGACTGACTTAAATCGAGTACGATACGAGTTGACTCTGGCGCAGCCCAAATTCTTACGCTTTCGAGTTTATTCGCACTCTGCGCAAAAAATGAAGCACCGAAAGTAACAAAAAGTAGAAAGAATCTAAATATATTACTGTTTATTATCATTATTATTTATGGCCGCCAGTATTTTCTCACCTTTCGAAGAAAGAGCCTGTAATTCAATCTGCCGCCCAGTATTAACATAATTAATATGGATATGTATATCAGCAGGAGGTAATAAACCATGACCACGATCAGGCCACTCTACGATACAGAGGCTGCGATCAGTAAAGTAATCGCGTATTCCCATGAACTCTAACTCTTCAGGATCATACAAACGATATAGATCGAAATGATACACATCTAAGCCATCTAACTCATAGGGCTCGACTAGAGTATATGTAGGACTCTTAACCGCACCTTGATGTCCAAGACTTTGGATAAGCCCACGACTAAAGGTCGTTTTTCCAGCCCCTAAATCACCACTTAAATAAACCGTTAATGGCGGGCTAATGAGTCCTGCTAACTCAGTCCCTAACTTAACGGTTTCTTGCTCATCACTTAAATTTAATGTAATTGCTTGCATACTCATTACGAATCGAAAAGTGTCCTAGTAATTTCCAGCGTAGAATGCAGTACTTTAACCTAATCACCTAGCTTTCTAAACTAGATTTCATTAACTAACTGGCGAATGTAAGGCATCAAATCACTGGCTAACATACCACGCTCACCGGATTTAGCGGCTAAGTCTGCCGCTTGCCCGTGGATCACTACCCCTAAACAGGCCGCTTCCATACTCGTGTGCCCTTGCGCCATCAGCCCACCGATCACCCCAGCAAGTACATCGCCACAGCCGCCACTGGCTAAACCTGGATTACCAACAGGCGCAACCGTTAAGTTATCACCATCAAAAATTAACGTTCCAGCACCCTTAAGTACAATAACCCCGCCATATTCCTGATGCAGTTGCCTTACAGCCCTAAACCTATCTTGCTCAACTTCTTCAATACTCACTCCAAGCAGCCTAGCCGCTTCACCCGGATGAGGAGTTAAGACCCAGTCCTTGCGCCTCATCGGCATTCCCTTCAGCTGATTGAGCCCATCGGCATCAATCACGCAGGGCTTATCACTAAGATCGACAGCCTTAAGTAAGTTATAACCCCAATCACCTGTTCCTAAGCCAGGCCCGATAACCAAAGCCGATGCCCAACCTAGTTTCAAATAAACTTCCATATCGACTAGTTCACAGCCCCAAAACATTAATTCAGGACGAGTAGCGCTAACGATAAGCTGATGTTCAGGCCTTGATACGACAGTGACTAAGCCCGCCCCACTCCTTAAGCAACCTTCAGCAGCAAGCCTGACAGCTCCTGCCATACCATAATCACCACCGACGATAGAAACCTTGCCACAATCCCCCTTATGGGCATCTCGCTTACGAGGAACAAATGCCTTTACACACTGGCTACTCACAATCTGAGTAGCACTTGGTTCAGGTAAAAAGTCTGTTAACCCCAGCTCTGCTATCAAGAGTTCGCCACAATGGTGGCGAGCCTTCCCAGTCAATAAACCTTGCTTAACAGCACCAAAGGTCAGGGTAACATCTGCCTCTATCGCTGTAGTGGTATAGCTGCCTGTATCAGGATTCAGACCAGAAGGAACATCGAGGCTAAGTACCCAAGCACGGCTATGATTAACAGCATCAATAACGCTAGTGAGTTCCGCACTTAACTCTCCTGTAATTCCGGTTCCCAATAAGCCATCAACAATGACTTCAGCCTCGGCAATCTGGGACGAACAAAATTCTACGGTCTCGCCTCCAGATTCTAAGAATCGACAAATAGCACTTTTAAGCTCGTCACTCGGTGTACGGGGCGTACTGGCTTGTAATGTAACGTCAAAACCCGCTTCTAATAACAGTGAGGCGGTAACATAAGCGTCTGCGCCATTGTTACCGTGTCCCGCTAAGACTAAAACTTCGTTAGTGTTTGCTTGCCTTTCACTTAATAGTTGAAATGCGGCAGCCCCCGCTCTTTCTACCAATTGATACAAGCTGACACCGCCACTTTCTACAGCTGACAATTCTGCAGTTCTAATCTGCTGGGTCTGAAACAGAGATGTCGGAATTAAGTTTGCTTGGCGCATATCACGGTTCCTGAAGATTGGGGAATAACTAATGTAGTAGCTTAAAGGCAAAGGCTTAAGTGCAAATGAACGCTAAACCTCAATAGATAACCTAAGTTTGATCTACCACAATTATAGCGGCTCGTTTGATTTGCATTGCAGTCAAAAAAGGCACCTCACGGTGCCTTAATGACGAATACCTGCTGGCTTAGATATCGTCCATACGAATACTGCTGTGGACCAATCGTTGCTGCTGGATCTTTTTAACTCTAACGAGATCTTCCAGTGCCCCCTTAGTTTCTGCTGTAGCAGAGGAGCTAGCGGTTTTCTCTAACAGCTCGATTAAGCTGTTATCGAGCTTAAGATGCAACTCCAATACATCGTCCTCATTCATGCTCCCAGGCAGAGTAAGCTTCTGGCAGTGGCCAATAAAGTCTTCGAAAACAATATCTTTATACCAAGTGTCTAAGACTTTTTTAGGCGCATCATCAATGTAATTCTCTAACTTTTCCGCAGTATTCCGCTCATGTTGCTGAAAGTACTCTAACATCAGCTTTACTCTTGAAGAGTCTGCTTGTGAGTGTAAACGGCTATAGAGTTGCGCCATCTCTATGCGGCATTTCGCCACATACTCTAAAAGTTCACGGAGTTGTTGAATACGCATTTGTTGAGCTCCTTAGTCCGCCACCATTAATGTGACACGTCCAAATTTTAGTCAGTTTTAATTATGGTATGAAAAACCGACTTAATATTTGAACGCAGTCAAACTTTAGAAAAAGCAAATCAGGCTACTTTAGAGAAAATTAAAGAAATAAGCGCTTGATCACGCAAACATCCAGCACAAGATCACGACATTGAAAATGAACATCAACAAAAATTGGCTCCCTATTCACATAGGCAGATATGACAAAGAAGATGGAATGAGCTGTAATTTAAACAAAACTAAGCTTAGCCTATGGGGTCTACGAGGCACAAAGGGACTAATGCCGCATCAGTAATCAGGGGCTTATTAAGACTTAAAGCAGAGGTTAGTTAGGAATGACTAAGGGGGAGATTGGAGCGAGCTTTTGATGTTATCGACAGTGGGTTCGAACCGGCTGTTTATAAAAGCAGGCGCTATACCTTGGCAAAAAAAAGGTATCAACATTTCTACGAGCGCAACTGAGCTAATGCCGCATATAAATTTTGAGACTTTATTAAAAGTTATAGCTGATATTTAGTTAGGAATGACTAAGGGGGGGATTGGAGCGACATATCGGGTTCGAACCGATGACCTATACCTTGGCAAGGTATCGCTCTACCAACTGAGCTAATGTCGCATAAAACTTTACTTTGATTGAAACGACATATCGGGTTCGAAACAAACAACCGATGACCTATACCTTAGCAAGGTATCGCCCTTTTGCTCTCATAAAGAGTCAACTGAGCTAATGTCGCGCAAATCTTTAAATTGGAGCGACATATCGGGTTCGAACCGATGACCTATACCTTGGCAAGGTATCGCTCTACCAACTGAGCTAATGTCGCACAAATCTTGAAATTGGAGCGACATATCGGGTTCGAACCGATGACCTATACCTTGGCAAGGTATCGCTCTACCAACTGAGCTAATGTCGCGTAAATCTTTTTTACTTACCGGACTTGGTGTTCCAATAAGTTCTAATTTGGAGCGACATATCGGGTTCGAACCGATGACCTATACCTTGGCAAGGTATCGCTCTACCAACTGAGCTAATGTCGCGTAAATCTTTTTTACTTACCGGACTTGGTGTTCCCATAAGTTTTAATTTGGAGCGACATATCGGGTTCGAACCGATGACCTATACCTTGGCAAGGTATCGCTCTACCAACTGAGCTAATGTCGCATAAATCTTTTACTGCAGCTTAACTGTAAACATTAACTAAAGGTATCGTTGTTCCTTTAGCAACTGAGCTAATGTCGCATTTCAACTATCAGCCGCTAAGTTTGGTGCTTAGCGAAAAGTTGAGGCCGCATTATATGAAAATTTTCCTACTCTGCAACCCTTTCTTTCAAATAATCTGACTGATTGGTTAAATTCTAAATACTTTAGTTCGATAAAACTGCAATTCAGCGATAGACTCTTCGATATCTTGTAATGCTTGGTGAGTGTTCTTCTTGCTAAAGCCTTCCATTGCCGATGGCTCCCAGCGACGAACAAGCTCTTTAATTGTACTCACATCGATATTTCGATAGTGGAAGTAATCTTCAAGTGCTGGCATATAACGATTTAAGAAACGACGATCTTGACCAATACTATTACCACACATAGGTGAAACACCCGCAGGCACATATTGCGATAAAAAGGCAATTGTCTGCTCGATCGCTTGCGCTTCATTTACCGTACTGGCTCTCACGCGATCAATAAGACCAGACTCGCCGTGATGTTTCTGGTTCCAGTCATCCATTAAAGCGAGCTGTTCATCTGATTGATGAATGGCAAAAACAGGTCCTTGCGCAATAATGTTGAGCTCTTTATCTGTCACTATCGTGGCAATTTCAATAATTCTGTCAACGTCAGGCTCAAGTCCTGTCATTTCCAAATCGACCCAAATCAGATTGTTTTCATCTATAGCCATAACGCGACCTGTTATTCCTGTTAGCCTAAATTCAGGCTTTTTTATTCTAGACCGTGTATCATACTGGTTTTTTAAGCAACACAAAATCACCTTTATCATTGAAGACTAATACGTGAGTAAAAAGAAACCGCTAAGCCATGGTCAATTACGCAGAATGCGGACCAACCAAAAAAAGAAATTACAGAGCCGCGAGGCGGGCGAGACGACTGACCTACAAGACAGTACGTTAGGCCCTGAGCAGCAAGGCACCATTATTTCTCGCTTCGGCCAACACGCTGACGTCGAGACAGATTCAGGCCACCTTGCTCGCTGTAATATTCGTCGCAATATTAAAAGTCTGGTTACTGGAGACAAGGTTCTCGTACGCCTAGCACTGACCAGCGAGTCTGGAGCAAGTCGTATCGAAGGTGTCGTTGAGGCTGTGCATCCAAGACATTCTCAGCTTTCACGCCCAGATCTTTATGACGGGGTGAAAATCATCGCCGCCAATATCGATCAGATTTTAATTGTGACCTCGGTAAAGCCGGCATTCACCACCCAGATTATTGACCGTTATCTTGTCGCTGCCGAAGATACTGGTATCGAGCCAGTTATCATCTTGAATAAAGTTGATTTGATTACGCCAGAAGAAGCCCCAGAGATCGATGCAGCCCTCAAACGCTATGAGGCGATCGGCTATCGAGTCTATCGGGTCAGCAGCAAAACAGGTGAAGGTGTCGAGCAACTTCACGCACTGATGGATAACAAGGTAAACGTATTTGTGGGTCAGTCAGGTGTCGGTAAGTCATCGATGATCAATGCTATGATGCCAGACGCCGAACTGCTTACTGGTGATATCTCCGAAAACTCAGGGCTAGGTCAGCACACCACCACCACAGCAAAACTGCTACACATTTCAACCGGTGGAGATTTAATTGACTCCCCTGGTGTGCGAGAATTTGCGTTATGGCATCTGCCCGCAGAGCGGGTAGGTTGGTGCTTCGTTGAGTTTAGAGATTATTTAGGGACTTGTAAGTTTAGAGACTGCAAGCACTTAAATGATCCAGGCTGCTCTATTACAGAGGCCTTTAAAGCGGGTGAAATCACCGAAGACAGATACAATAATTACCACCGTATTATTGCTAGTCTCGATGAGCAAAGACACGCTCGCCATTTTAGAGCGGGGCCTGACGAGTAGTCACAACGTATTAATTAAGCACATAAATTCAAATCAGCGAATAACTAAGATTAATATGTTTTCCTACGATAATTTTTGTCGTACAACAGCTCGCTGGTTTTATAAAACATAGATAAGGTTTCACCTTAGGTGAAAAGATTAAAGGATATTGAAATTGGATAAGATCAAAATTGCCCTGCAGTACATAATGCCAAAGCACCTGCTTTCTCGTCTGGTGGGGAAACTTGCTGCAGCCGAGATGGGCTCAGTAACTACAGCCGCTATTAACTGGTTTATCAAGCAATATAAGATTGATATGAGCGAAGCTGCAGAGCCTGAGGCTAAAGCTTACCCAACCTTCAACGAGTTCTTTACCCGTGCGTTAAAACCGGGAATTCGTCCAATTTGTGAAGACAATGATTACATTGTCCACCCTGTTGACGGCGCAGTGAGTCAACTTGGCCCGATTAAAGAAGGCCGAATTTTCCAAGCTAAGGGACATGATTATTCTTCACTTGCATTGCTAGGCGATCAAGCTGAAGATGCTAAGCGCTTTGAAGGCGGTGACTTTGCCACCATTTATCTGGCTCCTAAAGATTATCACCGCATTCATATGCCAATTAAAGGCACTCTGTCTAAGATGACATATGTACCTGGTGAACTTTTCTCTGTTAACCCGTTAACCGCCGAAAATGTTCCTGGACTATTTGCCCGCAATGAACGTGTTGTCGCTATTTTTGAGACCGAAATAGGTCCAATGGCAATGGTATTGGTTGGCGCAACAATCGTGGCAAGTATCGAAACCGTTTGGGCAGGCACAGTAACGCCACCTACAGGTAAGAAAGTATTCACTTGGGATTACCCGACCGAAGGCCCGAACGCTGTAACCCTTGAGAAAGGCGCCGAGATGGGACGATTCAAGCTAGGTAGCACAGTAGTAATGCTTTTCGCCAAAGACGCACTCGATGAATTTGCCGATGGAGTAGAAGCAAAGAGCGTGACTCGTATGGGTCAAGCCTTTGCGAAAATCGAAGACTAATTTCTAAAGGGATACATGGACAATAAAAAGACAGGGCTGTTAGAACTACACTTCGCGGTACTACTTTTCGGTGGTACCGCTTTATTTTCAAAGCTTATTCCTCTTAGTGCGATCGATATCACTCTGTTGCGCTGCCTCGTAGCTGCCACAGTGCTAGCGTTAATCGTCAAACTCAGCAAACAACGACTGTCATTAAACGCCAAGAAAGACTACTTCATCGCTATAGGGCTTGGCATCATCGTCAGCCTGCACTGGGTCACTTACTTTGCCTCAATGCAACTCTCATCGGTTGCCATCGGCATGATCGCCTTCTTTACCTACCCTGTAATGACGGTTTTAGTCGAACCCATAGTCACCAAGACAAGGCTCAAACTGGCCGATGTCATCAGTGGTATCCTGGTGCTCATTGGCGTATCGCTGCTTATCCCAGAGGCTAGTCTAGGTAATGATGTCACCTTAGGGATTGCTATCGGCATCTTATCCGCCGCGCTTTTTACCGCTCGCAACCTACTGCATAAACGCTATTTCACCGCTTACAGTGGCAAACAAGCCATGTTCTATCAGACCTCGGTTGCCGTGTTCTTTTTGGCTCCTTGGCTAAACGTAGAGCTAAGTAGCATCGAGCAAAATGTATGGTGGTTGATTATTTTACTGGGAGTGGTTTTTACCGCAGCCCCCCATGCCCTATTTACGTCAGCATTAAGGCTTCTAAGCGCAAAAACGGTTGGCCTAGTCTCCTGCCTGCAACCTTTTTATGGTGCCATGTTAGCTTTGTTGTTACTCAATGAAGAGCTAGCGCTTAAAACTGTCGTAGGTGGAACCTTAGTGGTTGCTACCGCACTGTTTGAAACTCAGCAGAACCATAAGTCAAACCGTGTAAAAAAGAGTGCTTAGAGCGATTTATTTATCAAGCTAACTTGGCTAATATGAACATGTCCTTTTTGCCTTATTCATACTCTTATCATGCATCGTTTTTTTCTGCTTCTGCTGTGCCTATTCGCCTTATCGGCTAATGCTAACTCACCACTTCAAATTGATAAGCGTCTAGGGCTCTCGTCTACCAACAGCGAATCGACACCACAAGAGCAGCTCGGGCTACTCGAGGACAAGATCCATGACTTAGTCCTAACAGAAAACAGTGCCCGCGAACTACTCAATAACTATGCGAAACATAAGCAAAACTTACTAAGCCAAATTGAAGATGCGCAGCAGGCACCTCGCGACTTAGATCTGCAAGATATCAACCAGCAGGCTTCACTCGCCTATCTGCGCCTATCGGAACTCAAAGACGTTGAAATAAGCTTAGGCCAAAAAATAAATGCGCTAATCAAGTCCCATAACGAGTTGCCCGATGCACTCGTTAATGCTCGTGAAGCATTACAGAAACATAAAAAAATTCGCATTGGTGAAGAGCAAACCATTAATAATCAACTCTTAATGGCTCAAGGACGCCTCTACGAGCAAGAGGTCAAAACGCTCGAAGCGCTATTGGCCAGCAGCCAAAAGGAGATCGATTTAAATCAGCTGCAGCTCAAGTTAGTCCGAGAGCAATTGGCTCAACAAGAGCTGCTTATTGAACGCCTAAACCAAGAGATTGTATTGCAAAGACAGGCGCGCACCGAAGCGGCGATTGCAGGTAGCTTGCTGCCCGATGACAAACAGCATGATCCTATCGCCCAAGAGCTTAGCGACAGCAATTTAATTTATGGTGAGAACTTAAAAGAGTTGAACCATAAAATCAGCCTTACGCTTACACAGCAGGAGCAAGCGGAAGCCCAATATCAAGCACAAGCCAAACAGCTGACCACGATCCAGCAGCAAATAGGGTGGATTAAGCTAAACTCAGCCTTTGGTGAACGCTTCTTGCAAATGCTGCAGGCACTGCCTAAACCCCCAAATCAAGATCCGGTGCAGAGCGAGATAGCCAATACTCGACTCGCTCGCTACCAGATTGAGCAGGCACAAACCCTTAATAGTCAGCAAGTCACCTCTATTGGTGCAGATAACTCTTTACAAGCAAAACTGCTCTCTTCTCAAGGCATGTTGCTGCAGCAACTACTGCAAAGTTACGACCAGTACCTGAGTGAATTGGCCGATCTAAGGGTCAGTTATGAGCAACTAAACCAGCAATACTTAACGCTTAAGAGCACACTGAACGAACACCTATTCTGGGTACCAAACGCAAACAGCATTGGCAGCTTATGGATCACCGATCTGCACCAGAGCATTCAATGGATGCTGCAACAAGCTCCTTGGAGTCAAATGCAGAGCTCATTAGATGAGCAGGGGAACCTGTGGTCATGGTGGCTAATACTGTTTGTGCTCAGCATCATAGCTCAAGACATTTTGACCCCGAAGTTTAAATCGGCGATGCGTCGTGAACTGCCTTTCGTCGGCAATGTGACTCAAGATAAGTTTATCTATACATTCCATGTACTTATAAACTCGCTAGGTTACAGCCTGCTTAAACCGCTACCTATAGTGTTAGCTGGCGGGATCTTCTACCTATCGAGTCATAACTTCGTCTCCGCCATCGGTATGGGGATCATGGCACTGGGTCTGCTCTACCAACTTTATCGCTTCATCTACTTACTGGCGTTAGACAGAGGCTTATTGATTAATCACTTTAAATCGCCAAGAAGCATTGTTCGCTCAGGACAGGAGCGATTTAGACAGTTCACCATTATGGCAACCCCATTCTTAGGGATCATGGCCTTTACTGAGGTGATTGACACCTCTTTAGTTCGCAACAGTCTCGGCCGCGGTGCATTTATTATCTTCTGTTTGATGCTGTTTTGGTTTTACAAAGATATGCTAAGCCTATCTAACAAAGAAGATACTGCCGATCACAGTAAGAATAAGAAGCTACTCCAAAAGCTGTTGTGGGCCATGCTAATTTTCATGCCACTCGCCTGCGCCGTGTTGGCTTTCCAAGGCTACTACTACACCGCATTCCAGATGTTCCTGCAGCTGCAGTTATCATTGATATTCGGTTTAGGTTTCTTGCTGCTATTCAACCTAATCAAACGTTGGATGTTAATTGAACGTCGCCGCATCGCCTTCGAACGAGCCAAGGCCAAGCGTGCAGAAGTACTGGCACAACGTGAGAAAGGTGAAGTAAGCGTCAACGAGCAAGCCGACACCTACGAAGAGCCAATAGTCGATCTAGAGACAATTTCGAGCCAGTCATTAGGCTTAGTACGTTCACTATTATTGCTAGCCTTCTTAGCCAGCATCGTTGGCCTATGGACTCAAACCCATACCGCACTGTTTTCACTGCTTGACGGGGTTACCCTGTGGTCGAGCAACACCACAGTTAACGGTATCGAACAGCAACTCCCAATCACCCTTAAATCGTTGCTGCTATCGCTGATCATCGTTGGTTTCTCCATGATGATAGCGACTAACCTGCCCGGTCTTATCGAACTGACGATTCTACAGAGGCTAGATCTCAGCCAAGGTACAGGCTTTGCCTTAACCACTGTTAGCCGTTACTTAGTGGTGATGTTTGGTGTACTTGCTGGCTTCTCGACCTTAGGGATGGAATGGTCTAAGCTGCAGTGGCTGGTTGCCGCCCTGTCAGTTGGTTTAGGTTTCGGCTTACAAGAGATCTTCGCTAACTTTATCTCAGGTCTAATCATTCTGTTCGAGAAACCAGTGCGTATTGGCGATACGGTAACCATCCGCGATCTCACCGGCACCGTGAGTAAAATCCAAATTCGTGCCACCACGATTATCGATTGGGATAGAAAAGAGATCATCGTACCCAACAAGGCATTTATTACCGAGCAGCTGATCAACTGGTCCTTATCAGATCCAATCACACGAGTGATCATCTATGTATCGGTGGCGCGCGACTCCGATCCAGCACGAGTAGAGGCTGCGCTTTATCAGGCTGTACAAGAGTGTGACGATGCTCTACTCTCACCCGAGCCTGAAGTCTGGTTTGCCGGTTTTGGTCAACATACCCAAGATTTCGAAGTACGTGCTTATGCCAAAGATATGGGCACCCGTTGGCCGCTTAAGCACAAGCTACATAAACAGATCAGCAAAAAGCTACGTGAGAACGATCTAGAGCTGGCTTACCCGCAGCTTGAGGTGCATCTATCTTCTAATCAGAGTAAAGACGTACAGAGCTTATTAAGAAGCTAAACTGACGGCGATTGAGGCCCCATTATGATGATATTTGCCCACAGAGGTGCCAGTGGTTACCTAGCAGAAAATAGCCTTGCAGCCTTTAAAAAGGCTGTAGAGCTAGGCGCCACGGCGGTTGAACTCGATATTCACCTCGTAGAGGATGAGCTGTACGTCTTTCACGACAGACGCCTTGAGCCGAAGAGCTCTGGAGAGGGGCTTATTGAAGAGTACACCAAGCAAGCATTAAGCAAGATCCGTATAGATGGCGAGCCAATACCGACATTGACTCAAGTGTTAGGCCTACTCAAGCCACACAACACCTTAGTCAATATCGAGCTCAAGGGGCTGGGCTGCCTCGAGGCCTTTATCGCGCTTTATCCTAAGCTTATCGATGAGCTTAAGTATGATGCGAGTAAACTGTTGGTCTCCTCGTTTAATCACCCCTTCTTGGCATCGTTTAAGCGGTACTATCCCGATGCAACCGTGGCCCCACTAATCGAAGGTGTGCCACTTGAGCTTGCTAAGGTGGTCAGTCAGCTTGATGCCTACTCGATTCACCTTGGTTTAAGTTTTACCACCCAAGAGATGGTTGACGATGCCCATAAACGAGGCGCCAAGGTCTATGTGTACACAGTCGATAACCTCGAAGATCTCGATATGCTCAAGCAGATGGGCGTCGATGGAATATTCACAAATTACCCAGACCGAGCCATCGCTCACCTCAACCTAAGTTAAGCGCTCTTATAGCGCTTTCGTCAACACTAAACAGCACAAGTTGCCCAAACCAAAGAAAACAATCTACACTGAAATTAATAACTTAAACTTGTCTGTTGCGCTGCGCCCAGCTGCCTATGGCGAAGAAAATTGCTACAACCAGCAGGAACAGCCAATGGGATGGGATCTTTGCCATATTTTGCGCTAGAACAGGGCTTAAATGGATAATTATCAGTCCATAGCCAAACGCGTTTACGATAACAAAAATCAGCGTGCGTAATAGAAAGGAGCGTCCCGCAAGATAGCGACGCAGGAACCGATTGATATCGGCGCCAAAAACCACAAGACAACAGGCTATAATTGCCGTTGAAACTTCAGCTAGCCAAGGGTAGATAAAAGACCCAAGATAGTTAAAGAATTCAATAGCCTTAGATATTAAATTAGACATTGGCCAAGCAAGTTAAAACCGAGGTCAATGTAGGATATAGGGAGTTAGCATGGGACACAAGCTACTATTACTCACCAGAGAAAATGAGCGATATCGTCAACTTTTGAATTCGTGCCACCTGCCCGATACCGAGATATTAGACGATGATCCTCAAGGCATTTTCAATGCCGATATCTGGTTAGCCGAGCCTAAGTTGGCCGCGCCACTACTGCCCCATGCCGCAAACCTAAAGTGGATGCAATCTACTTTTGCTGGTGTCGATGCCCTAGTCAAACCGAGACAACGTAAAGACTATGAGCTTACCAATGTAAGAGGTATTTTTGGACCTCTGATGAGTGAATACCTGTTTGGTTACCTGCTGGCTTACCAAAGAGAGCACAGAAAATACCGCACTCAGCAAGATCAAAAGATTTGGTTACCAGGTAGCTTTAAGACATTGCAAGGGCAAACCCTATTACTATTAGGGACAGGGTCGATTGCCAAGCATATCGCCCAAACAGCCAAACACTTCGGCATGCATGTCATAGGCATTAACCGCGGCGCTAAGCCCACTAAAGGCTTCGATGAGGTCGACACTCTAGCCAATCTTACTCGCTATCTACCACAAGCCGATGCCGTTGCCAGTATTTTACCTAGCACGCCCGATACCCAAGGAGCCCTCAACAAGCATACTCTCTCGTTATTAAAAGAGGAGGTGGTTCTATTCAATCTTGGACGAGGCGATGTACTCGATTTAGATGCCCTCTATCAACAGCTGATCGCCCATCCAGAGCAGCAGGCCATTTTAGATGTATTTAACCAAGAGCCACTGCCAGAAGAGCACCCAATCTGGTCGCTAGACAATGTGGTTATTACACCGCATATTGCCGCGCCAAGTTTTCCTGAACAAGTGGTAGAGATTTTTGCCGAGAACTTCCATAAGTGGATTAAAGGCGAAAAACTGTCTCATCGAGTGCACTTTGAGCGTGGCTACTAATTGCGCGAGTTAATGTGCAAAAGATGAGCAAACTATCAATCGCTAAGGTTTTGTGATGTAGGCACGATTTTTAATAACGAACTTAGACAAAATGGTGAGGAAATATGTCGAGGCGTTATTAGCATTGAGAATTATTTTCATTTATACTTCGTGCCATGTTCGATTTAGAGATGATATTTAATGTACGTTTGTCTTTGTCACGCAATCACTGATACACAGATCAAAGAAGCCGTTAGCCAAGGTGATATGTCGTTAGCCGATGTAAAGAAACGCCTAGGTGTAGCTAACCAGTGTGGAAAGTGTGCCAAGATGGCAACTCAGATCATCCAAAATCAAGTCGACATCGAGCCAAACTATTACGAAGTGGCTTAGTCTCCCCCGCTACAGTTTCAATAAAAATGCAGCCTTTTGGCTGCATTTTTAGTTT
The DNA here is from genome assembly GCF_019654915.1 of Shewanella sp. MBTL60-007. Lineage (GTDB taxonomy): Bacteria > Pseudomonadota > Gammaproteobacteria > Enterobacterales > Shewanellaceae > Shewanella. The sequence goes on along the minus strand of NZ_BPET01000058.1, from coordinate 13,519 downwards.
TCAATTTAATCTTATTTAGTCTTGTATAAGCTTAAATAACAGGTTCACCGTCACCAAGTTCGACACTATCGACGCGCTGCAGACCACGAGGTAACTTAGCACCACGGCGGCCACGCTCTCCACGGTAATGCTCTAAGTCGCTCGGTTTTAAGGTTAGCTTACGCTTACCCGCCCATAGGGTGACAGAGGTATCTTCTGGGATCACATTCAAATGCAATAACAGCTCTTCACGATTCTTCGCTCGCTCACCGGGAATACCAATGATCTTATTTCCTTTACCCTTCGACAACTGCGGTAGTGCATCGAGAGAGAAAAGCAGCATTCGACCTTCATTAGTAATCGCTAAAATCGACTGAGCTTTAGTCTTATCGACCTTCTGTGGCAACAACACCTTGGCATTAGCAGGCAAACTAAGCAGGGCTTTACCCGCCTTATTACGCGATACCATGTCCTTATTCGCACAGATAAAGCCGTAACCAGCATCGGAAGCTAATAGATAGCACTGCTCCTCATCAGACAACAGCAAGTGTTCCATCGTCGCTCCAGGCGCTAAATTAAAGCGTGTGGTGATAGGCTCACCCTGAGAACGCGCCGATGGTAAGGTATGAGTCTCTGTAGCGAACGCCCGGCCCGAGGTGTCGATAAACACACTCGGTTGATTACTGCGGCCTTGAGCGGAGCGTAAGAAACCATCCCCCGCCTTATAGGAAAGACTCTGACCATCAACGTCATGACCTTTGGCGCAGCGCACCCAGCCTTTCTCTGACAGTACAACCGTGACTGACTCTGCAGGTACTAACTCCTGCTCTGTTAACGCTTTTGACTCGCTGCGCTCAACCAGTGGTGAGCGGCGAGCATCGCCATAGTCTTCACCATCTTTAATCAACTCTTTCTTGATCAAGGTCTTCATACGGCGCTCAGAGCTTAGCAATAGCTGTAACTTATCACGCTCGGCTTCTAACTCACTTTGCTCAGCCTTGATCTTAAACTCTTCAAGCTTGGCTAAATGACGTAGTTTAAGATCGAGAATCGCATCGGCTTGCTTATCAGAAAGATTAAAGCGTGAAATTAACTCAGCCTTAGGATCATCGTTATAACGGATGATCTCAATCACTTCATCGATATTCAAAAATGCAATCATCAATGCATCTAGAATATGTAATCTGGATAAGACCTTGTCTAAGCGATACTCTAGACGGCGCTTGACCGTGGTCATTCTAAACTCGAGCCACTCTGTGAGTAACTCACGCAACCCTTTTACCTGCGGGCGGCCATTTAGGCCTAGAACGTTTAGGTTTACTCGGTAACTCTTTTCTAGATCTGTGGTGGCAAACAAGTGCGCCATCATCTGATCACAATCGACACGATTCGAACGCGGTACTATCACGATTCGCACCGGGTTTTCATGATCAGACTCGTCACGCAAGTCCGTTACCATAGGTAACTTCTTCGCCTGCATCTGACTGGCGATCTGCTCTAAAATCTTACCGCCACTTGCTTGATGCGGCAGTGCAGTAATGACCACTTCGCCATTCTCAACGGTATAAACCGCACGGGTCTTAATTGAGCCACGACCCGTCTGGTAGATCTTTGCGATATCAGCTTTAGACGTAATAATCTCAGCTTCTGTCGGGTAATCAGGACCAGGCACAAACTCCATCAGACGAGGCAAGTCCGCCTTAGGGTTATCGAGTAGCTCAACACACGCGCCCACCAACTCTTTGGCATTATGAGGCGGCACATCGGTTGCCATACCGACGGCAATACCGGTAATACCGTTAAGTAAAATGTGTGGCAGGCGCGCTGGCAGGACTAACGGCTCTTTCATGGTGCCGTCGAAGTTGACGCCCCAATCCACAGTACCTTGGCCTAGTTCGCTAAGTAGTACTTCCGAAAACTTAGACAGTCTCGCTTCGGTGTAACGCATGGCAGCAAATGACTTAGGATCGTCAGGGGCACCCCAGTTACCTTGACCATCAACTAGCGGATAACGGTATGAGAATGGCTGCGCCATCAATACCATGGCTTCATAACAGGCGCTGTCACCATGGGGGTGATATTTACCTAACACGTCACCGACGGTACGCGCCGATTTCTTATGTTTTGATTGAGCCGATAAGCCTAACTCACTCATGGCATAGACAATACGTCGTTGAACCGGCTTGAGTCCATCGCCAATGTGCGGCAATGCACGATCCATGATGACATACATGGAGTAGTTCAGATATGCCTCTTCCGTGAAGCGGCGTAGAGGCATCTGCTCTACGCCATCAAGGCTTAAATCTATCGCATCACTCATTAATCATTATCCTGTGACTGATTTTTTGCTGACTCTTTATAGAACAAGCGATATACGTTGCCCTTTAGATCATCAGAAATATACATGGCACCATCGGGTGCTGTGACCAATGCATATGGTCTAGCGACGGGAAACTCTCCGTCTAGAAAACTCACCACTGTACTTCTTTTAGCAACTTGGCCATCTTTAATCTCTAACATCACGACTTGATAGCCGACCTTACTCGAGCGGTTCCAAGAGCCATTTTCGGCAACAAACATCTGGTTATGGAAGCGTTCTGGAAATTGTGTACCACGGTAAAAGTGCAATCCTTTCGCCCCAACATGAGCCGGTAGCTCATAGGTCGGCGACACCACTTTCAAGTTTTTAGGTTTATCGTAAGCAGGCTCAATAACATCGGTGGCATGAATATAGGGAAATCCAAAATGGCTGCCTTTACGCTCGACCTTATTAATCTCATCGGGCGGCAGGTTATCGCCCATCCAATCACGCCCCAGATCGGCAAACCACAGCTGGTTATCTTCAATCGCCCAGTCGAAGGCCAACACCTTACGCACACCACTGACGATCTGCTCACTGTCACCAGTTTCAACATCGATCGCAATGATACTGCTATATGGCGCCTCTGTTTCACACACATTACAAGGCGCACCAATGGCTACATATAACAGCCCATCTGGGCCAAACTGCATTGCGCGTCGACTCTTCTTGCTGTTACCCGGTAGTCGGTCATAAACCTCTTTTGGGCGTCCCGGCCGACGCAGGCGGGATTCTATCTGGTTAAAGCGTAAAATACGCTCCTCTTCTGCGACGTATAGAGCTCCCTTATGAAACGCTATCGCCTCTGGGTAATCCAGCCCCTTAGCAATCACATAACGCTTATCTACTCGCCCATCATTATCGGCATCCACCAAAGCGGTAATCATACCGTCCCGATAGGAGCCGACAAATAAGGTCCCCTTGTCTCCAACGGCGAGCTGTTTAGCATCGCCGAGATCGGAAGCATATAAGGTTAAGCCAAAGCCTTTTGACACTGTGATCATCATTGGATCGGCAGCAACAGCGCTAAAGCTAAGTATAAAGTGGGCGCAAAGCAGCGATACCCCTACGGCTAATCGATTTCGATACTTTTCAAACGTCATTATTATTCTTTTGTCTGATGATAATCTTCCATTACCGACTAGAGCTGGGCGAGATCACCCTTAGTCTCTAACCAAGTCTTTCTGTCTCCAGAACGTTTCTTGGCTAAAAGCATATCCATAATCGCCATTGTATCCTCGGCATCATCTATGGTTAATTGCACTAATCGACGCGTATTTGGGTCCATAGTGGTTTCACGCAATTGCAGTGGATTCATCTCACCCAATCCCTTGAATCGTGTAACTTGGACTTTTCCTTTCCTTTTTTCAGCGGTGATTCTGTCAAGAATACCGTCTTTTTCAGCCTCATCGAGGGCATAAAATACATCTTTACCAATATCGACACGGAACAGCGGTGGCATCGCCACGTAAATATGCCCCTGCTCCACCAGCACTCGGTAATGCTTCATAAACAGCGCACATAACAAAGTCGCGATATGCAGACCATCCGAGTCCGCATCGGCGAGAATACAGATCTTGCCGTATCTAAGCTCTGAAATATCCGCACTATCAGGATCACACCCAATAGCAACCGAGATATCATGTACCTCCTGTGATGCTAATACCTGAGAAGCATCTACTTCCCAAGTATTCAAAATCTTACCACGCAACGGCATAATCGCTTGGAATTCACGATCACGTGCTTGCTTAGCACTGCCGCCCGCAGAGTCACCCTCCACAAGGAACAGTTCACCTCGCATCGGATCTTGGCCACTGCAGTCAGTCAACTTCCCAGGCAAGGCTGGACCCGAAGTAATACGCTTACGCGCCACCTTCTTTGCCGCCTTTAAGCGCTTCTGTGCATTGTTGATGCACATGTCGGCCAGCGCCTCGGCCTGCTCTGTATTGGTGTTCAGCCAAAGACTGAACGCATCACGGACAATGCCCGATACAAAAGCCGCACACTGTCTGCTAGAAAGCTTCTCTTTAGTCTGGCCCGCAAACTGCGGATCCTGCATCTTGATAGATAAAATAAAGGTGCTGCGATCCCAGATATCTTCAGGGGTCAACTTAATGCCGCGCGGCATCAAGTTTCTGAACTCACAGAACTCACGCATGGACTCCAATAAGCCCTGTCTAAAGCCGTTAACGTGCGTACCACCAAGCGGTGTCGGAATTAGGTTAACGTAACTTTCGTTGAGGTATTCGCCACCTTCTGGTAGCCAAGTAATGGCCCAGTCCGCCGCCTCTAAATTACCGGCGAAGCTACCGACAAATGGCACTTCAGGCAGTGTTAGCACACCATTAACCGATGACTTTAGGTAATCTTCTAAGCCACTTTCATAAAACCACTCTTGGGTTTCATTGGTCTGCTTATTAACAAATTTAATCCGTAGCCCAGGACAAAGAACCGCCTTGGCTTTAAGTAGATAGGTCAGTTTGGAGATCGAGAAATTGCCCGAGTCAAAATAGCTAGCATCTGGCCAGAAATGAACGCTAGTACCGGTATTACGGCGACCACAGGTGCCCGTAACATGTAGGTCTTCGACTTTCTCGCCATGCTCGAAAGCCATCTGATAGACTTCGGCATTTCGCCTTACAGTAATCTCAACTCGGCTCGAGAGTGCGTTTACTACTGAGATCCCCACGCCATGGAGACCACCCGAAAACTGGTAGTTTTTATTGGAGAACTTACCACCCGCGTGTAGCTTAGTCAGGATCAGCTCGACACCCGGGATCCCCTCTTCAGGGTGAATATCGACAGGCATACCACGGCCATCATCGATAACCTCTAATGAGTTGTCGGCGTGCAAAATAACGTCGATACGACTAGCGTGACCCGCCAATGCCTCATCGACACTATTGTCTATGACTTCCTGTCCTAAGTGGTTTGGACGCGAGGTATCGGTATACATACCGGGGCGACGTTTTACAGGGTCGAGTCCGTTAAGGACTTCAATAGCATCTGAGGTGTATTGGTTTGTCATGGCACACATATTATTTTGTTATTCAGGCCATGTTGCGGCCCTACGGGTCTATTTGTCAAGAAAACAGATATTCACAGATAGAAGCAAGTTGGCCCTCATAGCCAATAAAGCTATGGTCACCACCGGGTTCTATTAAGAGCTTACAACAGTGATATTTCTGCACGGCCTGTTTATAGTCGAGCACTTCATCGCCTGTCTGTAACAATACATAAAAGCGATCGGGATTGATTATTGCGGGCGTATTGTAACGCGCCACATCCTGTTTATGTTCAGCAACAACTTGGTAGGTTTCATCCGTATAGGGATTGTACTGAGTGCCAATGAATTCATCAAACAGTTCGAAAGGTTTTACCGCAGGATTGATTAAAACTGCGCGTCCACCGTAAGTTTCCGCTAAATAACTTGCGAAATATCCACCTAACGATGAACCAATATAAGTAAGTGGTTGCCCCTGCTCTTTGGCCTTCTCAACGATATCAATCAGCAGCGCCATCGCTTCTAGCGGTTCGCTGGGCAATTGTGGTTGCAGAAAAGGTAAGTCAGGATAGTTTTGCTTGATAAATCGTGCTGTCACTATCCCTTTATCAGAAAGGGGAGAACTATTAAATCCATGTATATATAGCAGCATACTTCCTCACACTGCGGCCTGTCTTATCTAGTAACCGCCTGCTTCTTTGTCGGGTGAAAATGTTTCACCTGGCACACGGTAAACATTAGTCAGAATGCTACCATCACACTTAAGTTCCAGCAAACGATAGCCAGGCTGCTGTGCGTCTAGGGCAAAGTAGGGAGACTTAGGTTTAAACTGAATACAGGTGGACGGCGTTGCCATCAAGTGCAGTTTCCCATGGGGACCTGCGTGCTCAGTATCGATACTCTGATGAACGTGCCCCCAGAGTAACCCCTTCACTTGCGGATATTGAGCAACGCTGTCAATAAAGTCCTCACCATTATCCATGCAGTGCTGATCGAGCCAATTACATCCCGTAAGAATCGGGTTATGGTGCATCACCAGTAGTATATGGCGATCGGGCTCAGCTTTTATCGCACTATCGATAAGCTCAAACTCCTCAGCAGACATATGTCCGCCTGGCCGTCCTCTTACCGTCGAGTCCAGCATAAGGATCTGCCAATTACCCGCCAATATTCGCTTTTGACCAAACACCTTAGGCCCTTGCATATGCAAACTCATGATACGAGGATCGTCATGGTTCCCCGGCAGGTAATGACAAGGCAAGCCTACAGGAGCTATCGCTTCAACAAAGCTATGGTATGACTCGTTAGAGTAATCTTGACTAATATCACCCGTTGCGAGCATGAAATGTGCGGGGTAATTAACTGCAGAGATGGTGTTAAGCACAGCCCCTAAACTCTGAGCCGTATTGACTCCTAGTAGCTGGGCTTCGGGATCAGCAAACAGGTGAGGATCTGTGACTTGCACGATTCTCACACTCTCGGTTTCAGAAATTGAATAAGAGATAGCTGTCTTTAGCAAATTAATTACCCAATGATCAGATCAACTGACAAATTTAGTTAAGTTATCTATCTTCAATAACTCTTCTAGAAAAGCATTGACTTGGTACTTTTCATCCCGATGATGCATATGCATATTTGGATAATCATACACTGGTCGTAATTGGTAAATCTGTTGACTAGTTAACACTTCTGCTAATTTAGCATCATGGTAGATGCGCACCGAGACTTTTGGTGTAGTTAGCCACTCGTTGCTACCTACACAGCGTGAAATCTGCACTAACTGAGTATATCTAGTGTTTTCTAACAGGCAGACATCTAATTGACCAAACTCTCCGCTAACCCGCCATTGTTTACCTTCGCTAGGTTCCTGAGTGAGCCAACGTTGAATATGCATATAATTACGCCCACATAGCGCCAAAAACTGGCTGACATTAGGCTGGTACTTAGATTTTCTAGCTAACAACACATTTGACACAACTCAATCCTAACTCTTTTAACTTCGTTTCAGCGTAAGAGCTGTTTAACTCTATACGTACTGTTTAACGATATCTTGATAATTTAACTGCAGCCATAGCAGGCCTATAACTGTCGATGCATTATCAATTCGCCCAGAGATCACCATCTGATACGCTTCTTCTCGGCTTAAGACATGCACTTGAATGTCTTCCTGCTCATGCTCTAAACCATGAACTCCCTTCGCTTCAGCGGCAGAGACTTTAGCCCAGTAAAAATCAAAACGCTCGGTGGTTCCGCCAGGGCTTGAAAAAAATTCATTTACTTTAGTTAACGCCTGAGCGCACAAGCCCGCCTCTTCCTGTAGCTCTCGATGAGCCACATCAAGCGACGTTTCTCCGCTGTCGATCATACCCGCTACCAACTCCAGTAACCAAGGGCTTTTACCACTCTCGAGCACAGGAATACGGATCTGCTCAATCAACACAACCTGATCAGAGATCGGATCGTAGGGTAACACAACCACCGCATGGCCACGCTCAAATACTTCCCTTGAAACCACATCACTCCAACCACCATTAAAAAGACGATGTTTAAAGCGATATTCATCCATCTTAAAAAAGCCTTTATAGAGGGTTTTCTTACCCAATAACTGGACATCATTTCGATTAAATCTGCTATCCATCTCGTCTCCTAAACATGCTTGTTTATAAGGGGGTTAATGCCGCAATCGAGCCAAACTAAAATATTAATACTATGATGAAAGCAGCACTAATCATAAGCCGAAAAAACTGTTACACTTCTTAGTTGACTTAGAATTTGTACATTTTTACTATTTAACCACTAAGTTTAGATGTATTGGGAAGCGTCGGGAAGCGCAAACCGTCTTACTCTGTGTGCGTTATTGTAAGACAAGACTAAACATAACAAGTTAAATTCGCTCCTCAATGGAGAATTTTGTCTAAAAGGACAGCAAATGAAATTCAAGATCCGTTCTCTATGCGCTGCACTAACTCTTGCAGCAACAACGCAAGTAGCTCATGCCGATGACCTTCTACAAATATATCAACAAGCATTGACTAGCGATCCTGTTGCGCTACAAGCTAAAGCTCAACGCGATGCCTTGTATGAACAGATTGAAGAAAACCGCGCACCGCTATTACCAACCATCAGCGCCAACATTGGTTACGATAAAGCTTGGAACGATCCAAGTGAAGACTCTAGCGGTATCACTGGTGGTGTAACACTTAATCAGGTTATCTACGATCACAGCGCATGGGTTGGTTTAAGTCTAGCGGAGAAAGCCGCTTCTCAAGCAGACTCAGCTTACGCATCAGCGCTACAAAGCCTAATTATTCGTGTAACCAATGCATACTTTGATGTGCTAACGGCTAAAGATAACTACGAATTCCAAGGTTCAGAAAAACGTGCCATTGAGCGTCAACTTGAGCAGACTAAGCAACGTTTTGCAGTGGGCCTTACCGCAATCACCGATGTACATGAAGCTCAGGCTCAGTATGACTTGGCTAACGCAACTGAAATTCTAGCTGAAAATACCCTTGCTAACAGCTACGAAGCGCTACGTGAAATCACAGGTATCGACCATAAGAGTATCAATATTCTAGATACAAACCGTTTCTCAGCCACAGCCGTTGCGCCAGCAACTGCGACCGATTGGATCAAGATGGCCGAAACCAACAGTGTTGACTTGATGACGACCCGTATTGGTAAAGATATCGCCGAAGAAACCATCACGCTTTATAAAGCGGGCCACATGCCATCGCTTAACTTAAATGCCGGTTACACCAAAGGTGTAGAGCAAGAGCCTGGCAATGACTTCGATAATGGCACAGTAGGCGTGACCCTAAGCATTCCAATTTTTGAAGGTTTCAAGGTCTCTTCACGTGTTAAGCAGGCTCAATACCAGTATGTTGAAGCAAGCGAGAAGCTTGAGCAAACACACCGTAAAGTGGTTAAAGACGTACGTAACAACTTCAATAACGTCGGTGCTTCTATCAGCTCTATCCGTGCTTATGAGCAATCTGTGATCTCATCAGAGAGCGCATTAAAAGCGACTCAAGCTGGTTTTGAAGTGGGAACCCGTACTATCGTTGACGTTCTAAACCGTACTCGTGACCTTTATGATTCAAAGCGTAAGCTTTCTGATGCACGTTATGGCTATATCAACTCTATTCTCGCACTAAAACAAGCTGCTGGTACCTTGAATGAAGATGATATTACTGCGATTAACAATGGCTTAAAAGTACCTCAGTAATTACTGAAGCGCGCTAAGTTAACGACATAAAAAAACCGCCAAATGGCGGTTTTTTTTATTTACTGTATCAAACTCAACTCAGCAATTAGAAGACGAGTTCAACACCGGCGAAGTAACCTTTAAACTGCATATCAGCCGTCACGCCATCGAAGCCGTTAACGTCAAACTTAAAGTCACGGTAACCTGCGCGAATACGGTAGTCTAACGCGGTGCCATCAAAGTTCCAGCCAAGACCCAATGAGTAATCGTAAACACTTGACTCATCGACGCCCATCATCACATCTGCGAAACCATATAGGCCAAGACCCGGTACGCCAACTTGCGCATCGATGTACCCCATAACGATACCGCTATCGATATCTTTGGTCTCTGGGTGGCCCGCATCAGCAACACGGAATTTACCGTCCATTTTCTTATACGCCGCACCTAAATCTAGCGCTACGATATCGTTATCTAAAATCTCGTAATAAAGCACGAAGTCAGTGTTGCTTAGATCCGTTGTACTGTTTACGTCGCCTTTAAAGTTATGACCGTTATAGTTAAAGTCAGCACCGCTCATCTTGCCATCGGCTTCTAAGCTATTTTGTCTAATTTTAACGTTTGGAACGAGCGGAATTGGATGCTCAACTGCAACCCAGATACTGCCTTGAGAAGATGAGTCATAGTTAAACTCTTGCTGTGGTTGCCCCTTTTCAGCAAAAGTACCATTGGTATCAGCCTTCCAGTAGTCACCACCAATTTTAAATCCGACAACCGTAGCAGCTTGAGCAGAAGTGCCCACTAATGAAGTTAATAGTGCACACGCCAATAACGTCTTTTTCATAGTTAACCTTGAGTCAATAAGTTAGTTAGATCGATAACCGCTGCATTTGCGCGGGAGATGTAGTTTGCCATCACTAAAGAGTGATTAGCGACAACCCCAAAACCTGAACCATTAAGGATCATCGGGCTCCAAACGGGTTGTTGAGTTTCTTCTAGCTCACGAATAATCTGACGCAGACTCACCTGAGCATTTTTCTTTTGCAATACATCGGCGAAATCAACTTCAATCGCCTTCATAAAATTCAGCAATGCCCATGTAGCGCCGCGAGTCTCATAGAAAACGTCATCGATTTTCCACCAGCTAGTTTTGATCTCTTGGGCGCCAAATCCCGGTGTAGACTGTCTTGCCGCACTGTCACCAGAAAGGTCTGTATTTAGACGCTCCTGCCCCACACTTGCAGACAGATTTTGTGACATACTGCCGAGGCGCTTTTGCACCTCTTTTAGCCACTCATTTAAGTTATCGGCACGGGCGTAAAATTGCGCGTCAGGATTTTCTGAGGCCATCATTCGAGCGCGATAAAGCTTGAGTAACTTTACAGCGTCACGATACTCACTTTCCGCACTAGGTACTAACCAACTAGTATGCTCAATATTGAGCTTTGAATGTGCCGCTAACAGATCTTTATCTGCGGTAGACTGTGACTGTGAACGGCTAAACTCTTTACGCATAATCAGCGCTAAGTCTCGCGTCTGCTCTATGGCTCCAAACTCAAATGCAGGCATGTTATCCATAAAGACTGATGGTGGAGTCACATCATTTGAAAGCCATCCCCCAGGCTTATCTAATAACGTCTCAATCGTAAGAATGAGTGAAGTGGTTGTTGCATAGCCAATCACTTTCTGCTCATTTTCCAGTGTATAGGCCGTTTGCTCTATTGGATCGGGCTCAACGCTCCACCACACACTAATAAAATAACCAATGAGGAAAACGAAACCAACAACGGCTAGGGCTTTCTTCCATGTCACTTGCATTGTAATGACTCCTTAATGGTGATGGTGGTGATGCCCGGCATCACTTTGCTGTGCTTGCTTTTTAACAGGCAGGCTTATTTCTTGCTCAGTGCCATCTTCAAATATTAATTTCATATTGAGCATAGAGTCGATGACTAAAGGAGAGCTTAAGCCCATCAGCATGATATGGTTTCCAGACTCAGACAGCACTAAGCTTCCATGTGAGTCTATGTCAAAGCCATCGACTTGGCGCATTTTTATCATGCCATTTTCTTCAATCAGCGTATGGAGCTGTGCCTCTTTGGCAAAAGGAGCCTCGACTGCCACTAAACGGGTTGCATCACCATGATTCTCAACCGTGATATAGGCGGCACTATTAGGCACTGTTGGGGGCATCGCGCGCACGTAACCATCGACGAGCACGACTTGAGCATAAGCCGTGAAAGAAAAGCTACTTAATAGCACCAAGTTAAACAATCGTTTGAATATTAGCTTCAATGTCTTAAACTCCATGTAAACCCAATTCGTAGAATGAGGACATAACGAATGAGTACGATTCAGGTTAAGGACGATAATGGGGTACGTATTATTACGTTTAATCGTCCAGATAAGCGCAATGCGCTTAACCTACAAATGTATACACAGCTAACAGAATACCTTATCCAAGGCGAGTCGGACAATGAAATTCTAGCCTTTATGTTTCGCGGTCAAGCAGATTGTTTTACTTCGGGTAATGATGTCGCCGACTTCTTACAAAATAGCGGCTTAGGCGCCGATCATCCGGCGTTTCGCTTTCTCTTCTGTCTACTGGATCTAAAAAAACCTGTCATTGCTGCGGTCACTGGAGCCGCGGTAGGAATAGGCACGACTATGCTACTTCATTGCGATCTGGTTTACGCCGATAACAGCGCTAAATTTCAGCTACCTTTCGTGCAACTGGCTTTAGTTCCCGAAGCAGGCGCAAGCCTACTTTTACCTCAGGTTGTTGGTCAAGCCAAGGCAAGCGAACTTTTGATGCTGGGCGAAAGCTTTAATGCGACTCAGGCGCACTCCTATGGCTTGATTAATGAGATTATCGACAGTGAAACAATCTTCGACTTTGCCTTGGAGCGCGCACATAAATTAGCGGCTCTGCCACCGATATCGCTACAAACAACCAAGAAGTTAATCCGCTATAACAGAGAAGAGGTGCGGGAGCAGATGAAAAAAGAGCTTGTCGAATTTGAAGCTAGACTGGCAAGTGAAGAAGCTAAAGCAAGGTTTGCCGCATTTTTAAAGCGTTAATACTGTCTCGTAAGAGAGATTGAGTGCGGATGCTAGAGGTTATTTTTTAGCATCCGCATTTTATTGCGATTACCACAGCATGTTGATGCGCTTGATAACAATTTGAGGCGATGCCTTTCAAGGTAGTTAGCACTTTCATCCAATTTCCCTCTTTGTCATTATTATAAAGCGTCAGTATTAATAGGGCTTTTCCCACTTAGGTAACACTAAGGCCAATACAAAATAGGTCAATAAGCCCATAGCAGGGTTACAGAATATAGCCACCGCACACACCACTCGTGTCCACATGCAAGACCAGTCAAACTTATCGGCCATTGCCGCACTAACACCACAAACTAATGAGCGCGGGTCTTTTAAACGTTCTACAAAATCAACCATGACTAACTTCCTTTTCAATTAATCTTCTAACTTGTGCCACTCTAATGAACACACCAGACAGGCAAACATCACTAAACTCACAACGGGCAATAGCAACAGAGCCATAAACTGAGCTAAGAACAACATAATTAATCCTTAACTACCGCACTTGTTACTAATGGTTGCTCTTTGTTTTCAGCAGCGAGCTGCTCGTTAGTGGTCTGTTGTTCACTTTCCATATCAAACAACATTTCAGACATCTGAGCTTGAATAGAAAGACTTAACTCAGTCTGAGCCTTAGTCATCATATCTTGCATCTGAGCGGAAATATTTTGCTCGATATTATTAGCGACTTCGCTAACAAGAGAGGTTTCAGCATGGACAGTCGCACTTGCACCAAGAAGTAGAGCAGTAAACACTGAAGCTTTAACGGTTTTTAATACAGTAGAGTTAAACATAATGGATTCCTTTTCGAGTTTCGCCTAATTGCATCGTTTTGAATAAAAGAGTTCTGAATTACAGAATTCTTAAT
>NZ_BPET01000057.1 GCF_019654915.1 Shewanella sp. MBTL60-007 | reverse complement strand
GATAATGTGAGTTTTAGAGTGTGAACGTGGCGGAGATTAGCAGGTTAACCAAAAGGTTTTAGTATTGAACTGAGCTCATCATAGGGGCTGTTGAAATTCAGCTCTGCACTGAGGTTGGTGTCAGGTTTGCTCACTAAGTGGTTACCTATCAGTTGTAAGTGTAAGCCTCTGGATTTAAACACTTGTTGAATATCATGCCAAGATTTAGGTTGTTCTGCTGTTATCTTGCCAAGCTTTTGATTTAAAAAAACCTCTGGAGTCAATCCTACCCCAGAAAAAAGCTGGCCATCAGGGGTATAAGTTAAGCCTGCACTAAACTGAATTTGAATACCGCTATTGGGTAAGGTCAAATTATGTAACGGCCCCAGATTACCTGAAGTGGTTTCTCCTATTAATGTTACGTGTGGCAAATGTGCAGACGCCAACGCTATCCATTCACACTCTTGTTCGCAGCTGGAATCCACATGGAGAAACAGTGGAACTTGTTCTGAAATGCTAGGGAGTATAGGTAGAGTTGATGGGCTGTTGCGCCGAACAAGAAAGTGACTAAAAGCTTTACTTGGATTTAACTGATTGTCAAAACCTTGGTTTTTGAGTGTCGTTTGCTCAAAAAAGTCTAAATCGGTCATTGGAATATATTGGCTCGCAATACGATCGGCTCTAGCATGAGCAAATCGCTTGTATTGCATTACAGCAAGAGTCGTTGAGTGAAGGGAGGTGCTTTGGTTAAAGTGTTTGTTTAACCAAGCCATAAGTAGAGGTTGTGGTTGCTTTATCGCACGAATATCCACAATTAAAGCGCTAGGGGAGACGGATTCTTGTTGACGGTACAGATGTTGGTTAAGTGTCGCTATGTTATTAGCATCGACTTTTGCTGGCAGGCGTAAAATGAGCTCTTGGTTTGGTGGTGCTGATATCGGCATTTTAGAGGTGGCGACTAAAGCGAGTGACCTCTGTATGTGGGTTTCGCCATCAGACAGGGTTAATAATGCGTGACTACTGTGTTTTAAACCTATCTCGATTCTCAGTTGAACAATTTGAGTTAACCATTGGGCTTGGGCAGCTGTTGATTGTTTTAAAGACCCCGCAAGGTAGGCTTCACTTGCTTGTTGCCAGCGTTTAATTGGTAAGCCATCAATATGGGAAAGGTAAGGAAATTCGGCGTCTATGAGCTCCCCTTCTGGTGTGAATGCTAACCAATATTGACCATCAAAATGTAAGTTCACTGGAAGCTTGTCTACTACCGTTTTATTAGGGAGTAGCGCTTTGGCTGCTGGGTCATTAAGTTGGCTAAGTAGTTTTTGAAGTTGGCCTTGTAGTTGTTCTTGGCTATTAAAACCTTGGGATTGCTCGATAAGCCTAGCGGCAATTTGACTCATTTTTATTTGTTGCTTAGGTGCGATAGCTGCAAAGGATGAATGTTGATTTATTACTTGCAGCAGTAGTTTTATATCTTGTTGATATTGATGAAAGCTTAGTTGGTTTCTGACTTTAGTTGGAGCAAAGGAAAGGTAACTGAGTAGCATTGCGCTAACACAGATAAGCAAGAGAAATGCGTTAAATATACCCTTATAGCTCAAAGTCATAACCATCCTTGTTAAGGCAGGCTTAGCGCTGTGCTTTTAGCCTGCTAAAGACGCTTTTGATATTGAGCTAACGTTGTCGATTAAAAGGTGTCGACTATAAGATATCGTTAATCGAAACCCCAATACCTATGCGTTGGTTATGTACATTGTAGTCGATTAAACTTTCACCGTAGCCATTAAAATATTGAGTATAAAGTCTTAAGTTACCCAAGATCGGGTAACTCCAGGTGAATTCTAGAGCGCCATAGTTAGGTTTTTTTATGTAATTACGCACCATCAGAGTAAATCTATGTTCATTGAGGCCATATACGCCTTTGAGCTCTAGGTTACCCATGTAATCGGTAATATCTGGGTTGTCATCGCCCTTTGGAGAGCTTGGCGTCTCTTTTTCATCTTCTGGAATACGCCACCAAGCCTTAGCTTCAAGGGCAAAGGGGCCATTATCAAATACCATCATGCCATATAAGCGATTCCAGCTACGTGATTTTGAACCCGACTGACCATTGGATTGGTGTACGGCGCCAAGGCCCCAAAAAGAGTTTTTCAGCGGACCCAGCTGCCAGTCATTGGTAAAGAGCATGAAGATCTCTGGTTCGTGATTAGTTTCTCTAAAAGGCGAGGAGATATCTTTGTTGTATACCTGCCAATAGGATTGGTTGGTATAAGCCGCAAACAGGTGACCGTTGTCACCAAAGACGTTGTGCCATAGTGGAAACTTAAAGCTGATCTGAAACTTGGCCTCCATGTTATCTAAGGTGAAGGGATGCTCGGCGGCATCTTTTTCAAAAGGGGCCATATTGGGGGATTTGCTGTAGGTCACAGGCAGAATATAGTTAACCTTATGGGGGGTAATGACGTAAGGCAGCTCGTCAGTAGCACTTTCTTCTGAGATCCGTTTATCAACCAGTGACTCTTCTCTTTTAGGCGTAACCTCGATGTTGGTTTCGCTTTCTTCACTCTTACTTGCTTGAGTCTCGCTTTGAGCATAAAGGCTAAAAGAGCAGCACAAGCCAGAGGCTAAGAGTAGCGCAGCTAATTTGTTCATCGTATTCCCTGATTTTATCTAAGCAGTTTTGTCTTCTTATGTGGAAGATTCTACCTAGCACAATGCTGAATTAACAGTTGTTTAGCAAATCGGCAACTGTGGCAGCATGGTTGTTTGCGTTGGCTTAACTTGGATTAACCACATATTTATTAATCAAAAACAGCGCCAATATTAGATCTAAATGCAATAAGTTAGTGCAAAAAGCCACCATGATTTTCACTTAGTTGAAAAGACTCATTGCCTTATTGGATTTAACGCTTTTTATACAAGGTGTTACATATTACACCGCCACATCTATCTACAGCCTTGCATCTCTTAAATAACTAAAAGTTATAAAAGGTAATAAATACATATTTATTATGGAATAAGCAGGCGGCTATATTTCACTACAAGAATTCAGAGTGAGGTAGCGTGATGGAGATTGTAACTTTACCCGGTCAAGCCGCTGGAGGAAAAGTATGGCTAGTGGGAGCGGGGCCTGGTGATGTCGATCTACTGACAGTAAAGGCTTATCGGGTGCTACAAAACGCCGATGCGGTGCTTTACGACGCGCTCGTCAGTGATGAGATCTTGGCATTGCTCCCAAAGCATGCCGAGAAAATTGCTGTAGGTAAACGCGCTGGTCTTCACAGTGCGGCGCAGAGCGAGATTAATCAGCTACTGGTCACTAAGGCCTATACCCGCAAAAACGTAGTTCGGCTAAAGGGCGGAGACCCATTTATTTTTGGTCGCGGTGGTGAAGAGCTAGAAACCATCGTTGACGCTGGCATCGACTTTGAGGTGGTGCCCGGTATTACTGCAGCAAGTGGCACGGCGGCTTATGCCGGCATTCCGCTAACCCATAGAGATTACGCTCAAGGTGTGAGCTTTATCACTGGCCACTGCAAGCTTGAGAGCCGCCCTATGGATTGGCAGAGTTATGCCAACCCTAATAATACCTTAGTCATCTACATGGGTATTTTGAATGCAGATCTAATTAAAACTGGCTTGCTTAATGCTGGTAGATCGGCGCAAACCCCTGTCGCCCTTGTCTCAAAGGCGACGACTAGCCAGCAACGTGTGTTTACCGGTCGCTTAGATAACCTTGATGAACTTGCCAGCCACCCGGAACTTGTGATGCCAGCGCTGATGGTGATAGGTGAGGTGGTTGAG
Organism: Shewanella sp. MBTL60-007; assembly: GCF_019654915.1. GTDB lineage: Bacteria > Pseudomonadota > Gammaproteobacteria > Enterobacterales > Shewanellaceae > Shewanella. Next base: position 36,536 of record NZ_BPET01000057.1, on the reverse strand, counting down.
CTCGCAGATAGCCTAAATTGGTTTACGCCGCACACACAAAAAAGCCAGCTCAAAAGTCACGAGTTAGCTGCAATAACAAGATAATTGATTGAAGAATACGGAGAATTAGCATGGCCGCGAAAGAGTTAAGCCATTTGCAACAACTGGAAGCTGAGAGCATTCAAATTATTCGCGAAGTCGCGGCAGAGTTTGATAATCCTGTGATGATGTACTCCATTGGTAAGGACTCATCGGTGATGCTGCACCTTGCTCGAAAAGCATTCTATCCAGGGAAAATTCCCTTTCCTTTGCTCCACGTCGATACCGACTGGAAGTTTAAAGAGATGATCGCCTTTCGCGATGCTCAGGCCAAAGAGTTTGGCTTCGAGCTACTAGTCCACAAGAATCCAGAAGGGCTTGCGATGGGCATTAGTCCATTCGAGCATGGTAGTGCCAAGCATACCGATATCATGAAGACCCAAGGGCTTAAACAGGCGCTGAATAAGTACGGTTTCGATGCCGCTTTTGGTGGTGCTCGCCGTGACGAAGAGAAGTCGCGTGCCAAGGAGCGTGTCTATTCATTCCGTGATAAGCACCATACTTGGGATCCTAAAAATCAACGCCCAGAGCTGTGGCGTACCTATAACGGTGCGGTTAATAAGGGCGAAAGCATTCGTGTATTCCCACTGTCTAACTGGACTGAGTTGGATATTTGGCAATATATCTACCAAGAAAACATCCAGTTAGTACCGCTGTATTTTGCCCAGAAGCGTCCGGTCGTTGAGCGCGATGGCATGATGATCATGGTCGATGACGACAGAATGCCACTGGAAGAAGGTGAGCAGCCTAAAGAGGAGTTGGTGCGCTTTAGAACACTGGGCTGCTATCCGCTAACGGGGGCGATGCATTCTGAGGCCGATACCTTAGAGAAGATTATTGAAGAGATGCTGCTGACCCGTTCGAGTGAGCGTCAGGGTCGTCTTATCGACTCAGATCAAAGCGCATCGATGGAACTGAAAAAACGTCAGGGCTATTTCTAAACCCAGCCATCTAATGGATGAATGTGGATGAAGAATTCTAAGGAATCATTATGAATCAAGCAGTAAGTAATAACGCACGCCTGGCGGCTGAATTGGAAGATCTGGGCGTAAAAGAGTACCTGTCACTACAGCAAAATAAGGGGCTGTTACGTTTCTTAACCTGCGGCAGTGTCGATGACGGTAAGAGTACCTTGATAGGTCGCCTATTACATGACAGCGCGCAAATTTATGAAGATCAGTTAGCGAGCCTGAAAAGCGACAGTGCCAAGCTTGGCACTACCGGCGAAGAGGTTGATCTTGCGTTGCTGGTCGATGGTCTGCAAGCCGAGCGTGAGCAGGGGATCACCATAGATGTGGCTTACCGCTATTTCTCAAGCGACAAGCGTAAGTTCATTATTGCCGACACCCCGGGTCATGAGCAGTACACTCGCAACATGGCAACAGGAGCCTCGACCTGCGACTTAGCGGTGATCTTGGTGGATGCACGCTATGGGGTACAGACCCAGACGCGTCGCCATGCCTTTATCGCATCGCAGCTCGGTATTCGTCACTTCGTTGTGGCGGTTAATAAGATGGATCTATTGGGCTTTGACGAGAAGGTTTTCAACGATATCCAAGCCGAGTTTGCCCAGTTTGCCGAGCAACTCGGTGAAATCGATATTCGCTATGTGCCTCTGTCAGCCCTTAAGGGGGACAATGTTGTCGATGTCAGCAATCAAACCCCTTGGTATAGCGGCGGCACACTGTTAGAGCTACTCGAAACCATCGATACTCGCCGTGAACTAAACAGCTTACCTGTGCGTTTCCCTGTGCAGTATGTACAGCGTCCCGATCTGGATTTTCGCGGCTTTTCCGGCACGCTTGCATCGGGTGTGATTAACGTGGGTGATGAGCTGGTGGCACTGCCATCGGGTAAACGTAGTAAGGTTGCCCGCATCGTGACTTTCGATGGCGATCTTGAGCAGGCGATTGCGGGGCAAGCGGTGACCCTCACTTTAGAAGATGAAATCGATATCTCAAGGGGCGATCTACTGTCGCAGGTGACAGATGCACCCGCACTTGCCAATATTGTCAGCGCCGATATTGCATGGATGGATGAGAAGCCACTGCAAATCGGCCAACTATATGACTTGAAGGTCGCAGGCAAGAAACTGCAAGCCAGCGTCACAGGGGTTGAATACCTAGTGGATATTAACACCCTTGAGCGCAACAGCAGTGATGCAATCGGCCTTAACGATATGGCGCGAGTGACCCTTGAGCTTAATGAGTCTATCGCCATCGATCCATACACCTTAGTGCGTGATACTGGCGGCATGATCTTAATCGACCGTTTATCGAACGCGACGGTGGCGGCAGTGATGGCGGTATCGAGCAGCAAGGCCCAAAAAACGGCTCCGCAGTACAGTGATTTTGAGTTAGAGCTCAATGCGCTTATTCGTAAGCAGTACCCTCACTGGCAAGCAATCGATATCAGCAAGGTTGAACGTTAATCATGACTGATTTGTGGGTGTTATCGTGCATATTATTTGCCTTAGTCGCTGCCTTAATGGCGGGGCTATGGACACCCGCAGCACTATTTTTTATCGCATCGTTAACGACTTACCTGCTGGGTATGGTGGAGCTTGAAACCGCTTTAGCCAGTTTTACCAATGCCAGCCTAGTGACTCTTGTGCTGCTGATCATGTCGACTGCAGCATTGGAAAAAACCTCGCTACTGGGTAAGTTGAGTCAAGTGGTAGGGCGTGGTTCCTTGGCATCGACCATGGCCAAACTCGGACTCTCTACTGCCTTGTTATCGTCGTTTACCAATAATACTGCGGTGGTGGCTTCGCTCATTGGGGTGGTGCGCCGAAACCAAGCCCATGCGCCTGCTAAGTTGTTATTGCCACTGTCTTACGCGGCGATCTTGGGGGGGACACTCACGCTAATTGGCACCTCGACCAATTTGATTGTTAACTCCTTTGTAGAAAACGCAGGACTTGTGCCTTTAGGTTTCTTCGAGTTTTCGATGATTGGCATAGTGATTGTCACTGCTGGAGTAGGCTTGTTAGTGCTACTGGCTAACTTGTTGCCCGATAGACGCGATGAGAGTCTGGATGAAACTTTACCCTATCTGCTCGAAGCCAGAGTAGCGAAAGAGTCACAGCTGATAGGTAAGAGTGTACAAGACAATCGTTTACGCGCCCTTAAAAAGCTTTATTTAGTGGAGCTTGAGCGCAGTGGCATTCGCATCTGTCCTGTGCCGCCGCACTTTGTGTTGCAGAGTGAGGATATTTTGCGATTTAGCGGCGCGGTGGAGTCGGTTGAGCTGCTGCATCAGTTTGATGGCTTAGAGTGGTTTGGTAAGCAGCAGGCCAAGGGGCAAAATCTGATTGAAGCTGTGCTTGCACCTAGCTCAACCTTAGTCGGGCGCTCACTAAAAGAATCGACCTTCAGAGAGAAATTTGATGGCGCGGTTTTAGCTATCCGTCGTGGTCATCAGCCTTTAAAGGGCGGCCTTGGTGATATCCAGTTACAGGCTGGGGACGTATTGCTGGTCACGCCTGGCGATGGCTTTTGCCGTAACACTAAGCTGGCCTCTGAATTTGCTGCGGTGAGTGGCTTAGACTTGAGTGTTAGGCTAGACCCTCGCCGCAGTCAGTGGGTTCTTGGTGGCTTTTTAGTGACGATTTTGGCCAGCCTGACAGGCGTATTGCCATTAGTTAAGGGACTTATCTTGCTCTTGATGAGCTATATCACCATTGGTGCGGTGAGCCTATCTGAGCTTAAAAAACGTTTTCCTTTTGAGTTGGTGGTGATTGTTGGTAGCGCTTTGAGCTTGGCTAACCTGATGTTATCGACTGGGCTTGCCGATGATATCGCCGCATTTATTTTGGGGGCGATCAATGGTTACGGGGTCTTTTCGGCATTTGTGGCCGTGTACTTGATGACACTACTATTGACGGAACTTATCACCAACAATGCCGCAGCAGCGCTCTCTTTTCCTGTGGCCTATGCCATCGCCCTAAGTTATGGCGTCGATACTCGGCCGTTTATTCTCGCCGTAGTGTTTGGTGCCAGCGCCAGTTTTATTTCGCCCTACGGTTACCAGACCAACTTGATGGTCTATAGCGCGGGTAATTATCGTTTCAGTGATTTTTTGCGTGTGGGTTTACCTTTGTCACTACTTTATTCGGCAATCGTATTGTTATTAGTTCCAGTATTTTTTCCATTTTAGCTTGTTCTGTTTAAGGCTAATGGCGCAGATGGTGTTAGCTCGTTTGGTTAACTACTTTATAGATTAGATTTTTTGGAGTTTTTATGTCTGATATCGTTTGGCACCAACACAGTATTGATAAGCAGTCTCGGGCGTTGCAGAAGGGACAAAACCCTATCTTGCTATGGTTTACCGGTTTGTCGGGCTCGGGTAAATCCACTTTGGCGGGGGCGTTAGAGCGTGCATTATTCGATGCAGGTTTTCATACCTATCTGCTAGATGGCGACAATGTGCGCCATGGTTTGTGCAAAGATCTCGGCTTTAGCGCGGATGATCGCGACGAGAACCTACGTCGTGTCGGTGAGGTGGCAAAACTCATGGTCGATGCTGGTCTTGTGGTGTTGTCGGCCTTTATCTCGCCGACAAGGGAGGAGCGTGAGCGTGTACGGGCATTGTTCGATGCGGGGCAATTTATCGAGGTGCATGTGTCGACGCCATTAGAGGTGTGTGAAGCTCGTGATCCTAAAGGTTTATATAGTAAGGCGCGCGCTGGCGAGATCAAAGATTTCACAGGGATCTCTGCGCCCTATGAAGATCCAACAGCTGCCGAGCTAACTATAGATACCAGTAAGGGGGACTTAGCGACCCAAGTGAGCGCTCTGCTAGATTATTTAGCGGCGATTCAGGTGATTGATTCAGAGAAGCTAAAAAAAGCGGTTTAGGTTATGTGACTCTTTGGCTGAGCTATTCAATTTTAAAGTCGCGAGAGAAAAGCGCCTTCATCGCCTTGATATAATCTTTATCGGTATTGAAAGGGATAAGCTGCGCCAACTCATCGCCAATGGGGGTAAAGCGGTAGTAGCTGAAAAATAGCTGGCCGCTTTTTGGTGTTAGCTTGAGCCTTAGATCGCTGAGAGAGAAACTGATCGGCGTCTTACTGCTAAGTAAGCCCGTCTCAAGCTCACTGCGATGTAAAATGCCCGCCTCGACCAAGGTTAAAATATTGGAATAGGGTAGGCCAAATTGGGACAGGCCGATATTGGTTGATGTTGGCTTCTTAAAGAACTGGCCTAAGCCTCCTGCATGCTTAAAGCCGATGATTAGCTTGAGGCGTGACTCATTATTAACCAGTACCGACATGGCGAGGGCTTTCTCTAAGATCTGCGCTTCTTTATGAGTGAGCTGTTTAAGTGTTGCTAAGGTGCGTAGACTAAAATTGCCCGGTGAGGTGATTTCATTGGCTAAAATCCTGCCCCACAACTCCTGCATCTTACGATTATGAATTTGCTCGGCCAGCTTAAAAAACTGGTGGGCCCAGTCCGGATCTAAGTCCACTCCGGTGACATCCGATGGTGTGTGGCTAATGGCTATTTTATAGATGGTTTCAAGGTTCTCTTGATACTGACACGCCTGCTTTTGCGCCCTAAAAGCGGCGCGTTCACCAATTGATGCGCTGCTGGCACGGTAGTCATCTTCGCTGGCTAACCCCAGCATACGCCCTAGTAGCAGTGCTTTCTTGCGCGCAGAAACCCCTGTGGCCTTGTTGCTCTCTTTTACTGTTGGTTTAGCTGCGACTTTAGCTGCTTCTGTTACTGTTTCAACCATGCTCTATTACTCACCGTCACAAGCCGTGCTTGCTGTTATCTGGGCAGTTATTATTTTTATGACTATCTATTTGATAACCAGCTAATTTATAGAATTAGCCCTAGTTTGCACTACTTTACCAAAGTGTGCGACCTCTGTGCCTGGCTGTGGATGCCGGGGCACGTTAATCGCCAGCAGAAGTGAACACAATGCAAAGCCTGCGCCGATATAAAATACCATTTGTGGCGATGTTAGCCATAAGAATCCGAGTAATGCGGGGATCACAACCGCTGCGATGTGGTTAATCGTGAAACTCACCGACATAGTGGCTGCAATATCTTTCGGGTCGGCTATTTTCTGAAAATAAGTCTTCATAGCAATGGCCATAGCAAACAGCAGGTGATCAATGACATATAGTGCTGCGGCGAATTGGGGTTGCTCAACAAGAGCGTAACTGACAAATACTGCAATAAGGCCAACATATTCAATGGTTAATGCATTTCGCTCACCAATGCGGCCAATAAAACGACCAATAGTCGGTGCAAATAGTAGGTTCACCACATAGTTGATGAGAAAGAGTGAGGTGATTTGGGTGATACTATAGCCAAACTTTTCGACCATCATAAAGCCAGCAAACACCATGAATATTTGCCGTCTTGCGCCAGAAAAGAAAGTCAGTAGATAGTAAAGCCAATAGCGCTTTCTGAGGATAATTTTTTTGTGCTGCATCTCCCCTTGGTTAAAGTTAGGGAAGTAGTAACTTATGCTCAGCACCATCAGCAAGCCGAGTGCGCCGATAATGGCATACATCCATTGATAATCAAGCTGTAGCCAGCTCATTATCACCCAAATACTGGCATATCCACCCAGAGCAGCAGCACTACGCCATGCTAATGCTTTACCCATAAATGCTGCTGTGTCTTTTTTATCTACCCACTGTAGCGTTAGAGACTGATTAACGGTTTCAAAATAATGAAAGCCGACAGACATTAACACTGTGGTGATATATAGGCCCAATACCTGCGGGAAAAAACCGGTAATCGCCACGCCAATGCAGAGTAGTGCTAGTGATAACAGTGCAAATGCTTGCTCGCGGATCAGCAGTAAAACAAAAATTGCAGTAAAGGCCAAGAACCCGGGAACTTCACGTAGACTCTGCAATATGCCAATTTCAGCACCAGTAAATTGAGCGCGTTCGATAACGAAGTTATTAAGCAGAGCCTGCCAAACAGCGAACACCAAAGACATGATAAAGGTCATCCATAACAGCAGTTTTTGTGGTTCGTTTCTCATCGGGATCCCTATCAGCTACTGAGAAAAAGTTACAGACAGTACAGGTTAATTTTACAGATTTCGGTGAAAAGGCAGTATACATGAGTCTGTTGCGATTATTAGATAAGATGACTATCAAGCAGAATATTATCGTAGCTAGATTGAGCTGATTTTCATCCTAGTCGTGTCAATCGCTATCTTGTCACTTTGAAAAATCCCTCCCTATCTCAGTATTGTGAGCTGTCATCCTGCTCTTCTCTTTAGTCGTTTATTTCAGTTTTACATATTTCGTTATTGATACTTAATTTGAACTTTAGTACCAAATGTAAGTTTTAAGTAAAGGGTAATGCAAATCATTCTCATTAAATGTAATTTGTCTGCGAATTTAGGGGGAGCTGTATAAGTTATTGATAGAGTAGAGAGAGCGCCTGAAAGTAGATATTTTACTTTATTCTCGATGCTTTATTGATTGGCTTGCAGCGCAGAATCAAAGTGAGAGACGTTTATGAAGTCCATTTCAAAGCATGCCAAGTTGAACATGCTAGCGTTAGCTATTGCATGCGCGTTTAGTAGTAGCGCGGTATCAGCAAGCGATCCAGAAGCATTAGCGGCAGCGATCGCTAAGCAAGAAGCAGAGCTAACTGCCTTAAAAACACAGTTACAACAGTTAGCACAGCAGCAAGCTTTAGCTACAAGTCAAGCCGATCAAGTCGCAGTAACGTCTAAGCAAAAGCCACTTGGAGATAGCCAAACTAGCCACTGGGATAAGTTTTCGTTTAAGTCCTATGGCAGCGTTATTTATACCAGTGATGAATATTTTGACAATGTTCAAGACACCAGTCCCGAGCGTCGTAGTCGCTTCGATCTAGAGCGGATAGTGACTGAGTTTGGTTACCAGTTTAATGATGAATGGGACATGGAAGTCGAGATCGAATATGAACATGGTGGCACAGGTACCGCACTAGAATATGACGGCTTCGATGAGTTCGGTGAGTTTGAAGCCGAAGTGGAAGCCGGCGGCGAAGTGATGATCGAGAAGGCACAAATTCGCTACCGTCCAAGCGATGCTTTTGGGGTGAAGTTCGGTAATATTCATTTGCCTGTCGGCCTAAGTAGTACACTGCACAAACCTAGCCAATACCTAACAGTGCAGCGACACAAGAGTGAAGCTGCGATGCTGCCTGCGGTTTGGAATGAGAACGGTATTGGTATCTTTGGTGAAGTCGCTAATTTTCATTACCAAGCCCAAGTGGTTAGCGGTTTAAACTCGGAATATTTCCGTACCTATGATTGGGTCGCCTCAGGCCATCAAAAGCGCTTTGAACACGTTAATGCCGATGATCTCGCCTATGTGATTCGCCTCGATTACGGCAACTTTAAAACTGGCTCAGCCATCGGTGCTTCCTATTACTACGGCAATACCAGCGGGAATCGTCATAAGACCAACAAGCTAAGTGCCGATGGCACAGTTGAAATCCTCTCTGTTGCAGGTGCTTTTGTCGAAGGGCCGTGGATCTTACGTGGCCAATATCTTTACGGAACGTTAAGTGATAGCGATGCCATCACTCAAGCGAATAAAACCACGCCGGGACTCAAGCCGGGGAACTTTGCTCAGCTAGGCTCTAAATCTGAAGCTTTCTTCGTTGAGGCGGGAGTCGACCTTAGCCATTTCACATCGGTTCCGGTCACGGTATTTGCCAATATCGATTACTCCAACCCACTAAAAGAGGTGGAGACTGGCACGGCGACAAAACGCTATGAAAACACTTGGATTAGCGCAGGTGTTAACTATTTCCCAATTCCTGAAATTGTGATTAAAGCCGAAGCCGGCGTACAGCAGGTGGCAGTCGCATCGATTCCTGATACCAACTTTTTCGCCTTAGGCGTTGGTTACCAATTCTCACTTTAATTTAATGACTTACTACATGGAGTTTTCAATGAAACATTATACTCACTCGGCACTTGCCATCGCTCTAATCTCTGCTCTGACTGCATGTGGCGGTTCAGGCTCAAATGACTCTACACCTGTGGTTGTGCCTGAAACAGGTTTTACTTTCTCGGCTACTGAGATGGTAACGAACCTAGCCGATGATGTGATTGTGGCTGGTTACTCAAATCTTGCTGCGAGCGGCGAAGCTATGTTGTTAGCGACCCAAACACTGGTCAACACACCGACTCAGACGAACCTAGAGGCGGCACAAGAGGCGTGGAAAGCGGCACGTCAGCCTTGGGAGCAGGGAGAGTCGCATATCTTCGGACCAGTCGACTCACTGGGTATCGATCCACATCTTGATAGCTGGCCGCTGAACACCACTGATTTAACCACTGTGCTGGCCAATAACACTGGCTTTGATGCCGAAACCATTAAGGGGTGGAACGATGATGTACAGGGCTTCCATACCATGGAATACCTTTTGTTTGGTGACGGTGTCGCCGATAACACTAAGACCATTAGCGAGCTAACGGTTAATGAGCGTGATTACCTGATGGGACTCGCTGAAGTGTTCCGAGACTATACCAAGACGCTCGATGATGCATGGCAGGTGAGTCACGATGGTCAATCGGGGAAGGCTTATGCTGAACTGCTTAAGAAGCCAGGCGTCGATGGCAATACCTTCTACAGCTCAGAAGTGGGAGTGGTAGAGGAGCTAGTGAACGGCATGATTGGTATAGTCGATGAGGTAGGTAACGGTAAGATTGCCGATCCTTTTGGTGAGTCACTCGAAAAGGCCGATACCTCAAAAGTTGAGTCGCAGTACTCTTGGAACTCATTGAGAGACTTTAGCGATAACATTATTGGTGTACGTAACGTTTATCTCGGTGAGCTAGAAGGTAATGCAGACAAGCAAGGGATCATCGATTTCGTCAATGCGGCTAATCCTGATTTGGCGGCGCGAGTTAAGACAGAGATTGATGATGCCATCGCTAAAATTAACGCCATCGCTGGTGATAACAATATGCCGTTCCGTCAGGCAATTTCTGATGTCGATGGCCGTGTGCGTATTCAAACAGCCGTCGATGCATTGACTAAGCTACAGGCGAGCTTGGAGTCAGATGTGCTGCCACTGCTAAAGGATTGGAATATCTAAATAGTAGGTGTTTAAGGGGGCCAGAAGGCCTCCTTTTTATCACATAAATCCCCTATTTTTTAAGGGGGTAATTTCTTTGTGTCCAAGGTGGTTAGCCCTTTCAATATCGGGAGTTGCGCTAATGAGATTAAACCGTGTGTGGAACAGCTGATGACAGAAAAACGAAATCAAAACAGTAATCATATTGGCTTTCGAAGGAGCTTCCTTAGTCGCTTGCTCTTGCTTAGCCTTGCGGGCTTAACCGCTTGTGGTGGCAGCGGTGATGACGCACCAAAGCCAGAAGAGAAAGTTTACCCAGCCTATACCGACATTAAGGCCAGTGGCGGCGATACAACTACCTTTGACGCTTCAGAGTCAGGCCATGGCTTTTCAACGCCAGCCCCCAACCTAAGCGCCGAGGAGTTAGCGCTGCACCTTGAGGGTGATTTAAGCTTTGAAACCGCCTTTACCACAGCGCCCAATAGCGCTCATCCTGAGCTCGATGGTTTGGGGCCGGTATTTAATAATGCGGACTGTAACTCGTGCCATCAACGAGATGGGCGTAACTCGACCCCTATTGTACCTGCTGGTAAAAATCGAGTTAAATTAGGCTCGGATGCGGGGATCTTCTTAAGAATAAGTCAGGCGTCAGACGAGCCTTGCCTCGTTGGCAGCGCGGCCAATGATTACTGCGCCCCTATTCCTGTACCAGATTTTGGTGGTCAGCTGTTTCACCGCGGCGTGCTACAAGCTCGTGATGATTGGCAACAAAATCAGTTTGTTGGGCAAGCCGATGTTTACCTGTCTTACCAAACTAAGGTTGTTACCTATAGCGACGGCACCAGTGTGACCTTGAAGAAGCCCCTGTTTGAGGTGGAAAACCCTTATGATGCACCGGGCGAGACTAAAGCTAGCAGTAACGTGACTTCTAACTTGCTACAAGATGACGTGTTAATGGGCTGGCGTAATGGCATGCCTGTGTTTGGTTTAGGCTTGCTAGAGGCTATTCCTGAAGCGGATATCTTGGCTAATGTCGATGCCGAGGATAGCGATAATGATGGTATTTCGGGTCGAGCTAACTATGTGTTTGATGCGATTAAGGAGAAGGCGGGGGATAGCCATCCAGTTTCTCTAGGGCGCTTTGGCTGGAAGGCCAATACCCCAAGTGTGCGGGTACAATCTCTAGGGGCACTGCGTGGCGATATGGGGATCACTAACCCGTTATTTCCAGACGAGAGCATAGCTGGCACTGCGCTGCACGATTCTTACTTAGCGCGCACGGGTTATGTCGACACGGGAGAGGGCGTGGACGGTGAGCCGGAAGCGAGTGCTGAGTTTAGCGACTCAGTAGTATTTTATGCCGAAACTTTAGCAGTCCCAGCAAGGCGTAATATTGATGATGCGGATGTGCGAGAGGGAGCTAGGCTGTTCGAGCAGCTTAACTGCAGCGGTTGCCACACACCTAGCTTTGTGACAAAGGCATCGGGAGAGATTGGCGGGCGTGAGATGAGTGCTGGTCACAAGAGCCAAACCATCTACCCGTTCACAGATCTGCTATTGCACGATATGGGGGAGGAGTTAGCCGATGGGCGACCCGATTTCTTAGCCGATGGCACTGAATGGCGAACCCGTCCATTATGGGGGATCGGTCTGACGCAAACTGTAAATCCACAAGCCGGATTTATGCATGATGGTCGTGCAGCGACCTTAGAGGAAGCCATTCTATGGCATGGGGGAGAAGCAGAGAAAAGTCAGCAAGATTTTATGGCGTTGACGGCGAAGGAGCGAGCACAAGTTATTGATTTTTTGATGTCCCTATAACCAAATCGCTATTTGTTCAATAGCTTTTTACAATTGTGTCAACAAAAGCGGAGCTTTCTCTTTGAGAATGCTCCGCTGTTGATTTTGTGAGATAGGTAAAGCTTATTCGATTTATTGCACCGCGCCTCGTGATCTGTTTCATGTAATCTTCTGGGTAAATACCCTATGATTTATATAGATTTCATTCACTTTCAATTTCGATCCTTAGGAGGATGTCTGGTGAGCAAAATTCTTATCGTTTACTCTAGTGTGCATGGCCAGACTCGTAAGATTTGCGGTTATCTGGAAGATAAATTGAAAGCGGTTGGCAACAGTGTCACTGCGGTGAATATTGCAGAAAAGGTCGACTTAGGTGAGTTTGACAAAATTATTATCGGGGCGAGTATCCGTCATGGTAAACATAACCCTGCAGTTTACGACTTTATTGATGCTCATAAGGCGGAGCTTGAGCAGAAGCCGAGTAGCTTTTTTTCAGTTAATTTAGTGGCTCGTAAACCATTAAAAAATACAGCCGAAACCAACCCATATATGCGTGCCTTCTTTGAAAAGTCGCCTTGGGTGCCCGATCTTGCAGAAGTATTCGGTGGTAATTTGAACTACCCTAGTTACGGCGCGATGGATAGGAATATCATCCGCTTTATCATGTGGATCACTAAAGGGCCAACCGCAGCGGATACCAATATTGAGTATACCGACTGGAATAAGGTTGATGCCTACGCCGACTCTATTCATCAGTTGGCGGTAACGGCTTAAGCTGAGGAAGATATATGGCGCAGTCGACGTTTAAACGCTTAGCGAGAAAGTATATTGATCTGCAGCATGTGCTCATCATTATTACTAGCGCCTATCTTATTTTGACTAGCGGTTGGATCTTGATTGGTCGACGCCTGCGTCCTAATGCATCATTTTGGGATCAGAGCCATGTCTATCTTGGGCTTATTGCTGCCTTCTTATCGATTACCTTTCTGATTACCACTTGCCTTAAAGGCAAGTGGCGCCAATACTTTCCTTGGTTAGTCGGTGACTTTTCACAGCTTAAAGCTGACATCCTAGGCTTTTTTAAGGGCAAGATCCCCATCGCTGGTGGACGCGGTTTATTTAGCGTGGTCGAAGGTGTAGGTATGCTGCTATTTTTAGCCGTCGGTGTCAGTGGTATCGCTTGGTTTGCGACCCAAGGTAGCAGCGATGCCTTGATGTGGCGCGGTTACCATATCCATCTGGCACAGGCCTTTATTGGCTTTATTGTGGTGCATGTTATTTTTGCTTGCTTGCATCTATTGGACTTTTTTAGAAACTAATCTTAGCCCCAGGTTTCACACCAGTTTGCAAACAAACTTGATTAGCCTTCGAATGAAGGCTGATTACATTTATCTTGGATTCATGTTACTTGGTAGCGAGTTCTGTGTTGCTGCTTCATCGCTATCAATCGCCTACAGGCCTTTGGAACCACTTTTGTTGGATACCACTCTCAGCATAAAGATATAACGAGTCAGCATCGGCTTATGTTGATTTGCTAAATCAGCTCGAAACTCGGGGTAAAACATTACTTTCAAATGTTCAGGTTTTTCTTTAACTTAACTTATATTAAGTAAGAAGGAACTGATTAAGTAAGGATTCACTTTGCGGCCGACCGTTGTTCATCTTATCGATGATACTAAGCTTGGTGGCGTCAATCTGGCGCTAGAGAGCTTGGCTGCCTCTAGGTTAAATCAAAGCTATCTCTTTAAGTTAATCTATCGAGAGTTTTCTCTTCCCTCATTTAGGCGCTATGTTGCCGATATTATCGTGGTACATGGGGCATTAAGTTGGCTAAAAATTCCCGCAATGCTAGCGCTTAGACTTGCTAATCTTGGTACACCGATACTCTATCAAGAACACCATTATAGCCGTGAGTTTGTGGCTCACAGGGTCGCTCACCCTAAACGCTTTTACACTATGCTCCGGTTTGGTTATGGATTGATGGATCGAGTGTTACTGGTCTCAGATGCGCAGAGGCGTTGGCTCGAAAAGAACGCCATTCTGGCTACTGAAAAAATGCGATGTGTGGGTCAGGCAAAAGCGCTAAACCAGTTTATCGCCCTAGCTAATCGGCCTTTCTCTTTACCGCTTAAGTTGGTGGCTTATGGGCGGCTCAGCCAGCAAAAGGGGTTCGATCTATTAATTCAGGCGATGGCAAAGTTACCTGCAGACAGGGTAAACCTAACTTTGGCTGGCGAAGGTGAGGATGCACCTATGCTATCGGCGCTAGCTAAACCTCTACCCCATGTTAGTTTGGTTGGGGAGGTCGAAGATGTACCGCAGTTTTTAGACTCTGGCGATATTGTCATTATTCCTTCTCGTTGGGAGCCGTTTGGACTCACTTGTTTAGAGGCGGTTGCGGCGGGTAAAGGCGTTATCTTGTCTAATGTTGATGGACTAGGCGACCAAATTGCACGGCTGCAGATAAATGGTTGTGGCTATCAAGTGATTGAAGAACTGTCTGTTGAGGGGATTGTGCAGGTGATTAATCATGTATTAAATCAACGGCTCAATGGTGAGCTATTTGAGATAAACAGTGCACAACGCCAGTCATGTGAGCAGGTATGGGAGCAGATGCTGAGTCAGTGGGAACAGACACTAGAAGAGGTGCTTGATTCACACAATTAAGGCGAGAAGATAGCAGATCGAAAAAGGCGCTAAATAGCGCCTTTTTACGTTCAAGGATTGAGATTATTTGTGCTCAATCGCTAGGTAGTTCATTAGGTCGATTAGCTCGCCTAGAGTACGGATAGAGCCCATGTTAATTGCGTATTTATCGTTAACGATGAACGCAGGAACGCTTTGTACTCTAAATTCACGTTGCTGCTTACGCCATAGGGCTAGCTTCTCATCGGTTTCTTTACTATCAGCGACTTTGTCATACTGAGCAGAGTCAATACCGAACTTAGCAAATACGGCTTTGATGTCGTCACGGCTCTTTAGTGGCTCTTCATGCTTATGGCCTGGTGCGCTGTGATCGTGCTTCTCACCGTTAGCGCCTTGGATCACTTCAAACATAGCGTCAGTTAAAGGTTGCTTTGGTCCAAGCTTTTGAATGACGGCAAGAGAGCGCATCACTTCAGTGTTGATTGCTGTATTAGCGAAATCAACGTGCTTGCTGTCAAAGGTGATCTGCTTGTTTAGGTTAGCTTTGATGTCCGCTAGGTACATCTTTTCCATGTTGAAACAGTTACCACAGTAAAACGAGTAGAACTCAGTTAGCTTTGGCTCGCTGCTTGGGGCTTTATCTGAAACAACAGTAAAGTGCTTACCTTCGATAAATTGTGCGGCAAAGCTGCTCATTGGAGCAACGGCAAGTGTTAACGCTAAAGCAATATGTTTAATCAAGCTAGTGTCCTCTAGGTGACGTTAGTCTAAGTAGTCGAGCGATAACGAATAATACAAATATTATTCATCCGTTACAGCAAATTACATTGTTGTTAAGAATAAAACCAGATGCTTAATTATGACTGAATTTGCCTATTAATACATGCTTTAGAGTGTGACCCATATAGTGATTTTAAGCGGAAGCAGAGGTTTTCATTTTAATTTTTGCCAAGCTTCACAATCTGAGTGAAATTTTAAAAAAAAGCCGTGTATTTGGGGAACTAATTGCAATTCTTAAGCTGCAGGCACTGACTCGCAAGATAGGGCTTAGTTTTTGGGTGAGCAGTATTGAGCGCTAATTATTAAGCGCATCACCAGTAACCTGACTAAGCTTAAACAGAATATGGACTCTATTTATGTTCATTTTACTAAATATATAGCTTTAATTTATGAGTCAATAAACTCAATTTAGAGCTAGGTTAGGTCTTAGGGGGAAAGGGCTTGAATAATCAATCGCAACTATTCATTGCCACATTAGGGATTGTCAGTTCAAGCTTGGCTATAAATGCACAAGCTACAGATTGGCGTATCGCACTTGGCATTCACGATACCATAGTCGATCAGGCGAATTCTCACACATTTGGTGCCCATGCTGGTTTTTATATTGCTCATAAAACACAATCAGAGCTACTTTGGCAGGGTGAGATAGATATCTTTATCGATCATGATACAGACAAGCTGGATCCCGACCATATCCCTATTTGGTTTCAAAGCGCTTTTTCAGTCGATGGTAACTTGTATCGTTTCTCTGAAGTGATGAACTTGCAGTGGCAAGTGACGCTAGAGGGCAAGCGTAATACGGTTAGCTCTATAGAAGGGCTGGCTAAAATCTTCCCCGGTATAGTGGCTAGATACGATAATGAGCGCGTTTATGCGGGGTTTGAGCTTGCAGCGGGTTATTACATGTTGGAGTTTGACGATGATGTACCAAGAGAGCGGGGCTATGATCGCGAAGATTTTCAAAATAAAACAGGTGCCTATTCAGTCGCTTTAGATACTCGCTTACCCCTTGGTGATACTTTTGATCTTTATGCTAAGGCGCAAACTTGGAATGACGGTAGCGATTGGTTGGAAAATAAGGTTTCAGGCGTTTTGAGCTACCATTCTGATAGTTTAGCTGAGGACAGCGAGATTAAGCTAAGTGTGGAGCATAGCGAATATAATCTCGACCCTTATGATATTAGAGATAAGAACTCACCAGACTATTTACCGATTCTGCCCTGGGATAGAGACATCCTAGTTAGAGTCTATATCGATATGCCTTGGGGGTAGGGGCTTAGGATGAATCAGTTTAGATAGTGAAAAGCCATGCATGCATGGCTTTTTTATGGCCAGTTAATAGTACAACTTATCTCGCTAACTAACTCAAAAAGCTTAACGCAAGGATCTTAGCGGCAGAGTTTAGGGAGCAACAAAGTCGTCTAATAGAATCACATCAAATACGCCACTTGTTTCAGTATCAACAGCTGCAACACCATAGATGCCACCATTTTCTAAACTGATAGGCAGTGGGCCTATAGCAATTGTTTTGGTTCCTGCTACCGCCACACTAACCACATAGTCTCCGGCTGTAACACTCAAGCTACCAGTGGCCCTAAAAGGTACGCCTTCCAGTACTGGTGAGGTATTTGAAATATCATCGGTTGCAGTTAAATAGATATCAACCTCAGGTGCGGAGTATGCTGCATGTGAAACAGTCAATCTTGCTTCAGTTGCCACTTTTCTGGTTTGCTCCATGATGACCCAAGGTTCAATTTGGTTATCGGTGAGAGAGCCCGTTGCTAGAATTGAGTAGCTGCTTCCTGGCGCAAGTTCAAATGGAGCCTTATCAATGACGACGATGTTGTTGTCGGCACTCGCTGCTACAGTGGCTGTGTGCTCACCGGCGGCAATGTTGACGTAACCCGCAATACCTTTAAACATCAAGTCTGTGATTGCAGCTGTACTGCTTCCGTCTAAGAAGACATCTACAGCTGGCGCATCAGCTACTGCGTGAATGACTCGAATATCACTGTTGGTTGATGTGTCGAAAAGTAATACTTGATCTTCAGGCAGTGCAACCAGCAATGCCACTGGCGACATACCAGTCCAAGTATTAGGTATCGCAGAGATAAAGTAGTCGCCCTGAGCATCTAATGTAATAGCACCTGAATCATAGACTGCGTCCTTTAAGCCTGATGCTGTAATGCGTATCTGGTAATCTGATACTGGTAATTCAAGTTGTGGACTTACATCCATGTAGTTAGCCGATAACGTTGGTTGCATCATGCTGATATCGGCATCTGGCTCGGTTACATAGACATCGACAAGGCCTACTGCTGGGGAGGCGTGCAGTACTTGTACACGGGCATAGTTTGCTGCAATTTCTTGCTCTGGGTTAGCGATTAGTTTAAGCATAAGAGATTCATCTGCTACGTTACCTAATGCCACTGCTGTGTATTCGATGTCTGCTTCAGCTTCTAAATCTGCAGTAAGCACGGTTGTTGTCGTACCGTCTGGAAGTTGGGCATCAACAGCAACAGCATAGCTGCCACTGGGTACCGTAGCTAAACCACTGGACATGGCATAATCGACATCATCAACAAAACTGGCTCCATTGGCCATGATGTCGACTAACGGAGCATCACTACCTGCGTGGATCACCCTAATTTCTGATTCAGAGATTTCAACCAGAGTGGGGGGAGTGATGGTGTTATTGTCATCGTCACTACTACACGCAGCTAAACCCAAAACAGATAGGGTTACAATGGAGAAAGAGCGTAAGAAAGGGGTTAAAAGTTTCATTGCCTTATTCCTTGATGTTTGGTTTCGACAATCACTACGTAGCCGAAACTTATCAGATCAAAAAAGTAGCAATGTTTTTTGGGTTATTGAGTAAATACAATAGGTAAGCTAAATGGCCGGGGGCTTATTAAAGTTGCCCCGGCTTTGTAAGTGAAGATTGAGCCTTAGTTAACTAGGCGACAACCGCAGACGGTATTGCTAGGTTGAAATAGCACAACGGCAAAGTCTTTGTTTTCATCACGCTCCAATACTTGAACACTCAGGTTATGCATCCCATCTCTATTGAGGTTTAAGTTACTCACATAGGAGAGGTACTTATAGTGCTCTGGGGCTTGCTTTAGGTCGGAGTGAGGATACTCCTGCTTAGTTTTGACTGAAATGTCGTAAAGCATGCTATCGAGATCGACTTTATTGACTTGCCCCTGCATAGAAACAGAGCCTGCCGAATTACCCTCAAGGTCGAAGTAGCGATAGTTTATTTGCGCCTGTCCATCTTTAGAGAATAGGTCGACCAACAAGTAGTGTTTACTATCTTGCTGTGTTTGCTGTCGATTAAACAGCTCAGAACTGCAGCTGAGCATAAAGCCTGGCTGCTTTGCGGTCAGTTTATATATCACCCCTACACAAACGAGTAAGATGAGTAAAATAGTGAGGTTAATAGCCCAGCGCCATGTTCGACTCATTATCTGATCCTTGAGTACTGCGTTGTAATTCTAGCTCTGTGATTCAGAGCGTCGTATCTGTTAGTCACAAATGTCTACAGCCTGCAGCCATTGTTGATTAATAAATTGCTTGGGCTGACGTAGGTCGCTAATTTTTAAGTTACGAATAATAGACTGACCAAACTGTTCACCGCGCAAAGTGATATTGAGTACTTGCTTATCGTGAGACAAAGACAGGTAGGCATTCTTCCAGCTAGTGAGCCGACACTGGGTGAAGCTTTGCTGCATCGTCTTACCAAGCTCGGTTAACAAACCATTGTTGGTTTTAGAATGGGAATACAGGATAACATTGACAGTTTGCCCCGAGAGGGTATCGACACTACGAACCTGAAGAGGCTTAGGTATCGCTGGTGATAAGCTCTGTGAGCCAAGAAATAGCCAGCCAAAACCTAAAATTAGGGCGATGCAACAGGCTGATATTGCCGCGACTTTAATCGAAAATCGTTTTTTACTTGAGTGAACTCGGTCATTCCTACGGCTGCGATGATGGCGCAGCAGGTAACCTTGACCCTTTACTGTCTCGATAAGCGATTCATATTGTGGCCCTAGAAATGAGCGTAGCGTGAATACAGCGCGTGTGACCGAGGAGTCACTTAGTGGTGGCTGCTCACCATTGCCTTTTTTTAGTAGCGGCTTGGCGACGATCTGGCCCTGATACTCAATTAAAAGGGTTAAAACTTGCAGCTCAGCTCTAGGCAGGTGCCAAACATCACCACTGTCTAGGTTTGTCAGCTCTTCTTTTTCAATATCAAATCTGCAATGTCCCAATTGCATCTTCGTCGCCCCATTAGAATCTTCTATAAGATGAGTCTATGAACTTAAACTAATGAAGTCTGTGATCCTGATGCTTAAGTTCTGTTGCCATAACAAAATTGAGTGTTATGCAGGGGTTAGTATGGCTAAATGAGAGGTTAGTCACATTGATTCATACAATTAATCAACCTGCTGAAACATAAATATTACTGCAAATGTCCATTAATAATGTGACCTTGATCATGAATATGTGGGTTTTATAAGCTGTAAAGACGGGAATTCAAGTGCTTACTAACTCAAATATATGTTGTTTTACACTCCAGCTTCATCTGCTTTAAATCACACTTTTATTTTCCACACTTCTTAAAGTTAACCCATCGAGTCGTTATCCAAAATTTGAACTCGTTTACTAACCGTAATAGGCCATAAGGCTTATGACCAAAATAAAATAATGATGGATATAGGGTGATTATTATGAGTATTGATAGACGTCAGGCGTTAACTAAAATTATCGGATTAAGCACAGCCGCTGCGGGTGCCGCTTTGGTGGGAACCTCTGCCTTTGCTGCTACAGATGCAGACGGCAACTACCGTTTAGAGATGGGAGAGAAGCTTAAGTATGTGCCGCTTGATGCAATGGCAACGGCCAAGCTTGCCTATGAAACGGGTGGTGGTTGTATGCACCAAGTATTCCACTCGATTGTGACTATGCTAGCGCAATCAACTAGTGTCGATGCCGCAAAGTTTGCCACTATTCCAACGGCGCTTGCGGGCTATGGCTGGGCAGGTATCGTTGGCCAGGGCACCATCTGCGGTAACCTGAATGCGGCGGGTATGTTGATCAATATCTTAGATGACATTAATGGCCAAAATAGTGCAGTTATTAGCGCATCATTCCGTTATTACGAAACTGAAGACTTACCACTTTCATCTGATGAATTTGTCGCTGGCATCGGCTCTACTGCTGAAAAGAGCCTTGAAGTGGGCGCTACATCTATTGCCAATAGCCCGCTTTGTCACTCTTCAATCAGTAACTGGTCAGCTGCTTCGGGCAAGCCGTTTGCTGAAAAAGGTGAGCGCTGTAAGCGTCTGTCTGCCAGTTTGGCCTATCACATCGTAGAGTTACTTAACCGTGCACACGGTGGTGAGGATATTTCTCTTCTACCTGAGGCTAAGCCTTCAGCAGAAGCGCAGGCCTGTCAGTCTTGTCACGGCGTCAGTGAGACGATGGGACCTGCTGCTAGCGTGAAGACAGATATGGAGTGTACTACTTGTCATACAGGTCACTTTAACTAAGGAGTAAGCTATGAAGGTCAAATTACTGAGCGCCATGTTGGCAAGCTCTATGCTCCTACTTGGCTGTGGAAGTGACAATGATGATGTAACTGAGCCACCTGTGGTCGTGCCGCCACCGGTAGAAGATGCAATCGATATTGATGAAGCAACCAGCATTGTGATGAATCTAGATAGTGTCGATGCCGCTACAGGAGCGTTAACTTTCAGTCTTAAAGATGGTGATAATAAAGCCATTACTAAGGCAACCGATTACGATATCTTCTATTTTGGTTATCCTGACCCCGCTTCACCTTCGACCAATGCAAAAGCATGGAAACGCTGGCATGTGACCCAAGGCTATAAGTGTGACACTAGCACTGATGAAGAGTGTGTTGGGATCTTGACTGAAACTGCGACTAAGGGGCAATACACCTTTGATGCAATCGATCTCGATCTAGAAGGTAAGGCTGCAGCTGGAGCAGTTGCTTTATATAAAGTGGCTATTCAGATCCATGGGGCGCAGGCTAGCAATGAGATAGAGCTTATTGCTGCTGAAGAGTAATACGCAGCCGTATGAGTTTTCATTATTAGAAAGCAGCTTAGATAAATATAAGCACCCTGCCTAACCTCAATCTATGCAGGAGGGGGAGAGACTCCCCCTAGATTGAGTTAAGCCTTCAAAGCCGTAACAACCTCTGAGTTACGGCTCTTTTTGTTTTTACGATGGATTAATCAATTCGGCAGCATTGAGAGCATGCTGTTTAAGTAGCTTGCGTTCGATAATACTCGAGGCGATAAACATAGTTAAATAGCCACAACCTAGCGCTAAGATCACCGCGACAACGTTATCGGTAAATAGCCTGAGCAGGTAAAACATCATTAACAGTGTCGCCACACCTAACAGGCGGATCAGCAAACTTTGCAAGAATAACCCATGGGATTTGATATAGGCGATTTGATAGGCATTAAGCATCATAAAGCCAAAAAAGAGTGCAAAGTGCATCAAGATGGGCGCTGCCTTTGCGTATGTATCTGGGAACACAAGAGCGACTAACTCGTCACTAAATAGCAGTAACCCAGCCAGTAGCGATGTTGTTATTCCAAGACTTAGTTTAAAAAACCAGTTGCGAATGAGGGCGATCTCTTGATGCGCCTTATTTCGCAGGCATTGGGCGAGTTCAGGCAAAATATAGCGATAAACTGGGAAAATAAACAGCATGGTTAAGTAGGCTATCATAGGCCGAACAACCACTTGGAAGTCGCCTAGCTCGTCGATGGTGAAGTAGCCAATGGTCAGTAGTACAGTGATGTAAATCATTAAAATACCAGCTCCCACCTCCAGTGATGACATCACACTCTTTTTGACGAAGTTTTTCATATCTGGGTTGAGCTGAACTGGGGCTAATGGCGTGGTGGCAATGAGTTTTCTACGCCGTATAAACATATATATGGCAGCCGCCAAGTTGGATAACATTAAGCTAAAAAACAGTGAGGCCGTAGGTGTTTGCGCTAGGAGGTAGTAACAGACCAAAAACAGAATTATCTGCACTAGAGGTTCAATCCAAGTGGTCCTATTGGCGATGTCGTAGAGGCGGTACATACCAATTTGATTAGTAAAGTACACCTTAAAGCCCATACCAAGGATAATTCCCACTAACTGAATATACTCAACATCAATATTGAGTTGGTGCTTGATATAGGGCAGAACTAGCCCCCAAGTAAATAGCACCATAATAATCAGTGAGTAGCGGAAGATATTGGTGATGTCACGATCGTTTTTGGTTTGTGAAAAGCTCACTACCATAGAAGCGCGAAAGCCACTTAACAAGATAAGCGACATGGAGACGATATCGACAACAGTGTGGTAGAGAGCTAAATCCCCTTTTTCGACCCACTGGGCTAACCAGATCTTAAATGCTAGTCCAAGAGACATGCTCGCTAACGTCGCCCAGATAGCGTTGGTGAAGGCATGTTTAGCCCGCTCGAAAGAAGACTCTGTCATTATGTTACTTAACTCCCTAGGCGGCATACTCTGTGGCGGTAAATACTAGCGATTAATCTTTGATGCGTCAGTTCTGTTGCTGAAAGCTGTGAAGCGGGCAATGAAAAGTATTACACAGTGGATATTTCTTACTGCCCTATAGTCTTATAAACTTAGCGGCACAATAAGCTGGCATAATAGAGTTAAACAATGAGCCTATTTAAGTTTGGTCTCAGCCCCGATAAGTCGGCGGCGATCCGCCGTGAGTTAGGTCGTGATGCTGATAGTTATTTTGAGGCGATGCAGGCTGCTGAGAAGGCCTTCTTTAGCTCTATTTCGACAGCGGAGAACCTACTTAAGCTTGATTGGCTGCAACGGCGAACATGCTTAATTACTCGTATCGACGATAGAGAGTTATCCCGATTAGCGGATTTTGATGTCGAGAGAATTCAAAAGGTATCGGTAAAGTTAAACGGTCAAACTCGGCAAGTGATAGTGGTTACAGCTGATTCTCTTCAAGCTGCCATGACCGATATAGAGGCGCAAACCTGTATTGGTTTCGATACTGAGACCGCTGCGACTTTTGAGAAGGGGCGACGTAATCCTAATCCAATTTCGCTTATCCAAGTTTCAACACAGACAACTTGCTACCTGTTTCGAATGCAGGCCGAGAATGTTGCCCCCTTTAAGGCAGCGTTAGCGCCAATCCTGACTAGTGATAAGTGGTTAAAAGTGGGTATCGGCCTTAGAAGCGATCTTAGTGCCATGCAGCGCGATTTTGATATTGGGCTGGCCTCAATACTGGATCTTAACTGGGTGATGAATCAGCTTGGTGCGCCTAAACAGTTGGGGACCCAACAGATGGCGGCAACAGTGTTAGGCTTGAAACTGCCTAAGAGCAAGAAGGTTACCCTATCTAATTGGGCTAGGCCTCTAACTGAGCCATTGAGTGAGCTGCAAGTACAATATGCGGCGGCCGATGCCTTCGTAGCACTGGATATTTTTTATGGATTACTTGGGCAGTTTTTGCCCTATAAATCACTGTTACCATTATCACTGCAGCAGCGATTGGATCTAAGTTGCCAAGGGTAATCAACTCCCTATTAAGGATTTAAGACGATGTCGAAGAAAAAGCACTTAGAGCAAAACAGAGAGGTCAATCAGGTCAAAGGCGTCTTGTATCGTCTAGCGATTATGCTGGTGGTATTAGCTACAGCCAGTTTTATCTACAACCAGTTTTAGTCTTTTAGTATGGATGGGGAAGTTATTGATTTAAACTTACTTCATGCTGGATAGAGCTGGTGGCGAGCTGCGGTGTTGATATGAGTGACAATTTAAGTGAATACTTTATGTTAGTTACTTTATGTTAGTTACTTTATGTTAGTTACTTTATGTGAATAACTTAAGCGAATGCTAGAGAGTCAAAAGGGGCATAGCCCTTCAGCTTCTGCCCCTTCTGTTGTTTACGGTTGTAAGACCCTTTGCCTTTCTTGGGTTTCTCTGTGCGTGTTCTAAATAGGCTACTGGTTACTATAGCCTTTAAGGCGTTATCTTTTATTACGCCGCGGCCGCTTTCGTGCTCAAGCACCTGTGCTCGTTTTTGATGTTTAGCCATCAATACTCCTATCTTGCTCTATCAAGCTGTGATTTTGGTATGTACTGCCATTATTGCCCTAGTATCTCAAGTTAATACTCGCGCCATAAATGACACGCAATTATACGCGATTTAATATTGGGTTGTATATATTTTAACCGTTCGTTATCCCCCTGCTAAAGGATGTTCATTGAGGGCTGAAAAAATAAAGGCCTTCATCTGAAGGCCTTTATACAGAACCGCTTGACGTTAATCGGCTTTATTTAACAGAGCTAGCTTTACGGCGACTTAGGCTCACTAAGCCTAGTGCGAGTAGAGCTAACCATCCAAGGCTACCACCTGAGTTAGACTCAGGCGCAGGCTCCTCTGCTACCGGCGGCGGTGTTGGCTCTACGCCGTCTGAGGTCACCGTTAGCATAAAGCTTTGAGAGGCTGCATCATTAGGGTAGAGGTTATCAGACACTGTCACAGTGACCATGGTTTCCCCCCAGAAGTCTGCATTGGGCGTGATATCAAATGTTGAGCCTGACGTATGACCATTAACCTGTGCCGTAATATTCTCACCCGTTACTGTAATGGTATTAGCCGACAGTCCACCATCGTTATCCGCATAGCTCACTACAATGCCCTCTAGGCTTGTATTCTCTGGGACAACTTTATCACTAATGGCTGACATGGTGATGTTAGAGGCAACGGCGATGACCTGCTGACTATTGGCATCGGAGATCCCTTCGACTTCGCCAGTTACTGTTACGGTTTGGTCTATGCCTAATGAATCGTGGGTGACTTCAGCCTGCATATTTACCACCACGATGCTATCGCTAGGACCACTAATGTCATAACAGACAACTAAATCACTTGAGACCTTATCGGTCAGATCGTTATAGGCATAACTCTGGCCTGTATGGCCTTTAAGAGGACCATAGGTACCACGAGGACCGTTGTAACCACGAACACCGATAGAACCTTCACCCGCTTCGCCAGCAAAGTCGATGTTGGCATAGGCCATCACTATCTCATATCCGCCAGGTTTATGGCTGGTATTCGATTTTAGGAATACCTGAAAGTCATAGCTATCCTCACGTGGTGTAATAATCGTGTTCCAGTTTTCATCCCAGCTCTTATCGTGTGTGGCGGCTTTATTCCATTCGATAATGGTGTAGTCATCGGCATAAGCGAGGGTAACCCCTTTACTTTCACTTGGATTCCAGTTGGGTTCATACATGGCGAGGTTCCACTTCTGATCAATAAAGATATCGCCTGCTGCATCTTTACCTCCCCAAAATGGTGCTACGATGAAATCAGGTGGCGTAGAGTAATCGTTAGTGGGTAACTCTAGGTACATATCCATAGGGATATAGTCCCAAGGGTTATAGTTCCAAACATCCAGCTGTAGCCAACCTTTAGAGCTTAGAATAATACTGTCAGTAGTGAAGTAATCGGCATTATCAAACGGTGCTAATGTTCCAGCCATCAATGGGATCTCAGTATCGTGAACCCAGTTGCCCCAGCCCCACTCATTGACGTCATAGAAGCTTCCCCAAGTCACGTCAAACCCAAATCTTGCTAAGTCTACATAGCCACCATCGATAGGTGTGCCATCTGGGTAATTAAAATCGAGAGGAGTTCGACACATTGCATCTTCAAGGTTAGTGGTAACCTTGTAGTTGGTTTCTTTAGCTGCAGTATTCAGTTGAGTTCTCAATAGAGAGAAGCCGTTTTCGGTTTCAGTTAGCCCTTCAACGGAAGAGATGGAACCGGGGACTAGCTTTAAGCCATCAGATAACACAGCTGATAGCTCAACTTCTCTGTCACTTCCTGATAGGTTCGGCTGTACCGTAACGCTAATGTCGATGATATCGCCAACACGAGCAGCGTCTTGAGAGCTATCCACCGAGACACTATTTACTCCGCGAGTGATATTAAGAGGCACCATGGCAAGAGAGCCTTCAGCATTATCGCCTGCAGAAATAGCGGCTGCAGAGTAGTAACGCTTACCTTGTTCCATCTCCATGTTCCAGTCGATAGTCAGGTTAGAGTTGCGCTCACTAGTGTCCTCAAAGTTAAGACTGATAGAGGATGTTTGCTCTTTGGGAATGACCACATGAGCCATCTCAATCGTATCAACGTTTTCCCATGGGAATAGTGGGTAAGCACTCATCACCATGATGGTATACTCACCTGCTTCTGGATTTTCTAAAGCACAATATTCGCCCTTGGTTGTTTGCCCACGCATAGAGGCGCAAATGGCTTCAGACTGATGTAGGCGACCGTCGTTATTGAAGTCTTTAAAGATGTAGATACTGGAATCAAGGTATTGATTGAGGGGATGATCTATCTCCGAGCTCACTCGACCCAATAGTTCGGCTCTAAATACGGCGCTATTCTCTGGTACCGTTACATCAAAAGTCTTGATATTAGGCTGGCTTGTATCCCAATAGAACTCATCATCCATCATAGAGATCCCAAACTGCATTCTAGAGAGGCTGAACTCAGTCGTCGTTGCCTCAACCGGAGTATATGCAACGCCAGTTAAGCTGGATCCCGGCGCGCCAAAAGGTACATCGGCAATCACATGTTTAGATTGATCATCATGGGCAGTGATGTTGATTGTGTTGGGCAGTGTTTTGCCTTTATACGTGGTCAAGAAAGGCCAATGAGCACTCGGGATCTTGGTATCACTCGACACAAACTCAATCGAACCCGCAGCCGTTTGTACTGTGCCATCATACCAAGCCATATCAGACTCTTTAAACAGACTGGTTACCGTTAAGTCTATGGTTTCACCCGCTTTTAGGGTGAAGGTTGATGGTGTAACCGATACTTTGGCGGTAGGGTCTAAGGTGAAGTCCCAGTAGAGAGGATCTCTATCAGAGTAGTTGGTGTTAACCGTCCAAGTACCATCTTGAGTTGCTTTAACTGTGCGGATCCAGCTACAACTTAGACCACAATCTTTATTGATTAATTGTGGAAGGTTAAGCTCTCGAACCTGACCACCATTTTGTGGATTAGCACGGCGGAAGTTATCTGCAGACTCATCCATGATAAGTCCTGCATTGATCGCCCGCTCGACATTCGCTAAACCGTGGCCTGTTCGATACGGTCCCGCCACTTCGACTTTTTTATCCATAGGGTGATGGGTTTTGATTGCCTGACTATCTGCTGTCATCTGTAGTGCTGATTGCACCTCTGACGCTGACCAGCTAGGGTTTGCTTGACGAACTAAGGCCATGATGCCCGCAATATGTGGGCTGGCCATCGAAGTACCACTGATACTGTTATAGTTACGAGTATCAGCTTGAGGGTTCAGCGGGTTCTCATCATTCCAGGCGGCAAAAATATCGACGCCTGGGGCCGCTATACCCGGAGAGAAGATCTCATCAACAGTACTCGACGGACCCCGTGAGGAGAAGCTGGCTAACCAGTCAGCATCTTCGGGAGTAATAACACGGCTCGCATTTGAAGCTGTGATCGTTCCTTCAAGACCCGTACCCGATGCCAGCCAAGGCTGAAGGCCGGTTACCTGCCAGTTTCCGTACCACTGTTTGGCTGAGATATGGATCCCAGGGATCACATAGGTATCATTGACGACACTGTCACCTTCGTCCCATGTGTTATAGAGAACAAACGCACCAGCGCCGCCAGCAGCAGCGTTTGCGGCCTTATCAACTCGGGCAATGTCGCCACGTTCACATATGACGATATGCGTCGGTTCAAATGTGCCGGCAGGGAAAGGGCTATTACAGCGAGCATCACCATAATCAGCAGCAATAACAAACTCTCCACTAAAGGCTTTTGAGATCCCTGCAGCCTCTATTCTTGAGGGCATAAGAGAGGCATCGCCACCCACAAAGTTATCTAGGGCTTTGTCTTCGATAACGATAGAGCGAGCATGGGTTGTGGCTGCCACATTAAGCACCCAAGGAGAAGTGTGATCGACTGTATATAGAGAATCAGTGCCGTAAGCGGCACCAGAGTTACCTGCTGACAGGGCTACAGCGACACCAGCCTCACGGGCTGACAAGAAAGCCATTTCAAAGGCATCATCCCAAGGAAAGCTTTCTGAGCCACCAATCGACATGTTAATGACATCAACGCCGTCCTTGATAGCTTGCTCAATGGCAAATAGCATAGCATCACCAGAACAGCCTCCGCTTACCATACAAACTTGATAAGAGATGATATTAGCGCGAGGAGCAACGCCGGATATTTTTGGCATCTGAACCCCAATAGGATTGCCTTCTCCACCGCCTAATTGAGAGCCTACAACATCAACATCATAGAGGATGTTACCTGCGACAGTACTGGCAACATGGCTACCATGGCCTTGGAAGTCTTCACCAAAATCAGGTGCTAACTTATTGCCCCATTCATCGCTGTATTCGGCGGTAATGTCTTTGTGGGTGTAGACGCCAATGAGCTTATCATTACAGCGGTTAGCAAACTCTTCTAAGGCACAATCACCTAAATAGTTACCTTGGCCGAGAGGGTTGGTATGTGCATGGCCATCACCATCGACTGCCGCAAAAGAGGGGTGATCGGTATTGATGCCTGTATCTATGATGCCGACGATCATGCCTTCACCAAGATAAGCGCTACCATCGCTGGTTTTGGTGCCATCCCATACACCGCTTGCGCCTATGTGCTCAGGGCCAATATCTGTGTGCAGCTGGTAAACTTTCGAGCGCTGTACATAAGCGACTTCTGACATGCTAGCGACTTGTAGAGCTTCTGCTTGCGTCATTTCAACGGTGACCGCATTAGCCGCCAACGTGAATTGTTGTTTTACCTCAACCCCTGATTTATGGATAAAGTCTTGTTGTTTATTTAACAGGTGGTTGGTGTAAGCATCGATGGCTGCGCCGCGCCCTTCAGTTGGCTGGCCTGCGCGAAAGAGTTTCTTGCTCTGAGTGTTCAGCGTTGATTTCGTCGCTTGTAATCCAGGAATCTCCCCTTCATAGGTTGCCACAGAGCTGCCGTGTAGACGCACGATATAGGTGTGCTTGCCAACGAGATCTTTCTCTATTTGAATCTTATCTTTTGCCTGTTTGGGGGTGAAGTGGATATTACTCATATCACCGCGTCTTAGTGGTTTTATAGGTAATTCACTACTCTTGGCCTTTGCTTCTTGTTGAGCCTGATATAGCTCCATGATGTTGATAGATTTTATGCGCTCAGCATCGAATGCTTGAGCACTCGACATGGCTAACGCTCCGTAGATGGTACTACTTATTGCGATAGAAATAGTATTTAACTTCACAGTCAATCTCCCGCTTATCGTTATTGTTATAAGAGGGGGGAAGTCCCCGGCTCGATACAATTTTTAAACAAGCGCGCAACATTTTGCTAATGCGAAATTAATCAATGTTTGATGCATTTTTTGCATTGGCAATAGACGGAAGGCTTACTTATTATTCACCGAATTAGCATTAACACTCAGAAGGCTGCCGCTTAAAAAGCTTTCCAATCATAGAGCTGTAGAAGATCTGAGTCTTAAAAATGGGCGGTATAGGAAGAAATAAAAATAGATTCTTAAAACGATACCGAATGAAGGAAGGATACAAATTGATAATCTTTGCCTGGTAAAGCGCTGGTGAGGTAACAAAGTGTGGCAATACACTTTTGTTATTTCTTAAATACCAGAGAGTCATTATCCAGCAGAAGCTGAACAGATTAAGATAACAAATGAGAATGTAAACGGATAGGTAAGGGGATTTTTCATTGGAGTTGAGGCATTTAAAGCACTTTTTAGTTCTAGCAAAGCTTAAACATTTTAATCGTGCTGCAGTGCAGCTTAACTTGGCTCAACCTTCACTGTCTCGTAGCATCCAAAAGATGGAAGAGCGCCTAGGTGTTAAATTACTGGAGCGTAATTCCAAATCAGTTTCGTTAACTGAGTTTGGGGAGCTGGTGGTACGGCAGGGGCAGAAAATTATCGATGATGTGGATCTCTTGTACAGCGATATCCGTTCACTCAATGGCCTTGATGCTGGAGATATCTTAATTGGTTCAAGTCCAATTCCCTCAAATGCATTGCTAGGTGCGGCTATTGGAAACTTTATTCGACTCTATCCACATATCAATGTTGAGTTAATCGTTGACTCACCCGCAGAGCTCTATGAACGATTAATCGGTGGTGGATTATCTATGTTTGTTGCTGAGACTAAAGTAACGGATTTTGATAAGCGAGAGGAACTCGCGACCTTACCTTTACCCGAGTACGATATTATTTTTTGTGTTAGGGCCGAGCATCCCTTGGTGATGAGTAAAGCGTTAATGCTTGATGATTTGAGAGAATATCCTCTGGCGGTTCCTCGCACTATGCCTTTAAGTGTACAGGCACAGTTTGGTGATCTGTTTGATAAAGATCGTCATGACTTTGGTGGGTTAGTTAAGTTTGATCAATTTAATCCTATTAAAGAGTCACTTCTAAATTGCAATATGGTGGCTATTACTCCTGAGATCGCAGTGCGAAAAGAACTAGCAGAGGGAAAGCTGGTGAGTTTACCCGTGTCCGATATGGTGAAACTAACAAGTTGTTTTAGCATTGTGTACCTGAAGTCGAAAAGCTTAAGCCCAGTCACAACAGCTTTTATCGATTATTTATTGAGCTGCCTTCATCCTGCAACCACTCCCACTTTACAACAGTCGTAGCTCGTTATCGTTTAACTATTTAGACTCGTTTAGGCTTCGGGTATCTTTTGTATTGCTATCCATCTAATATCAAATGAAGGTAGATGCCGCCTTTCTCTTGATATTACAGACTTATGAGCCAACTTGATCTAAATCTATTAAAAGTTTTTCGTGTACTTATTGAAGTAAAAAATACTCGCAAGGCTGCTGAAATATTACATTTAAGTCAGCCTGCAGTGAGCCGTGCCCTCAGGCGTTTAAGAGATTATTTTGGCGATGAGTTATTTGTAAGAACCGCTCATGGTTTAGAGCCCACCTCGAAGGCGCTGGTTATTGGCTCGCGCCTACCTGAAGCCATGGACCAGTTATTTGAAGCACTTAATGTGCAGGAGGAATTTGAGCCGCTGCTTTATAGTGGCAAAGTTACAATAGCTGTGAATGGATTTATTGCTCATTGGTTAGTGCCTCCGCTCATTAAAACGTTAACTGAAAAAGCACCTAATATGGAAATTTATATGGCTAATTGGGGCGAGGATACATCGGATAAAATTATTGACGGTGAAATCCAACTGGCGATTAACTATTTTCCATTGGGGCTGACAAAGCAGCTAATCCAAGAGAAGATAGGCAGAGATGAATTTGTCGTACTCTGCCGTAAAGATCATCCGTTTCAAAAGGAGGTCATCGGTGCTGAAGACTTCCCGAAATATCCATTAGCCTCACATATTGTCCCCGGCTGGAATGAAACAAAAAACTTTACCGTAGAAGCGTTAAGAAAGTTCGGTTGTAAGCCAAAAGTGCAGCTATCAAGTAGCAAAATGAATATTATCTTAAGCAGTTTAGAGCTGACCGATATGTTACTGCCTTGCTCGAAGTTATTAGCCGAAACATTATCTGATCGGTTTAGAATCCTTGATATTGACCCAGAGCTAGAACAGCCATCGCCAGATTTTGCATTAATCTACGCTAATAAGTCGCGCCGAAATCCGTTGGATGAGTGGTTACAGCAGTGTGTGATTGACTGCGTTAATAGTAAATTCAAATAAGTGTTAAGGGAACTTGCGAGCATCAAGCATGCTCGCAAGCTAGTTGTTAGGAGATAATATAGATTTAGGCAAAAAGAACTGTGTATAGATAACCTGCAGCAATTGCCATACCTAAGATGACAGCTAAAAATGCGGCAATCATCTGATTCTTAAAGATAGACTTTAGCAAAATCACTTCTGTTAAACTTGCACCAGCACTACCAATAATCAGTGCCATAACTGAACCTAACGCCATACCTTTAGCCACTAACGCTGAGCTTAATGGGATCACCGCTTCTGCACGTATGTACAGCGGGATACCAATCACTGCTGCGATCGGGATTGCATACCAAGTGCCTTCGCCCGCATATTTAGCGATGAGATCTGTTGGAATAAAGCCATAGATAAATGATCCAAGCAAAATACCAATCATTAAGTAAGGCAGAACTTGCTTAAAGTCTTTCCAAGTTGAACGCCATACACGCATCCAGCGGCTATCTTCTTTTACTACAGGGTTTGCACAGCATCCGCTCGCAGCTGGTTCAACTTTTGGTGTACAGCAGCTTGTTGAAGTTGCAACCACAGGTTCTGCGCAGCAGCTCACCGCGGCAGCTACAGGCGTAGCTTCTGGTTTCACTTCTTGCTGAGGCTCTGAGCAGCAACTTGTTTCAGTTTTTGCCTCAACTTTTGCAACTTCTTTGGACGCATCTCCACAACTTGTACCGCAACTCGATGCACCTGCCGCTTCATAAGCTTCCGGCTTAACGTAACGCTCAAATCCTAGTTTTTCAAGTAGATAGCCCGCAGTTACCGATACGGTCATGGCTACGATGAAGTAAAACAGCGCCACTTTAAAGCCGAAGGTCACGATAAATAGGCCAATGATAATCGGGTTCAATAATGGGCTAGAGAACAGGAATACCATCATAGGGCCAAAGCCTGCTTTCGCTCTTAGTAAGCCTTTTAAGAACGGGATGGTAGAGCATGAGCAAAATGGCGTTATCGAGCCAAGCAGCGCAGCAATAATGTAGCCCTTACCTTTCTTCGAACTTAAAATAGATTGGATCTTTTCTGGAGGAATATACTCCTGTAGCAAGCCAACAATATAACTAATCGCGATGAATAGTAGAGTTAGTTCTGCTGCGAGGAATAGAAACATTCCTGCGGTGTCTTTTGCCATGGCAATGATTTCAGGACTCATAATTTTAACCTTTATACTCTTTATTCGTTATTTCTGAATATTTCGAAATAACTAAGTTGGGCAGATAATAATCCGATTAAAAAATTAGTCAATAATTATTTCGATAAAAATGGAATTATTCTTCGGTAAGTTAGATCTTGCCAAAGGATCTGCAAGGCTAATTGGGGGAACTTAGTCGTGAAAAGCGCAATAGATATAGTGAGCAAGTACAGGCTATTGTTTATATTTAACAATAGCCTATGATGGGAATGTCTATGGTTAAAAATGTGTTTAGAAACGGGGGAAACTAGGATGCTTGATGCAATATGTTTATTTGATGAATCGAACCCTATTACGTATTCCATTTTTAAGTTTCAGAAACTCAGCGATACCGACATTGAGAAATATCGCCAAACATTGATATGCCCTGCCTGCTCGGGTAAAGCCTATTACCGAAAAGCCTCTAAAGATGGCAAGGCCGCCTGTTTTGGTTCTCGTTATCACCAAGCTGGTTGCCGTGAGTTTAAGCCATCACAGTCAAAGGAGCGCGAGGAGCTACACGCCATTGAGGTTAATCAGCTGTTGGCCGATAGCGACGCGATGATCATCGACTTTAGTCGCCAACCTAGACTCAGCAGGGGGAGTGTTAACAAGGGAAAGCAGGAGCCAGCTAAACTCGCTCAAAATGCACAAACTCAGAAACCTGAGCCTATCTCGACGTCAGAGTCAGAAGCTAAAGCTGCCGATAGGCCAAGCCTAAGCACAAATGCTAAAGCCACAGATTCGGGCGCTGGTGAGGCGGAGTTGAGAGGTGGGCAAGCAGCAAGCGGTGAGAAACGTATCGCTAAAGAGGGGTTGGAGAAACTGCTTCATAGTTTGATGCGTGGCAGTGAACTGGCCGAGTCAGATCTTTGGGTCTATACCGATGAGAAGTACCGCTGGCGAGCTAAGAATTTGTTCGTTAACTTTGCCGATGCGGAGCCAACCGAAACGGGGGCGCCTCGCATGTATTGGGGCACAATTTCTCATGTGGATAAAGAGTTACTTTGGTTAAACCCAGCCGACAGTAAGGAAGTTGGCATACCAATCGATAAGATAGCCGCGCCGTTAATGCACAAGTTTGGTTTAGATGAGCGCCGAGATTTTGAAGGTGCGGCGATTATCTTATTTGGTAAGTGTTTTTGGAATAAAGCGAAAAACCGCAAGATTATTCAGTTATGGAGTAATGATCTCAATCGGATCTATATTTCGAAACTGGAAGAGAATGAGTAACATAATTCGCTCAAAGTGTATCAAAAGATGCCAAGGTTACCCCTAATTTTGCTGTTTTTTAGCCGCTTATTTGATGGGGTTGTTATTGAATTTCATGCAACTTAACCCATCTTATGTAAGTGTTTGAACTCATCACCTCCTTTAGTGCTATAAAAATTCAGTAAAATAGGATATTTATTATTGACTCCAAGGCCAATGGGGATTATTTTCTGCGCGATGTTTTTACTAGGGCCCCAAAAATTGCCCGTAAAATTCAAGGTATCGGCAGGTATCTAAACAGTAGAGCAGCAATTAGACTCGACAAATAGTTGTTTGAGTTTGGTGATTAATTGCCATTTTGGCACTTTATTATAAGGACCTTAGCGCATGTCTGAACCGACAGCCTTAAGTCTTATCCCACCTGTGGTGGTTTTGGTGTTAGCGATTGTGCTGCGCCGCCCAATCCTCTCTTTGATTATCGGTGCATTAGTCGGTCTGGCCATGTATGAGCCAGCGAATATATTGACTAATTTTGCTGATACTTCTCTGTCCGTGATGGCCGATGAAACTATCGGTTGGTTAATTTTAGTCTGTGGTGGCTTCGGAGCCTTGATTGCGCTGCTGGTTCGTACTGGTGGTTCAATGGCCTTTGGTCGTCTTGCACTGAAATTTGCAAAGGGGCAAAAGTCTTCGCTGTTTATGAGCTTTATTTTGGGCGTTGTGATCTTTATCGATGACTATCTCAACGCTTTGACGGTCGGCTCTACCATGAAGCGTGTCACGGATAAATTTAAGGTATCCCGTGAGATGCTAGCTTATGTGGTGGACTCTACTGCTGCACCTGTTTGTGTATTGGTACCTTTATCAACTTGGGCGGTGTTTTTTGGTGGTTTGCTCGTTGATAACGGCATCGCTGGCGAAGGACAAGGCATCGCTGTTTATATGCAGGCGATCCCTTATATGCTTTATGCTTGGCTAGCCGTGGCTATGGTGCTGTTGGTGATTTTAGGCATAGTGCCCGCTTTTGGCCCAATGAAGAAAGCACAACTAGCAGCCGCACAAGGTAAGCCTGCAATTAAGCAGATGGATTTGGATGAGGTGCAAACCTCTGATGAATATGCACTTAAAGCTATTGAAGATGAATTTAAACATGCCGACGATAGTGGCAAATTGCATAATTTCTTCGTACCAATTTTGTTATTGGTGGGCTTTACCGTCTATTTCGATATAGATGTACTTAAAGGTTTGCTTGCGACTCTTGCGGTTACTTTACCCTATTATGGTGTACAGAAACTGATGCCTCTGTCTGAGATGATGGAGCAGATGATCGATGGTTTTAAGAGTATGTTACCTGCTATAGGTACGGTTATCGCAGCGTTTATCTTTAAAGATGTGTGCGATAAGTTGATGCTGCCACAGTATGTTATTGACAGCCTTAGTCCGTTTATGACGCCTCAACTGCTACCTGCTGTGGTGTTTTTAAGTATGTCTATCTTAGCGTTTGCAACAGGCTCAAGCTGGGGGATTTTTGCTGTTTCGATTCCGATTGTTATGCCGCTGGCGCAAGCCGTTGATGCGAATATCCCATTGGTGATTGGTGCACTGTTATCAGCATCATCTTTTGGTAGTCAAGCTTGTTTCTACTCCGACTCCACTGTACTCGCCGCAGAGGGATCTGGTTGTAACTTAGTGAGTCACGCGGTTACTCAGTTACCTTATGCACTGATTGCTGCGGGTATCACCTTTGTTGGGTTTTTGTTGCTAGCATAAGCTATTTTTAGCTGGTCAATTGTTAAAGGCTGCACCGTTGGTGCAGCCTTTTTTGTTACATCTATTTCCTGTTCGCACTCTTCGGTAGCATTTTTGTCAATAAATTAACGAACAATCATCTAAAAAGGTTTCTTTCAGTCTTATTTGTTATTTAAATGTTAGTAAATTTAGCTTTTTACGCGATATTTAAACAAATATAAGAC
>NZ_BPET01000056.1 GCF_019654915.1 Shewanella sp. MBTL60-007 | reverse complement strand
TTAATACATAAATCCTGCGTCTGTAGAGGCCGTGTAAACATTCAAACACCTAGCTTAAGGTTCACGATTTAGTTTACAGAAAACACTTATTCTCCATCTAAGCCGTTAGGCGATTTTTATTTTCACCCCTAAACCACCTACTTCAGTAGGTGGTTATCATCAATTAGGCTTTATCTGAAGATCTACTCATGTTAATTGGACTCTGACTTTTAGCGAAGTAATAGAGGACAAAAAACATGAGTAGATATGAGAAAGCATCGCGTGTGTATTGGCGATGTCAAATATCACCTAGTCTGAGCACCTAGTCTGGACACCTAAATATAGGTTTAGGATTTTAAAGAGTAAACTTGGTAGGGATTTTTAATACAATCAGAGTGTTACCTCCAAATATTTAATTGTTTAATAGCTTTTAACAAGGTTTAATTTCGTTTGGCTTTCAGCCGACCAGTTGGAATGATACCTTGTTTTGGAATTTGGCGGGATGACATAAGGATTGGTCAGCATGAGATTAGTAAAAATCGATTTACCTAAATTTAAACGTTTTAAAGTGAATTGGGTTATTTTTATGCTGGTTACATTAGCATTGTTAATTGGGCAAAACTCTATTGCTTATGCAAGCATCCCTTCTGACCCCACTTTAAGCGGGCAACGTCGTTGCGCTGTGAGTGGACCGCGTGGCGAATGGGTTTTGGTTGGTGAATTACAAAACCGACAGATTTCAATTAATAACACAGATATTGGTGAAGTGCTCGCGACAGTAAGCCCTGTAGGAGGACAATGGGATTTTTTTTGTAACTGGGTATCAAATACAGGACATGGCAAGAGAGGTCGTTGGCAGCTAGGCTTTCATACGTTCAACACTCCTTCTTGGAGTGGTGATTCCAGCGTGTGTTTACCAGCTAATCTCGAACCTTATGGAATAGGGGTCAGGTATTTTAATTATAAAGGTGATGCAGTTCCTTGCAGTACTGGCGCTCATCTTGAGAGTAATCTATTAGCCTATGTACATGATCGTACTGTAATGTCTACAAGTTATAGTGGTAAAAGTGGCGTTTTTGCAGAGTTAGTGCGTGTTGGTACCTTATTACCGGGTACTCATCAACTGCCAGGTTTTGAAATCTATTCTCGTGGCTGGAACACTAATAGTTTTACTGGAGGCTGGAGTTACTTTAGCCTTGAATATCTGAATGCAAGCTTTGAGACCGCAGCCTGCTTTATGGCGGGTCACAATCAAATTGTAGATTTTGGTGAGAGAACAAGAGGTACTGAAGCGTATAGTAAACCTTTTCATATCACGCTTACAGATTGCGCTGGTCAAGATCTTATTGATTTTAAAGCCAGTGCTGATTTGACATTTGCTTCCTCCAGCATGAATACGGCAGGCACAAGGCTTGAAAATTGCAATGACAGTGATTGCGCCGATGGTGCGTATATCACTATTACCGAGCCTGACGGTGATCCTGTTAATCTGCGCTTTAATTACCCTTTCGATTCACAGCCTGAAAATATCGACAACCGCTTGAGCTTTAATGCCAATTTACATACTGAAAATACCACTGTAGGCAAGATAGAGGCTAGCTTAACCCTTATTGTTGCGTATCGTTAGTTGTGAGCATGGCCGTTTCTTCGCATCCAAGCCACCACGGCATTTGTGCATCCATTCATATCAGCTGTCCCAACTGAGCCGTTAGGCGATTTTATTGGAGTATGAGGAGCAACAGCTTCGTCGGGGCGGCAGGGACTCTTTATGAATGAAATAGCCAAGAGGGTGTTGCTGTTTCCCCCTCTTGGCCGTATGTGAGCTGGAAGCTCAAGACTTTTATCAAGCGCAGCTTGATTGCAATAGCTTCCTGCGCCAAAAAGTTCGACGCAAAAAAAAGCACAACCCTAACTAACATAGGATTGTGCTTTTCTTTTAGATTTTTGCTTTTCCGGCTTTTACCGTCTTAGCCGACACTGTCTAAGCTTTCTCGGCTCCTACCGTCTCAGTCTTTCCTAGAACCTAGAACCTAGAACCTAGAACCTATAAAGAAGGCTCTTCACTGTAATCCTGAGCGTGATACTCAAGACACATATCCACCTCATTGGCAGAACCTAAAATCACCGCTACACGCTGGTGAATTTCAGTTGGCTGAATATCCATAATGGTTTCATAGCCAGTTGACGCTTTACCGCCTGCTTGCTCAACCAAGAATGCCATAGGGTTTGCTTCGTACATTAAACGTAGCTTGTATGGCTTTTCTGGGTTCTTGTTGTCTGTTGGGTAAGTGAAGATACCGCCGCGACAAAGTACGCGGTGTACGTCGCCAACCATGGCGGCAATCCAACGCATGTTGAATGACTTTTCACGTGGGCCAATCTTACCTAGCAAAAGATCGCTGATGTAAGTCTGCATTGGCGCTTCCCAGAAGCGTTGGTTAGACATGTTAATGGCAAACTCGCCAGTGTCTTTGCTAATTGCCATTGCGCCGTTGGTTAGCAAGAACTCGTTAGTTTCTGGGTTTAGAGTAAATAGCTGTACGCCTTGACCAGTCGTTAATGCCAACATGGTTGATGGGCCGTATAGCACATAGCCTGCAGCAACTTGGTTGCGACCAGCTTGCAAGAAGCTCTTTTCAGTTAGCTCACCTGCAGGGGCTGGCAATACCGAGAAGATAGTGCCCACAAGTGAGTTGATATCGATGTTTGATGAACCGTCTAGTGGGTCAAAACATACTAAAAACTCGCCGTTAGCATCGGCTTCAACAACATAATCTTCCTCTTCAGAGGCGATACCACGTACTGTGCCGTCTGCCTTTAGGGCATCTTTGAGCATATCATTGGTGATGATATCGAGTTTCTTCTGTGTCTCGCCTTGAACGTTTTCTTGTTCTGTCGCGCCTAGCACGCCCGCTAGTGCGCCGTGGCGTACTGCGTGACTAATCTCTTTAGAGGTATTAGCTAGGGTCAGGATAAGTTTTTCAAGAGTAGGAGAAATTGCTTGTGATGTCAGGTTTTCAGCCAGAGTTTGCATCTTGTTTCCTATACAATTTTACGTGAGTAAATTGAGTTTGAGGTCAGGACAAAAGTGTATTCTTTATTATTGACGCGATGATACCTGAGAACGCTAATTTTTTCAGCCGTAAAGATGGGCTTTCTGCTTGATTGGCTCAACGGTTTTGGAGCATTGTTTTTGTTTTGCTAATGATTAAGGCACAATGTAGGCGAATTTTCAGCCTAACTGTCAGTTAGGAACTACTGAATACGATTTTGCGTTTAATCCAGGGAATAATAATGACAAAAAATTGGATGAGTTTACTGTTGGCTTCTTTGTCAGTGGTCGTTACACCTGCAACATTTGCTCAAGGAGCATCACTTCCCGGTGGCACTGAGCCGCTAACCATCGAGCGTATGTACGCATCTCCTGCTCTTGCAGGCAGCAGTCCTAGAGGCCTGAAGCTGTCTCCTGATGGTCTGCGAGTCACTTACCTTGCAGGTCGTAAAGACAATCAACATCTATATGATTTATGGCAAATGGATGTGGCAACCGGTAAGCAAAGTGTATTGATTGATGCTGATAAGCTGGAAGCGGGCGAGCTGTCTGATGAGGAAAAAGCTCGCCGTGAACGGCAGCGGATCTATGGTCAAGGGATCATGGAGTACTTCTGGTCTAAAGATGGCGAGGCGATCTTAATCCCTGCTGCGGGCAAACTGTATTATTACTCGGTGGCTGATAATAAGGTCAAACTGCTTGAAACCGGTGAAGGCTTTGCTACTGACGCTAGATTGTCACCTAAAGGTCATTTCGTGTCGTTTGTACGTGAGCAAAACTTGTATGTGTTGGATTTAAAAACGCAAAAAGTGACAGCACTGACAACCGATGGCGGTGGCGCGATTAAAAACGCCATGGCCGAGTTTGTTGCTCAGGAAGAGATGGGCAGAATGACGGGGTATTGGTGGGCACCCGATGAGTCGGCAATTGCCTATACTCGCATCGATGAATCGGGTGTTGAGCTGGTGACTCGTAACGAAATTTACGCCGATGGAATTAAGCTGACCGAGCAGCGTTATCCCTATGCTGGCGAGAACAACGTCAAAATTGAGCTTGGTGTGGTTACCTTAAACGACAAAAAAGTCGCTTGGGTCGATTTAGGTAAAGATACCGATATCTACTTGCCACGAGTTAAGTGGTTACCTGACAGTAAGCACTTGTCTTATCAGTGGCAGAGCCGCGATCAACAGGCGCTGGATCTGCGTGTTGTGGCAATTGATGATATCAAGAATGATAAAGATTTGGTGCAAGAGCGCAGCAAAGCTTGGGTAAACTTAAATGACGACCTGTACTTTTTAAAGCAGCAAAAGGCATTTATCTGGGCATCTGAGAGAGATGGCTTTAACCATCTTTACTTGATTGGCTTGGACGGTAAGGTGATCCGCCAGCTAACCTCTGGTGACTGGGCGGTAGACGCTGTTGAATATATCGATGAAAAGGCGGGCGAAGTTTACTTTACTGGCCGTAAAACCAAGGTCACCGAGAAGCAGCTTTATCGAGTGGCATTAGGGGGCGGTAAAGTAGAATCCATCAGTCAGCGTAGCGGCATGCACTCAACGGTATTTGCCGATAACAAACCAGTCTATTTAGATTACTTCAGTAGCCTTTCACAGCCACCTCAGGTGAGTTTGCACGATCAAAGCGGTAAGCGCTTAGCCTGGGTTGAGCAAAATGAGGTTAAAAAAGGGCATCCACTCTATGACTACTTTGGTCTTTGGCAGTTGCCAGAATTTGGTGAACTAAAAGCTGAAGATGGCCAAATGCTGCAATACCGTATGTTTAAACCAACCAACTTTGATGCTAATAAAAAGTATCCTGTGGTGGTGCGCGTCTATGGTGGGCCCCATGCGCAGCTTGTGGTTAACAGCTGGAGTCATCAAGACTACTTTACACAGCACTTGCTGCAGCAAGGCTATATTGTTTATCAGTTAGATAACCGTGGCTCTGCACATCGCGGCACTAAGTTTGAGTATGTGATTTACAAGCAGCTTGGAAATGTGGAAGTTGAGGATCAAAAGGTCGGTGTGGATTACCTACGCACATTGCCATATGTCGACAGTGATAACATTGCTATCTATGGCCACAGCTATGGTGGATATATGGCGCTGATGAGCCTATTTAAAGCGCCTGATTACTTTAAGGCGGCGATCTCTGGTGCGCCAGTATCTGATTGGTCTTTGTATGACACCCATTACACAGAGCGTTATATGGGGAACCCAAAGACCAATGTTAAAGGTTATGAAGCTAGTAGCGTGTTGCCTTACGTTGATGGTTATCAGTCAGGCTTATTGATCTACCACGGCATGGCCGATGACAACGTGTTATTTGAGAACAGTACTCGAGTCTATAAAGCATTGCAGGACGAGGGGAAGCTGTTCCAGATGATCGACTACCCGGGCTCAAAGCATTCGATGCGTGGTGAGAAGGTCAGAGTGCATCTATATCGGTCATTAGCAGACTTTTTAGACCGCCAATTAAAGCAATAAGTATGGATGGGTCGCGGCGATAAAATAGGTAGAGGGTTACCTATTAATTGCGGCGACTTTTATTTGTATGAATTTAATATTAATTATAATTAATAGCTGAAAGTATTTTGAGGGTAAATGGATCGTCAATTAATTATTCTTAAATATCAGTCGATTTATATAATATCAGGCGATATCTATAAGTAAGTATTATGATCGCTGAAGGAAGGGGTTGTTAAAATGGGGCTTGACCTAAGCCTGCTTGGCTTTATTTAAGTTAATACTCTAAATTGCTTATGGGTACAATTTTGAAACTCTGCTAACGATACAAAATATAGCCATAAAAAAAGCCAGTCAATCGACTGGCTTTTTATTCGCTGTAGCGCTAGTAGTACAGCTTTTAGAGCTTAGAATTAATCTTCTAAGCTACCGCAGAAACGGTAACCTTCACCGTGAATAGTTGCGATGATTTCTGGCGTATCTGGTAAGCTTTCGAAGTGCTTACGGATACGACGGATAGTTACGTCAACAGTACGGTCATGTGGCTTAAGCTCACGGCCAGTCATCTTCATTAGAAGGTCTGCACGGCTTAGGATCTTGCCTGGGTTTTCAACAAAGTGAAGCATCGCACGGAATTCGCTGCGTGGTAGCTTGTATGACTCACCTTGTGGGCTAACTAGAGAGCGGCTGTTGATTTCAAGGCTCCAACCGTTGAAACGGTAGAACTCAACTGCACTTTTCTCTTCTGAGTCAGTACCTGTGCTATTAACACGAGTTAATAGGTTACGAGCACGGATAGTCAATTCACGTGGGTTGAATGGCTTAGTGATATAATCATCGGCACCAATTTCAAGACCCAAGATCTTATCAACTTCGTTATCACGGCCTGTTAGGAAGATTAGACCAATATTATTAATTTCACGAAGTTCACGAGCTAATAAAAGACCGTTCTTACCTGGTAAGTTAATATCCATAACGACCAAGTTAACTTTGTTGTCTTGCATAGCCTTATGCATTTCAGCGCCGTCATTGGCTTCCGTTACCACATATCCTTCTGCTTCAAAAATACTTCTAAGTGTGTTTCTTGTTACTGCTTCATCTTCAACAATCAGAATGTGCGGGTTTTGCATATTAATTACCTAATTTCTGTCAATTCTAACCATGAGTATAAAAAGTTTATACTCCATCTAGTTATGCTGATAATTCACTGATACACGTAGTGCTTTCAAATTTGGTTCGAAACAGCAACACACTGCATGCGCTAGCAAAGTATGGGTATCTCACATATGGAAAAACGTGAACTGTATAAACTTTGATAAACGATAGTAGAAAAAAGTTCCTTACTTACCGTTTTGTATGAAGTTTAAATGTTAAATCAAACATAGATCACATTTGATACAGCTGTGTGGATTACTCTTCTATCTGTTTCAGATATGTGTAACAAAATGTGTTCGTTACATGTATCAGTATGAGTCAATCAACAAGCCTTATTGTACTCGTTTTAGGCATTTGTTAACAAATGAAATGTTAACAAAATTCCTCGATGATATGATTTAGATCACTTTTTGAAGTTTAAGGTATTGATTATATTGAGGTTGTTAAATTTGCAAATGGTGATATAAGTCACACTGTTAGGAGCCGCTTACGAGTTTGCTATAATAATTCCAACTAAATTGGAGAAATTGTTAGCAATGAACGACTCTGCTGAAACCTTGTGGCGCTATTATAGAGAAACTGAATTTCTGCTTACTCAATCATTATCCTCTAAATTATCCTTCGCGATTATCACCGCATATAACCCTAGAGGGGAGGTGCTGACCCCTTGTCAAAATGGTCTGCTTGACCGCCTGCTTCAGTATGAAATAGATAGATTGGGCTTTCCTTACCGTGCAATGATAGGTGCGTCGCAAGATAGAAAGCATATGGAGAAGAGCTGGGCGGTTGCAACCGATAAAGAGTCGGCTATTAAGCTTGGGCGTCTGTTTAATCAAAATGCCATCTATTATGTTGAAGCTGATAAGCTGCAACTCGTGCCTTGCTTACTGGTGAAAGAAGAGGCCTTTCTGGGGGCTTTTTCTCGTCGAGTCTGCAGGGTTCTGGAGCTCCCCGAGCTTACCTGATTATTGCCTGATGGTTCATATCCTATAGTATGGTTTTGCCCCGAACTTGTATAAAACTAAATCATCTTATATTTCCGTTGACTTGATTGGTCATTTTTTGATACTTTTTTACCTCTTATTTTGTATACAAAATAAGTACAGAAGAGGAGCGCTGACTAGGTAGTAAGTTTGAGGGGACCAAAACCCTGTGATGACTTATGAGGGAGATTAGCGCCGAGATATTTAACGCGGTTTTGGTATGCGCTTAAATGTCGGTTGTTCAGGCTGAATCCTGGCGATTGTCACCTATGTTTATTATGGTGGAGAGCTTCTGGTGACGATCGCTTTGTCCCATCTTTTGGGGTGCAATCAATAGCACCAGGCTCTTCGAACGAAGTTAGTTCGGAGCTTATTTCATGTTAGTTATTTTAAATACCCATTTCTGTACATCCCAGCCATCTCCAATTTTTAGGGAGGTGTTACTGTGTCTATAGTATCAGGATCTGTAACCTCTGCTTCTCAGTTAACTGTCGCCAAGTTCGGCGGCACGTCGGTGGCCGATTTTGACGCCA
This sequence comes from Shewanella sp. MBTL60-007, assembly GCF_019654915.1. Taxonomy (GTDB): domain Bacteria; phylum Pseudomonadota; class Gammaproteobacteria; order Enterobacterales; family Shewanellaceae; genus Shewanella. The sequence continues at coordinate 33,325 of NZ_BPET01000056.1, read as the reverse complement.
TGCAGCGCTGCGCCGATATTATTATTGCTAATCCGCAAACCCGTTTGGTGGTGGTGAGTGCATCGAGTGGCGTCACCAATCAATTGGTCGCGCTTACTCAAGCCGAAACTACTATTGATGAGTCAAAGGCGCTGATCAAGAAGATCGCCTCAATCCAATATCAAATTTTAGATAAATTGGGTAACCCTAGCGATGTGGCCGCCAAGATAGATCACACCCTCAGCCATATATCGACTCTGGTGGAGCGACTAAAGCTGACCAGAAGTAAGGCAGTAATGGATGAACTCTTATCTCAAGGTGAGATGTGCTCTTCAATATTTTTTGCTGCCGTATTGAGAGGTAAGGGGGCTTGTGCATCGGCTTTTGATGTGCGCCAAGTGTTGAGAACCGATAGCCATTATGGCCGTGCAGAGCCGCAAATTGAGCAAATTGCCGAATTGGCACAAACTCATCTTAAGCCCTTACTTGCTGAGCAGGTGATAGTGACTCAAGGCTTTGTGGGTGCCGATAATGAAGCTAACACCACAACCCTTGGTCGTGGTGGCAGTGACTATTCTGCAGCGTTATTAGCTGAGGCACTGCAAGCCGATGCCGTGGAGATCTGGACCGATGTTGCAGGGATCTACACTACCGATCCTCGTCTCGCCCCCAATGCACGCCCAATCGCTGAAATTAGCTTTAATGAGGCAGCCGAGATGGCAACGTTTGGTGCTAAGGTTCTGCACCCGGCAACGATTTTACCTGCGGTGAGACAAAAGATTCAGGTCTTTGTTGGCTCAAGTTGGGCACCTGAACAGGGCGGAACTTGGATCCGCCATAAGGTCGAGAGTGAGCCTGTATACCGAGCCGTAGCGGTGCGTCGAGATCAAACCTTATTAAATCTCCATAGCTTGCAGATGCTACATGCTCAGGGCTTCCTTGCTGAGACATTTGCGACTTTAGCTCGACATAAGATCAGTGTCGACTTGATCACTACCTCAGAGGTTAACGTCTCTTTGACACTAGATAAAACAGGCTCAGACTCAAGTGGGCAAGGGTTATTGAGTGAGGCGTTGCTGCAAGAGTTGTCACAGCACTGCCGAGTGCGTGTCGAAGACGGATTAGCCCTAGTGGCGGTGATTGGCAATAACATTGCCTCGACGGCTGGTGTGTGCCGCCGAGTGTTCGGAGTGCTAGAGACCTATAACGTGCGCATGATCTGTCAAGGCGCTAGCCCCCATAACTTGTGTATCTTAGTGGATGAATCTGAGGCGGCCAATGTGATTAGTGCTCTGCATGAGAATTTGTTTGAAGCCTAGTTAATAGATAGGGATGAACAGGAAACCGAGTCATTTATGAAATTTACCCAAACGACCCTGAAGGTAGGCGAGTTGGCAACGGGACAGGAGCTGAATGTTCCTGTCTACCGACTTCTTGCACAGGACCTTAGTGCGCCTAGCGTGTTTATTCAAGCCAATGTGCATGGCGCCGAGGTACAAGGTAACGCGGTGATTTTTCAGTTGATGAAGCAGCTGGAGGCGATGGACGTTAAGGGGGAGGTAACTTTACTTCCTTTGGCTAACCCCTTAGGGATTAACCAAAAAAGTGGTGAGTTCACCTTGGGGCGTTTCGATCCAATCACGGGGGTTAACTGGAATAGAGAATATCTCGATCATAAAGTCGATGTAGCCAGTTGGTATCAAGCGCACAGTCACTTAGATGACAGGGCGCTTATCCAAGCATATCGTTCGCTTCTAATCGAGTCTTGTCAGTCTCACCTTAACAGTGAGTGGGGCGTGACCACGGGTAAACGCCTGGCGGTGACGCTGCAGTCGATGGCTCATGCAGCCGATATCGTCATCGATCTGCATACGGGTCCTAAGTCTTGTAAACATATGTATTGCCCAGAATATGATGCAGCTTCGGCATCCTATTTCTCTATTCCCTTTACGCTTGTGATCCCTAATGACTTTGGTGGCGCAATGGATGAAGCAGCATTTTGCCCATGGTGGCAGCTGTCTGAATATGCGCAATCACAGGGGCGAGCACTAGATGTGCCGATATCGGCATTTACTCTGGAGTTAGCTAGTCAGGAGCGTATCGATATGGATGATGCGCTTAATGATGCGCAAGGGATCTTGGCTTACTTAAGCCATCGCGGCGTGATCGACGATAGGGTTGAGCCGGCAAGAATGCCAAGATTTGGTTGTTATCTGAAAGACTATAAGAAGTTTCACGCGCCAACGGCAGGCATGGTTGAGTATAAGGCCGAGCTTGGTAAGCCTCTAGCTGCAGGTGAGACTTTAGCAAATATATTAAGGCTGGATCTGTATGGCACAGATAAAGAATTGACTGCGCTAAGCCTTCAGCAAGATTGCGTGCCTATTTTGCATTTCGCCTCGGCTTCGGTCTATCAAGGTACAGAGCTTTATAAGGTGATGACTAATCTGTTTGAGTTGTAGTTTATTCGAAGTCTCCAAAATATTAGATGTTATGATAATGTACAAATTAAAGTACAAATTCGTATATAGATTTAATTTTGGAGCAATCTTATGAGACCCATTTCCTTGTTGGTACTCTTGTTTTTAAGTACTGGCTGTACTTCGGATAAAGATACTCAAGTATCAAGTTTACAGGTTAAGCCAAGCAAAGAAGAGACGACCGCTGAACGAGTTACAGGTGTCGTGGCTGAACCCTCAGTCAAATCTTCAATAAAGCTAGAAGCTGGTACATTTGAGCAACGTGGTCATAGTTATCAACTGAATGGTGAAAAATATACGACGGAGTCAGCTCGATTAGTTAAAGGGGTCGCTGTTTTCAATTCGAAGATGTCGGAACAAGGGGTACTCAAAGGCAGCTTTGTTGTTCAATGTCAGCAAGATATCGATTTTATGAAACAGTCCTTCTCAATTGAGTCTATTGCATTAGAAACTTATCGCCTAACCCCATTGGAAACACATGCTGATTTATACGATTTGTACCAACGATTACAGGGGTATGAACAGTTGAGTCTAGTTGAAATAGAAATTGATTATAGTAGGCATCGAAACGCTGAACTCTACTAAATATGAAAGCTATTTCAAGAAGAGGTAAACAGAAAAAAGCCATAACGTATGTTATGGCTTTTTCGTTAAGTGCTTTTTAAAGCGCTATCTTATGCTTCTAAGACTACTTACGGCGACGTAATGCCGTAAGTGGTAGTAGCAGTAGAGATAACCAACCTAATGAACCGCCACCAGTATCAATCGTCTTAATGACTAGCTCATCTTCAACTTTGACGCTGACTTTGCTGGTTACATCGGCTGTACCATCGTTTACAGTAACTTCAAACTCAAGTGTTTCATTTGCTTCCACCATAGGTGCGTTGAAAGTCGCAACGGCTTTGTCTGCATCAACAAGTTCTACACTTGTACCAGATAGTTGTTTCCAGCTGTAGGTATGACTATCGGTTGCGTTAGGATCAACAACTGTAGAGGATAGTGTCACTGCTTCACCTTCATCTACACTTGACGCACTAGCACTTGCAGTCACTGTTGGTAGACGGTTTTCGCAGGCGTAAGTGTCACCAGCTATTACATTAGAGAACAGGCTCGTTTGTGTATTAGTGAATGTGATGTCATCAATATACCAGCCAGCAGCAAAACCATACACAGGATCAGGAACAACGGCAGAGTCTGTTGCAATACGGAAGCGGAATTGTACTTCGTTACCATTCAAAGACTCACCAAAGCTTATTGTTTCCCAGCCATAATTGAGGCCTGAGAAAGTGCTCTGTCCGGCAATAGCAGCTTCTGTATTTTCAAGAGCTGTATCTGTATAGCCATCACCTAGGAATGTGCCACCCATTTCGGTAACGTCTGCCCAATCTCCACCATTGATACGGACTTCAACAACGGCGCCATCATAGCCCGCTTCTAAGTTATAAAGATGCCAGAAAGCAATGGTGAACTCACCATCGAACCCCACAGAGGTTGGACGTGTTTCGTACCCTACATCAGAGGTAAAGCTATTACCTGTTGCAGAGATTAAGCCATCAGTCTCATTCCACTGATCTAGACCAAAGGTACCACTTGCCATGTTGCCACCAACCATAACGGTTTCGGTGAAGTCCTTGAGTCTTGAAAGTGTATTTAAATCTTCATATTGCGTAGTGCCAACTAACTCTCGGGTCTCAAAGTCCACATTTACAATAGTTGAGAATGTATACTCATCAGCTTCAAGCTCATCGACAAGGTCTGGCACAAACTTAAGTACTAGCTCTTCACCAGTGCCTGCTTCGTTTAGTGTAAATTCAACAGGAGCACTTGTGGCTGATGAGAATAGATTGACATCAGCAAAGCTTACTTTGCCATCGTTAGCAAAAGTGACATCGTGATCACTTACAACTTCGATAGTCCCTGTTAGGCCTGTTAGCAGACTATCTCCACCATTTTCAATTGTGAAGCTAACAGTGCCAGTTTCGCCTTTATCCAAGATACTATCTTTTGAGCAATACCCTAGCGTTAACCCTTCATAGTCAGTATCCAATTGATGCTCTGTCACGGCGAAAGCATCTAGAGTGGTTTTGTATGACTCTACAACACCTGCATGATCCGTTGAGAAGCGGCTTGGCGATTTAGCTCCAAGTCCCATACCACGGCGAGCGAAAGCACCAAGAATGACTTTATAATCTTCTTCATCATTTGCAAATGCTGCGGCTAAAAGTGCATCGCGACCTTCTGTAAAGGTCGGAGCCATAGGCATCATCTTATAGCCTGCAACAAGGTAGCCTTTCATCAGCTCTTTTGCTTCATCAAACGTATGTCGCTCATCATTGGCTAGGCCAATGAATGCATCCCATAACATAGCGGCATAAACGGAGCCTGAGCCATGGACTTGAGGATTGCGCTCAACATAAGCGAAGGTAGATGGATTGATTTCCATATTAGTCGAATATGGGAATTCACGAATACCATTAACAAAACTTGCTACATAAGTGATACCACCATAGGCACCTGCATAGTTTTCATTGCCTGCAACTAGGTTATCTGAAGCATCCGAGCCTAATAATAATGCATGGAAGTCTCCGAAACCTTCACCCATAGATCGAGCTTGGTTACTACTTAAGCCTGAACCATTACCGACTAAACGGTTACTGATGTAGTGTCCCCATTCATGTGCGACAATCGCGTTATCCCATGAGCTGTCCTTGAAAACTCGAGATAAATCATTCTTGAACATATCTATCGATATCGTTTCATTAGCGTCTAACAATGAATAAATATCAGTTGCTTCGTTTTGTGAAACCATCATTGCTGGAATAGTGATGCTTTCATCATCTCCTGCCATAGTAATAACGGCATCGCCATCTTTGTTGTTCGCAATAATGACAGCAATCGCGCCAGCGTCTTGGGCATGCTTTACCTTTTGAGTAAATGCACATGCACCACGATCGATTATTGCAATGTTACCTGCAATATCAGCTACATTTGCCGTTGCTTCACAACCATCGTAAATAGTGCCTGGCTCACCATCAGTCATATCTGAGCCATCATCAATACGAACTAAATTGCCAGAAACCTTAAATGTATCAGGACCAAATACTGAGAAACCAATGTTCTCTAACATTCCTATTGAGGCATGTGATGTGGCGGCAATACCAAAATCAACTCCATTTTCAGCCCGAGTTGTTTCCCACAAGTACATCTGCATGCGTGGTGAGCCACCATCTGCAGGGGTACTCATATTGGCATTGTTAAAGCCGGAGTTGTCTTGGACTTCAACGTTTAGAGGATCACCTTCAACACCACCACGGCCGTAGTTTGACACTTGAGCATTGCCGGAAGCTTCATCAAAACCGTGATCATAGTAATCATCATGTAAATAGTTATTCATGAAGAATAGGTTAACAATCGCAGCTTTTCGATTGTTTACTGAATACTCAGCTTCTTCATCATTGTATGAATAATCGAATGTATTGCTGCTAGTGATTTCTGCAAGATAATCGCCGTTGGAAAGCCCTTGCGGTGCAACAGCATCAACATATGCGGTGACGTTATTGCCTTGTGTTGATGTAGCATCGCTTGCCAACCAAGGATCTCTAGTGCTAATTGGCCCGTGTTTTAACGCCACCATAGGAGCATCTAGGTAAGGGGCCGTTAAATAAGCATTAGTGTCACTTCCTGCAGGGGCTGGCATCACATTACCATGTGGGCTATCCCATGGTTTTCCGTCTGTATCGGCATAAACACGGTAATTAAAATCAGCAGCGTGACTGGTTAGGTTTTTCTTGAATAGAACCTCTCCAGTACTTACTGAAATGACATAGCCAAAGTATTCAGAATCTCGGCTGTCAAATTCTCCTGTTTCCAATTCAACATAGTGAGCTGCAACTAGCTTGTTTTTATGTTCGAAGAATACTTTTTTCGCTCGCGGTTCACCAACAATGACTTTGCTTTTCGATGAGTTAACGACGGCAAATTTTTCATACTTGTCGTTTGATGACTTCACATTTAATGTAATGGCACTTTTGTCACCGCCCATAGCATTAAATGCCGCACTAATTGAATTTGCCGCATCTCCGAAAGCGCCATCAATGTTCTTTATTGCTGATGAAACTGATTGAGCAGTCCTTTCAGACGCTAAATATCCTGAAGATGCAACAAGTTTAAAGTCACGATCCATCATGATGTTAAATTCACGATTGAATACTTCTACTCCAGAAACTTCTTGTTTGTACTTTGCAATGATAGGCCCGCGACCTAAATCATGTGTATTAACAAGAACGGCTTGAGCAACTCCTTTTTTCAAAGAAGATTGTCCAGTGAGTTGCCCTAAATAAAATTCTGCAGCATGAGAAACTTTATTCTCAATAGGTAGCGCACCTAAGCTAGGTGCTGATTGATTTTTACTCGCCCATTGGAATGTGGTTCTAGCTAGTTCAGTATCATACTGATTGAGCATTCCACTAACAGTTGGTGCGTTGACGCGTTTATTTTGATGTTTAACAGTTTGAGTTGCATCAAATGATTTGTAGGTGGGAGACTCATCAGCATGGCTGACTGCAAGTGCTGCATTCGAAACGAGTGCAGCAGTAATCGCGATAGATAATTTAGTTTTCACAACAAATTCCTTGTCAATTATCCCTACCCAGTTATGGGTAGGTTTTTTATATTTCTATAATCTAGTTACCACTTATCTCTTTGTGGCTGACAAGGTTTTAACATAGGTTTGCAAAATTTGTAACAATTGTATCAAAGAAATAATATTAATTAATTTTGTTCATTTTTAAGAAAGGGCTATAGGTTCTTAGTTATTCTTTTTTGTTTTAAGGCTTAACCGCCCGTACGATGGGGTTTTGCAAACTAATTAGGGTTTCGGTCGACTGGATCTCATCGATAGACTGGATGCGATTAATCAATACATGCTGCAGTCCATCGATAGACTGGCACATTACCTTTACAAACACACTGTAGTTACCTGTGGTGTAATAGGCCTCAACCACCTCTTCGAGTGCATTGAGTTTAGATATAGCGGCTGGGTAGTCACCGGCACTCTTCAAGTTGATACCGATAAAACAGCATACATCATAGCCCAAGGCTTTAGGGTTAACGGTGATCTGAGCCCCTGTGATGATGCCCGCCTGTTTCATCTTCTCAACGCGAACATGGATAGTTCCAGCGCTGACACCGAAACGTTTAGCCAGTTCGGCGAAAGGGGTTCTGGCTTCTTTCATTAATGCTGACAGGATTTGGTTGTCGAGAGAATCTCTTTGAAATGGGGCTTCCATAATAAATTGGTCAATTGCTTATTGGTTAGTTAAACAATTTACGTATTTTTTGATGAATATTCTACTGATTTATCGAAGAAGTGCTGAAGGTAGCACATATCTATCTTGCAGAGACTTGTCTTGGCATGAGGTAAAGGGGATGACGCTGAGCTTGTATGTGCTAAGCATAATTAAAAGTGGCAAAGTTTTATCGAGCGATAGCGCCAAAGACTATTTCGTGTCTGTTGACGCTCGACATTAAAGCAATATCAATCAGCTTTACTGCTCGCCCTCTGCATCCATAAAAGGGGCATCGCAACTAAAGGTCATTCGCTCTTTAGTGTAGGGGTGAGTAATAGTCAGTGACTGAGCATGCAGCAGTAGCCGTGGAGCGAGTCGTTTTGCTAACGGATCTGCATAGAAGTTATCGCCTAAAATAGGGTGACCTAGTGCCATCATATGCACTCGCAATTGGTGAGAGCGCCCAGTAATTGGTGTTAGTTTGACTAAGGTTGAGCGTTTGCCACGGCTGATCACTTCATAGTGGGTCTGTGATGGCTTACCTATTTTATGATCCACCTTCTGTTTGGGGCGATTTGGCCAGTCACAGATAAGTGGTAGATTAATCGTGCCGTGGTTCTCTTTTACATGACCAGCAACTCTTGCGTAGTAGGTCTTCTCGGTTTCTCTTTCTCTGAATTGACGCTTGAGTTCTGACTCGGCGCTGCGCAGTAAAGCCACAACAATAACGCCAGAGGTGGCCATATCTAATCGATGAACGATTTTTGCGTCTGGAAACTCTGCCAATACTCGAGTGTAGGTGCTGTCTGCATGGGCTGGATCACGCCCCGGCACAGAGAGCAGCCCCGATGGCTTATTAACAACCATAATATCTCTGTCTTGATGTAAGACTTCAAGCCATGGCGTAGTAGGAGGAGAGTAGACGAAATCAGTCATGATAGAACCTTATTAAAAATGCGCGGCAAAGATACCTCTTTGGCCGTTCTTCATGCAAGCAGATTCGAGCCAATCCATAGTAACTTGTTGGTTATTGCTCTGGCGGGGTTAGGAGAACCCATGGCCATTAACATGCATGATGGCAAAGGTCCAAATCACAAACGCCAGTGCGCAGTGGATCAAGGCGTAGAAGGATTGATCTAGGCGTCCCATACTTCTGGCATCCCAGATCAGATAGAGATGTAGCAAGATAATGATAGGGAAAAGGGCTAATAATGGGTACAGGCTTAGTACGCTGGCATCACCAAAAACCAAGCGACTGATTAGTGCCCAAACAACCATAAAGCCTGTGACGATAGGGGGAAGCGCAACTCGATATTGTTCTGGATAGGGGAACATAGCTGGCCTCCATTTCATGCTGTTTTATGGCAATGTGTACTATACCTGCGGCTTTTGAGCGATAAGCTGTGCCTTATAACTTGCCGAAGGTAACTCTCCTAATCGATCTTCAGCGTAATGGAGTATGCCCCAATTGGCAAATAATGCTTTTAATTCACCCGTTTTGAGTAAGAAGTTGGGATTTTTGGGGCGACCAATTTGCGCTTGTTGTTCGGTAAAGGTCTCGTAAATAAGGAGCCCTCCGGGCTTGATGCTATCCTTTATCTGCGCGAACAGTGGTCGATGTAGGTAGTTAAAAACCAGTACGATATCGTACTGCTCGGTAGGGAGGTGCGGCGCGCTGCCATCTTCGAGATCCCACTCCAGTAACTCGATACTGCCATCGTCTGCTGTAACATCTAGTCGAGCTAGATTTTGGTCGAGGTAGCTTACATGGCAGCCCCTGTCGCTAAACCACTGACCATTACGGCCGCTACCACAGGCAAGATCGAGTACCTTGCAACCGGGTGTTAGGTAGTCTGTCAGTGCTGAAAACTGAGTAATCAGCTCTGCGCTGCTAGCCTTTAACTTCTTTTCTGCCATCTAGTCTGCGTCCATGTATTACTGAGAAATGTCGTAGCCCAGCTGGGCCGTGAGATACCACTACAGATAATAATACAATAGCGATCAGCAATTCAGGCTTATATGCGGCAAAGGGGATAAATAAGCCTAACATGCCTAGTTTTAGCAAGGTTAATACGCCCTTTAGTTGGATCAACCAGCGCCAGTCACGCACAATCTCCCAAGCCATCATGGCGGCGCCCGTACTCATCGCCATGATCCAGTAGACTAGCCATTGTTCCTGAGGGACGTGCAATAAAATGCCACCGCCAGCTCCGGTGATCCCCAATATGTGTAAAGCGCGTAGGGCGGTTTTAGAAAAACGTTGGATCATAAATTGTTTTTCGGTGAGTTCTTTTCTGGCCATATTTAAGGAGTCTTGTGCTGCTAAATTGCAGCAAATCTTATCAGGAAATGACTATTTGAAAAGCGTTGAGAGATCACAGCTCAGACTTACAGTTATATATTGTCTATTTTAGCCGCGGTAAGACTGAGCCGCGCAACAAATCTGTGAAGCAGATATCGATACCTATTTATAGTTAGTGGTAGGCTAATGGGCATATGCTTACTCCTTGCTATTGTTGATATTTTTATGCTCAGTCAATAATGGCTTCGATCTGAATGCTTAAGAGAATTTATCCTTAACTCTTTAGTAAAGCCTCAGAATAAGCTGGAAAGCGAGCTGTCAGGAGCTCGCTTTTTCTTTGTCTAAAAACTCCCTCTTAGTTAGACATAGCTCCATGGCCTACAAGACAAATCTACCAATATCACATACACTGGTTACGGTTTTCCCTTCTCATTTAGGTAAGGTTTCTACAATGAAAATAGGCTTCTTTAGCGCTAAACATTACGACATCCAGTATTTCGATCGCACCAATGCCGCCTTCGGTGCCAATATTGAATATTTCGATTATCGACTGTGTATGCAAACGGTGAAGTTAGCAGAAGGCTTTGAGATCGTGTGTGCCTTCGTCAATGATTCACTGTGTGAAGAGGTGCTGGTGGAACTCGCACAGGGCGGGACCAAGATAATCGCTATGCGCTGCGCGGGCTTTAACAATGTCGATCTTGAGGCCGCCGAGCGTTTGGGAATGAAGGTGGTAAATGTGCCAGCCTATTCTCCTGAGTCGGTTGCCGAGCACACAGTGGCACTTATGCTGACCTTAAACCGTAAAATTCATAAAGCCTACCAGCGAACCCGTGATGCGAACTTCTCACTAGAGGGCTTGGTGGGCTTTAATATGCATGGCCGCACTATCGGTGTCATCGGTACGGGCAAAATTGGTCTGGCGACCATCAAGGTGCTGCAAGGTTTCGGCTGCAAAGTTGTCGCCCATGACCCTTACCCTAATCAAGCGGTAATTGATTTAGGCGTCGAGTATTTACCGCTGGATCAGCTGTACCCTATTTGCGATGTGATCAGTTTGCACTGCCCACTGACAAAAGAGAACCATCACCTTTTGAGCCAGAAGAGCTTTAGCCAAATGAAGCCTGGCGTTATGGTGATCAATACTAGTCGTGGCGGCTTATTAAATGCCCTCGATGCCATGGAGGCGCTTAAGTCTGGTCAGCTAGGCTCATTGGGCTTAGACGTTTACGAGAATGAGAAAGAGTTATTCTTTGAGGATAAGTCGAGTGAGATCATTCAAGATGATGTCTTTAGGCGTCTATCGGCATGTCACAACGTCATTTTTACTGGCCATCAGGCATTCTTAACCGAGGAAGCCTTAAGCGCGATTGCACATACAACACTGACAAACGTAACCCAGTTACTGGCGGGAGAAGTATGCCCTAATCAGTTGTATTAGAATACTTCATCATTCGCTCGTCGCGAATGTGGCGAGCGACTATCTAGTTACCAGCATCTAAGGAAAGAGAGCCGATGATCATTACTCAAGAGGTCCACGATATTTCCACCGCAACGGGAACCATGCGGACTTACCTATACCGCCCCGATTGTGATGGGCAATTTGCCACTATTATTTTCTATTCTGAGATCTTTCAGCAAACGGCGCCGATTGCCCGTGCTGCTGCAATCCTTGCTGGTCATGGTTTTGTGGTGTTAGTTCCAGAAGTGTTTCACGAGCTTAACCCTATCGGTACCGTGCTTGCCTATGACGATATAGGTAAAGATAAAGGCAACGCAGACAAGTTTGCTAAGCGGCTTGAGGATCATGACACCGACACCGAAGCCTTGGTAGACTTTGCTCGCAGCCTAAGTTTTTGCAGCAGTAATATTGGTAGTATGGGGGTGTGTATCGGTGGCCATTTAGCTTACCGCGCTGCACTAAACCCCGATATCCAAGGTGCGTTTTGTTTATATCCGACCGATATCCATTCCAACACTTTGCCCTGCGACAAGGGGAATGACTCCTTAAGCCGAACGGGCGATATCGCAGCCGAGTTGGTGATGGTGTTTGGCAAGCAAGATCCTCACGTATCTAGCGAGGGACGCAAGCTGGTGTATGACAAGCTTGAGGCTACAGGCGTTAAGTTTAACTGGCTGGAAGTCAACGCCCAACATGCCTTTATGCGTGACGGAGATAGCAGGTATGATCCAGCGCTTGCGCTGCAGATGTACTTGCAGGCGGTGGCATTTTTTCAGCGAACGCTTAAGTAATAGACTAAGCATCAGATGCTTTAATCGAAGCAAATAAAAAAGGGCCAGTATTATTGGCCCTTTGCAGATCACGGAGTAAGCATTACTTATTTATACCGAACGGTATTAACCTTGCTGGTAAGCGGCAAGCTCATCAGTGCTTACACGAGCAATGAAATTGTTATCTAGATAGAAATCAACATGCTCGCCTTGCTTAACGCCAGACATAACTTGCTGGCTACCATCTTCATAAACCAGTGTCATTGCTAAGGTATTTTCGTCAGTTGCAACCATTGAAGCGCTAGTTAGCTTAACGTTCTTAAGCGGAGCGGTAGTTAGGTCGCCATCGATGTGCTGGTTCACCTTGAAAATCGCTTCAACTGGCATGTCTACAACGGCTGGTGAACGACCTGTGACAGGGTTGGTGCCTGTCCAGAATTCGATGCTGTTAACAATAAATAGATCGCCAGTTGCGGCGAAGCCATAAATTGGGCTCATCAGCATAAATAGGCCAGCGCGGCCGTAACGGTTGTCTACAGCGCTTAAGTTAGCTTTAGTTACCATGGCGCTTAGACCCATTTGGCCCATGCAGCCAGTCAGTTGAGTGCTTAGAATTGCAGTTAGCGCGATGGCTGAGATTGTCTTTTTCATTGGTTTATCTTACTAAATTGAGAATGGCGCTGATTGTATGTATCGGTAAAAAATGAGATGTGACAATGATCTCAACTCTGGGTTGGAAACTTGTTTGGTTTGCGCTGTTCTTGTTGCCACTTGTTTGGTGCTTGTGGTGTTTGTACTTAACCTTGATTAGGTGCTGAGTTTTTCCTGTTGATGTGTATTGATTGTTGCGTGATGCCTTTCTGCTATCAGGGGTTGTGACGATAACGGCGGCGTTTTATTCATGCTGAATTTAACGCATAATAGCGCCCCAAATATCGGAGAGCTCATGTCAGATTATCAAGTACTGCACCAAACCCAAGATGAATATGGCCCACTTATCGTATTAGAAGATAAAGAGTCGAGAATTCTAGCCTTTGGTGAAAATGATGAGCAGAGTAAGCTACTGAAAGCTGCACCACATATCCCACAGCATACCTATGTACAAGCCATGCTATTGGTATTGCTCTATAGCCAGCCTAAGAGTGCAATCGTGCTCGGGCTCGGTGGTGGTGGACTTATTCATGCATTGCGTAATTTCGATGCGGGGATCAAACTCACCGCTGTTGAGTTACGTGCGGATGTCATTGAGTTAGCTAAACGCTATTTTCAGTTGCCACTGAGTAAAAAGCTTAAGGTGATCAATCAAGATGCAAAACAGTTTCTTGAGTCTGGCGACCATAAGCGGGTCGATGTGATCTTCACCGACATCTATAGCGCCGATGGCGTCGATGCGGCTCAAGTGTCTGAGTCTTTTATCGCTCAATGCGCTGCCTTGATTAAGGCCGATGGTTATCTGGTGCTGAATTGTTGGAAAGAGCATAGCCAAAACCGTGAGTTGCTCGCTTACCTTAATAATTACTTTGTCGAGGTGCGTGCCTGCCTAACGGGCAGCGGTAACTGGGTGGTGTTTGCGGGTAAAGCCAAACGTGAGATAAGTGCCAGTGGTTTAAAAACCAAGGCGCAGGCGTTATCGCAGCAGCTGGATTTTCAGCTGGCGAGATCGCTGACCCGATTCGATGTTTGGGAGTAACCGCTGTATTCAAGGCTAATAGCCCAACCTTGTTCTTAGTTAACAGCACAGCCTTAATTTAACCCAATCTTAGTGAGTCAATCCCGCTAGCGTTATTTTGTGCTAGTTGGGCTTTGATTGACACTCTTAAACGATTTTTCCACTGGTAATGCCGAATAGTGCTTATTAGTTACTATCTGCCCCTAGAAAACAGTACCTAACTACCTAATATCATTGAATTGTTAATCCTGTTCGGAATTATCGATTAAGATGATAGCTTTTACTCGTTATGACAAATCATTTTTCTCGACTACTATGCTTACATCGAAAACGAACTGGCTTTAAGAGACTCATCATCACTCATCTCAGTTTGTTGAATTTAAAGAAAAAGTATTTTTATTTTTTATTTTTAATATGGAGCATTACATGCATCAGTCAATCATCAACTCTACAATCAAGCCATTTTCAGCGACAGCATTCCACAACGGTGATTTTCACCCAGTGACTGAGCAAGATTTACTAGGTAAGTGGTCAGTTGTTTTCTTCTACCCTGCAGACTTTACCTTTGTATGTCCTACTGAACTAGGTGACATGGCTGACCACTACGAGAAGCTACAATCTATGGGCGTTGAAGTTTACTCAGTATCAACTGACACTCACTTCACTCACAAGGCATGGCACGCAAGCTCAGACACAATCAACAAGATCAAGTATCCAATGATTGGTGACCCAACAGGTACTATCACACGTAACTTCGGTGTGATGATTGAGGAAGACGGTCTAGCACTACGCGGCACATTCGTTATCAACCCAGAAGGCGAGATCAAAGTTGCTGAAGTACATGACCTAGGTATTGGTCGTAGCGCAGCTGAGCTAGTACGTAAAATCCAAGCGGCTCAGTATGTAGCGACTCACGATGGTGAAGTATGCCCAGCAGCATGGCAGCCAGGTGAAGAGACACTAGCACCATCAATCGACCTAGTTGGTAAAATTTAAGTCGATAGAAAATGATGATAGTGCGTTAGTGAGCCCCATCTCTCGCTAACGCTCAACAAAGTCATCAAGAGATCTCATCTCCACGGTTCAGCCTAGTGTCCCCCTGTCATCTAGGCTGAACAATCTCTTAAAACACCTTTTGACCAACAAATTGCTAGACCGTACACACTTTTTATTTTCTCTATCATTTTTTATTTTTTCGCGAGTGCTAGGCCAGCACCAAGGGTTACTGTTGCCTGTAAGACACCGAACTTAGATTAGCTTTAAGATATTTAGGAGTCATCATGTTAGATGCAAACGTAAAGAATCAACTGAACACTTATTTGCAGAACCTCAAGCATCCAGTTGAGCTGGTTGTGTCTGTTGATGGCAGTAAAAAAGGCCAAGAGCTTAAGTCGTTAGCGGCGGATATCGATAGCCTGTCTTCACTTATTTCAGTAAAAGAGCAAGTGGGCGAACGCACACCTTCAATGGCAGTGATAAATCCAAACTTAGGTTCGCAAATCACTTTTGCAGGCTTGCCAATGGGTCATGAATTTACCTCTTTGGTTCTTGCGCTGCTGCACAGCGGTGGGCACCCAATCAAGCTTGAAGCCGATGTGATTGAACAAATTCGTCAGCTACCGGGTGAGTATCGCTTTGAGACCTACGTGTCCCTAAGCTGCCAGACTTGTCCTGAAGTCGTACAAGCTTTGAATATGATGGCGGCAATTAACCCAAACATTACTAACGTGATGATTGATGGCTCTTTATTCCAAGATGAAGTGAACGAACGCAATATCATGGCTGTACCTTCTGTGTACCTCAATGGCGAGCAATTCTCTATGGGGGCCATTAGCACTGTTGAGATCTTAAATAAGCTCGATGTGAATGCGGCTGGCAGAAAAGCCGAGCAGCTCAATGAGAAAGAGCCGTTTGAAGTACTTGTGGTTGGCGGCGGCCCAGCGGGTGCATCGGCAGCGATTTACGCAGCACGTAAAGGCTTGCGTACTGGTATTGTGGCAGATAAATTTGGTGGTCAGGTTGCTGAAACCGTTGGCATCGAGAACTTTATCTCAGTTAAGGCGACTGAGGGGCCTAAGCTGGTGGCGAACCTTGAGGCCCACGTACATGAATATGATGTTGATATCATGAATAACCAGCGTGCCTTAAGCTTGAAGTCTGGTGAGTTATTCGAGCTAGAACTGGAAAATGGGGCAGTACTACGCAGCAAAACGGTATTGTTAGCCACAGGTGCCCGCTGGCGTGAAATGAATGTACCCGGTGAGCAGGAGTACCGCGGTAGTGGCGTTGCATACTGTCCACACTGTGATGGCCCCTTGTTCAAAGGTAAGCGCGTTGCTGTTATCGGCGGTGGTAACTCAGGCATCGAAGCGGCAATCGATTTAGCTAATATCGTTGAACATGTAACCGTTTTAGAGTTTGATAAGAGCTTACGTGCCGATGAAGTGTTGCAGCGAAAAGCTAAGTCTATGGGTAATATCGACATCATTACCGAGGCAATGACAACCGAGGTGACTGGCGATGGTAAGCGCGTTAACGGCCTTAACTATACCGACAGAGCGACAGGTGAAAGCCACCATGTTGAGCTTGCGGGAATATTTGTGCAGATTGGTCTAGTGCCTAACTCAGAGTGGCTAAAAGATACCATTGATATGACGGTTCGCGGGGAGATTATTGTCGATGCGAAAGGTGAGACCTCTGTTCCCGGTATTTTTGCCGCTGGCGATGTGACTAACTCTGCCTATAAGCAGATCATTATCGCCATGGGCAGCGGTGCAACAGCATCTCTAGGGGCATTTGACTATCTCATTCGTCACAATGTTGACGAAGCGAGCAGCGGTAATATCGCAGCCTAGGTGACAATTTCTAAGTATAAAGCCAGCATAAGCTGGCTTTTTTTAGGTTTAAATATCTGATAATGAGATTTTTATTGTATTGGCACTTTAACTAATAAAGAGTTAAGTGCTTTTTTTATGATAAGTTTAACGGAAGTAAATCGGTTCACAATGGAGCAAGATCTGAAGTCACACCAATATCAAGTGCAGTTGAAGAGTGAAACCTTCATTATCATCAAGCGCGGCATCGTCTGGGCGAGCTATGTGAGTTCAGTCTTGCTGCTTGTGGTTATGCTCAACGCTTATTATTTTGATCGTGAGTATTTTGAAGTCGAGTTACTTGGGCTTAAGTTGCTCCCGTTGGGATTAACACTTGTGTTTGGGCTTGCGGCTATTAGGGTATTGGGGATTTTTCACATTAGTGTTACTCAAACCTATCTCTATCTAGGTCTGCTTATTATATCGTGGTGCTACTTACTTATCGGTTTAGATTCGCTATCGGATAGTGCGATGCAGGGCATTGAATCCTTAACCGATGTGCTGGTTTTAGTGTTTGCGTTAGCTTTATTCCCTAACCGTAATTTGATGTTATTAGGGATTTTGCCTTTTCTAACCTTTGGTAGCATTTATCATTTTACTCAATACTCTGCTACCCCCATCTACCCTATTACTAAGTTTCTCTGCTTTTTGGGCATAGTGTGGTCTGGGCAAAAAATTATTTCAGGTTGGTTCTTTAAGGCCGTCATCCGGAGCATTGAGAAAAAGAAGTTATTGCAGCAGTTTAAGCGTTTGGCTTTAATTGATGGATTGACCGATATCAGTAATCGTCGTCACTTTGATGATGTGTTAATTCAAGAGATTAAAGCATCACTAAGAAACGAGCTGCCATTATCTATCATCATGGTGGATGTGGATTTCTTTAAGCAGCTTAATGATAGCCTTGGGCATCAGGCGGGGGATAAGTATTTAAAAAGCATAGCCGCCGCATTAAATGGTGCATTAGAGCGGCCTAGGGATCTGGTGGCTCGCTATGGTGGGGAAGAGTTTGTGATTGCCCTTCCGGATACAGATTTAACTGGTGCAATTCGAGTTGCAGAAAAAATTAAGCGAGCGGTCGCTGCAGCTGAGCTTAAACATCCCAGCTCTGCAGTGTCAGCTTGGGTTACGCTTTCCCAAGGCGTTGTGCAGTGGCAAGAGGGGATGGAAGCCTCTGAGTTGGTTGCAGCGGCAGATAAGCTACTCTATGAGGCTAAGGCTAACGGACGAGACCGTTTCTGCTCAGAATAAAAGTAATAACCTAAAAGTTGTTTGCTAAAGCATGCAAACCACTGTTAACACCAACTGAGCTGAGATTTCCTCAGGAGCCCGTATTTTATTAGGCCGTGGTATTAATGTTGTGACCAATATTACCGACAGGCGCTGCTGGCGCTTCAGGCATGGCCGCCTGAATCAATTGCAGTGCCATTTCCCCTTGCATCTCTTGTTGCGCTTTAGCCATTTGCGCGACTTTTACGCCAACGGCTCCATGGCTCATGTTTGGTTGAAGATTTGCACTAGCGATAGTTACAGCCATTTTTTAGCTCAATGAAGTAGGGATGATAGTTTAGTTATCGGCAGAGCACATCCTCGCTTGAGGATTGCCGTGTTACAGAGTGTATCTTTTAAAAGAAGGTTCTAGGAGCTAGGAAAAGCAGGTTCTAGGAAAAGCAAAGGGCAAAGACGGTTAAAGCTGAGACGATAAGATCCGAACGGCCTGCGGCCTAGGGAACGTGACTGCGTCACTTACGGAACGCTGCGCTTACGGAAAGGCAAAGAAGGTTCTAGGTTCTAGGAAAGGCAGGTCCTAGGAAAGGCTGAGATGGAAAAGCATAAGGCAAAGACGGTTAAAGCTGAGACGGTTCAAGCTAAGACGATAAGAGCCGGACGGCCTGTGGCCTAGGGAACGTGACTGCGTCACTTACGGAGCGCTGCGCTTACGGAAAGGCAAAGAAGGTTCTAGGTTCTAGGAAAGGCAGGTCCTAGGAAAGGCTGAGATGGAAAAGCATAAGGCAAAGACGGTTAAAGCTGAGACGGTTCAAGCTGAGATGGAAAAGCATAAGGCAAAGACGGTTAAAGCTGAGACGGATCAAGCTGGGACGGGAAAAGCATCCTTTAGCCTTCTGTAGGTTGGGTTTTAGCCCGCCAAGCTTACGGTTTTATGGCCATTGTTGACGGCATAAATGCCTACCTACATTAAAAAAAGGGCCTAGGACGCTTCGCTTCGAGGACGGGCTGAAGCCCTGCGAGGAAAAGCAAAAGCCAAAAGCGTCAGGCTGTTATCTTTGATTTTCCCGCTTTATCTATTCCGGCTTCATCCGTCTCAGCTTTAACCGTCTCTGCTCTTCCTAGAACCTAGAATCTAGAACCTAGGACGCTTCGCTTCGAGGACGGGCTGAAGCCCTGCGAGGAAAAGTAAAAGCCAAAAGCGTCAAGCTGTTATCTTTGGTTTTCCCGCTTTATCTTTTCCGGCTTTACTTTTCCGGCTTCATCCGTCTCAGCTCTTATCGTCTTAGGCTTTCCGGCCTTTCTCAGCTTTTACCGTCTGCGCTTTCTCTATGCTCTTACGGATAAGCGTGATAATCACAGTTAGTACGATAGAGCTTAAGATGAGGCCGATAGCTAAGGCCACATTTTGTAGCGCTGTTGGGTCAACAGCCAACATACCACCGAGTCCCATCATCATAATTCCTGACATTAGCTTAAGGGTCTGCCCCTCTTTCTCGGTCAGTTTACGCTTACCAAGTGACACACTGAAGGCGATAACAATCGCTGCAAGTGGGATGACATAAACCACGTTGTACATCACTAGATACATGTAGCGCTCGAAGGTCTCTAGGTCATGCATAGACAGTACGCTGGTGTAGATCATCGGGAAACCAGCGGTACATAAAAGTTCATAGGCGTTGGCTAAGATAGATAACACCACAGTACCGGCAATCATGGCGGTCATGCTGCTGGCGCTGGTTAGCTTCCCCATGCGCTTTATCAAGCCCGTGCGGTTTTCAGCCGACATCGACAGGGTGACTTCTCCTTTGGTAAAGAAGTAATCTTTGATGTTGATTGCTCCTGCAATGAGCGCCAACATACCCGCTCCGAGAATAATCCAACCACCATCGCTACCTGCGCCTAGAAGCTGGAAGATATTGAGCCATGCACTCATAAAGATGAAGTAGATAAAGCCGGAGAAGAACACGAAGATCCCGCCCACAATTAGCATGCGAGTGCGGCTCTTAGCGTTAACCATGATAGAGAGTAGGAATAGCAATACAAAAAATGCACAAGGGTTGAAGGCATCGACACCTGCAAGCACGACAGTCAGTAGTGGCAGTGACATCTGTTCAGGGTGAACTACACCCACAAGCGGGATCTCGACCGGTTGTACATCTGAGCTCGCAAGCTCGCTGCTAGCATCTAATCCTAAGCCACAGGTACCCTCAGCGTCGCTTTCGCTGCCACTCTCACTACAGGTTTGAAACAGTCCACCTGTCATTGGGGCAGTACTGTAATCGCCTTCAACCTCTGGGGCCAATTTTCCACCGAGTGAAACATAGTATGATTTTAAGCGTTGCACTAAAAACTCACCGGATACAGCCTGACTGGTATAACCGACAACCGCTTTTTCACCGCTGGCAAAGTAGGGCACCGAGCGAGCTTCGGTTCCAGTCTGTTTAGCGACTTCTTGCCATACTGCCATGGTGTCTGGCGCAGTGATCATATGATCTTCAACCTCTATCCAAGGGTAGCGCTCGGGTAGGCTATCGATAAAGGGATGAGCCTCGGCGCAGTGAGGGCAGGTCTTAGACCAGAAGAAATACAGTTTAACCTTAAGCTCTCCTTGAGCATTGGTGTAATGCCATAGATTGTTCGTCGCTGGGGTTTCCGCAGCGGCAAAATTGGAGAGAGAGAGGCTCGATAATAAGAGGGCGAAAAAGAGAATAATAGACTTAGGCATGCGAACTCCGGCAGACGTATTAGCCATAAATTAAACCTGTTTGTTACTAATACTCTACTTTAATACTTAGCAATAGCTAAATTAATGTTTTGTTTTTGCAGATGAAATCTCGAATAATTTACTTTTGGGAACTACAACTAACTTTTAACAATAAAGTTAAACTTTTGCTGATAGTTATAACTGAGTAGTTTAGATAAGGTTAAATTAATCACATCTATTGATGCCTGTGGATTATACGCATATTTGGAGCTAGATTAAGGGGGCGATTAGCAAGAGGCGATGATAGCCTCTGCTTCAATCATAACTAGGGTGAGAACTAGAACTAGAATAATAGTCGCCTATTCACTCTTACTGGCTACTCTTACCTCTTGCTCTCTTTCATCGGGGCACCAGACCACAGATACGCTGCGATTTTCCTCGGTACTTGCCGTCAACAGGCGGGTGATAACAGGAGCGGGATAGGCTGCATCGTTAAGGTAGGTTTTCACTCTGTCGATGCGTCGTTGTGCAAGCCACTTATTGTATTCACGAGCTTCTTTGGTCGATTGAGCCTGATTGACCTTGAACTCGAGCAGTAAATAACCAGCTCCCTGCTGAGTATCTTTTGTCAATTGCTCCAGTTTTGAGCCGTACTGTGAACTGAAGTAGGAGCTGTTTTTGGGGTAAACAATATCGAGAATGTGAGTGTTGTTTTCACATTGAGCTAGAGCGTTTGTGGTAATGAGTAAACCAATTGCGGCTATCCATTTCATAATCGTACTTCCTTACGAACCTTAAACTCATCCTTAAGAGCAGTTAGGGGCTACTCCATTGTGCGGAAATTTATGCTATTACTAGAGGAAATACAATCATCTTTAGATTAAATGTTCTAATGATGAACAGTGCTCTTCGCTGCTGTAGAAGATATTTGTGGCGTTGTTTGCTCTGTGAATCACGGACTATGCAGGGCAAAGAGTGAGCAGTCCACTCAAGGAGCAAAAATGGAGACGGTCGATCTTCTCGTTATAGGTGGTGGGATCAATGGGGCGGGTATCGCTCAGTGCGCTGCTGCAGCTGGCTATAGAGTCATGCTGTTAGAGAAAGAAACCATTGCTGCACAGACGTCTGCTAATTCCAGTAAACTCATTCATGGGGGCCTGCGCTACCTCGAATCTGGTCAATTGCCCTTGGTCAGAAAATCTCTGGCTGACAGAAAAGCGCTGCTTAAGCTCGCTCCCTCGTTAGTTTACCCAATCCCATTTTACATTCCTGTCTATGAAAATAGCCGTCGCAGTCCATGGACGATTAGGGCTGGGTTGAGTTTGTATGCCTTTTTAAGTGAATTTGATCCTTTGGGCCAGTTTAAATCGATACCATCGATACATTGGTCGAAAATTAAAGGCTTAAAATTACATGGCTTGAAAGCTGTATATCAATATTGGGATGCACAAACTGATGATCAGTTGCTGACTCAAGCGGTAATCAAGAATGCACGTACTCTTGGGCTTGAGGTTATTGAACATGCCAAATGCACATCTATTGCGCATAAACAGAGGCATTGTTTAGTACGTTATCAGCACGAGGCTATTGAACATGAGGTAGAAGCTCGAGCTGTGGTGAATGCTGCAGGACCTTGGGTGAATCAAGTACTTGAGACTGTGTCTCCACCGCTCTCTGCTGAGCCAATTGAGTGGGTGCAAGGTAGCCATTTGTTACTCGATATTCCAGCTAATGACGGTATTCTTTATTTGGAGTCTTGCTTCGATAAACGGGTTATTTTTGTCATGCCTTGGAAAGGGCAAACATTAATTGGAACCACTGAGGTACCGTTAACGTCGCTAATGGCTAAGCCCAGTGTTACCCCAGAGGAAACAGAGTATTTGTTAGGAATTTACCATCATTACTTTAGTTGTTTTGGGGATATAGCAGCGCTAAAAAAGCGATTGATTGGTAGTTTTTGTGGGGTGAGAGTATTACCTAAGCAAGAAGGTAAAGCGTTCGACCGTCCTCGGGATACTATACAAAAAGTACAAGCAAGCCATCCGAATTTGCTTAGTCTCTACGGTGGCAAGCTAACCACTTATCGAACCACTGCCAGTGAAGTGTGTGAATGGTTAGAGGGGACTATCGGTAAGCGCCAAACCTTGGCTGATTTTGAAAAACTTTTTTTAGATTAACTTTGTTTTCGGTGTCGAACTTTCATTAATCTGTAACCTAAATGTCATACTATTGCTCGTATCAGCTATAGGGGCGCTTAGCTTTAATATATTCGTTTTAGTGGTTAGTTTTAACACTGAGTTTTAGTGGTTAGTTTTTATTTGTGGATGATTATGTTTCAAATATTTCTACGTTTTTTTTCCCTCGGTTTAATCTCTTTTGGTGGCCCAGCTGCACACATCGGCTACTTTAGGCAAACCTTTGTACAAGAACTTAATTGGCTAGATGATAAACACTACGGCAGTTTAGTTGCTCTAAGTCAGTTTATGCCAGGGCCTGGCTCGAGTCAGGTTGGCTTTGCTATCGGTTATCATCGAGGTGGCTTATTAGGTGGTATTGCTGCGTTTTTAGGTTTTACCCTGCCTTCATTCATATTATTGTTTTTATTGGCTGTAACTAGCAGTCAATGGTTAGACTACTCGTTTACCCAAGGCATTATTCATGGCCTCAAGCTATTGGCTGTTGTAGTGGTAGCCGATGCGATTTGGATTATGTTTAAGCAGTTTTGCCAGCGAAAGCAGGCCAAGCTATTAATGGTGCTAAGTTGTGTGATCATTTTGCTGCAGCCATCCATGTTGATGCAGTTTGGCTTGTTGATAGCTGCGGCGCTCGTAGGGCGTCACTATTTAGCAGGTGAGCGGGAGGAGCCTGCTGCTGCGGCGCAGAGTGTGAAGCTTAACTGGTTTTACTTAAGCCTGTTTGTGGGATTATTGCTGGCATCTTTGACGATGATAGCCTTGTCAAAATCAGCTGGGATAGCGAGCTTAACTGAGTTGTTTAGCCAGTTCTATCAAGTCGGTAGTATGGTATTTGGCGGCGGCCATGTGGTGTTACCTTTGCTACAGCAAAGCGTGGGGGATGCGATCAGTAATGATCAGTTCTTAACGGGCTACGCCTTAGCACAAGCGGTACCTGGACCTATGTTTGCCTTAGCGGCGTTCTTGGGAGCCGAAATATGGATTCAGCAACCACTTGTTGGTGCCTTAGTGGCAACCCTTGCTATCTTTTTACCGGGCTTTCTACTCATGCTGGTGGCGCTTAAAAGTTGGCATGCGATCAGCGCCAAACCGCAGGTAACGGGCGCTGTTGCCGGAGTGAATGCTGCTGTGGTGGGCTTTCTATTAGCGGCGCTGTATAACCCAATCTTTACCAGTGCGGTATTGTCGCCACTGGATATGGCGTTAGTGGTGCTAGGTTTTGGCTTGTTTAAGATCTTTAAGCCAAACATCTTTATCTTGGTCGCAGGTTTTGGCGTCACTGGTGCGCTAATAGGGGCGTTTGTTAGCTAACCTTCCTTATAAAATAGAGAGATATAAAAAGGCCGTAAGAGGTTGCTCTTACGGCCTTCATTATTGACTCCACTTTCACTGTGCTTAGGCGAGTTCTGGTTCTGCTAGCTTATCAGCTACCTTTTCAGCTTTAACTGCACACACCTTAAATTCTGGGATTTTCGCCACAGGGTCGAGCGCATTGTTGGTGAGCTTGTTGGCCGCCGACTCCGCAAAGTGGAACGGCAGGAACAGAACCCCAGCTTGTGCACGCTTAGTCACAAAGGCTTGGATCTCAATCTCGCCGCGGCGGGTGCTGAGCTTTAACATGTCGCCGTTATTCACTCCAAGCTTCTCGGCATCAAAGACCGAGATCATCACCTTGGCACTACCAAGCTGGTTAAGACCTTCGGTTTTACGGGTCATGGTGCCAGTATGGAACTGCTCTAATAAGCGCCCAGTCGATAAGATCAGCGGATATTCTTCACATGGCATCTCTGCTGGTAGACGATAGTGCACCGCACGCATCTTACCTTTACCGTGAGTAAACTGAGATGTGTGCAGAATTGGCGTACCAGGGTGGCCTTCAGCAGGGCATGGCCACTGTAAGCCTAGGCGACCATTCTCGGTTAGGCTATCGATCACCTGCCAAGTAATACCACGATACTGTGGTGTGACTTGGGTGATCTCATGCCAAATCTGTTTCTCGCTCTGATAATTCCAATTTTCGCCCATTTCACTAGCGATAAGCTGAGTGATCTCCCAATCATTCTTAGCTAGACCTGGTGGTGTCACAGCTGGCAATAACTGCTGTACGCGGCGCTCTGTATTGGTAAAGTGACCTAACTTTTCGGCAAAGGCTGCGGCAGGCAAGACTACATCGGCAAGCTCGGCAGTTTCGGTTAAGAAGATATCTTGCACCACCACAAACTCTGCTGCAGCTAAGCCTTGTAGCACATGCTTTTGATCGGGATCGCTCAGCACTGGGTTTTCACCCATGACATACAAGCCTTTCAGTTCGCCATGGCTCAAGGCGTGCATCATCTCGGTGGCCGATAGACCGATATCGGCACAAAGATCTTCCTTGCCCCAGGCTTCACGGAAGCGCATTTGTACTAAGGGATCGCTCAACTTCTGGTAGCCGCTGAAGTAGTTCGGTAGTGCGCCCATATCACAAGCGCCCTGTACATTGCTCTGACCACGAAGTGGGTTAATCCCCGCGCCTTTAACACCGATATTGCCACACAGTAACTGCAGGTTAGATATTGCGGTAACGTTATCATGCCCTGAAGTATGCTGAGTCACACCCATTGCGTAGTAGATAGCGGTTTTCTCTGCTGTGCCGATAAGGCGCGCTATCTCGATAATATCGTTAGCACTCACGCCTGTGATTAGCGCGGCATTTTCAGGGCTATAATCGCTGCTCATCACCTCATCATAGAGTTGACTGAAGCCTTCGACTCTAGACTGAATATAATCTAGGTCATGCCAATCATTGATGATGATCTGCTGCATAATCGCGTTAAGTAGCATGACGTCAGAGCCGGGTCTGTGCGCTACATAAAGCTGAGCCTTGTCGGCAATGGAGACACGCTTAGGATCGGCAACAATCAAGCGTGCGCCATGCTCTTTCACTGCTTGTTTGATCTTAGAAGCGATAATTGGGTGGGCGCTTTCAGTGTCAGATCCAAGAATAAAGATAAGGTCACTATCTTTGATACTCGGAATATCGTTAGTCATCGCGCCGCTACCTAAGCTTTCGCGAAGCGCAGTTACGGTCGATGCGTGACAAAGACGAGCACAGTGGTCGACGTTGTTATTACCCAGTACGCTGCGGAAGAACTTTTGGAAAACGTAGTTATCTTCGTTAGTGGCTTTTGCCGAAGAGAGACCGGCAATCGCCTTATTGCCATGGCTCTGCTTTATCTGGGTAAAACGCTTAGCCACCACAGAGATAGCTTCATCCCAACTGGCAGGGACTAGCTCACCATTTTTACGGATAAGTGGCGTAGTGAGGCGCTTATCGCTGCCCACAAAGTCGAAGCCGAAACGGCCTTTAACACATAACATGCCTTCGTTAACTGGTGATGAGTTGTCACCACTGATGTGCAATATCTGATTCTTTTGCTCATCGACATGCATATTGACGCGGCAACCAATACCGCAGTAGGTGCAGATGGTCGACACGGTTTTAAGCGGTGCCTTCTGTGCGGCCGTTAAGCCTTGAGTCTTATCACGAGCGTCAACCAGTGCGCCTGTTGGGCAGACCTGTACGCAGTTACCACATTGCACGCAGTCACTGTCATTCATGTTGGCGCTAAAGCCGACTCGTGGTGCGTTACGTTTATCGTTTGCACATGAATCAGGAATGGCTTGGTAGTGATCTTTAGCAAAAGAGATAGCGTTATGGCCGCTGGCGCCGTTACAGATCTCTACGCAGGCACCGCAGCTAATGCAGCGGTTAGCATCGAAGGTGATAAACGGAGCACTGTTATCGACGCTAAAGTGTTGCGCTTGACTGATATCGAGCTCACTGGCCTTAACCTTATATTCGGTCGCATAGTCACGTAACTTACAATCTGTGTTGGCCTGACAGGCGCACTCGAGGCAGCGCGCGGCTTCCTTCATCGCTTCATCGGCGGCAAAGCCTAGCTCGACTTCGCTAAAGTTTAGCGCCCGTTGTAGTTCATTTAGCTCTGGCATTTTACTGCGAGCTTGCACTGCAGTTGCAGGGTATAGCGCATCGGCTTTGAAAGATTTCAGGTTGCTGGTTTTCGGCGCTTTAGTTGAGTTAAATGGCTGTTTAACTAGCTCGCAGGTGAGGCCTTGAGATAATAGCTTCTCGATGGCATCGGCAGCCTTACGGCCATCGGCCACGGCGGCAACCGCGGTGGCTGGTCCTGTACGTGAGTCTCCGATAACAAATAGCTTATCGAGTCCTGCCGATTGACCCGCCGACATGGTGTGTTCACAACCTTCAAAGGTATTCCAGCGAGTAAGGGCTACTTCACCTGTGGCAAGCTGGCTTTGTGGATGATCTAAGAAGTCCATATCTGGAGTTTGTGACACCGCTGGGATCACTGTATCGAAGGCTTCTGTGAAGGTTTCACCAGTCGGTGTTGGGCTACGACGCCCTGAGCTGTCCGGCTCACCGAGTGCCATTATTTCAAAAGTCACCATAGCCACTCGGCCGTTGTCATCGCTATGGTTTTCAATTGGATTGGTGAGGAAGTGGAACTTAATGCCTTCTTGCTCAGCCTCATGGATCTCATAGTCTTCGGCTGGCATTTCATCGCGAGTACGACGGTAGACTAATGTGACATCGGCGCCTTCACGTTTTGCGGTGCGAGCACAGTCGATAGCGGTATTACCGCCACCGATTACCGCCACTTTTTTACCGGTCACGTATTGCTTATCTATGCAGTAATCTTTTAGGTAGTCGACGCCTAGGTAGCAGCCATCAAGCTCGATGCCTGGGTAGTTCATCGGTACCGCTTTTTGGGCGCCAATGGCTAAACAGACCGCATCAAAATCTTGGATCAAGCCATTGAGGTGAATATCGCGGCCAAGGCGAGTGTCGGTCTCAATATTTAGACCGTTTTTGCACAGAAGTTCGATCTCTTTGTCGAGAATCGCTTTAGGTAAACGATACTCGGGAATACCGTATCTTAACCAGCCGCCAGCCTTAGGCATAGATTCGAAAATGGTGACATCATGGCCGTTGTTCGACAGATAGTAACCCGCCGAAATACCCGCAGGACCACTGCCGATGATAGCAACCTTCTTGTTAGTCGCTGGTGCCTTTGGTGGTACATAAGGGTTAGCATCATCGAGATCTAAGTCGGCTGCGTGGCGCTTTAGCTGGCGAATAGCCACAGGCTCATCGACTAAGCCTCGTCGGCATTCAGATTCACAAAAAGCGGGACAGACACGGCCAATAGACAGTGGCAAAGGTAAGGTCTGTTTGATGACTTTAACCGCTTCGCTGTGGTCACCTTGGGCGATATGGTAAAGGTATGATTGCACATCGACGCCAGCTGGGCAGGCGGTTTGACATGGGGCTTCGCAGTCGGCGAAATGATCGGACAAAATGACTTGTAGCGCCGCTTTACGCTGTTTGCTAAGGGCGGCCGACTGGGTGATGACTTGAATATTCTGTTCAGTAATGTCAGCAACTCGTGTCTCACAGGCGCGTACATTAGTGATGCTGTTATCGCTGGAAACAAGCTCTACATGGCAAAGATTACAGTGTTGTTTGCTGTCATGAACTAAAGAGCTGGCTTTGCTTTTACATAGATTAGGAATAGCAATGTCGGCATTAAGCGCAACGTCTAGCAGGGTGTCTTGCTGATTGGCGATTAATGACTTGCCATCAATTATTATTTGTTTCATCGCATGGGCCTTTATTTATAGGGTAGCTGCTGGCGCTTGGCGTTGGGGCCGATGACCTTGACGCACGAGCCGCACTCACGGGGACAGACTGGGCGAAATCTTATTTATCTGAGTATACCTGCGGCCTTTTTTTACGCTGATAATGCAGCTTAAGTTTTAACTGAAATTGCTGGGGCGCTCACATGTGATGTCAGAAATGTGCGCGATAACAGTTGTGGCTGGTCTAATCTGTGATCCAGATCCTTGTGTAGGCGTTCAGAGCTGTTAGGAGTGTATTTTAAATTGATTATCAGAGGCTTACCGAGTCATCTTCTTGACAAATACCACTACGAATAGCGCGATAGTAAAGCTGCCAGTAAAGGCCTCGAAAGCGGCGATGGCTCGTGAGAAACCGACCGGTGTGAAGTCGCCATAACCTAGGGTGGTAAAGGTGACGACCGAGTAATAAATACAGTTAAGAAACAACATGATATTAGTGGCGAGATCTTGGTTTAGACTAAACCCCTGTAACTGCCCCCCATACTGTAGTCCGGCAAAGAAGTAGAGCACGGCGCAGATGAGGATGAGGATCAGTGAAAAGCCAACCACTCTTAGCGGTGCCTCACCATAGCCGCAAAAGAGATCGATGCCTTTAGAAATGATGCGTTTAAGACAGTATCTTGGCATCTGATAACGGCGCATGGTGAGCTCTTTACGAATATATTGGCCAGACATGGCAAATAGGCCTTCTCTATCGGCAGCTTTGCGCAGATCGCGGTAGATCTCCTCGGCCTGCTCTAGGTAGTCCATGGCTCTGTCGTTGTCGCCAATTTTTTGCGCCTCGTAAGCTAAGCGTTCCTGACATAGAGTGTTGCCAACATGCATGTTTTCAATTTTGGCGCCGAGCCATTTTACACCAAGCAGGTTGCAGCCCTGAAGGTTGCCACAATGTACGGTGGCATCCCGTAGATCGGCTTTCATTAAGCTGGCATTTTCGAGTTTGATATTAAATAGGTGTGCACCACTTAGATCTGCGCGGTAGAGTTCGGCGTTGCTCATGTCAAAGCCTGCCTGTTGCTGGTGGCGAACTAGATCGATATTGGCGAGTTTTGCATGGTTGAGGCTAATGCCCCTGAGTTGACCGCCCTTGCGAGCAAAGGCTTCCAGATTTTGTATATCTTCGGGGCTGTTTTTTATGATTTTTGGGTCATGCCAGTAACATAGGCCTGAGTCTCCGGCGGGCTCTCGGCAGGTATATTGATTATTTTCGTGGTAACGACAGAGGTTAGTCGTTTGGCTATCAGTTGGCATAAATAGCGTCAACCATCGACAGTGGTTGGATAATATTGAGTCTGGGTAATATTGAGTATAGACAGTCGGAATTAAAGCTGCCGATTTAGCAATGTGTGAACTCGCTCCCCCTCATACATTTGCTCCTCGTTACAGGCTTAGCCTATGAGGTAAGTTTTAGTTTTTAGGCTTTGAGCAGGCTTTGATGAATAAAATTGCTATTTTGTACGCTTTTGCCGCTAGGTTTCAAACAAAGCATGGGTTAAAATAGCGGGTTTTCCATCAGTAGTAACCTAGTCGTTAGCGCTTTTAGTCGTTAATGCTTAGCAATTAGAAGTTGATTAAATCATGTTTGAAGTAAATCCAGTTAAATTCAAAATCAAGGAGCTCGCCGACCGTACCGAACTTCTTCGGGGGTATCTTTGACTACGATGCCAAGAGTGAGCGTCTAGAAGAAGTCAGCCGGGAGCTTGAAAGCTCTGAAATTTGGAACGATCCAGAAAACGCCCAAGCCTTAGGCAAGGAGCGTGCAGCACTTGAAGCGGTAGTGAAAACTATCGACGATATGGACAGTGGCCTAGAAGATATCGAAGGATTACTAGAGCTAGCCGTTGAAGAGGACGATGAAGAGACCTTTAACGACGCCACTGAGGAATTACAGGGCTTAGAGAAGCGCCTTGAGGAACTCGAGTTCCGTCGTATGTTCTCTAAACCACATGATGCTTCAGATTGTTATTTAGATATTCAGTCGGGCTCTGGTGGAACAGAAGCGCAAGATTGGGCCAATATGGTTTTGCGTATGTTCTTACGTTGGGGCGAAGCCCACGACTATAAGCCTGAGCTGATTGAAGTCACTGCTGGTGATGTTGCGGGTATTAAAGGCGCAACAGTGAAGTTTACCGGTGAATATGCCTTTGGTTCACTGCGTACTGAAACTGGTGTACACCGTTTAGTGCGTAAGTCACCATTCGATTCATCGGGCAAGCGACATACCTCTTTCTGTTCGGTATTCGTTTACCCAGAAATTGATGATTCGATTGAGATTGATATCAATCCAGCCGATCTAAGAATTGACACCTACCGCGCGTCGGGTGCGGGTGGTCAGCACGTTAACAAAACCGAGTCGGCAATTCGTATTACGCATTTACCGACCAACACTGTCGTGCAATGTCAGAATGACCGTTCACAGCATAAAAACCGTGACTCGGCCATGAAACAGTTAAAAGCAAAGCTGTATGAGCTAGAAATGCTTAAGCAGAATGCCGACAAGCAAGCCGCGGAAGATGCTAAGTCAGATATTGGCTGGGGCAGTCAGATCCGTTCATACGTGCTCGATGATGCGCGTATTAAAGATCTACGTACCGGCGTTGAAAACCGAAATACCCAGAGCGTTTTAGATGGCGATCTGGACAAGTTTATTGAAGCTAGCCTGAAATCTGGCCTTTAACGAGAGAAGAAGATGACTGAACAAACACTAGACGAGAACAAGTTAATTGCAGAACGTCGTGCTAAATTAGAGCACATCCGTACGAACTGCCCAGCAAACGGTCACCCGAACAACTTCGATCGAAAACATAAAGCGGCAGACATTCAAGCTGAATTTGGTCAATACACCAAAGAAGATCTTGAAGGCATGGGCATTCAGCGCTCAATCGCTGGTCGTGTAATGGCTAAGCGTGGTCCATTCTTGGTTATCCAAGATGTGAGTGGTCGCATTCAAGCTTATGCGGGTAAAGACGTTCAAAAAGATCTTAAAGAGAAGTTCCAAGGTCTAGATATCGGTGACATCATCGGTGTGACGGGTCAGCTACACCTTTCTGGTAAAGGCGACCTATATGTGAACATGGAAGAGTACCAGTTGCTAACTAAGGCGCTGCGTCCACTTCCTGAGAAGTTCCACGGCCTAACTGACCAAGAGACTCGCTACCGTCAACGTTATGTTGACTTGATCGTTAACGAAGAATCACGTGCTGCATTCGTTATGCGCTCTAAAGTGGTTACCGCTATCCGTAACTTCATGGTGAAGAAAGAGTTCATGGAAGTTGAAACACCAATGATGCACAGCATCCCTGGTGGCGCTTCAGCGCGTCCATTTATCACTCACCACAATGCACTAGATATCGAAATGTATCTACGTATTGCACCTGAGCTATATCTTAAGCGTCTAGTGGTTGGTGGTTTTGAGCGTGTGTTCGAAATCAACCGTAACTTCCGTAACGAAGGTCTATCACCACGTCATAACCCAGAATTCACTATGATGGAATTCTATATGGCGTATGCAGATTATGAAGATCTAATGGATCTAACTGAAGAGATGCTAAGCTCTATCGCCACTGAGCTTTGTGGTTCTCCACTGCTTCCATACGGTGAGCATACTGTAGACTTTGGTGGCCCATATGCACGTCTAAGCATGTTGGATGCGATCAAGAAGTACAACCCAGACAACGCAACTATTCAGTCTATGACTTATGAAGAAGTTAAAGACGTGGAGTTTATGCGTGACTTGGCTAAGAGCCTAGGCATGACTATCGAGAAGTTCTGGACTTGTGGTCAGCTACTTGAAGAGATCTTCGGTGAGACTGCAGAGCCTAAGCTAATGCAACCGACTTTCATTACTGGCTACCCAGCGGATATCTCTCCACTAGCGCGCCGTAATGACGAAAACCATTTCATCACCGACCGTTTCGAGTTCTTCATCGGCGGCCGCGAAGTGGCTAACGGTTTCTCTGAGCTTAACGATGCTGAAGATCAAGATAGCCGTTTCAAGGCGCAGGTTGATGCGAAAGATGCCGGTGATGACGAAGCGATGTTCTACGATGCAGACTACATTACTGCACTAGAGCACGGCTTACCGCCAACAGCGGGTCAAGGTATCGGTATCGACCGTCTAGTGATGCTATTTACTAACACGCACACCATTCGTGACGTGATCCTATTCCCAGCGATGCGCCCACAGGCGAACTAATCTTGGGAAAATAGGTGCATACCTGTAAGACTAAAAAAACCAGCTATTAGGCTGGTTTTTTTATGCCAAAAATTCGAATTATGCATTTCTGTGATGGAGATGCATTTATTCAGATATTAGAACGATTAATCTCACGATTAAATTGATATTTATCAAACAAATATAATGAAATTCCCTGTATTTTGTCGGGCTGCAAAATGTCTAAACAGAGCTTATGTTAGATATCGTTAACTTTGGGGCCACAATGCTGATTGCGCCTTAATGTAGATTTAGCCCCAGAGCGAGACTGCACGTTTTAATATACTGGTGAACGCTAACGCATATCTCTGATACTAAGAGTGTTCAGCCCTGTTATCGAATGAGATAGCTGAGCGCTAATGTCTATGATTTCGTTAGTGTAAGTGTTAAGTTAGCCACTAATAACGCATCTGGTAAAGCAACTCTTTAGCATGATTATTGC
>NZ_BPET01000055.1 GCF_019654915.1 Shewanella sp. MBTL60-007 | reverse complement strand
GTACGCACGGCGCAGCAGACGTTTGCGAACTACTCTCAGGAACAGGTCGATAAGATTTTCAGAGCAGCAGCCCTTGCCGCTGCCGACGCGCGGATCTCGCTAGCCAAGATGGCAGCAGCCGAAACGCAGATGGGCGTGATTGAAGATAAGGTGATTAAAAATCACTTTGCCTCTGAATATATTTACAACAAATATAAAGATGAGAAGACCTGCGGGATCCTCTCAGAAGATACCACCTTTGGTACCATCACCATTGCAGAGCCCGTAGGGATCATCTGCGGTATTGTGCCTACAACCAACCCAACCTCCACCGCTATTTTCAAAGCTCTTATCAGCCTTAAGACCCGTAACGGCATCATCTTTTCGCCTCACCCGCGGGCCAAAACCTCTACCACAACCGCTGCACGTCTGGTTTTAGAGGCCGCCGTCGCCGCAGGAGCGCCGAAAGACATTATTGGCTGGATCGATGAACCATCGGTTGCATTGTCAAACCAACTAATGACCCACAAAGATATCAATCTTATTCTTGCAACGGGTGGACCGGGAATGGTCAAAGCCGCCTACTCTTCAGGAAAACCTGCAATTGGAGTTGGGGCAGGCAATACCCCGATCGTTATCGATGAAACGGCCGATATTAAACGCGCGGTGAGTTCGGTATTGATGTCTAAAACCTTCGACAACGGCGTGGTTTGCGCGTCGGAACAAGCAGTTGTTATTGTTGATGAGGTTTACGATACGGTTAAAGAGCGATTCATCACTCACGGTGGTTACGTACTTAACCAAGACGAAACTACTGCGATGCAGAGCGTTATTCTAAAAAATGGTGGACTCAATGCCGATATAGTTGGTCAAAGCGCCGCCAATATCGCCAAGATGGCAGGAATTGATGTTCACCCCACTACAAAAGTACTAATTGGAGAAGTGACTGATATCGATGAAGCGGAAGCTTTCGCTCATGAAAAGCTCTCACCGCTACTGGCTATGTATCGCGCTAGTGACTTTGAAGATGCGGTAGATAAGGCTGAAGCCCTAGTTGCACTAGGCGGCATTGGCCATACATCGGGATTATATACCAACCAAGATACTCAAACAGAGCGAGTAAAGGCTTTCGGGTTTAGAATGAAAACCGCTCGTATTCTTATCAACACTCCCGCATCCCAAGGTGGCATAGGCGATCTCTATAACTTTAAACTTGCTCCATCTTTGACCTTAGGTTGCGGTTCTTGGGGCGGCAACTCCATTTCAGAAAACGTAGGACCGAGTCACTTAATCAACAAGAAAATGGTCGCAAAGAGGGCTGAGAACATGTTGTGGCATAAACTTCCGTCTTCAATATACTTCCGCCGTGGTAGTTTACCCATAGCGCTAGAAGAACTAAGCGACAAAAAGCGTGCACTTATCGTTACCGACAAGTATCTATTCAATAACGGATACTGCGATGAAACCATTAAGATCTTAAAGAGCCAAGGGTTAGAAACTGAAGTCTTCTATGAGGTTGAAGCCGATCCTACTATGCAGATTGTTAAACAAGGTGCGCGGGTCGCCCAAAGTTTTCAACCAGATGTGATAATCGCATTAGGCGGTGGCTCGCCAATGGATGCCGCCAAAATCATCTGGGTTATGTATGAGCACCCCGATGTCGACTTTGCCGACCTAGCGCTTCGCTTTATGGATATTAGAAAACGTATCTACAAGTTCCCAAAACTTGGCAAGAAAGCAAAGATGGTTGCGATCCCAACCACCTCGGGTACAGGTTCCGAGGTCACGCCGTTTGCGGTCGTAACAGATGAGCAAACAGGCATGAAATACCCCATTGCCGATTATGAGTTAACGCCTAATATGGCCATCGTTGACCCTAATTTAGTGATGGACATGCCAAAATCACTCACAGCCTTCGGAGGCATAGATGCGGTAACTCATGCCTTAGAAGCTTATGTGAGTGTGATGGCTAACGAATATAGTGATGGTCAGGCGCTACAAGCACTAGACTTACTGTTTAAGCACCTTCCCGATGCTTATGTTCACGGCGCCAATGCGCCAATAGCACGCGAAAAAGTTCATAATGGAGCCACCATTGCAGGGATCGCATTTGCCAATGCCTTCCTAGGTATTTGTCACTCAATGGCGCACAAGCTCGGTGCAGAGTTCCATTTAGCTCATGGACTAGCGAACGCGTTACTTATCAGTAATGTGATCCGCTTTAACGCAACGGATATGCCAACTAAACAGGCTGCATTTAGCCAGTACGATAGACCGAAAGCACTTTGTCGATATGCAAAGATTGCTGAATATTTAAAACTTGAAGGCGCAACAGGCGAAGGCAAAAACGATGCGGAAAAAGTCGAGGCACTGCTTAAAAAAATTGATGAGCTCAAGGAGACGATTGGCATTCCATGCTCGATCCAAGCAGCCGGCGTCAACGAAGCCGACTTCCTCGCCAAACTAGATGAGCTAGCCGAAGACGCATTTGACGATCAATGCACAGGTGCTAATCCTAGATACCCATTAATCGCTGAGCTAAAGCAGATCTTGCTAGCCAGTTACTACGGCAATGACTACAGTGATCAATAACCACATTAGTTGATTAAAAAAGCCCTAACCATCCTATGGTTAGGGCTTTTTATTATCTCTTTACTTAGGAGGATTACGCTTGCAACTTCGCTTGTTTACGATAAGCATGCAATAACGGCTCGGTATAGCCCGATGGCTGCTCCTCTCCTTTAAAGATCAGATCGCAAGCGGCTGTAAACGCGACACCGTCAAAACTTGGTGCCATCTTAATATAAGCGCTATCGGCTTCATTTTGTTTATCAACGACCCGCGCCATCTTCTTCAGTGAGGCCATCACCTCCTCTTTTGTACACACACCATGGTGTAACCAGTTCGCGAGGTATTGTGATGAGATCCGTAGTGTTGCCCTATCTTCCATTAAACCAACATTATTAATATCAGGCACTTTTGAGCAGCCAACGCCTTGGTCAATCCAGCGAACCACGTATCCTAAAATGCCTTGAGCGTTATTATCTAGCTCAAAGCTCTTTTGCTCTGGCGTGAGGGTTTCATTATCTCGCATCAGCGGAATGGTAAGCAGATCATCTAAGCTAGCACGCTTACGCTGTTTCAGTTGATTTTGCACTTGGGCAACATCGATATGATGATAGTGAGTCGCATGCAAAACGGCGCCATTAGGTGATGGAACCCAAGCGGTATTCGCTCCAGCTTGTGGGTGACCAGCCTTTTGTTCTAACATCGCCGCCATCTCATCTGGCATAGGCCACATACCTTTACCTATCTGGGCGCGCCCTTGTAAACCACACTCAAGACCGATATCTACATTCCAATCTTCATAGGCTTTGATCCACGCTTGCTGTTTCATCACCGACTTAGGCACAAACGGGCCAGCAAGCATGGAGGTATGGATTTCATCGCCAGTTCGGTCTAAGAAACCAGTATTAATAAATACGACTCGCTCCTGAGCCGCTCGAATACATTCTTTTAGATTAACAGTGGTGCGACGCTCTTCATCCATAATCCCCACTTTAATGGTATTTCGCGAGAGTTTTAACGCATCTTCTATTCGTGTGAACAACTCACAGGTGAACTGAACCTCTTCTGGACCATGCATCTTAGGCTTAACAATATTGACGGAACCTTTTCGGCTGTTACTACGGTTGTTATTATTGCCTTGAAGATCATGCAGTGCCGCAAATACGGTCACCATACCATCGAGGATCCCCTCAGGTACTTCATCACCATATTTATCCAGTACCGCATCATTGGTCATCAGGTGACCGACATTACGCACAAACAGTAGGCTACGCCCCGGTAGCGTGACATCTCGACCCGAGGCTCCTGTGTACACCCTGTCATCGTTTAGCTCACGCACCATAGCTTTGCCGTTTTTATTCAGTGTTGCCGTCAGTTTGCCCTGCATTAACCCAAGCCAGTTACGGTAAACCTCGACTTTGTCTTCGGCATCTACGGCCGCAACTGAGTCTTCACAATCCATAATGGTTGTGACTGCGGATTCAAGGAGTAAGTCTTTTACTCCCGCCAAATCCGTCTGGCCAACAGGACTGCTACTATCGATTTGGATCTCTATATGTAAACCATTATTAACTAGCAATACCGCCGCTGGGTTTTGTGCTTCACCATTAAATCCCACAAACTTGCTGGGCTCGGCCAATGTCGTCTTGTCGCCATTGGCTAACTTTGCGTATAAGGTTCCAGCTTCTACATAGTATTGAGTCACTTGACTGTGTGGGCCTGATACTAACGGCGCTGCTGTATCTAGGAAGTTTTTAGCAAAAGTGATGACCTTAGCACCGCGAATGGGATTATATTCTTTAGATAACTCGGCGCCTTCGCTTTGCGGTATTGCATCGGTACCATAAAGAGCGTCATATAGACTTCCCCAACGGGCATTCGCCGCATTTAAGGCGAAACGGGCATTTTTAACAGGTACCACTAATTGAGGCCCTGCTTGGGTCGCAATTTCACTATCAACATTCTCAGTTGAAATCGTAAAAGGCTCACCCTCTTTGACTAAATATCCGATATCGATTAAGAACTGTTTATATTCACTCGGCACAAAGGTTTGTTTTATGTTGCCTTTATGCCATTCGTCTATCTGTCGCTGCAGTTGCTCTCGCTTTTGTAGAAGTTTGCGATTGAGCGGACTGAGTTCATTGACTATCTCTTCAAACTTGGTCCAGAAGATCTGTGAGCTTATGCCGGTACCCGGACTGATCTCACTGTCTACCAGCTCCCAAAGTGATTTTTCGATTTGTAAACCACCGACTCTGATCCGTGAAGTCATAATATGCCCTTATTCGTGTTTTCCATCTGTTTTAGCCACTGGTGTAACGACTCGATTAACTGCTAGCGTTAGCCATCAATTATCCATTTTCAGCAATGACACCTATCTATATTGACTAGCCTATACCAAGAGCCACTTATTTATAAAATTTATACCCCTTATTACCACTATTCACCAAACTAATTTCTCAACTCTATTTTTGCGTAAATAATCATCACAATTGAAATAGAAGCACGGAACTCGTCAATCGCCCAGAACTAGTTACGACCAAAGTTATCCGCTGTTTGAGTGATGACTTGTCGCATCCACTTATGTGCAGGGTTATGCTGCAATAGTGGGCTCCACGCCATGGTAAGCGCAATAGGCGGGATCACAAACGGTGGTGGTACGATGCAGACACGGTCGTTATTTTCGTGCTGCCTTGCCATTTTACTTGGTATGGTAGCGATCAAATCTTGTTGCTCTGCCAATAAACAGGCTGCTTGATAATGACGAGTAAAAACAGTGATCCGTCTCTGTACCCCAATTCGGGTTAAGGCTTCATCTACCCAGCCTAACCTCTGCACATCATCCGGATCCATACCGACTCCAACTCCCATTCCCGTCTTACTAACCCAAACGTGGTTAGCCTTTAAGTAACTGTCTAAACAAAACTTATCCAGTACCGGGTTGGTCTTGCTGATTAAGCAGCTAAAGTTATCATTCCAAAGCACTTTTTGGTGGAATGATTGAGGAATACTGTCAAAGCGATTTATCACCATATCCACACGCCCCTGCTCCACATCGCGAAAGCTGACGTCACTTGGGGTCATGATATCGAGGATGACGTTGGGAGCTTCTGTACGAAGTCTTGCTATTAAAGGTGGGATCAAGGTTGCCTCAGCGTAATCACTGGCCATTACCCTAAACACTTGCTCACTATCTTCGGCGTTAAACTTTGCCCTTGGCTGCACTGCTTTCTCTAAGCCAATTATCAGCTCGCTAATGGTTGGCTGAAGCTCTTGGGCTCGCTCAGTTGGTGTCATGCCCTGGCTGGTTCTTATCAGCAATGGATCGTCAAATAATGTCCTCAGCCTCTTTAAACCGTTACTCATAGCTGGTTGACTGATCCCTAGCTGGTCCGCCGCCTTTGTAACATTTTTTTCACGTAGCAGCACATCAAGATAAACCAATAAATTCAAATCGATACGAGATATATTCATAAGATTAATACCGGATATAGAAACTATAAATTAGACTTATTTAAACAAATCTTACTAATATTTTCAACGTAATCAATCGCCGCTAATCATATCGTTAAAGGAATAGACACATGACAAATTACAGAGCTAACATCGATGAGGCTGCTACCTTGATTAATGCTGAAGGTAGTGCATGGAACGCAATCAATCCAGAATCTGTTGCACGCATGCGTCTACAGAACCGTTTTAAAACAGGGTTAGATATTGCTAAGTACACGGCTAAGATCATGCGTGAAGATATGGATAACTACGACAAAGATTCGTCGCAGTACACACAGTCACTAGGCTGTTGGCACGGATTTATCGGCCAACAAAAGATGATCTCTATTAAGAAACATCTACTGACGACTAAACGTCGTTACCTATACCTTTCTGGTTGGATGGTTGCGGCACTTCGAAGCGAGTTTGGTCCACTACCGGATCAGTCAATGCACGAAAAGACCTCTGTTGCTTCGCTGATTAAAGAACTATATACCTTCCTACGCCAAGCCGATGCTCGTGAACTAGGTGGCTTATTCCGCCAGCTCGATGCTGCGAGCGAAGGTGACAAACCAGCAATTCAAGCTCAGATTGATAACTTTGAAACCCACGTGGTACCGATTATTGCCGACATCGATGCTGGTTTCGGTAATGAAGAAGCAACCTACTTGATGGCTAAACAGATGATTGAAGCCGGTGCTTGCTGTATTCAATTAGAAAACCAAGTATCTGATGTTAAACAGTGTGGTCACCAAGACGGTAAAGTTACTGTGCCTCACGTTGAGTTCCTAGCCAAGATCAATGCCGTGCGTTATGCATTCCTTGAACTTGGGATCGATGATGGTGTTATCGTTGCCCGTACTGACTCATTAGGTGCAGGTCTTACGCAAAAGATTGCTGTGACAAGCGAGGCTGGTGATCTAGGTGACAAGTATAACTCTTTCCTTGAAGTTGAAGCCGTTGACGCCGCTAACCTTGAAAATGGTGACGTGGTATTCCAGCAAAACGGTCAACTTGTAAAGCCTGCTCGTCTTCCAAATGGCCTATTTAAATTCCGAGCAGGAACCGGGGAAGAGCGCTGTGTACTTGATTGTATTACTTCGTTGCAAAATGGTGCCGATTTACTTTGGATTGAAACCGAGAAGCCTCACGTTGCGCAGATTGGTGGCATGGTGAATAAGATCCGCGAAACAATTCCAAATGCGAAGCTGGTCTATAACAACTCACCTTCGTTTAACTGGACACTTAACTTCCGTCAGCAGGTATTCGATGCAATGCAAGAGTCTGGTCAAGACGTATCTGCTTATGACCGTGATAAGCTTATGAGCATTGATTACGACAATACTGAGCTCGCGGTACAAGCTGATGAGAAGATCCGTACCTTCCAAGCCGATGCGGCACGTGAAGCGGGTATTTTCCATCACCTTATCACGCTACCTACATACCATACCGCAGCGCTATCAACCGATAACCTAGCTAAAGAATACTTCGGTGAACAAGGCATGTTAGGCTATGTTGCTAACGTGCAGCGTAAAGAGATCCGTCAGGGTATTGCATGTGTTAAGCACCAAAACATGGCTGGTTCTGATATGGGTGATGATCACAAAGAATACTTTTCTGGAGACCAAGCTCTTAAGGCTTCAGGTAAAGACAACACCATGAACCAATTTAGCTAAGCCGTCATTATCGCGGTGAGTTTTTGAAGTGGACTAACCTGTCGATAATGAGCTAATCCCTTAAGGCCTACCCTGTGTAGGCCTTTTCATTTTTACGGGAACCATAATAGCCAACTCCCTTTAAATTTTTTAATAGCTTCAATTCGCCTTAAACTGGCGGTTATTAGATTTATGGTAAAACATTTACCTTCAAATGACTTAAAGACTTCAAATTTAATCATAGCAATAAGCCATGACAGTTCTACCCTGCTGTTAGTCATTTCTATGCGCCTGTTAATAAACGACCTGTTGATAAATTAATGGATACACTTTACAAAACAGCTAAGCTCATAATTCCTGCTAGAAACAAGCCATCATAAACCACCTCGATCACAGATGGCGTTTAGATTTACGTGAACCAACTCTCAATTACCTGAAAATGTATCAAGCTGTATCTGCGCGCAGTTGTTATAGACCTAAATGCTCGATAATCTGCGTGCTTTTGTAAAATTAGGCCGCTCACTATGTTATTAAATCGCTATCGCAACCGTGGATTTACCCTCTTAGAATTGACAGCAGTCATTATCATATTGTCAATCATCGCAGTGATCGCAACGAGTAAATACCTCAGCTTTAGTCGTGATGCTAATATTGCCCAGATAAAGGGATTAGCGGCTCAAATCAGTAAACAAAACCAGTTAATCCACAGCAAAAGCGTGATTGATAATATTGAACGCCTCGTAGGTTGTACCTTCCAGTGCGCCGACCATCCGAACTGGGACGTCCTAGTCGGCCAATACTTCATCGATGTATCAGGTACCCGTGTTTACGTGAGTTTAGGCTATCCGCTATCTCCACTCTCTTCCGGCAGCGTTATTGGTGACAATTACCGTGTAGCATTCGGCTTACCAGTGTCTAGCTTTCTGTTTACTGTAGTACCCACCAATTTAGCTTCGGTCGCAATAGTCCCAATAAAATGGCAAAGCAAGCTCAGTGCAATAAGAGACGGAGAGTTTCAGTGTCATGTTGAATACAGCGCCCCAACATCCGTACGAGCCTATAGCGTTCGCACTTATACTAAAGACTGCTAAATGCCTAATGTGCATTGACTTGTGTACGTTTAGTGATAGGCCCTAAGCTCAGAGAATAAGCTCTAAAACATCGATTTATCTCAGGACGGGGCAGTCTCAGGAAATGACAACCTCAGGAAGGGACAAGGTATGGAACAAAAAAGCCAGAATCTTATTCTGGCTTTTTAATGGCTAACGATTAAGTGGCTAGATTACTTCTCGGTCCAACGATCCATCCAGCCTAGTACATTGGCGTACCACTGTTCTAGGTTTTCAGGCGTCAAGATCCAGTGGTTTTCATCAGGATAGATGAGTAATTCTGATGGAATACCGTTGCGTTGCATATAGGTAAAGGCCGCTAAGCCTTGGCCATAAGGCACGCGGAAGTCTTTCTCTCCGTGGATCACAAGCATTGGTGTCTGCCAGTTTTCTACGTAGTTTACTGGATTAAACTTTTCATACAGCTCTTTGTTTTTCTCGTAAGTACCACCAAACTCAAACTCTGGGAACCAAAGCTCTTCAGTGACGTAGTACATTGAGCGCATATCAAACAAACCTGCATGATTAACTAGACACTTAAAGCCGTCATTCCAGTTACCTTGGATCCAGTTCATCATGTAGCCGCCATATGAACCGCCTAGCGCACATGCATTGTCACCATCTAACCACTTTTGCTGCTTAGTCACAGCAGCTAGACCCTTTTGCAGATCTTCAAGTGGCTTACCGCCCCAGTCTTGGGTAATAGAATCGGTGAAAGCTTGGCCATAACCGGTAGAACCATGGAAGTCGATCATCACTACGCCATAACCCGCCCCGGCCCATAATTGTGGGTTCCATCGGCTGCTGAACGAGTTACCAAATGAGCCTTGCGGACCACCATGAACTAAAAAGGCGATTGGGTACTTCTCACCGGCTTTATAGTTAGCAGGTTTAATCCAGTAACCATAAACCTCTTCATTGTTCCAGCCCTTAAAGCTAAATTGCTGGTACTCACCAAACTTCACTTTAGCGAGTTTCTCTTTGTTCACCTCAGTTAAACGGCTTAGATTTTGACCATCTAAATTAACGCTATAAAGATCGCCTGGCTCAACTAGACTCTTGTTGCTGAAGATAATCTTATCGCTATTAACGCCAACTATGCTGTTACTACCTTCGTTATAAATAGTCTTAACGTCACCAAACTGGGTATTAACTTCGAAGATTGATACTTGGCCAACGTCTTGTGCAGTAACGTACAGGGTTTTGTTGTCTTTACCAAAGGCTAAAGAGCTTGGGCTGCGATCCCATAACGGCGCAACCTCTTTTTCTTGCCCTGTTACGGTATCACGTAACATGATGCGGTAACGATCAGCTTCAAAACCAGGCTTTGTCATCGCAAAATAAGCTAAGTAGCGACCATCAGCTGAATAGGTCGGGTGTGCATCCCAAGCCTTATTTGATTCAGTTAAGTTCTTTGCCTCGCCACCAGCAACGCTCACCTGCCACAAGTCGTAGTTGGTGATCCAAGCCTGATCTTTTCCTGGTGCTTTGGCGGTGTAAACAAGGTGCTTGCCATCTGGCGTAAAGGTCACTTCTTCCATACCTGAGAAGGGTTTAGGCGGTGTTTCAGTATCCAGCCCCGCAGTGACATCGACAGCTGATGTGACTTTTTCACCGTTTAATTGGGCCACAAACAGGTGACTTCTTGAGTGGTCGCTCCAGGTATCCCAGTGACGAACCATCAATTGTTTGTATTCGCGTCCTGTGGTATCGCGATTGGCTTCAGCCGCAAACTTATCTTTCGAGCAGGCCAAATCTTTACACTCTGGAAAGACGCGCATATTCACTACGACTTGTTTGCCGTCCTGAGATAGCTTAAAACCCTCTACATCCAGCGGAAAATCGGTGACTTGAATCGCTTCGCCGCCATCGAGTGCAAGTTTATATACTTGGCTTGAACCGTTACGTGCGGCTAAAAAATAAATACTCTTATCATTCGGGGAAAAAGCCACACTATGCTCAGTACCCGCTGCACTTGTGATCTGTTTTGCTTGTGATGTGCTTGATGACAGATCTTGAATATAAAGGTCGCTACTCGCCTCGCCTTCTGTATCAATATT
This sequence comes from Shewanella sp. MBTL60-007, assembly GCF_019654915.1. Classification (GTDB taxonomy): domain Bacteria; phylum Pseudomonadota; class Gammaproteobacteria; order Enterobacterales; family Shewanellaceae; genus Shewanella. The sequence goes on along the minus strand of NZ_BPET01000055.1, from coordinate 31,765 downwards.
TTTCACTGCATAAACGATTTTAGTGCCATCATTAGACAGAGCTGCCGAATGAAGCTTATTCATTTTAACGAGGTCTTGTACAGTGAAAGGTGACTGTGACGCGGCTTGAGCGCTAAAGGCGGCACCCGCTGATGCAAGCGCCATTATGATTGCAGTTTTTTTCATCGTTATAGTCTTATTCTTATAGTTAAAAGCTTTTAGTGATCAACTTGTGATTGTTACTAGTCAGTTACGCAGCTTGTACATTTAAGGGTTGTTCAGCACATTAGCCAATATAAATGGCTTAAGCAATACGCCTAAGCCATTCTTAAGGCTAATGGTAAACAAATTAGCCCCTCAAAATTCACAAACCAACTTCCAGGTATTAGCCTTCTAGTTTAACTTTCCAGATAGCAGGGCCCGTTTCGTGAGCGTTGACGCCTTCAGCATCCACTGCAACAGTAACCGGCATATCCTTTACGTCGAACTCATAGATGGCTTCCATACCTAGATCTTCAAAAGCAACCACACGCGAGTGCTTAATCGCTTTAGAAACTAGATAAGCTGCACCACCAACAGCCATCAAGTAGCAAGATTTATGTTTCTTGATAGACTCCACTGTTGCAGGACCGCGTTCAGCCTTACCAATCATTCCCATCAATCCCGTCTTATCGAGCATCAGGTCAGTAAATTTATCCATGCGTGTAGCAGTCGTTGGACCCGCAGGGCCAACTACTTCATCACCGACAGGATCGACAGGACCAACGTAGTAGATAAACTTACCCTTAAAGTCGACCCCTTCAGGTAGCCCTTCACCACTTTCTATTAAGCTTTGAATGCGCTTATGCGCGGCATCACGACCCGTTAGCATCTTACCGTTAAGTAACAGGGTATCGCCGCTCTTCCACTGCTGCATCTCTTCTTGAGTCACAGTATTAAGATCGACGCGACGAACGCTCTCACCCACTTCCCAAGTAATTTCTGGCCAATCTTCCAGTGAAGGAGGGGTAAGCTCCGCAGGGCCTGTACCATCTAAGTGGAAATGAACATGGCGAGTAGCGGCACAATTTGGGATCATTACAACAGGCTTAGATGCTGCGTGGGTCGGAGCTGACTTAATCTTAATATCCAGTACCGTTGTTACACCACCTAGGCCTTGAGCACCAATACCCAGTTTGTTTGCACGTTCGAAAATATCTAGGCGGAGTTTTTCGTCTGTTGTTTGTGCTCCGCGCGCTTGCAATTCATGGATATCGACGGGATCCATCAAAGACTCTTTGGCCATTACAGCCGCTTTCTCTGCAGTCCCGCCAATACCTATACCCAGCATACCTGGTGGGCACCAACCCGCCCCCATTGTTGGTAGTGTCTTCTCTACCCACGCAGCAATGTCATCAGATGGGTTTAACATCACCATCTTAGACTTGTTTTCAGACCCACCGCCCTTTGCAGCAATAGCCACATCAACATGGTTACCCGGCACCATCTCAACATGCACAACTGATGGAGTATTGTCTTTGGTGTTCTTACGGCCACCAGCAGGATCGGCAACTATGGATGCACGCAGTGGGTTATCAGGATTGGTATAAGCGCGACGAACGCCCTCATCAACCATTTCCTGTACGGTCATATCGGTTTTATCCCACTGAACGCCCATGCCGATTTTAACGAAACAGGTTACAATACCCGTGTCTTGGCATAACGGACGTTTACCTTCGGCCGACATACGAGAATTGATAAGAATTTGTGCAATCGCATCCTTAGCGGCTGCGCTTTGTTCACGCTCATAGGCCTCAGCCATAGAATCTACAAAGTCTTTTGGGTGATAATAAGAGATATATTGTAGGGCATCAGCAACGCTTTCAATGAGATCGGCTTGCTTGATTACAGGGACTTCTTTGCTCACAGACACTTCCTTTTTAGCAGACACTTATTAATCGGCTGAAACCACATTCGCACTTGCTTGTGTGAATAACTTCAGTCGCCATTAAAGCTCACGTGTTTTGTTTTTATTACTTGTGTAAGCATTATGATACTCTTTCGCGAGTTTTAGTTAAACATCACATTTTAGATAGGGTTAATAGATGAACAAATTGACGCAAAATGCAGTTTTTACAAAGCGTCTCGATTGGAATTTAAGCACAACTGAAGTTTTCGATTTTTTTTCGGCCCTTCCTTGGTCAATTTTACTCGACTCGGCCGATGCAGATCACGTTGACGCAAAATTTGATGTGATTTGCGCCGAGCCCGTAGCCACCATTGTCACCCAAGATCAATCAACAGTTGTCACCCGAACTAAAGATAGAACACCGCTATTTAGTTTGTGCGGAAAAACCAATATGGCCCTCTCCTTGACGACCTCACATCACGGGGACCCTTTTGATGTGGTTAAACAACTCATCAACGAGTATTACCCCAAGGCTAAATCCAGTGAACAAGTCTTCTCTGGCGGTGTGATGGGCAGCTTTAATTATGATTTGGCACGCGGGATCGAAATGCTACCCACTCTAGCTCACAAAGATATATCCCTAGCTGAGATGAACCTAGGCGTTTACGACTGGGCGCTGGTGTATGATTATCAACTTAGAAACTGGCAGTTAGTCCATTATCAGTCGCAAGAGGCGTTAGAGGCGGTTGAAAAAAGGCTTAACACGGTTATCTTTAATGCCGCCAGCGATCTTGAGCAAGCCTCAACGGACTTTAAACTCACGAGCCAATGGCATAATCAGCTGTCTGAGCAAGACTATAAAGAAAGATTTAACAAGGTTCAGGCGTATCTGCACAGTGGCGATTGCTACCAAATTAACTTAACCCAAAGATTTAGTGCTGACTATAGCGGCGATGAATGGCACGCCTACAAGACACTGCGTCAAACAAATGGTGCCCCTTTTTCGGCATTTGTTCGTTTAAAAGAGCATGCGTTATTATCAATATCGCCTGAACGTTTTATTCAGCATCAAGATGGCAAAATTGAAACCAAACCCATTAAAGGCACCCTGCCAAGAGATAAAGATGCAGACCGTGACGCTGAACTCGCTATGCAGCTGAAAAGTTCTGAAAAAGATCGCGCTGAGAACTTGATGATAGTCGATCTATTGCGTAACGATATTGGCAAAGTGGCTGCTCCAGGAAGCGTCAGCGTACCTAAGCTATTTGATGTTGAGAGCTTTCCCGCCGTTCATCACCTTGTTAGCACTGTAACCGCAACGCTTAACACTGGTCTTTTCCCAACAGATCTATTAAGAGCCTGTTTTCCTGGAGGTTCGATAACTGGCGCACCGAAAATTCGGGCCATGGAGATCATAGAAGAACTTGAACCCTCTAGGAGAAGTATCTATTGTGGGTCTATTGGCTACATTAGCCAAGACGGTAAGATGGATACTAGCATTACTATTCGTACCTTAGTGGCTCAAAGAGATAGCAGTAAATCTGATAATGGCCTACCAAGTGAAGGTAAAATTTATTGCTGGGCCGGTGGTGGCATAGTCGCCGACTCTAAAGTAGACGCAGAATATCAAGAGAGTTTCGATAAAGTCAGTCGTATTTTGCCCGTACTGTCTCAACTTGGCTAATCTACACCTTGCAAATATCAATCTATGACTTGTCCCCTAACATGAATAAGGATCGATAATGAAGCTGGCAGAGTTTAGACTCAGATATAATCTCAATACTTTGCCAGATTTGGATCTTATTCACCTTGGAGAGGAACTTCGTCAAGCTGCGGTGCTAATTGCGCTTTATGAAAGGGGACAAGAACTTGAACTTATATTGACCCGTAGGCCAATTCACCTGCGAGCTCACCCGGGGCAAATTAGCTTCCCAGGCGGAAAAGTTGAGCGGTCAGATCCAAGCCATCAATTTACAGCGTTAAGAGAAGCCGAAGAGGAAATCGGCCTGCTTAGATCTAATGTCGAGGTTATCGGTGCCCTCCCAGCCCATAAGACCTTTACAGGTTTTGAGATCACCCCTTTTGTAGGCATAGTCAAACAACCCTTCGATCCAATTTTAGATCCCGGTGAAGTCGATGAGTACTTCACCGTCCCCCTTTCATTTTTACTTAAGCGTTATAATCGACATACCCAGCACTTTAAACGTAAAGGGCGGCAATACCCTGTGCACTTCATCCCTTATCAAGGTTACTTTATTTGGGGGGCTACAGCGGCTATGATCGATCTGCTTTGTAGACATCTTAGTCTTCATCCCAATGAATCACGCCTATAAGGTGTAACCCGTTCAACTTAAATCTCCGATATACCGTTATACGACAAAACGAATATATAGCCCTGCCGCTAAAGAACAGGTAAACAACAAAGGAATATTCACCCACCAGCCTAGACGGCTATGTTGGGCAACATAGAAGTTGAAACCTAAGTTGATAAAACTCAAGCCAGCACATACCCATATAATGTGCTCCAGCAAAACTGTCTGTGTAGGATCCCATTCTAGCCTCACCGCAGCGCCTTTACTCTGGTAATAGCCAATGGCCGTATCGGGGCGTGCTTTATCAAAAATCAACAACGCATAAATAGCCAGCGACCAGCCGATAATCGATAGCGTTGACAATAAGAATTGGAAAAATTTTGTTCTATTCATGCTTGCCATCCGTAGTTTTTGTCATGATTGTCGTCAGAATAACAATTTAGGTACTCAGATACCCTACTTTCCACTTGAGAAAAGCGATTATACAGGTAATATAAACCTCCAAATTATTTACAAAAACGTTTCGTTGGAGAACTAAGCAACAATGAGCATTACATCTGTCGCTTCTGTGTTTAAAGGTGACTTTGCGATCGGTTCGCAAATCACAGTACGTGGTTGGGTAAGATCCCGCCGCGATTCTAAAGCTGGGATCTCATTTCTAGCTGTTTATGACGGTTCATGTTTCGACCCTATTCAGGGTGTTGTACCAAATAATCTAGAAAATTACACCAACGAAGTGTTAAAGCTTACTGCTGGTTGCTCTGTTGTGATGACAGGTGAAGTTGTTGAGTCTCCTGGCCAAGGTCAAGCGTTTGAAATGCAAGTGACCAACATTGAGGTTGCTGGTTGGGTTGAAGATCCAGACACCTACCCTATGGCGGCTAAACGTCACTCTATCGAGCACCTTCGCGAACTTGCTCACCTTCGTCCACGCACCAACATTATTGGCGCGGTAGCACGAGTACGTAACTGCTTGTCTCAAGCTATTCACCGTTTCTATAACGAACAAGGTTATATCTGGGTTTCAACACCGCTTATCACAGCTTCAGACACTGAAGGTGCCGGTGAGATGTTCCGTGTATCGACACTCGATCTTGAGAACCTACCACGTACAGATAAAGGTACTGTCGATTACGGCGAAGACTTCTTTGGTAAAGAGTCTTTCCTAACCGTATCGGGTCAGCTAAACGCCGAAACGTATGCATGTGCACTTTCGAAAGTTTATACCTTTGGTCCTACCTTCCGCGCCGAGAACTCAAACACCAGCCGTCACTTAGCCGAGTTCTGGATGGTTGAGCCTGAAGTGGCTTATGCCGATCTAAACGATGCTGCAAAACTTGCAGAAGACATGCTGAAGTACTGTTTTAAAGCGGTACTAGAAGAGCGTCGCGATGACTTAGAGTTCTTCGCACAGCGTGTTGAGAAAACAGCGATTGAGCGTTTAGAAAACTTTGTCAACAGTGATTTTGCTCAGATCGATTACACCGATGCGATTGAAATTCTTAAAGCCTGTGATAAAGACTTTGAGTTTGATGTTGAATGGGGTATCGATTTACATTCTGAGCATGAGCGCTACCTTGCCGAAGAGCACTTCAAAGCACCTGTAGTTGTGAAGAACTATCCAAAAGATATTAAGGCATTCTACATGCGCTTAAATGATGATGGAAAAACTGTAGCAGCTATGGACGTTCTAGCTCCAGGCATCGGCGAGATCATCGGTGGTGCTCAACGTGAAGAGCGTCTAGACGTTCTTGATGCACGTCTTGCAGAGATGAACCTAAGTCAAGAAGACTACTGGTGGTACCGCGACCTACGTCGCTATGGCACGGTACCGCACGCAGGTTTTGGTCTTGGTTTTGAGCGTTTAGTTTCTTATGTAACTGGCGTTGCAAACATTCGTGACGTGATCCCGTTCCCACGTTCACCTAACTCAGCTAACTTCTAAGCGGTTATCTGAACACCTATTTAAAGCCTTTGGCAGTCATGCCAGAGGCTTTTTTATTGCTCGTTGATAAACAAGAATACACTTCTAACTCCTCCCCCCCCTCAATCTGAAACAGACCCACTGTTAACATGCAAGCAACCTAAAACTTAACAGTTTTTAAGAAAATCCATTTAAATTAATTATTTATAAGCAACTCATAGTTAAGCTACTGTTAAATAAGCTAATCAATTTAATGTGATAGAGATCACCTTCTTGGCGTTTCAGGGTCATTTTGTCCCGCTTAAAACCTATTTCATGATCTAGCTCAACTGAGTTACAACTGGTCTGTGTAGTATCTTTCAAAGAACTCAAAAGCTTGACGCATATCAATAATACACAGCTTTGTGAGGCCTAGACTGTTTTCGTTGAACACACTCCTTATAAACAAAAAAAAGGTTTAACCATGGAAACACATGAAGCCCTTTACCAGCAAGGTGTGGCGCGAATGGAACAACTTCGCAAGCTACAACCGCGTACAGGTGAAACGCTACAGCAAAAAATGGAACAAAATGGCATTACTCGTCGTGACTTTATGAAATGGAGCGCAGCGGTTACAGCCATGCTAGCCTTACCGCTCCCTTTTAGTACCTTGGTCGCAGAAGCTGCAGAGCTTGCAGATAGAGTTCCTTTAGTTTGGCTACACATGGCCGAATGCACAGGCTGTAGTGAATCACTTATCCGTACCGACACACCTAACCTAGATACCTTAATCTTTAATCATGTCTCTCTTGAGTACCATGAAACTTTGATGGCCGCAGCAGGCTGGCAAGCAGAAGAAAATCTTGAGCACGCACTCTCAGCCTATAAAGGTAACTACCTCCTTGCTGTAGAGGGCGCCGTACCTACTGCAAACAATGGCGCATTTTTAACGGTTGGCTGTAAAGGCCACACGGGACTTCATATCGTTAAAGAAGCCGCAGCGGGCGCCGCTGCGATTATATCTGTTGGTACTTGCGCCGCCTTTGGTGGTATCCAAGCTGCCGCACCTAACCCAACTGAGGCAAAAGGTGTTTACGAGGTTGTTGATAGACCCGTTATTAACCTAGGTGGCTGCCCACCAAGTGAAAAGAACATTGTCGGTACACTGATGTATTTCATCATGTTTGGTAAGTTACCAGCCCTTGACATGTTCAACCGTCCTAAGTGGGCTTACGGTGCTCGCGTTCATGATAACTGTGAACGTCGTGGCCGCTTTGACGCTGGCGAATTTGTTGAAGAGTTTGGCGATCAAGGCGCAAAAGACGGCTACTGTCTTTATAAAGTGGGTTGTAAGGGTCCTTACACCTATAACAACTGCCCAACCGAACGATTTAATCACCATACGAGTTGGCCTGTGCTTGCGGGTCATGGCTGTATTGGCTGCTCAGAGCCAAACTTCTGGGATGATATGGCCGACTTTGAAAAACCTTTAGGAAGGCAATTACTACATGGTCTTGATGCAACAAGCGACACTGTCGGCGCTGTTATTTTAGGCGCAACCGCTGTCGGTATTGGTGCACACGCCGTAGCCAGTATTTTTGCCAAATCTGAAGAGGAATAATCATGAGTAAACGTGTAGTCATAGATCCAATCACTCGTATCGAAGGACATCTGCGAGTTGAAGTCGAAGTCGACGAAAATAATGTTATTAAGAAAGCCTGGTCATCATCTACTTTATGGCGCGGCATTGAGGTGATCCTCAAGGGTCGTACACCTATGGATGTCGGCCTAATCGTACAACGTATTTGTGGTGTCTGTACCTATTCTCACTATCGCTGTGGTACAGAAGCGGTTGAGAATGCATTGGGCGTAAAGATCCCGCTAAATGCTAAGTACCTTAGAAGCTTGATGCAAACCTCGCTGTATATGCATGACCATATCGTACACTTCTATCACCTTCATGGTTTAGATTGGGTTGATGTCGTTTCGGCATTAAGCGCAGATCCAGCTCTAGCCGCGCAAGAAGCGATGAAGTATACCGCCAATCCAATCGCTGCAGGCGAAGGTGATCTACGTGCCGTACAAGAGCGCGTAAAAGGTTTAGTAGAAACAGGTAAACTAGGTCCATTTGCAAACGCATATTGGGGTAATGGCACTTATAAGTTCACGCCAGAACAGAACCTAATCGCCGTGTCTCATTACCTTAAGGCTCTAGAAATTCAGCGTGTCGCCGCTGAAATGCTAGCTATCTTCGGTGGTAAATCACCTCACCCACAATCAATCGTTGTTGGTGGCGTCACTTCTGTACGCGACATGCTAAGTCCTGCTCGCTTACAAGAGTGGAAACAAAAGCATGAGATCGTTCAAGACTTTATCATTCGTGCTTATAAGGCTGATATCGTGATGGCCGCAGCAGCATTTGGCTCTGAGCCGAGTGTATTAGGTGGCGTTAACGTTAAGAACTTCTTAGCCACGGATGATTTCCTACTTGGCGATGGTCAGTACATGTTTAACCAAGGCGTTATCATGAATGGCGATCTTGCCAATGTGAGCGACCTTGATCCTGACAAGATAGCAGAAGACGCAACGCACGCTTGGTATAAGGCCGATGCGCCACAGCACCCATATGATGGTACTACAGTCCCCGACTACACCGGCTTTGTGGAGCGCGATACCGTTTACGGTAAGCTACCAACAGTCGATGGCGATGGTAAATACACCTGGGTTAAATCACCACGCTATAACGGTGAGCCAGTTGAAGTGGGTCCATTAGCAAGCTTACTCGTGAGCTATGCCCGTGGTAACCAAGTGGTAGTTGACTCTGTCAACGGCTTACTAGAAGCGACCGGACTACCTGTAGAGGCGCTATTTACCACACTAGGCCGTACAGCAGCACGTATGTTGCAAACCGTTATCGTTGCCGAAGAAGGTCTTAAGACATTCGATGCAATGTTAACTAACATGCAATCAGATGAGGCGACTTACGTTAAGCCTGAAATTGACTCAAGCAAAGAATATGTCGGCCACGCCATGATTGAAGCGCCACGCGGCATGCTCAGCCACTGGATCCGCATTAAAAATGGCTTAGTCGAGAACTACCAAGCCGTCGTACCTACGACTTGGAACGCAGGTCCTGTAGATGCTAACGGTCAAATGGGACCTTATGAGGCTTCACTCATCGGCTTAAAGCTTGAAGATCCGACTAAGCCTCTCGAGGTTATCCGTATTATTCACTCGTTTGACCCTTGTATGGCGTGCGCTGTGCACGTGATGGATTACAAAGGCCAGAATCTCGGTGAATTTAAAATTGATCCCAACGGATTTTAATCAAGGGGGATAACATGGCAACTCAATCTGCGCCCTACCAAAGGGAACTGATCTTTGGTGCTGCAATAAGGATATTTCACTGGCTAAGAGCTTTAGCCATTCTTGTATTGGTTATAACCGGGTTTTATATCGCGTGGCCTTTCTTGGTCGCGCCAGATAACTCGGATGTATTGGTACAGGGCTATATTCGAGCAGCTCATCAGATCTTTGGATTTGTTTTAGTCGCAATCACTATCGTTCGGGCTTACCTATTCTTTTTCGGTAAGAGTGACATCGAACGTCGTTCTTTTAAAGATGTGATGAGCGTTAAGAGTTGGATCACTCAGCTTAAGTCTTACCTATGGATGGGACATTTAGACAAAGCTGGAGTGTATGGTCCGCTACAGTTCGTGACTTACTTTGCAATATCTGTCGTTGCTCTTTTGATCTGCATTACAGGACTCGTCTTGTATGCCAATGTATATCACGAAGGTCTTGGTGGCTTACTTGCACCTATGGCTAACTGGATCACTGCATTGATGGGTGGATTAGCACCGGTTCGGATCTGGCACCACTACCTAACCTGGGTATTTATCATCTTTGTGGTAATACACGTTTATATGGCAGTTTGGTCAGGAATTCGCTTTAAGCACAACTCAGTGGACTCTATCGTCTCTGGTTATGACTACCATAAGAAAAAATAATAAAAGGAAAACATGAAGATATTGCTACTTGGTATTGGCAATGTCCTGTACGCCGATGAGGGCATCGGCGTACATTTCGTCAATTACATCCAAGAAAACTACCGTTTCCACCATCAGATAGATCAGCTTGATATGCTTGATGGTGGAACACTTGCCCAAGGTCTTATTCCTACACTTTGTCATTACGACTACCTCATCGTCGTTGATACCGTCAACGCCAATGGTGTCGCTCCAGGTGAAGTCTATTTCTTTGATTTCGACAAGGCTCCAGCCGAAATTGACTGGCAAGGCAGTGCCCATGAAGTGGAAATGCTACAAACCCTCATAATGATGGAGATGGTCGGAGATAGACCAAAAACATTCGTTCTAGGCGTTACCCCAACAGTTCTAGAACCAATGACCCTAGGATTAACTGAACAGATTCAGGCCGCCGTGCCTTTGATGGAGAAAACACTACTGAGCCACATGGACTCTTTAGGTTTTACTCACCAGCGTATTGCAAACATTGATATAAACAGTCTCATTCCCGACTCATACAAACGTGGCTTAACTTTAGATGAAGAATATTAGATTTGAGTTTAATTGTACCCGCGATGTGCCATTTTACGCGCACCTCTGCAATCAATACCTGCAAAACGAACAATATGACGTAACCATAGGCAAGCAAGATCACCTTTACTACATTGAAGCCCAAGGTGAACAACCACAACTAGAACAACTTGCTGACGCGATTGCTAATGACTTCTTAATTTCAACTTGGTTAGTAAAGCCTCAGATAAAAGCCATTGAATCCCCCATCGGGAATAAGAAGCTACTCCCACTCGCCCCCCTCGAACTTGAGTACTGTCAGCATTGCCAACCCCTGCTTGGTGATAATCAAGCCAAACACTTTGGTGACATTGGATTCAACTGCCCTTGCTGTCAGGCCCACACTCGCATATCTGCCGCGGAGCAAGCCGTTTCTTTAGCCGATGCCAAAGCACTCGTTAAACAGCTCGATACTCTAGGCGCAATTCAGCTAACTCAAGGCAAAGACAATACCGGCCCGGTTATCAGTTTCTACCCTATTGAAAACCAACCAATCGAAAACCGCCATCAGTTGGTGATCTGCAACCCCAACAATCTTCACGCGCATTTTTCGGTAAACGATAGCCAAATACTTGCGCTTTCTAGTATCGAAAAGCCGTTTATTAGAGCAAGGCCTATCAGCAGCCACCCAAGATTAAAGCAACCTCTATATGAACTTAGCTTTGCAAATTCTCGGCTATTATTAGTGATTTGCGAGATCCTTAGGCAACAGGGTACTGATTATATCTATATAGCAAATGCCCATAACCCCAAAATTGCCATGCTAGACGCTAAATGGGCGCTAATTGAAACCCCGCCAACTTCACATAAGATCATGATTGAAGCGCCGCGCCAACCTTTGCACGATGATGCTGAGGCTGGAAGTTATCAAGCAAGATGGAAAAACAATCAAGTTGAGATAAGCGTTAACCCCACAGCAGCCAATAAAGGCGCACCGATTGATAATGCAGCAAGTTGTGCTCTACATGGCGCGATAGTCAACGATAATAAGCCTAAAAATGTAGCCGCTTTATACTTTAGTCGCTCCAATAAGACCCAGATTGTAACCTTAGACAGTAAACAGCAATTAGAGCTATTCTTTGAATTTCCAAGCTTACCGGATAACGGCTACGACATAGTGCATCATCTTGAACTGTCGCCTCAAAAGAACTTACTGGATAAATTCAAGACACGTTATCCCGAAGACTACCTAAAGCTCTTATCCTTAAAGCTTCCCCCGCCGACCGATAATATAGAGTCTCTTTTAGCGATCACCGCGATCTTCCTTGGCGCTGGCAGCAAAATAAGTGAGCCAAGTAACGTAAGTAAGACTGAGCTCTGTGATTACGTAGTCGCTCGAGCTATGTGCCATAAAGGGGCTAATGCCCCTAGAGTCGATTTCCCCTTAACGCGCGGCGAAGCCTTTAGAAGCCTGAACTGGTGTAAAACATTAGGTACGATTATCAGCTTTAGGCTCGCCGAGGAGGAAAACATCGATAAACTTGCCTTTGGTATACACGACTCTTTCGCTGATTACCTCTGTAACTGGATTGAGCACCTAGATCAGAATATCTGCATTAAATCTGTCGTTCTCGCGGGTGATAGCTTCGCCAATGAGGTATTAGCACAAAGAGTTGCACTGCGACTCGGTAAAAACTTTACCCTCAACACCAATCCAAAAATGGATCTTGACGGCTTAAATATCGCCGCTGGTGGTTTATACCTTAAGCAGCGTAGACGCTAACTAGCTGTGACCGCATATATGACAAAAAACCTGACTATGTGTCGTTTACAGCTAAAGATCACCGGCATCGTACAAGGTGTCGGTTTTCGCCCATTTGTATATCGGTTAGCCCATGAACTCAAGCTAACTGGAAACGTGCTTAATAATAGTGAAGGAGTCACGATAGAGGCTCAGGGGCAAGCTTGCGATCTGGCTTTATTTGAAGCGGCCTTTAGAGATCAGCCGCCACCACTCGCGCGGATTGACAGTATTGATGTCACTCCACTACCAGTGGTAAGTGATTGCGACAAGTTTAGTATTGTACATAGCGAAAAAGAAAGTCTTGCCGTTGTAGCCGTATCATCTGACAAATGCACCTGTAAAGACTGCTTTGATGATATTGCAGATATTAACAATCGCCACTTTCGATACCCGTTCACCAATTGTACAAATTGCGGCCCTAGGTATTCACTGATCAATGGTCTGCCCTATGACAGACCCAATACTGCCATGGCTGATTTTGAGATGTGCCCAGAGTGCGAGAGAGCCTATTTAGACCCGATGGATAGGCGTTACCATGCTCAACCCGTTAGCTGTCCTCAGTGCGGCCCACAATTAAGCTTCAAGCAAGCCGACCTGACACTGCTCAGCAATAAAGAAAGTGCCCTTGAAGATGCGATAGAGGCATTAATTAAAGGCAAAATACTCGCCATTAAAGGCATTGGCGGATTTCATCTAGTTTGTGATGCGACCAACGATAGCAGTGTGAGTCTGATGCGCCAGCGAAAGAATCGCCCTGCTAAACCATTTGCTGTGATGGTTGAAAATATTGATACCGCTAAGCAACTCGTTACAGGTAGCACAGCAGAGTGGCAGATCCTTAGCAGCGCTGAGCGCCCTATTACCTTGATGCGCAAAATCGATTCTCAAAATGCCCAGCCAGCACTTAGCCATCTCGTTGCACCAGAGATAGACCGACTCGGAATCTTTCTACCTTATACGCCTTTGCACCAACTCCTGCTTGATGGGATTAAGCGTCCCTTGGTCATGACCAGCGCAAACCTCTCCGGTGAGCCAATCATCACCAATAGCGAGGCAATTAAAACCAAGCTAGCCCATGTGATCGATAATATTCTCGATCACGACCGTCCAATATTAAATGGCTGTGACGATAGTGTCGTGCAGGTAATAAACGACAAACTACAGGTGCTGCGTCTAGCAAGGGGGTACGCACCACTCTCTTTCTATAGCGAGCAGGCACTGGAAGGAAACATACTTGCTGTTGGCGCCCAACAAAAAAACAGTATCTGTTTCGGTTTTAATCATAACCTGTTTCTGAGTCCCCATATCGGCGATCTAGTGTCGATTGAAGCTGAGGAGTTTTTCCACCACACCCTAAATACCTTTTCAAGATTATATGGCTTTACCGCCGACCGCCTCGTCCATGACAGCCATCCCGACTACGCTACCAGTCGCTGGGCTCAATCCCAAGGCGTTGCTCGTACATCTTCGGTGCAACATCACTATGCTCATGTCTTGAGCGTAATGGCGGCTAATAATATTACCACCCCGGTTCTAGGTTTTAGTTTTGATGGAACTGGATTAGGTGATGACAATACACTTTGGGGTGGAGAGTTGCTGCTGTGTGATGTCAATCAATACCAGCGGCAAGCTAGACTCAGTACCTTTGCGCTTATTGGAGGTGAGCAGGCGATTAAACAACCTGTACGGGTTTTACTTGCAATTATGCTTGAAAAATATTCACCAGAAGAGATCAAACAGCTTGATATTCCGGCGCTAAAGGCACTCTCTCCAATATTGTTTAGCAACCTAGTTAAGCTTTGGCAGGCAGGTACGAGTATTAAAACCTCATCAATAGGAAGATTGTTCGATGCCGTAGCTGTGGCGCTTGGAATGATCAACGAGATTCAATATGAAGGACAGGCTGGGATCTTAATTGAAACTGCAGCCAACTCGCTGAGCTCCGCTTCTGATCTGAATAATTTTGATAGCCAATCTGAACTTCAACAGCTAAACAGCAACAGCCGTGATTGCCCCACTGAACACTATCAACCAATTTGCTTTGATATAAAGCTGTCAAACGGTCAATGGAATAGCTCAGACCTGCTACAGCAAATTGTGGAGCAAATTACTCTGGCACCGCTCACTCCTTTGCGTGTTGCACTTATTGCAAAAGCCTTTATGGACGCGCTATGCGATATGGTTTGCGAAAGCGCAAAACCGCACTTAACGACTCCAATCGTACTTTGCGGCGGGGTATTTCAAAACCGATATCTACTAGAGCGCTGTGAAAAACAACTTACCGCACAAGGTAATCAACTGCTATCAAGCAAAAATGTGCCGATAAACGATGCCGGCGTAGCACTTGGCCAATTGTGGCATGCAATGCATAACCAACATGTGTGATAAATATCACCCGACAATAAACACAAATCTGATTTGCATCAAGGTCGATACTGACAACCTAAGTGACAATCATTTAAAACTAAAATAAACGGAGTTACCTATGTGCCAAGACTGTGGTTGTTCGATCACCCGTCATGATCATCTTTTAAGTTCAGGTCATTCGCATTCTAATACTGACGAAAATATCGCTAGCAACCCGCAACTTAATGACAAAAAAACCCTTTCTATCATTCATAAAATTTTAGATAAGAACGATATTGAGGCGCAGCATAATCGAGCGCATTTTGAAGCAAAAGGCATCAAAGCATTTAACTTAATGAGTAGCCCTGGTAGCGGAAAAACCACGTTGCTTGAGCATTTACATCAATACACCGAACTCAAATATGCCGTTATAGAAGGCGATCTTGAGACCTCAAGGGATGCTGACAGACTTAAGGCGAAAGGTATTGACGCCTATCAGATCCAAACTGGGGCAGCCTGTCACTTAGATGCGTTTATGGTGCATAGCGCCCTGCATCATATTAATTTAGATCCAATTGATATCTGCTTTGTCGAAAACGTTGGCAACTTAGTCTGCCCTGCAAGTTATGATGTAGGCACCCATAAGAATATCGTGCTGCTTTCTGTACCTGAGGGCGATGACAAAATTGAAAAATACCCGGTAATGTTCCGCCGTGCTGACTTAGTGTTGATCACAAAGTCTGATCTCATGCCCTACTTTGACTTCAGCATGGAAGAATCCCGTGCTCAGCTAAAGAAGCTGAACCCTAATGTCGAGCTATTAGAGGTTTCTGTCAAAGATCCTCAATCCCTAATCAAAGTAGCTGATTGGTTGCTTCAACAATCAGGAGTTCCAGCCTAATGTGTCTTTCTATTCCATCACAAGTTATCGCACTACATGAAGACGAGCAAGCGGTAACAGTTGATACCATGGGCGTCAAGCGTAAGGTAAGTAGTCATCTAATGGCTGATGCATTAGAAATAGGTGACTACGTTCTAATCCATATCGGCTTTGTTATGAACAAAATCGATAAAGCTGACGCCATGGAGAGCTTAGCTCTGTATCGAGAAATTGTAGAGAAACTCGAACAAGAACAGCAGGAGTCTTAATGATAGCCCTAACCGAGCTTTACAAAGGCTTCAGAGATCCTGAAGTCATTCGATCTTTAGCGAAAGAAATTGCCGCTTATGCAAGCTTAATCGATGGCAATGTTAATATTATGGAGGTGTGCGGCGGACATACCCACACAATCATGAAGTATGGCTTAAACCAGTTATTGCCAGATAATATCGACTTTATACATGGCCCTGGCTGCCCTGTTTGCATCATGCCAAAAGAGCGAATCGATCATGCTGCCGCTTTGGCGAGTTTACCGGATACTATTTTGGTGACACTTGGCGACATGATCCGTGTTCCAGGTTCGAAAGGCAGCTTGGCTAACTTCCGTGCCAATGGCTGTGACATTAGGCCTATCTATGATCCCTTAGATACCTTACAAATAGCTACCGACAACCCCGATAAAACCGTTGTTTTCTTTGCTATAGGCTTCGAAACCTCCACTCCAATGACTGCAGTACTTATTGATCAAGCCGAGCAACGTGACATAAAAAACTTGGTTTTTCATATCAACCACGTTCTTGTTCCACCAGCGATGGATGCGGTTATGGCCGATCCAAACGTCAAGGTGAACGCCTTTATCGGCCCAGCACATGTTAGTGTGATCAGTGGAGCCAAAGTCTATCGCCCTGCAGTGACCGATTATAACACCCCTGTCGTGGTGTCTGGCTTTGAACCTGTAGATGTAATGCAATCCATTTTGATGATTGTGAAGCAAAAAGCAGCGTCGAAGGCAGAGCTAGAAAATCAGTACAGCCGCTCGGTTTCTGAAGATGGCAACCTTGCCGCACAAGAAATAGTCAACCGTTATTTTAAGGTTAGAGACAATTTCCGCTGGCGCGGTCTCGGTCCCATCCCCTCTTCAGCATTAATGTTAAGAGAGGAATACGCTCACAGAGATGCCGAACACGTTTTTGCTGCACACCTACCCAATGATGAAATTGACGATCATAAAGCCTGCCAGTGCGGTGACATTCTTAGAGGCTTATGCAAACCCAAGGACTGCAAGGTATTTGGCCGCGGTTGCACACCTGAAACCCCTTTAGGCAGCTGCATGGTCAGCTCAGAAGGCGCGTGTAACGCCTACTATCGCTATAATGGAGTAACAGAATGAATCAAACCACTTCCAAGAAAGTCGTACAACTCAGTCATGGTGGCGGTGGTAAAGAGATGAACCACCTAATTAAAGATCTGTTCTTTAAAGCATTCGATAATCCAATTTTACGTAGCGAAGAAGACTCGGCGGTTTTGCATTTTAACGGAGATGTCGCCTTTACTACCGACTCCTTCACCGTAGCGCCATTATTTTTTTCTGGTGGCGACATAGGTAAGCTTTCCATAGCTGGCACCGTTAATGACTTAGCCATGATGGCCGCAGAACCACAGTATCTCAGTTGCAGCTTTATCATTGAAGAAGGTTTTGAGATTACTAAGTTAAAAACCATCGTCGAAAGCATGGCCAAGGAGCTGAAGCAATCTGGTGCGCGTATTGTTTGTGGAGACACAAAGGTGGTTCCGCGAGGTTGCGCCGATGGACTGTTCATCAATACCACAGGCGTAGGTCGTATATTACGAAAAGGCATATCTGTAAAAAGTGTAGCCGAAGACGATGTGATTATTGTCTCTCGCGATATCGGTCGTCACGGAGCCTCAATTTTGATGGCTCGTGAGGGCCTAACGCTCGATTCAGATCTAACCAGTGACTGCGCCACGTTATGGCCAATTGTCGAACAGCTCATTGCTGCAAATATCGAGATCCACGCTATGCGAGACGCTACCCGTGGCGGACTATCTGCGGTTCTCAATGAATGGGCTGTGGCATCCGATGTTGAGATCAATGTGAAAGAAGAAGCGATCCCAGTTTGCGATGAAGTCAGAGGCCTATGTGAGCTTTATGGCTTCGAGCCGTTTGATCTTGCTAATGAAGGTACCTTTATTCTCGCCGTACCAAGAGAGAGTGCCGATGCAACATTGGAGATTATGAAGCGATTTTGTCACTGCGAGCAAGCAGCCATTATTGGAGAGGTCAACCAAAATCGAAAAGGTAAAGTGATATTGAACACTCCTTGGGGGAGCACGCGATATCTAGACTTACCTCAGGGTGAACTACTGCCGAGGATCTGCTAGTGCATGAGTACTCCATTGTTACGGCATTAATCGAAGAGTGTGAACGCCATGCTTTGGCGAATAACGCTAACAAGATAAGCCGAGTCGAAATTAAACTTGGGATCTTAAGTGGTGTGGAGCCTGAGTTACTCAAAACGGCTTTTGAAACCTTCAAATTAGAGGGGATCTGTCGAGAAGCCAAGCTAGTAATGAATATCCAACCCTTGGTACTGTCATGTTTAACTTGCGGTAAAACTACTGAGCATAGTGAGCGAAGCGTCATTTGCAGTCACTGTCAAAGTGATCAAACAAAAGTGCTCGATGGTGAAGATATGCTGCTAATGCAACTTGAGCTAGAGCAAGGTTAACAAGCTAGCGAAATAAGCCCTACTCGGTAGGGCTTATTGTTATTGGGTTGAGCCTCGCAGAAGCCGATAAAGCTAAACTTAACCTAGTCGACAGGGCATTAATTTTAAGTCCGCAGCTTTATAATCAATAACCCGCATGCTGAAATTCATCAGAAATCTCAGCTTTAGCTCTTTTCAAGTTTTTCTGAGCTTGTTCAAAATAACTAGGCGATGTATCTATCGCTCGCTCAAATAATGCAATCGCCTTTTCATACTGCCCTTCTAGCATCAAGAAGTAACCTAAATCATTTAAGGCGTCGGCTGGAGACATGGTCCGCTCAAATGTGGCTAACGCACGTTTATAAAGCCCCTTACGAACATAGACCAGCCCCAAGTTGGTCCAAGCACGATCGAAATTTGAGTCTTGGCGTATTGCTTGACGCAGATACTTTTCGGCCATGCTGAGTTCACCCGTTAAGTAATAAGAATACCCCAAATTGGTAATAAGCACCGCAGAATGCGGCTGTAACTCTAATATTAGCCTGAAGTACTCTCTAGCTTTTTGATGGTTATTCTCAACATCCTCTAAAATAGCTATAGCATTATACACTCGTGCCGGAGAATCTTGATTTGGTACCACAAACCCTCCTACAACTGACTTAACCTCAAGTTGTGCGAGTCTGTTTTGATCCAGTTCAATCGCCTTTTCTAAATGTAAACGTGCTTTGCTGTACTGACGCTTATCCATACTAATGACCCCAAGATCTGCATGAACCATCATTAGATTAGGATCGAGGCTGAGAGCTTCATTATATGCTCTATAGGCGATATCGAGATTGCCTCTCATGGTATGAATCCGCCCGATTTGATAAAAGGTTTCCGGATTTTTTGCATTAAAATCTAACGCTTGGATATAGGCGTATAATGCTTTTTCAAGGTTGCCTGATTGCTCCTCGGTTCGGGCTTTAATTAATGCGTCCTCTTCCGTTTTGGGAGCGGAAAAGTCCGATGCAATCGATGAGAGCGTTCCAACATCCAATAAATCTTGGCGTTCAGGTTCCTTAACCTCTACAGGCACCTCTTCAGGAGTAGAGCTACAAGCTGTTACGCCAAACAAAAGGCTTAACATTAGCAAAGCTTTAGCCAGTGGAATAAAAGATGCTTTATAACCTTTACTAAACGGTATCAATCTCATGCTCATATCCATCCCCTAAAAAATCCTTCAATATAACGACTAAAATGCCTGTCCCCATACTTTCATTACTTTTAGTACAGCTGGGCCAACTGCAACGATAAAAAACGAAGGCCAAATACAGCACATCATTGGAAATATCATTTTCACAGCAAGTTTTGCGGCTTGCTCTTCGGCTGCTTGTAACCGCTTATTACGATACTCATCAGAAAAAACCCTGAGTGTTTCGGCAATCCCCGTACCCAAACGCATACTTTGAGAAATTGCGGAGTTGAGCCCCTTAATATCTTCCAACCCCGTTCTATCGGTAAACTCCTGCAGCGCAACCTTAATCGTTAACCCCGCCCTGACCTTACTACAAACCAAATCCAACTCACCGGCTAGGCTTGGATGGCTAAAGGCCAGCTCCTTCGCTACCCGTTGCATAGCCGCCATTAACCCAAGTCCCGCCTCACAACAAACCACTAACAAGTCTAGTGCATCGGGAAACCCTACTCGAAGAAGACGCATACGGCGGTTTGCCAAAGACTGCAATACGATAGAGGGGATAATAAATGCGCCCCCAATAAACAAGCAAAAAATGTAAATAGTCCAAATACCCGAAATATTCGGAAACAGATTTAAAATCACCAAAGAAACGATTGATCCGACTAAGATCAGTAACAAACGCGAAGCGTTGAAAACTGCTAAAGCATTTTGAGAGTGAAATCCAGCATGAATAAGCAGGCGCCTAGTTTCATGGTTAGAAAAGTTAAGAAATGGCTTCTTAGCCATTTCCCCCATGCCATGCTCCAGCGTTCCGGTTACATCATGGGTGACCAATTTCTTTTCATCATCATTGAGTAGTTTCAATCTCTTTCTGATGGGTGAGTAGACTCCACTAATCAAGTAAGAGATTGATATCGCGAGGGTAACCCCAGCAATCGCAGCTACTGTGTAAATAGCCCATTCAACATGCTGTGGATCATCAAATAACTGACCGAATAAACCAATTAGGAAGTCCATATTACATATCTATCCTTATTAACTTACTAATCCACATACCACCGACAAACATTCCGATGGCCCCCCAAATAAGCAATTGATTGCCCTCTTCTGTACCCGTTAGCTCGCCAACATAACCTGGTGTTTGGATATAAATGACAGCGAAAAGTACAAACGGCAGCAAGATAAGGATCCAGGCAGACAAGCGACCTTCGGCTGAAAGTGTTCTCACTCTTCGCCTAAACGTAAAGCGTAATCGGATGACTCTTGCCAAGTTGTTAATGTTTTCTGCTAAATTACCGCCTGTTTCTTTTTGCACCATAACTGCACTAGCAAAAGCCATAGCAGAAACACTTGGAACCCGCTCAATAAACCCTAAGAGCGCTCTCTTAGTATCTTTACTGTAATTAATATTGGCGAACATTAAGCTAAACTCTTTCGCAAGCGGACCTTCCATCTCCTCTGTCACTAACTTAATGGCGTCAGAGAAAGAGTAACCCGCTTGAAGAGCACGACGTAATACGTCTAAAGCATCAGGAAAACTTTCTTCAATCTTGTCCATTCGTTTTGCAGTATCGCGATTTAATTTGACGTTAAATAAGAAAAGCGTTACCACAAACATAAAGGCCGCAGCGATAGGTTCACCTATATACATCCACGTCAAAAATGTAACGATGGATGCGGATAAGAGTGCGAGAAAAATAAATTGGTGGCCCATCAGTTTGTAATCGGCTAACTCCAAACGATAACTTAAGTTTTCCACCACCTGAAAGTGTTCTAACCAACGCCCGATAGGACCTAGTTTTCCTAAACGGCTTTTACGCAGCAAGGAAGTCTCATAGGTAATATCACCTGATTCTTCAGAGAGCTTCTTTAGACGTTTACGAACCAGTGCGGTGTTTGCTCTTTGCGGACTGTAAACAGGCAAAAAAAGTGCCTGCGACAAAAAGAGTACAGCAACAAACACAAGGCCGAGAAAAATGACTTGATTAGAAAACATGTGTCGGCTCCCTAAAATTCAGTAAATGGATCGCCACAATTGAAAAGATGGTATGGAAGATCTATTCCATGTTGTTTTAGTTTGGTATGAAAACCTGGGATGACTCCAGTGGCCTCAAACTCACCAATAATCATTCCGTCTTCATCTCGCCCTTTACGAGCAAAACGGAATATTTCAGACATGGTAATGACATCCCCTTCCATACCATTAATCTCTTGTATGCTGGTCACTCTTCTGCGCCCATCTTCTTGACGCTCTAACTGCACAACAAGATCAATTGCTGACGCGATCTGGGTCCGTATGTTACTGACTGGCATATCAAAACCCGCCATACAAACCATATACTCAAGTCGGCCAAGCGCATCTCTTGGGCTATTGGCATGCAAAGTAGTTAACGAGCCTTCATGACCTGTATTCATCGCTGTTAGCATATCGAGGGCCTCTCCACCACGGACCTCACCAATTACAATTCGGTCTGGCCTCATTCTCAAACAGTTTTTAACAAGGTCTCTCTGAGAAACTTCACCCTTGCCTTCAATATTTTGAGGCCGGGTTTCTAGGCGCACGGTATGAGGTTGTTGAAGTTGGAGCTCTGCGGAGTCCTCAATGGTAACTATACGTTCGTCACTCGGAATAAATCCAGATAACATATTTAGTAGGGTCGTTTTACCGCTACCAGTTCCGCCTGATACTAAAATGTTCAGCTTGCCTTTAACGCCGCCTTTCAAAAGTTCAATCATAGACTCTGTCACAGAACCAATATCAATGAGCTGTTTAGCATTAAGTTTATCAACGGCAAACCGTCTGATTGATAGGGACGGCCCATCTAAAGCCAGCGGGGGGATAATGGCATTCACTCGTGATCCATCCGCAAGCCTTGCATCTACCATAGGTGATGATTCATCAATTCGTCTTCCGACACTTGAAACGATTCTATCAATGATATTTAAGAGATGAGCGTTACTATGAAATTTAATATTAACCGACTCTAATTTACCCTTTCTTTCTACATAAACTCGATCATAGGAATTAACGAGAATATCTGATATTGAGGGATCGGCTAAAAGCGTCTCAAGCGGACCTAACCCTAACACTTCATCAATAATAAGGCTGATAAGTCGCTTACGGGTAGAGAGGTTTATGGGGAGGTTAAGTCCATTTAAAATCTGGCCACATATTTCACTAATTTGGATCTGAGCTTGTTCTTTTGAAACGGTTTCAATAAGGGAAAGGTCCATTAAACTCAATAATTTATCATAGAGCTGCACCTTGATATCCTGCTCTTCTTGGGTCAATGGTTGGTAATCATCAACCCTTCTGCTTTCCTGTAATATTTCCATGTTAGTTTCCTAAAAGGCGCTTCCAAAAACCCGGTTTTCTATTACCTTCATCCACTTTCACCGGTAGTATTTTGTCTCCTAACAGGCGAATATCGGTTACGATACGCTGTTTTTTTCCGATCTCTGTAATTGCTCTACCAAGATCTACGCACTCATTCGATAACTGATAATCATTAATAACAGTACAAATATTCGATATACCGATTGCCTCTTTTATATCTGTTATCTTGATATTGGAGCTTTTGTTATATCGATTAACCACAAGGTTAATTCTTTCTGGAGAGACACCTAGTCGCTTCGTCAATTGGTTTACTAAATCCTTTGTTTGACGTAAGTGCATTATGTTTTGTTGTGTAACAATTAAGATCGTAGCATCTAAAAGAAGATCGCAGTTCCAATGCTCTGGTCCTCTTGAAAAATCTAAGATGACTTGTTTGTAAAAATTACGGTACTTCCAAATTAAGCCTTTAACTCTACCAAAGTCGACCTCTTTATCGAGTCCAAGCAATTCAAAGGGTTTAGCCGCTAATAGACTCAAATTTCCTTTTTTGCTCATCGTACTTTTTAGTGCTATCTCATCAAGTTCATCAATCGATGCCAATACATCACAAACAGAGTATTTAGCTTCAACACCAAGAATATGAGACAGGGTACCGTGATGTAAGTCCATGTCTAACAAAGCTAAGTCAGCCCCTTTTCTTTGAGATACGACATCCGCTAAGCTGGCTGAAATAAAGCTCGCACCAGAACCCGCCTTACCGTTGATAATGGCAATAACGGGAGCTAGATCTGCATTCTGAACAAGACGGTTAGATACTTTCTCTAATGAGCTAAAAATCTCATTTAACGGGGAAGTCGCAGGAATAAAATCACTTACGTTATATTGAAAAGCCAACCGTAGAATATTCTGCGGGGTATTAATCCCTACCACTATCGTGTCACAGTCGAACTGTGATGCATAAGTTAACGCTTTTACAGCCTCTATCTCATCAGAGGGCAATACCAATATCACGAGATTGAAGCTATTGTGTTCTTTCGCTAAGTTTTGCTGGTCATAAGAGGCTGCCTGCCAATCTAAGTTTTCAAGTTGATTTAAGTTTTCACCTAACCACGCAAGAGACTGGTTGCCATTAGTTAGCACAACGGCTCGAACAGGAAATGACAAACATAAATGCGTAGGCAATTCTTGTTGTTGATTATCATTCGAGACACATAGCTCTAACGGCTTATCCATTCGCAACCTACCTCCCTTTTTAAACACATCTACACTTACTATAGACAATAATCCTTAGGGTATTTATTTATTTGGTTATATTTTTACTCACAGACTGCAGTCTGTTGTTCCTCCTTGAAATATGCCAAGGCTCTCTCTAGGTAGAGTTGTAGAGAAAGTTGGAGAATTTAGCGTTCGATATAAACCTGGTACAAGAAATTGATGGTTGTATCCAGTAATTTCAGCTCTCACCAAGTCGATCTCTATCCCCGTAGCGGGCGTACCATCGTAGGCTAAGTAACTAATATTTAGGTTACTCGCCGTTAAATTTGGAAGAATCGAAGCATCATTAAACAACGCGATAGAATTGATATCACTATTCACCTGACATACCACAGCCAGCCTTGCAGCTCTTCTTGATGCTTCATGGAGTACATTGTAGGTGAATAATAGACGTCCAAACTCAATGGCTGCGAAAAGTGCAACGAAAAATATCCCTGCAACAAATGTAAATTCTACTGCATAGACTCCATTCTGCTTCTTCATAACGCTGTTACCGCATAGCTCGCATCCAAATTGAAAGTGAGATCTATGTCTTGTCCAAAAGAAAGCGTCGATAGCTTATCTGCAAATAAGGGCTGCCAGTCATAGCTCACTTTTATTACGAGAATACCGCTATCAACAGGAAACTCAGTTACAGTAATATCACTATTTGTAAGACCAGAGAGATTAGATGTGGTATTTAGCGTATCTCCGCTTAACAACATACGTTTCATATTACTAATACAAAAATCACAATTTTCATCAGATAAAACATCCGGTAAATTTCCGGTTGTATTGACGATTGCGGTATTAGATATAAAGCGTCCTGCGCTGCGCGCCATTCTCGTTAATTCGCTATATTGATAAAGTATTCGCCCAAATTCGACTGTAACGAATATCAGTAACAATAGAATGGGTAATACAAGCGTAAACTCGATAACCGCAATTCCTTTCTGTTTATTCAAATTCATCATGGCACCTATGAATCAGGACTATCAGGATCACGATAGAGCACTATGGTAAAGTTATCACTCTCAAAGTCTGGATCTAAAGAGGCGTTCCCCGAGGAACCACATTCAGATACGTATTCTCCGATAATGATTGATGTATTTCCCGCATGCTCAACAGTCTGAGTTAAGAAAAAGCAACCAATAGCCTTAACCTCTACAACATTTTTACCATTGACCTTACCCGTACAGTCTCCTATAACAACCGGAAGCTTTCTCCTATCAGCCTTGTTATATGCTGATGCGTCTAATATATTCCCGGTCTTACAATATTGAGAGTGGGGTACAGGGTTTTCATCAATATCCTGACCATAATAAGCCGCATAGCTATAATACTCAGCAGTAGGATTAATTATGTTGGCTTCTTCATCTACTAATAATCTATCTCCCTGGCACGTATTAATGTCTCGAGGGTGATCTAAAGAATTCAATTGATTACCATTTGGCCACTCTCCAAAGCGGGTATTAAGACCATCTGCAACCGGACCGACTTTATTACCAGGCTCAGTTGGAATCTGCTGGTCTACACTTACACACGCGTCTGGAGAAAACTCACCAGCAAGCCCCTCCTCTATACTTTTACCGCCTGAGCCACCAAGGTCTAGTAATTGAAAATTACCTGGTCCTAAAGTTATATCTGGATCCGTAGGATTTTGTTTGGAGCCAATTTTCATAACATGAAGACCACCGTGGGCCATCCCATAGTCATCTGGTTGTGTCATATCACCACAAACTAATAAGGGAACAACTTTATTTAAGCACTCAATATCGGTACTGCGACCAGCTACAGCAGAAGCACGAACTTTCTTATCAAAATTTAAAATTTGCGCCAAAAAGTTGTCCAGACCAATATCTTCAACCCTAACTCTGACATATTCATAACTGTTATCGGATCCAGGGACAAAAGGGTCAGGCAATGCAGAAAACTCTATAGCAACATGGCTTGTTACTTGGGAAGAGTTGTAATCTGGTGATGACAAAGTGACAACATCTGCTATTTCGTTATTTTCAGCATGACCAAGATTTTGGGCAAGAATACTAATAGCAACTTCTCTTGCATCATAAAGCGTTCCACCATCCTGAAGCTTTTTAGCTGCGCTTAAAGCCGCTGAGTCAACAGCATTTTGCAACCGGCCTTTGTTTAATAACATATGGCTACTGTCTAACGCTAAAGCCGCCATGGCAACAATCGCAAATAATCCTATCGTAAACATGACGATTATCGCCCCTGATTGATATCTTTTCGGACGTCTACGTTGGACTAACAAACTGAATTGACTCGCCATAACTCTAGCCTCTATGATTTAATTGCTACTTGAACCATCGGCGGTTATCGACCCCATACTTCTTGCGGTTGCAGGCTTAACAGTACTTGCACGATAAGACTGCATAACCTCACGCCCATAGTTACCTTCCAAGCTAAGTATAATACCGTCATTACGTTCTGCAGCTGCGGGATCTAATATCTGCACTTGTTTAATGCGGTAATGACTCTCGCCCATAGGAAAGTCATTGATTTTAGTGCAACCAGTCAAACTACAAAGAACAACAAAAGCGGTAAAAAAAGTCGTACTAACGCCTTTTACATTGGATCTCATGAGCCTTACTCCTTTTCGACAATTAAAGTGAATGGCCATATTTCTGCTGAGTTCCTGAATCATCTAACTTCGCATCAGACTCGACTGGCTCATAAGGTGTTTCATTCGTATCGTCAGTTTTCTCTTTGTGGGACAGTTTACCTAATAGGTAAAATTCGACATCAGAAGGTAATACAAATCCATCAGTTGGTAAGGAAATATCTTTACGATTAAATGCTCGAACTAGCCTAGGCGTAACCAGAATAACCAGTTCGCTTTGCCCACTTTGAAAGCTCTTACTTGTGAATAGCTGCCCCAATACCGGAACATCTCCCAAGCCGGGTAACTTATCTATATTTTCTCTAAGAGTGTCACTAATCAAACCGCTAATAGCGATAGTTTGCCCATCTGCTAACTCAACCGTTGTTGCTGTACTTCTTTTTACTAATGACGGGACGACTAACGTGGTTGATGTATTGCCCGAAATAGCAAAACTATTTGCGGTACTAATTTCACTTACAACAACATTTAGATTCAAGTTAATCTGCCCAGAATCAAGGACTGTTGGTACAAATTTCACACCGACACCATAATCTCTGTATTCTATGGTTGTATTCCCATTCTCACCTGGAACCGGAATTGGAAACTCTCCTCCAGAAAGAAACTGAGCCGATTGTCCGCTCATAGCAGTAACATTGGGTTCAGCTAATACCTTGGCTAGTCCATTTTGCTTAGCGATATCCAACGCAAAATTCATCATCAAGTCGCCGTTGATATACTGTGCAAATATTCCTTTAGCATCGATACCACCAATACTTCCAGGATCAAAGCCTCCGCCTCCACCAACTACACCGCCAGATAAGTTAGAACCTTGATTAAAGATGAAAAACTTAGAATCAAACTGTCTCGCGACATTCCTTTGAACCTCTGCAACAACGACCTCAAGCATGACCTGATGATCACCACCTATAGTCATCATATTAAGTACTTTACTCGGTGCCTGCCCGCCAGCTGCGGCCTCAGCATAGCCCTGTGCAAGTTCCACTGCTGTATTCATTTTTTGGAGGTTGGAAGCCTGCCCGCTTAATAATAGTTGACCTTGAGAGGTCTGAACCCCTAACTTTTCGGTAGGAAGAAATTGATACAATCTGGTTTTTAACCCATTAAGATCATGAGTTACCTCAATATCCATCACTCTTGCAAGTTGCTCATTTTTATCCCAGATCATTACATTAGTACTACCTAACTGCTTACCCAGAATATACAGCTCATCATTAGGGAGTAACTTAATATCGGCGATGCTCGGGTTACCCACCGAAACACGATGTATCGGACCATTGAGCATTAACACTCTAGATTTAAAAATAGGGATCCGCTGAACATCGGCTCTTGCACCAGCTGTTGGGCCGCCAGCGTATGCCGTTGATAGCTGCAACATTGCCAATAAACAAACAATTGATAAGTACCGAAGGAATGACATGTTATTCTCCTTAAAACATGAATCTTTATGTTTGCTATCAACTAATTATTAGTTGTCGACTTTGATCTCTTGCTCATTCATGCCTTTAAGCAAAAATACTTTGTTTGAGCTGGGTTCCGAGAGTCTAGCCACACTTACAGGCTCAACTTGTGGAGCAGGCTCTTTCTTATCGTTTTCAGCAGTTTTATTCGCTTCTTCGATATCGGCAAGCTCTATAACGGCGGTATCATTAGGATTACGAAGTGCCAGTTGCAAAGAGCCTCTGCTCTTAGCGATCATTAAAGTTTCCGCTTGCTCCAAACTTAACTCTAATGTCACCGCACGAACCAGCACTGGCTTATTTTCATCATTTGACGCTTTCTGATCGATGGCTAGAATTTTTACATTTGAAAGAACAATATCCGTTTTTAAACCCGTGGTTTTAAATATATTAATAATATCTACTCTATTACCGGGTAAAAGAAAGCCAGCAACACCGACTACGTCGTTAACCCGAATCGTTACAGCCCGCATAGTAGGGGTTATTAAGCTCGCTAATGTGCTTCCCTCACCTTTCGGAGTTAATCGCTCTTTACGAAGTACCTCTCCTTGGTAGAGTCGGTGCTTTACGACCTGACCTTCAGCCTCGGTAATCTCAGTAATGGCACCTTCTGGAACAAGATTTTGAGGAACCGGCGTAAGGGCCAAATGCTTCCTCTCGATAATCGTTCCCAAGGGAACCTCTGACACCATGGTAATTACATTGGATGTAGTGCCTACATTTTCTGTTTTAGTATTTGTTTTGAGCCAACTTTGCGCTAGATACACAGCGGTAACTCCAAAGACTAATGACAAAATGACAAATAAGACTGTTTTATTATTCATTTGTCGCTCCTAATCAAAATCTAAAATTTTATACAAAATATATCGACCAAGAAGAATCCACTAAGGATGGAGTCACTACGGGCTCGAACTCCATGAAACTTATTTGATCAGACATAATCCCTAACAAATCCCTTGGATAACATGGAATAAGAGGTTTATCGTACCGCTTGTGATATTCGACTAAGAGATACTGAAAAACCTCTTCAGTACAACTCAACCCTAAGTCTTCACATACTTGAAACCATATCTTTCTATATAGCTCTTCATCTAAGGCATCGAAGTGAATTTTGTACCCTAGTCGCCTTAAGAAGGCTTCATCTACAAGTTCATTTGGATTAAGGTTAGTTGAAAATAAAAGAATTAGTTCGAATGGAATTTCAAAATGCTCACCAGATTGTAGACTTAAAAAGTCTCTTCTCTCTTCCATAGGAATAATCCAGCGATTAAATAACTGCTTCGCACTGATCTTCTGTCTACCGAGATCATCTAATAACAAAATACCGTTATTTGCCTTAAGTTGAAGTGGAGCCATATAAGTACGACTATGGCTGTCAAACTGAACCTCTAACATCTCGGCGGTCAATTCACCACCGGTGATCCTCAACGGTCTTTCACACTTTATCCATCTTGGATCATGCCCCTCAGCTAGGTTTAAACTCGTGCTTTCGCTGCCACCTCCAACCTTATGATGCAGTTCAGGGTCATATACTTGAATGACTTCGTTTCCTATGGCTAATGCATAGGGAATTAACACACTGTCTCCCAAGGTTAAATTAAGGTGACGGCACAGGTAGCTTTTACCTGTACCAGGTGGACCATAAATAAGCACTGGGCGACTAGAGTTCATAGCCGGGCCTATCTTAAAGAGTAAGTCTTTAGGTAGAACTAAAGCTGATAACCCCGCTTCGAGCATTTCAAAAGTAATCGCCTTGGCTCTACTCGATTGCTTCTTACAAATATTTGCATACTGTTTTAACGGCACTGGTGCTAAGCCCAAATAACCATTTCTCGACAATGCTTGTTTCGCGTGAACTTCGCCCCCTGCGCTTAGGGCATAACGCATCTGACCATCGGCCGTTGTCTGTCTATTTTCAACCCAGGCTAAAGATTTTGCGGTGTCTAGCAATTGCTGAATAATACCTCCTGTTACACCTAGCAAATTAACGAGTTGCTCTCTCGTTAACACACCTGCGGCTAACAGATGCTTTGTCACTAAGTCTAGGAGTAAAGACTCTGACACTCCTGTTTCACTAATTGTTTTTGGACGAGGAGCGAGTTGAGTCTCCATTTGCAGCACTTCACTATTTGAAGCGATAGATTTTTGCGATTGCTCTTCTCTAGGTATATTCATGCGCGCATCCTAAGAAAATAGAGAGTGACTAATAGAAGAGTATAAATAACTAATGTCTTGGTTCAGCGAACACGCCCAAAGCCATCCAATAGCTAAAGCCGGTGCGTACGGCACCCTTTGACCTGCAACTTCACCTTCTTCAGGCTTGAAATACGTTCTTAAATAAAAGCAGTCCCAATATCTTTTTAATGTTTTGAAACAACCTGAAAAACCAGATCTCCAAATGACGAGTAAGCTACTCGTTATGGCTCCTGCAACGATAGCATAGGCGATACTCCAAACTACTAATTGCGGCCCCATTAGTGCACCTATCCCCATCATTAGCTTAATATCACCTGCACCGAGGATCTTAAAAATAAAAGTTGGAAATAAAATGATGAAGGCAAGACTAAAGCCGATAAATGAGTGCATTAACCCACTCAGATGGGCAAAATAACTATTGATTGAAAAGCCACAAAAAATTGCAAATAAACATAGCCAGTTTGGTATTTTCTCCTTTGTTAAATCAAACACGATCGCTAAAACTAAAAATATTCCTGCGATAATAACTTGAAGTAACAATTGATAATCAGCCATATTATTCCCTTAACTATTCAGCAAAAGATTACTCACATCATAGTGAGCAATCTTTAATCCGTTGAATTTTTTACGGTTTAAGGAGCTGTACAATCCGTTGAATTACCATTTACTGCTGAAGCTAAACAATCAATTTTATCAGTGGCATTTGTGCCTAAAGTGTTGAACGCAGCAATCATACCACCAACAACCAATCCACCTGCAATTGCATACTCAACCGCAGTCAAACCACTTTCATCTTCGATAAACTCTTTTAGCAAACATTTAATATCCATAACTTACCCACCTATTTTGTCCTATCTCAAAACCAGCTCTTACAAGTTTGGCTACAGACGCAAAGTTTTTGCTCATTGCTTAAGTAACGCTGTCTATAAAGGTAGCAAAGGCAAAGTTAACTCTCCATGTGGAATAAATTATTGGTCTACCTATAATAAAAACAACTAAATCAAGATAATTTAAGAGCGCTAACCTATTGCTCACTTTACAACAATCCAAGAATTTTCTAGCACGAAACAAATGCCAACATCCACGTATCCATTAGGCTGTAGCATTTAAAAGTATTAGATAATATCGGGAGATAGAAACTCTGGCGTTTATGTTAACAACCTCATTTTAATTAAAGCGGTTGAAAATCAGACCAGTTCATTATTCAATGAAATTATTATGCTAAAGCCGTTAAGATAGGAAAACTAAGGGGTTGGTAGATTGTTTATAGCAGATCGGTGCGGCAAAAGAATAAAAATAGTTCACATACCAAAAG